>OZ255840.1:5444041-6048934 GCA_965277795.1 Lapillicoccus sp.
AAGAGGATCAAATCTGACATTAAATGTACTTGAACCAGCATATTTCTGAAATATACTGAATCTATCAAGAAATATAGAATATGAAGTTCACAACAATGCTCAGTTTATGAGATGTCATCAGTCACTATTGATGAGTCAACATCTGGAGTCTATCTGCTCAACAAGTTCCCTTTACACTCTATTAGAACTAAGAATGCTAATTGTATTGCTTCAGATGCTTCATACCTCAGAGGTCAACTACATCTTGAAAAATCAATACAATGAAACACTGAGGAGGTGGTGAAGTCATATAAAGCTGTGAATACAGATGCAACTGCCACACCTGTCTTAAGATATGAGAGCACCCTTAATAAAACTGTGAGGGTGATTTTTTCAAAATCAGCTGGGGACATTCTAGAGAGAATGTTGAGAAGCTAATAATCAATGTGATAGAGTCAGGTGAATGGGGCATTCTCACACTGATAAGAGAAGATGCTTGAGCTGGAAGTCTCACTGACTCAAAGTTACACACTTATAGAACAGTGAGGAATAGCTGTTGTCTATCTGATCTAACAGCTGTGAATGACCTGTATAAACTATATGTGAGGGAAATAGCTGGCTTAAGTGTGATCAAGTTGATAGCTACTTAAGATTCAATAGGTTGCAGCATGTAAAAGGTGTCATACTTGAGAGATGAGATTCCTCAAGAGAGTATGACAATGAGCAGATTTCAAGTATTGTACAAAGAAGTGAAACTCTTGCACTCTATAGAATCAGTAGCTGGTGAAAACACACTACATAATTAATTGAGGTCAACAGAGTCAGACATTGAAGAGGTATATGTTTCAAACAAGAGGCTTAAGCTGATGAGCCTAGAGAAGACCAGTTTATATAAAAAGATAGAAGAACTAAAGACCTACAGAGAGGCACTAACTGACCTTATTTATAGAAGGGAATGGCAAGATGCTATTCAGACTGAACTGAAAAGCTTGCAGTCACATGACATATGAAAGCTTAACAAGCTACCAGAAGAATGAAAGCCTATTAGTTGCAAATGAGTGTTTAAGATTAAGTACAATGAGAATGGTCTAATAGAGAAGTACAAGGCCTGTCTAATTGCCTAAGAATTCTCACAATAAGAGAGTATTGACTATAAGAAAATATTTGCCCCAACTGTATAAAAGGAATTTCTGAGAATATATCTCACTATTGTTGCTGCATTGAATCTTAAACTGCATCAAATGGATGTTGTAACAGCTTACTTAGTCAGCAATCTAGAAGTGGAGGGACAAGAGATCTATATGAGAATTTCAGAGGGAGCAGACATACAACAAGAATGTACAGAGTTTATATAATGAATTGTTAAGAGCTTGTACAGATTGAAGCAATCAGTACACTTATGAAACAAGAAACTGGTTGCATTCTGAAAGAATCAAGAATATAAGCCTATGCTAGCAGACAGAAGCATTATGATCACTTTGTACAAATCAGAATTCATTATAGTCAGCATCTATGTGAACAATCTTCTCATTGCAGCAACATTGATAGAACTCATCAAGGAAGCTAAGAGAGTTCTCAGTAAGAAATTCAATATGAAGGATCTCAGAGAAGCCAGAATGATTATTGAAATGTGAATCATTTACCATCAACTTAAGAGGTTATTGATGCTGAATCAGACTTTATACATTTGAGATGTATTACTGGAAGAAAGCCTGCTATCTTGTAACGCTGTGTCAATCCCAATGGTACCAGGATTGTACATCACATTGAAGGAAGAGAATGATAGAGATTATACTGAAATCACCACATACTAATGACTCATTGAAAAGCTACTATATATTGCCTGTGAGACTTGCTTTGATATCATCTTTGTGGTCAGTTACTTGTCTCAGCAATGTTCAGATTCTTGAATTGACCACATTAAAGCAATTAGAAGAGTTCTGCAATACCTTAAGAGAACAATGAATCTAGAAATTCACTATAACAGTTTGTACAATGACACATGACATCTACTAATGATCTTAGATTATGCAGACAGCAACTTCACTGAAGACATCAGTGAAAGGAAGTCTACAATGAGATATTGTTTCTTCCTAGTAAGAGGTGTAATATCATGATATTTAAAGAAGCAATGTACAGTCTCAACTTCTACTACTGAAGCTGAGTACATTGCCATTGACCATGCCGCCAGGCAAGCAGTATGGCTTCAACAGTTCCTTATTGAACTATCTATAGATCAACTGCCAGTGTCTGTACAAATTTTGAGAGACAATCAGGCCAGCCTGAACCTCATTAAGAATGCAGAGTACCACAAATGAACAAAACATATTGACATTCAACATCATTATGTTAGGGAACTGGTACAGGACAACTACATATGCATGAAATGAGTATTCACAAAGGAACAACTTGTGAATGAATTCACTAAAGTGTTGCCACAGTCAATGTTCATCAAACATTGAACAAAATTGGAAGTAATGCCTATTATACACAATCAATGTTCAATAAATGATGAGAAGAACTAGAATTGTAACAGCAGAAGCACACTGTACAAATGTGACACCTTATCAATCATTTAGGACAACACCTTATTACAGATCAGTCAGGAAGAGATGTCTTCAAGGAAGTATTTAGACTATTAATCTCACTCTTTTCTCACTGAGTTTTTAATAAGGAAATCACTGAGTGCTCTTGAGTGGCAGAGGATATATAGACTACAGAGTTTATGGTGTTAGAGGGAGCAGCAGTATACTGACTCAGGAAAAGTATTGAATATAAGAGTCATTACATCAGCTGACTTACTGACTGAGCTCAGCTAGTCACCTGCTTTAGAACTAGTGTCTCATTGCAGAGATTGTCATACACTTTGTACAACTTTCACTACTAACACTGAAAATACTACTATCAATTATTATACTCATTATATCTATTAGAGAGCATATTATCTAGTTGTTCAGTCACTTGCCCTACAAAAACCAACATAGCCCTGCCTATTCAACAATAAGTAGTTAAAGATGTAATAGTAAAAATAAAAATAATAAGTAAATCAGTCATCTTTATATTTTAATAAGTGATGAATCTAATTACTCAGACTGATAATCTTCTTTTTCTATTTATAAAAATCACTATCTCTGTACAGAAATAGCCTCAGAAATGCTATTCAAAAAATAAGTTTTAAATTTTATTCAAAAATAGAGTTGTCTGCAATAAATGCTATAAAAAACATGTTAAAATTTACAGAGTGTAAGACTATAGTATCTTCAATTTTAAGAAGATATATAACAGAGTTTATAGCAATGTGAAATAAAGTAAGATATAAATATATAGTTTATATATATACTAAAACTAATAGTTAAGAAGAGAAAAAGAAGCAGATTAAACATTATAACAGTTTAAGACAGTTAATTTTCATTATTAAACTTAATTAAATCTGTGTTTAGAAAATCTTAACAGTTTAGAACATTGTTTAAGTTTATAAAAAAGAACTTATTTATTTTATATACAGGCAGCTAATTAGTAATAAAGTTATCTTTAAACAGAGTTAGCAGATTTTTCTTATTAATTTTTAGATTCTTATAGTGTTACAGTATAGTGCACTGTGCTGTACTGCATAAGCACTTATATAACTGTATAATTTTATATATGTTTATAGTGCAGAATTTATATATTAAGTGTAAACACTCTCTAAATTTAATCTTTATAACTTAGTAGTTATAGTCTCACTCACTATTCTATTATAATTATATCTACATTTAAGTAAGTCTCTACTTAACAGATGTTCAATTCTGACTTATTAACTTGAGAATTATAATCTATTCTAAGCTGATAGATTGTCAGCACTTAGTAGAGAGTTGCAGTTAATGTACTGAAATTGCATCTGTAACAGCCCATTTTTAAGTCCTGTAATAAGTGCTTAAAAGCCAGTCTGAATTCACAGTTATAAAGGATTTAAAGGCAAGAAAACAGTTATATTAGATGGTGAGAAAATGATTATATTAAAAGGTAAGAAATGGTCTTATTAGAAGGTAAAAAAGTGACTATATTAGAAGGTGAGAAAGCAATTATATTAGAAGATGAGAAAACAGCCTTATTAGACAGTGAGAAAGAAGATGAGAAAGAAGATAAGAAACAGCTATATTAAACAGTGAGAAAGAAGATGAGAAACAGCTATATTAAACAGTAAGAAAGAAGATGAGAAACAGCTATATTAAACAGTGAAAAAGAAGATAAAAAACAGTCTTATTAGAAAGTGAGAGAATGATCTTATTAGAAGGCAGGTACATATTTAAATACATCTCAACTTAATCTATATAGATCTTAACTCAATTTACATAAAGCTTATTCAGTTAACTAGACCTTTAATAGTTAGTTATATAACTGAATTTCTTAGCTGACTTACATTTAATCTAAATATACTTAAGTCTTTTAAGCAGCTAACTGGTCATTTTAAATATATTTAAGTTTAATTATAAGTTTTATACTGATGTATTTGTTATTAAGGCTGAAATTGACATAATTTTACATATTTATTAAAGTTTAAAACCTGCTACCTCTTATAGAGTGAATACTCTTATAAAGTAAATAGTTACAGGTGTACAACATAGTTATAGTAATAGATATTTTCTTATTAAATTTAATGTCTTCATTATGTAAGTTTATTCTTAAACTTAAAATCACCTCTATAAATGACTCTAAAGTTGACTGCATGCTGTCTACTTTACAATTTAAAAATTTTAAAGGAATGTTTTTCTGCATATATATGCAAAAGGCTTATTTATGTAGCTAACTCTATTTAAGAAAGATTTCTTCACTTGTATAAACATTAAACTTAATTTAAAAGCATGTTTATATTGTTAACTATATCTAATTATAACCAGTCAGCTAAGGAATCTAATCAGTACAACTAACTATCAGAGGTCTAATTAACTGAGTAGAATCTATGTAAATTGAGTTAAGATCTATATAAATTAAGTTGAAGTCTATCTGAATGTATACTCATTAGAAGGCAAGAAACAGCCTTATTAGAAGATGAGAAAATGACTATACTAGATAGTGAGAAATGGTCTTATTAAATAGTGAGAAAGAAGGCAAGAAACAGCTTTATTAAATAGTGAGAAACAGCTATATTTAAAGGCAAGAAACAGTCTTATTGTTAGGAGCATGACAGCGTTCAGGCATGGTTTACTCAGTGGTGTGCGCTAGCGCCTGGTTGGGCCTAGCGCGGCTCACCCCTATATAGTAGACTGCTCACTCGCCCATATGGCTCCTTACAATTAATGTTCTTTGTCACCATATCTGCATGACTTGCTCTGCATGATCCTGACACTTATTGCTGAACAGATTTTCAGATTCTGACAGCCTGTGTGGCTGAATTCAGCAGCAGGCTTTGAACATCTATAAGAACTACAGAAAGAGTAGTTTATAGTAACTGTACTATAGTTAAAATGCAGAATTTGCAGTTGTGTTAAGATCACAGTGAGTCTAGTCTTAAAGAGGGAATAAATCATCTCTAAAGTGGAAAAATCTGCTCTACTAGCAGCTGAAACATGATTTAAAACCCCTATAAAGATTTAATATGAGCAAGCTCATGAATAATCTTTAAAATTTTATAAAGGTAAAAGTTTTAAATAGTAGATAAGTATAATGAACTATAAAACTTACTGCTTTTAACTTTATTATTACACATAGATTAAAAAAGATGAATCTTATTAATACATTTTTAAGATGCCTGAACTATAAAGATATTAATAAAACAGTAAAGAAGCTTCTTTTTATACTTTAAAAAAAGCTTATTATAATAGCATCTGTCTTTACATCTGTATTTTCTTCTACTATAAAAAAAGTAATAGCTGGAGTAAAAGATTTTATCAGATGTAAAAACCTCAAACTTAAAATTAAAATCTTAAAAAGTAATAGAAAGATGTCAGCTTAACTTTATTACTGAAATCTTTAATTACAAATAACTTATTTTATATATAATAATGAGAGAGTTCATTATATATAAAACAGTATTAAATGTTTTTAATAAAGATCTAATAGACCTAATTTAAACTCTTCAGAGTTAAGACTTATTTATATAAAAGTAAAAGAAGGCTGTTAAAAAATAAAGTAAGTAAAGAGAATATACTGAGAAGTCTAACCTGTAAACTATTTTTAGCAACCTTTTTATACACTAGAAACAAATCTATATTCTGAAAGAAGAGTCTATTAAAGTAGAGTTTTTAAAGCACTATTATAATGATGTTTTAGTGAGACACTTCAGAGTTAAAATAACTTTTAAATTAATTAAATTACAAGTACTACTGATTTAATATAAGTAAGAATGTTTAAGACTATATTACATTATGTAATATTTGTTAAAGAGTAAAAGTACTCAGACATCATTTATATAAAAAGATAAAAGTGCTTTTTTAATTAAAAGAGCTGTAGCAGAAAGTTACTATAAACTTTATAATAGAACTGTCATTAAGTAAGTAAAGAAGATGCATCTATAATGTAATTTCAGTAGTAGTTGATCACTATATAAAAATGATAAGATATATCTATATTATAGAGATAATTACTGCTGTAGAGCTAACTGAATTGTTCTTTAATAAAATTGTATATCAGTATAAAGTATTAAAGAGCATTATTTCTGACAGAGAGTCAGTCTTTATCAGTATATTCTGATTAAAGATATATTATCACTTAAAGGTAAAATGCAAACTTAATACAGTCTTTTACCTGTAAATAAAGAAGCAGATAGAACATTAAAATCAAACTTTAAAGTATTATTTACATTGTTACTACTTAAATAAATAAGATAACTGAACAGATTCATTATTACTGACTGAGTTTACTTACAATAATGGTATGCAGGCATTAATAGAAGTCAGTTTCTTTTTTATAATGTACAGCTATCACTTACAGATATAATATAATATTAAGAATAATAATTATAAGAAAAAAATACTCACTGCTAATAAATAAGTGAAATAAATATATAACATTCATAAAGTACTGTTGAAGCACTGAATAAACATTGTTAAGATACAGGTTAAGTACTATAATAAGAAATACACCCTTTAATTATATAATGTAAGTGACTTAATTATACTCTTAATAAAGAACCTGCAGCAGAAATACCTAAATTAGAAGCTGTTTTAAAAGTTTATTAAACTCTTTAAAGATTATAATATAATTAAGAAGTAAGTCTATTAATTAACTCTACTTTTAAACTACTGAATTTATAATGTCTTTTATATCTTCTATCTTAAACTGTATATCTGTTAATAAGATAATGAATTTATGCTGCTGCTACAGCCATCAGAGTTAATGAATAATAAGAAAGAATATAAGATTGAGAAAGTTTTAAATAGAAAAATGTAAAAGAAGAAAATTTAATATAAAGTGAAATTAGAAGAGTGATTAAAGAAGTATAATTAGTGAATCTTTAAAGAGAATTTAATTAAGTATAAAAGATGTGTACTGCATTTAATAAAGAAATAATAGACTGAAAATAAAAGTGTTAAATTTTTTTAAAGACTGCTATAAAGACACTCTTTTCTGGTTTTTCTTACAGAATTTTATAGATTTTATTAAGACTCTATTAATATATTATTACAACATTTCTTATAAGATGTAGAGATAATACTGTATTAACATTATAAACACATCACTGAATTCTCTTCATTATAAAGAGGTAATAAAGATAATAGCTAGCTATCTAAAATTATAAAATTTAGAAAGAAAGAAAAAACACAGTTAAATATTAATATAATACTGTTATAACTACTCATTCTTCTTAATAATAGACTGAGAAGATAATGTAATATACTGCATTATTTTAGTATTAATTATAACTGCCTTAGATCTTAAAGTTTTATCAGGTAAAAAGTGAAACACTGATTAAACTAACTTCTCAAAATTAAGAGTGTAGATCAGACACTCTATATTATTAAAGATCTGCTAATAATAAGTCTTAACATTATTGTAAGCTTTAGCTTTATTAGAATACTTAAAATACTTTATTATACATTTAAGTTTCTGATGTAATAGTGGTGTAAATTTATACTTATACTTATTTAACAGCTTACTATATTTCTTTAATATAAAGAACTCACTAAATAACATAAAGTATAATATTATATTAATATAACTTACAGAGTAACATTGTATACTAGATAATACTGTATCTCTTCCCTTTTTCCTTTTTATAAAAATTAGAATTTCATCAATTAAGCTGTAAGTTTTAATCTTAATAAAAAACTTTAAAGCTGTCAGGATCATGCAGAGCAAGTTATACAGATATAGTAATTAAGAGATTAATTCTAGAGAGTCATTTATCTGATAACAGTCTGAATATATATACACAGATGCTGAGCTGTACTAGATCTAATTAGACACTAATATAAGTCACTGAATGTCAGATGTCTGAATCAATAACCAAATGCCTAAATAAATAACTGAACACCTGAATAACATCATGCTTATAACATTATTCCTCTCTTCAAAAAGTGTTGTCTGCAATGCTGTTATCACTGTTCAACTTTCTAGAAACTCCAGTTGTAGCAGTGAAGCTTGTAGCCTCTTCATGAGGTCATTCATTGAACTTCAATTTCACACTTTTCATGAAAGCTTCAGATGCCAATGATATAATACTTTCACATAAAGTAGTTATAGACAGTGAAACTGCAGGGCCTCCTCTCCTCATAAGTATAAGAAGAAGAGGACTCTAAGTCCTCATCAGTACTCTCAAGAAGTGTGAAGTACAGAGAGAAGAGATTTAAGAAGAAACTGACAGCTCTAAACTAGTGTAGCTTATTTAGATATCTTCTGTAGAACTTCATTAAAACATCAGCTGAGCCTTTAAATTCATCTTTATCAGTGTAGTACTACTTGTCATCTCAGTTAAAACTGTGCCATTTAATCTTGTATTAAAGTTGTCTGCAGTATCATCTTGAGTTCAGAATGTTATCAACCTTTCAGTGCTTCTTATTATTCTTTATAACAATAAAAGCTGATGAGAGCATCTGTTAGTCTGAAAGAGGGTCTGTAGCATATAGACAGAGCAGTTTAAGACTGAAGACATCATAGATTTGCATAATAGTCAGCAGCTTCAGTCAATAGGCAGCTCTTACTCATTCTTTAATGCAGAACAGTTCCAGCTGCTTATTCTCTAGATCTCAACATAATCTGATGAACTTAACATTACAGCCTGACAGTTAGACTATGTCTTCAACCTTATATATAACATCTTTACAATGTTTATCTGCTTGTACTTTTATAGATTTCTGGCTCTTTTTCAGTTACTTAACTCTGAATTCTAGAATCTCTTGCATGTGAGTGTTGATGTCCTTCACCTTCACTAACTGTAGTCATTTATGTGTAGATTTGTATGTAGTTTTGTTGAGGCTGAAGCTTATTCAGGGGTGAAAGCCCTTATTAAGATAAAAGAGCAAGAGGGAGGTTACAGAGAAGACATTATTATTGTTACTGAACTTTATTATAAGTAGTCATTTCATTCAGTTGTCTTGCATGTAGTTGCAATAGATTTAGAGGTCTTATTTAACATCCTGATTTACCTGTTCAGTCTAATCATTTATTTCAGAATGATAGGCTGTTGATAAGTTGACCTTGATCTTCAACTGTTTGCACATGCTTTACTAGAGGGTGGAAATGAATTGAGAACCTCAATTAGAGACTATAAAGCTGAGCAGTCTATGTAGGCAGTAAACATTTTAAAGTATAATCTTTATTACTTTCTCAGTTGAAGTTCCTTTGTCTCTTGAATGGCAGGGGATGTAATGCCTTTTCTTTAACAATTAATTAATTATTGTATAAATGGCATTGTAGTCCTTCAACAGTGAGAGTTTAGTGATAAAGTTTATGACAATGTCTTGCCAGCATTGCTGGGGGATAGAAAGGGGAACAAGAAGTTTATTAATGGCATTACAAGATGACTTACTTTGCTGATAATGCTGACAGTTTCAGATGTATTGCTTCACTGTAGCCACATATTCTAATCAGTAGTAGTGACAGTGAATCAGATCTACTGTTCAGTTGATGCTCAGATAGTCAGCTGACAGCTGGTTGTAAATTTCCTGAAGAAGCTCAGTGTATAGAGACTTTGAAATCTACAATAGATTGTTCTTAAACAACACACCATTGATGACTCAGTATTTATATAGATGTTGATTATGAAGTTTGACTGTGTTGTTAATAATGGCCTTACAGTACTTATTGCACAACTTGTCTGTCTTATTAACTGTGTACATTCATTTGAAAAGGCCTTCTTTCACCTCTCTGACTCAGACTTTCACACAGTTCAGGGTGAGAATGGTCTGATAGATCAGATTCTTCTTCTCAGAGTTGAATATTTAAATAAAAATGTCAGCCTTATCATTAGTCTTGCCTAGCTGAAAGATTATATAAAAGTTGAACTCTGACAGAATGTCTAGATATCTGGCCTGCTGATAAATCAGCTTTTTGTTTTTTATAAAGGTCTTTAATGCCTGATGGTCAGTGAAGACTTGTATAAATAAGTCAGTGTGTTTAAGTTCTGAACACCAGTGTTTAAAACAATAGATAATAGTTAGAAGTTCTTTATTATAGATGTAATAATTGCACTCTGCTGATATTATGCTCTTATTATAGAAGGCTACAGAGTGAAGAACTCCTTTCTTATTGTACTGAGAGAGAATTTTATTAGTCATTAGGTCAGAGGCATCTGTCTCTAGTATAGCCTGACAGTTTAAGTTGAAATGTCTCAACACTGAGGCCTTCATTATAGCTTGTTTAAGGTCTTAAAACACCTTAGTGCAGTTCTCAGTTTATGTAAATAAAACTTCCTTTTAAGTAAGAGTAATGAGGGGCTTAACAATCTTGAAGAAGTCTTATATAAACTGACAGTAGAAGTTAGTGAAGTCTACAAATCTCTGAACCTTCTTAAGATTTGTTAACCTAATTCAGTCTATAACTGCTTTAACCTTCTGCAGGTTCATATATAGCCCTTCTTCAGATACAATAACACTCAGAAAGACTGTCTCAGAGACATTAAACTCATACTTCTTGATGTCTACTTATAGATCAGCTTTGCAGAGTTTTTAAAGAACTTATTTAATATGACTCTGATGCTCCTTCCTGATCTTGCTATAGATAAGGATGTTGTTCAGATAGACTTAACAGAAGTTGTTAAGAAAGTTCTACAGAGTATCATTAATGTACTGCTGAAAGATGCTTAGACTGTTGATCAACTCAAACAGTAAAACTCAGTATTTATAGAAGTCTAATGCAGTGATAAATGTGATCAGGTTCTCACTATCTGAATGTATATACAGCTTGTTAAAGATGATGATTATGTTCAGATGACTTAAATACTTACATTTAAGAATCTTTTCTATGACCTCTTCTATTAACAGAAGGGGATATCAGTTTCATTTAATGAGAGTGTTAAGCTTTTAATAATTTATACAGAACTGTAGATTGCTGTTTATCTTTAAAATGAACAGCACTGATGAAGAGTAGGCAGTCTTACTTAAAGTGATGAAGTCTTTAAAGAGGTTCTTATTTAGATATTTCTTAACCTTCTGAAGCTTGTAGAGTGACATACAGTAAACTCAGCTTTGAGATGAAGTGATGTCAGTTATCAGCTCAATTTTGTCATTGTATAGATGATGTAGAGGAAGTTTGCTGGCCTGAGAGCAGTTAAAGACATTAAGGTACTTATAATACTCAGTAGAAAGCTGTCAGTGAACATCTTTCAAGTGTTAAGAGGCATTTTACTTAATGTTAATTTTCTCTATACAACACTCTTAATTTAGTGTCAGTTATTTATCTATATTCTTTATTGACATAGTGAATATTTGTACCTTCTCTTAATGAGCTAGTACAGTGTAGAGTGCTGCTTTCACACTGCACATCTGAAACAGAATGTTATTTGTAATAGAAGCAGATTAAGAAAGAATTTTAATTGTTGTCTGAACAATTCAGAGAGTTGATGAAGGGGGAGAAGTAGAATATTGAGAAGGAGATGAACATTCTACTCTCATCTTCTTAGTCAGTGAGGGAAGGTCTTCTCTGAAGACAATAGAGTCATCCCTCATGTTCAGAAGAAGCTGATTTCAGTTCATTCAGGATTTTTTCAGAATAATATTATGCTGTTTTAAGTCAGCTATTAATATAGAGACAGTAGCCTTCTTGTAGTTCTTTTTCAGAAGCAAACCTGAATAGATAATGTGAGTGATCTTGAACTTAAAGAGTTAGCTATTGAAACTGTGAACTGCCTTAAGTTTGAAGAGAGGAATGGGCTTTAGATCAAGCTGGTTGCAGATAATAAATGCTAGCTGACTATAGATGAGTGAGTAGACAGTGCAGCTGGTGTTAACTAGTGCTTAAAAGAATATAAGAAAGCTCTGAGAATAAAGTGAGTATGAGGTGACAAAAGGCTGCAGGGAGAAGAGCTTATGAAAGATGTCTAACTCAGCTTCATCAGAGTTCAATAAACAGTTTATATTGCATAAGAAGACAGTATCACCCTCATCTATAACTTTAATAGAGACTGTTCATTTTCTAACTCAGAGTCAGAGTTCTTATAGTTAATATACAGTTCACTAACTGAGCTGTTACATTGAAATAAAGTTGCTGATGTAGCTTGCTGAGTGCAGTCACTGGCAAGGTGTTCAGGTTGATGGTAAATGAAGTAGTTGCCAGCCTGTCCATCTGATTGATGTTGAGAATTAATGGCTGATCTTCTATTGATTCCACTTGAAGGTGTAGAGGAGTGTATCACTGGTTAAGAATTAGACAATTTAAAGATGATGCATTTAAACATCTTGATTTTCTTTGTAGAGGCAGTTATAGTGCTGGCATCCTTTCAATCCTTCACTGCCTTAATGGCACATTGTTCATTATTGAGGTGAATGAGGTAAGTCTTCATAATTAATAGTGAATCTGGTTGAACCATTTGAGATGACAGAGCTGCCTGAAGATGAGGAGAGATCTTGTCTTAAATATCATTTATACATTGGGTTTTGCCATACTTAAGAAAGGTAGAAAGATGATGAAACTCAATATAGAGTTCAGAGAACCACTTAAAGCCCTGAATGAGATCAATATAGACTTAACAGTAATTCCTCAGCTTATCTGAGTCTTTATAGATCTTCTTCAAGTCCTTCAGAATCTTATTAGCAGTACAGTAGAGATTAATGACTGAGAATTTATATAGTGAATAAGACTCAGTGTGTTGAGCAGCCTTTCTACTTAATTGAGACAACATATAATCTATACAGGCAATTTCAGTCAGATAGTAATTCTCATTAACTGTCAATTTGGCCTGCATCTTACCTACTCATTTCTTTCATGTAGGTTTGAAGCTGTCATCTAGAATGAAAGGGTCTGAAATCTTGAATAAGTGTTTGTCTCTGTTAACTGATGATATAGAGGTGTTAAATAGCTGAGTTCCTTCTTAATCAGCTCACTGATGTTCCTTCAATAGTTGATATTTAATGTTGAGGGTAGTGAAGTTAACTTTTAAAGAGTTCACTCACTCTTACTGCTCAGTGACAATGCTCACAAGATCATTCTTTTCTAGCAGTAAGTTGTGAATGCTGTCACTGACTGTTATACTTAAATCTTTCTACTCTTAGAGAGTGATGAGTGCCTCGAGAAACTGCTCTAACTCAGTATCTGCTCAACACTGAAGTTGTTCCATATTGACAATATTGTAGAGAGTTTCAGCATTATCTTCACTGATTTATTTATGGTGTTAGGTAGTAGAAACAGAGAACTTTCTGACCTTTCTTCCTTTCTTAAGTTTCTTAAGAGCAGCATCTAGAGCTGAATAGATCATCTCTTTTACACTGAGATGTAGTTCTTCTTCTTTGTTCAGCCTGAGCTGGCAGAATGAGCTTGTCTCAGCAGCCTTATCTCTCTGAATTTAATTCTGCAGAGCTGTATTATTGTGTACTATCTCAGTAATGTGATCTTCTGAAGTCTTGTGTTTGATGCCCTTCTTAACAGAGGTTAACACATCTTACAGCAGATCTTATCACATCTAAAAACTGCTGAACAGTGTTAAAAACAGTATTCTGCTAGAAAACACTTTATCACTCTTTTACATATTATAGCCTCAGTGTTGTTTAATTTGAAATTCATTGTTCAGTGTCTCTCTTAAATAAGGACTTCATTCAGTTGTTCAGTGATTATTTAGATTCAGCTCTCTCTATAAGAGCAATTCAGTGTTCTGTATAATTTAAGTAAACTGATACACATTCTGTATAGCTTAGAAAGATGTAAGCAATAACAGTGTTATCAGTGTCTTTCAGTGTTATCAACACACACAGTTCAATGCTGAGTTTCAGAGTAGGTTCTTTCAGTTCAACTAAATTACAAATGTAAGATAATGAGAATTAATCTAATATCAGAATTATGCAGAGCAAGTTATACAGATATAGTAACTAAGAGATTAATTCTAGAGAGTCATCTATCTGATAGCAGTCTGAATATATATGTAGGTGCTGAGCTGCACTAGATCTAATTGAGTGTTAATGCAAGTCACTGAATGTTAGACATCTGAATTAATAACTAAACACCTGAATAAATAACTGAATGCCTGAACAACATCATGCTTATAAAAAAAGCTTTATAGTGTAGTTTATTTATGAGCTTACTTATGTTAAATCTTTATAGAGGTTTCAAATTGTGTTTCAGCTGCTAGTAGAGCAGATTTTTCCACTTTAGAGATGATTTATTCCCTCTTTAAGACTAGACTCACTGTGATCTTAACACAACTGCAAATTCTGCATTTTAACTATAGTACAGTTACTATAAACTACTCTTTCTGTAGTTCTTATAGATGTTCAAAGCCTGCTGCTGAATTCAGCCACACAGGCTGTCAGAATCTGAAAATCTGTTCAGCAATAAGTGTCAGGATCATGCAGAGCAAGTCATGCAGATATGGTGACAAAGAACATTAATTGTAAGGAGCCATATGGGCGAGTGAGCAGTCTACTATATAGGGGTGAGCCGCGCTAGGCCCAACCAGGCGCTAGCGCACACCACTGAGTAAACCATGCCTGAACGCTGTCATGCTCCTAACAATAAGACTGTTTCTTGCCTTTAAATATAGCTGTTTCTCACTATTTAATAAAGCTGTTTCTTGCCTTCTTTCTCACTATTTAATAAGACCATTTCTCACTATCTAGTATAGTCATTTTCTCATCTTCTAATAAGGCTGTTTCTTGCCTTCTAATGAGTATACATTCAGATAGACTTCAACTTAATTTATATAGATCTTAACTCAATTTACATAGATTCTACTCAGTTAATTAGACCTCTGATAGTTAGTTGTACTGATTAGATTCCTTAGCTGACTGGTTATAATTAGATATAGTTAACAATATAAACATGCTTTTAAATTAAGTTTAATGTTTATACAAGTGAAGAAATCTTTCTTAAATAGAGTTAGCTACATAAATAAGCCTTTTGCATATATATGCAGAAAAACATTCCTTTAAAATTTTTAAATTGTAAAGTAGACAGCATGCAGTCAACTTTAGAGTCATTTATAGAGGTGATTTTAAGTTTAAGAATAAACTTACATAATGAAGACATTAAATTTAATAAGAAAATATCTATTACTATAACTATGTTGTACACCTGTAACTATTTACTTTATAAGAGTATTCACTCTATAAGAGGTAGCAGGTTTTAAACTTTAATAAATATGTAAAATTATGTCAATTTCAGCCTTAATAACAAATACATCAGTATAAAACTTATAATTAAACTTAAATATATTTAAAATGACCAGTTAGCTGCTTAAAAGACTTAAGTATATTTAGATTAAATGTAAGTCAGCTAAGAAATTCAGTTATATAACTAACTATTAAAGGTCTAGTTAACTGAATAAGCTTTATGTAAATTGAGTTAAGATCTATATAGATTAAGTTGAGATGTATTTAAATATGTACCTGCCTTCTAATAAGATCATTCTCTCACTTTCTAATAAGACTGTTTTTTATCTTCTTTTTCACTGTTTAATATAGCTGTTTCTCATCTTCTTTCTTACTGTTTAATATAGCTGTTTCTCATCTTCTTTCTCACTGTTTAATATAGCTGTTTCTTATCTTCTTTCTCATCTTCTTTCTCACTGTCTAATAAGGCTGTTTTCTCATCTTCTAATATAATTGCTTTCTCACCTTCTAATATAGTCACTTTTTTACCTTCTAATAAGACCATTTCTTACCTTTTAATATAATCATTTTCTCACCATCTAATATAACTGTTTTCTTGCCTTTAAATCCTTTATAACTGTGAATTCAGACTGGCTTTTAAGCACTTATTACAGGACTTAAAAATGGGCTGTTACAGATGCAATTTCAGTACATTAACTGCAACTCTCTACTAAGTGCTGACAATCTATCAGCTTAGAATAGATTATAATTCTCAAGTTAATAAGTCAGAATTGAACATCTGTTAAGTAGAGACTTACTTAAATGTAGATATAATTATAATAGAATAGTGAGTGAGACTATAACTACTAAGTTATAAAGATTAAATTTAGAGAGTGTTTACACTTAATATATAAATTCTGCACTATAAACATATATAAAATTATACAGTTATATAAGTGCTTATGCAGTACAGCACAGTGCACTATACTGTAACACTATAAGAATCTAAAAATTAATAAGAAAAATCTGCTAACTCTGTTTAAAGATAACTTTATTACTAATTAGCTGCCTGTATATAAAATAAATAAGTTCTTTTTTATAAACTTAAACAATGTTCTAAACTGTTAAGATTTTCTAAACACAGATTTAATTAAGTTTAATAATGAAAATTAACTGTCTTAAACTGTTATAATGTTTAATCTGCTTCTTTTTCTCTTCTTAACTATTAGTTTTAGTATATATATAAACTATATATTTATATCTTACTTTATTTCACATTGCTATAAACTCTGTTATATATCTTCTTAAAATTGAAGATACTATAGTCTTACACTCTGTAAATTTTAACATGTTTTTTATAGCATTTATTGCAGACAACTCTATTTTTGAATAAAATTTAAAACTTATTTTTTGAATAGCATTTCTGAGGCTATTTCTGTACAGAGATAGTGATTTTTATAAATAGAAAAAGAAGATTATCAGTCTGAGTAATTAAATTCATCACTTATTGAAATATAAAGATGACTGATTTACTTATTATTTTTATTTTTACTATTACATCTTTAACTACTTATTATATACACAGTTAAAACAGTAAGACATTATAATAAAAATATAACTTACTATAAATAATATTATCTTAAATAATAATGTTTATATATATATAATTTTAAAAACACATGCATTTAAATAAATATTAAGTTTAAATACTATAAAGCTACAGTATCTATGTATTTAAACAAATATCTAAATGTCTATACACCTGTATATAAGAGCTTTATATAAGGATTTTCACTATATTGCTGCTGCCCCCTTTTCTGCTTAGTCATGCAAGCTCAAGAAAAGGGAAGACTAAATAACACTGACTGATAGAAGAGAGTAGATGTTTTGTATAATTGATTAAGAATTATACTCTAGAGATCAGCTAGCTATATAGAGAAGAAGAGAAAACATGCTAGCAGTCATATTACATATATGCTAGAAGAGTGCAGGCATGACCTAAATAACACTAGTACAGATTAGACAGGTGAAAAGACTGTTCAATACCTCTTATATATACACAGTTAAAATCTCAGCTTAATCACTTCCTCATCACTTATATAAAAGCAGTCATAGGCAGACTGCTTTATAGACTTCTCTTAACTATGCTCTCCTTCACTCTACTCCCTTTTATGCCTCTTTTTCTCAAAGTGTAAAACAACTGACCTCTTTTAAAGAGACCATCTAAGTGTTTAAGATGTTGAATAGATGAGTTTATTCAGAAGTTTAAGATGTTCTATTTAAGACTGAAAGTGGCATAAATCATCACTGTAATATATTCATTTTATACACTGTTCATTTAGCTGTTTAAGGTGAAAACTTACACACTCTCTGAGTCTGTTAACAACAAATGAGTCTCTTTAACAAGTCTTCAATTTCTCTGTATTTTTCTGATGTAAGAGAATCAGATTGCTGATAGAGAACTTCTTTAAAACAACACCTCAATTATACTTCTTTATTATACAGTCTTTCTCCTTCTTATTAGACTGAGAAACATTCTCTCACTGAATGTCAGGATCATGCAGAGCAGGTTATACAGATATAATGATAAAGAAATTAATTCTAGAGAGTCATCTATCTGATAACAGTCTAAATACATATATACAGGTGCTGAGCTGTGCTAGATTTAATTAAGCACTAATGTAAGTCACTGAATGTCAGACACCTAAATCAATAACTAAACACCTGAACAAATACTTAAACAAATAACTGAACACCTGAACAATGTCATGCTTGTAACATTATCTCTCTCTTCAAAAAAGTGTTGTCTGTAATGCTGTCATTCCTGTTCAACTCTTCAGAAACCTCAGTTGTAGTAGTAGAGCTTGTAGTTTCTCTATAAGATCACTCATTGAATCCCAATTCCACACTTTCTACAGAGGCTTCAGACATTAATGAAACAGTACTTTCACAGGAAGTAATTATAGATAGTGAGGCTGCAGGGTCTCCTCTCCTCATGAGTACAGGAAGAAGAGGTCTAAGAAGAAACTGACAGCTCTGAACTACTGTAACTTATTTAAGTACTTCTGATGAAACTCTGCTAGAATGTCAGCTGAGCCCTTAAATTCATCTTTGTCAGTGTAGTATCACTCATTGTCTTGATTAAAACTGTGTCATTTAACCTTGTATTGAAGTCTTCTGCAGTATCATCTTGAGTTCAGAATGTTTTTAACCTCTCAGTGCTCCTTATTGTTCTCTGTGACAATAGAAGCTGGTGAGGGTGTCTATTAACCTGAAAGAGAATCTGTAACATATAGACAGAGCAGTTTGAGACTGAAGACATTATAAATTTGTATAATAGTCAGCAGCTTCAGTTGATAGACTGCTTTCATCTGTTTTTTAATGTGAAACAGTTTTAGCTGCTTGTTCTCTAGATCTTAACATGATCTGATGAACTTAACATTACAGCCTGACAGTCAGATTATGTCTTCAACCTCATATGTGACATCTTTATAATGTTTATCTGCTTGCACTTTTATAAATTTCCAGCTCTTTTTCAATTGTTTAACTCTGAAGTCTAGAATCTCTTATATGTGAGTGTTGATGTCCTCTGCCTTCACTGACTGTAGTCATTTGTGTATAGATTTATATGTAGTTTTGTTGAGGCTGAAGCTTATTCAGGGGTGAAAGCCCTTATTGAGATAGAATAATAAGAGAGAGATTACAGAGAAGGTGTTATTGTTGTCACTGAACTTCATTATAAGTAGTCATTTTGTTCAGTTGTTTTACATGTAGTTGTAATAGGTTTAAAGGCCTCATTTAATGTTCTAATTTACTTATTCAGTCTGACTATCTATTTCAGAATAGTAGGCTGTTAATAAGTTGACCTTGATCTTCAACTGTTTGCACATGCTTTATCAGAGGGTGAAGATGAATTGAGAATCTCAATCAGAGACTATAAAGCTGAGCAGTTTATGTAGGTAGTAGACATTTTAAAGTATGATCTTTATTACTTTCTCAGTTGAAGTTCCTTTGTCTTCTGAATGATAGAGGATGTAATGCCTTTTCTTTAACAATCAGTTAATGATTGTACAAATGGTGTTGTAGTCCTCTAACAGTGAAAGTTCAGTGATAAAGTTTATAGCAATGTCTTGCCAGCATTGCTGGGAGATAGAGAGGGAGATAAGAAGTCTGTTAATGACATTATAAGGTGACTTACTTCACTGGCAATGCTGACAGTTCTAAATGTATTACTTCACTGTGGCCACATGTCCTGATCAGTAGTAGTAACAGTGAATCAGATCTACTGTTCAGTTGATGCTCAGGTGATCAGCTGATGGCTGATTATAAATTTCCTGAAGGAACTCAGTGTGTAGAGACTTCAGAACCCACAATAGATTGTTTTTAAACAACACATCATTAATGACTCAGCATTTATGAAGATGTCAGTTATAAAGTTTGACTGCATTGTTAACAATGATCTTACAGTACTTATTGCACAGCTCATCTGTCTTATTGACTGTATGCACCTGTTTAAAAAGACCTTCTTCCACCTCTCTAACTCAGACTTTCACACAGTCTGAAGTGAGAATAATCTGATAGGCCAGGTTCTTCTCCTCAGAGTTGAATATTTAAGTAAGAGTGTCAGCCTTACCATTAGTCTTGCCTGATCAGAAGATTATATGAAAGTTAAACTCTGACAGAATGTCTAAATATCTAATCTGTCAACAGGTCAGCTCCTTGTTCTCTATAAAGATCTTTAATGCCTGGTGATCAGTAAAGACTTATATAGATAAGTCAGTGTGTTTGAGTTCTGAATGCCAGTGTTCAAAACAATAAATAATGGCCAGGAGTTCTTTGTCATAGATGTAATAATTGCACTTCACTGATATTATGCTCTTGTTATAGAAGATTACAGGGTGAAGAACTCCTTCCTCATTGTACTGAAAGAGAATCTCATCAGTTATCAGATCAGAGGTGTCTTTCTCTAATATAGTCTGATAGTTTAGATTGAAATGTCTCAACACTGAGATCTTAATTATAACTTGTTTAAGGTCTTGAAATGCCTTAGTGCAATTCTCAGTTTATATAAATGAAACTTCCTTTTGAGTAAGAGCAATGAGGGGCTTAACAATCTTGAAGAAGTCTTATATAAACTAACAGTAGAAGTTAGTGAAGTCTATAAACCTCTGAACCTTCTTAAGGTTTGTTAATCTAACTCAGTCTATGACTGCTTTAACCTTCTGTAAGTCTATATATAGCCCTTCTCTGAATACAATAATACTCAGAAAGACTGTCTCAGAGACATTAAACTTGCACTTCTTAATGTCTACTTGTAGACCAGCTTTACAGAGTTATTGAAGAACTTATTTAACATGACTCTGATGCTCCTTCCTGATCTTGCTATAGATAAGGATGTTGTTCAGATAGGCTTGACAGAAGTTGTTAAGGAAGTTCTACAGAGTATTATTGATGTACTGCTGAAAGGTGCTCAGACTGTTAATCAATTCAAACAGTAGAACTCAGTATTTGTAGAAGTCTAATGCAGTAATAAATGTAGTCAGGTTCTCACTGTCTGAATGCATATGCAGCTTGTTGAAGGCAGCAATTATGTTCAGACAACTTAAATGCTTACACTCAAGAATCTTCCCTATAATCTCTTCTATTAACAGAAGGGGATATCAGTTCTATTTAGTGAAGATGTTGAGCTTTTAATAATTTATACAGAACTGTAGATCACTGTTCATCTTTAGAGTAAACAGCACTGATGAAGAGTAGACAGTCTTACTCAGAGTGATGAAGTCTTTAAAGAGGTTCTTATTTAGATATTCCTTAACCTTCTGAAGCTTGTAGAGTGACATACAGTAGGCTCAGCTTTAAGGTGAAGCAGCATCAGTTATCAGCTCAATTTTGTGATTATATAAGCAGTGTGAAGGAAGTTTGCTGGCCTGAGAGCAGTTAAAAACATTAAGATACTTATAATACTCAGCAGAAAGCTGTTAATGAACATCTTCTAAGTGTTGAGAGGTGTTTTACTTGACACTGATTTTCTTTACATAACACTCTTAATCTAGTGCCAGTTGTTTGTCTATGTCCTTCATTAATATAGTAAATATTTGTACCTCCTCTTAGCAAGCTAGCACAGTATAGAATGCTGCTTCTACACTGCACATCTGAAACAGGGTGTCATCTGTGATAGAGGCAGATTAAGAAAGGATTTTAGTTATTGTCTGAACAATTCAGAAAGGTGTTCAGAGAGGTGTTTAAAGAGGTATTTAGAGAGGGAGCAGAGTAAAATGTTGAGAAGAAGATGAACATTCTACTCTCATCTTCTTAATTGATGAGGGAAAGTCTTCTCTGAAGACAATAGAGTCATCCCTCATGTTTAGAAGAAGCTGGTTTCAGTTTATTCAGAGTTTTTCCAGAATGATATTATGCTGTCTTAAGTCAACTATTAATATAGGAACAGTAGCCTCTTTGTAGTCCTTTTTCAAAAGCAAACCTGAGTAGATGATGTGGGTGATCTTAAACTTGAAGAGCTGATTATTAAAACTGTGAACTGCCTTAAGTTTAGAGAGAGGAACAGGCTTTAAATTAAGCTGATTACAGACTATAAGTGCCAGCTAACTATAAATGAGTGAGTATGCAGTGCAGCTGATGTTAACTAGTGCTCAGAAGGGTATAAGAAAGCTCTAAAAATAAAGTAAGTATGAGGTGACAAAAGGCTGCAAAAGAAGAAATTATAAAAGATGTCTAACTCAGCTTCATCAGAATTCAATGAACAGTTTATATTGCACAAGGAGACAGTATCACCCTTATTTATAACTTTAGTAGAGGCTACTCATTTTTCAACTTAAAGTCAGAGTTCTCAGAGTCAATATACAGTTTGCTAACTGAGCTGTTGCATCAGAATGAAGTTGTTGATGTAGTTTACTGAGTGCAGTCACTGGTAAGGTGTTCAGGTTAATGGCAAATAAAGTAGTTGCCAGTCTGTTCATTCACTTAATGTTGAGAGTCAGTGAATGGTCTTCTATTGATCCCACTTAAAGGTGTGAAGGAGTGTATTGCCAGTTAAGAGTTAGACAATTTAAAGGTGATGCATTTAAACATTCTGATTTTCTTTATAAAGGCTGTTATAATACTGGCATTCTTTTGATCCTTTGCTGTCTTAGCAGCACATTGTTCATTATTGAGGTGAATGAGGTAAGTCTTCATAGTTGATAGCAAATTCAGTTGAATTATTTAGAATGACAGAGCTGCCTGAAGACAAGAAGAGATCTTGTCTTAAATGTCATTTATACATTGAGTTTTGCCATACTTAAGAAAGGTAGAAAGATGATGAAACTCAATATAGAATTTAGAGAACTGCTTAAAGCTCTAAATAAGATTAATGTAGGCTCAACAGTAATTTCTTAACTTATCTAAGTCTTTATAGATCTTTTTCAAGTTCTTCAGAATCTCATTGACAGTATAGTAGAGGTTGATGACTGAGAATTTATATAATGAACAAGACTCAGTGTGTTGAGCAGCCTTTTCACTCAATTGAGACAACACATAATCTATATAGGTAATTTCAGTCAGATAATAATTCTTATTGACTGCCAATTTGACCTGCATCTTGTCTACTCATTTCTCTCATGTAGGTTCAGAGCTGTTGTCTAGAATGAAAGAGTCTGAAATCTTAAGTGAGTATTTGCCTCTATCAACTGATGGTATAGAGGTGTTGAATAGCTGAGTTCCTTCACAATCAGCTCACTGATGTTCCTTTAATAGTTGATATTTGATGTTGAGAGTAGTGAAGTTGACTTTCAGAGAGTTCACTCACTCTTACTGCTCAGTGACAATGCTCACAAGATCATTCTTTTCTAGCAGTAGATTGTAGATGCTGTCACTGACTGTTATACTTAAATCCCTCTACTCTTAGAGAGTGATAAGTGTCTTTAAAAACTGCTCTGACTCAGCATCTGCTCAGCACTGAAGTTGTTCCACATTAACAATATTGTAGGAGGTTTCAGCATCATCTTCACCAGTTTGTTCATGATGTCAGACAGTAGAAACAGAGAACTTTCTAGCCTTTCTTTCTTTCTTAAGTTTCTTAAGGGCAGCATCTAGAGCTGAATAGATCATCTCTTTTACACTGAATTGTAGTTCTTCTTCTTCATCCTGCCTGAGCTGGCAGAATGAGCTTGTCTCAGCAGTCTTACCTCTCTGAATCTGAGAATGCAGAGCTGTGTTGTTGTGTGTCATCTCAGTAATGTAATTTTCTGAAGTCTTGCATTTAATGCCCTTCTTAGCAGAGGATAACACATCTTACAACAGGTCTTATCACATCTGAGAACTGCTGAACAGTGCTAGAAACAGTATTCTGTTAGAAAACACTTTACTGCTCTTTTACATGTTATAGTCTCAGTGTTGTTTAATTTAAAATTTGTTGTTCAGTGTTCCTCTTGAATAAGAACTTTATTCAGTGATTGTTTAGATTCAGCTCTCTCTACAAGAGCAATTCAGTGTTCTGTATAACTTAAGTAAACTGATACATGTTCTGTATGGCTTAGAAAGGTGTGAGCAATAACAGTATTATCAGTGTCTTTTGATGTCATCAACACACACAGTTCAATGCTGAGTTTCAGAGTAGATTCTTTCAGTTTGACTAAACTACAAATGTAAGGTAATAAGAATTAATCTAATGTTAGGATCATGCAGAGCAGGTTATGCAGATATAGTGATGAAGAGATTAATTCTAGAAAGTCATCTATCTGATAACAGTCTGAACACATATATGCAGGTGCTGAGCTGCACTAGATCTAATTGAGTGCTAGCACAGGTCACTGAATGTTAAATGCCTGAATCAATAACTAAACATCTGAACAAATACCTGAACAAATAACTGAACACCTGAACAATGTCATGCTTGTAATACTGAGCAGTTAGATTAAGCAGGTGGCTCTAAACTGCTTAATAGTGAACTTAAATCTTCTTAATGAACTTAAGTTACTGAGAGATAGAGATCTCAGTCAAACCTGAATTGTCAAGAAGAGTTATTAATGAGGGTGTAGAAGGAAATTCAATCAGAATGCTCAATAAGAAGTGATGAAGATGACTAATTACTCAACTGTTAATCTTATAAGTAACTCTTATGAGAACTGTGTTCTACTTTGCTTCTGAGAATGTAGACTTTCTAATAACATTCTTCAAAATGCAGTTTCCTTACTTAATAAGATTAAAGAACTTAGAGAAGCTGCTTAAATCAAAAAACAGCCTGATTTCTCACTTCTTTATGTACTTCTTTACAATGCTGTTCTCAAAGTGCTGGTTCCAGTCAAGGAAGAAAGTGGCCAGCTGCATAAATTGATTGAACAAGTTCTTTAGAGCCTGTATCACATCTGAAATGTTCACAGTCACACTCAGATAGGTTGTAAAGTACTGACTGAAGTAGTTCATAATATGCAGCATGTACTTATAGCCTGCTTAAATCTTCTTCATTAAGTCTATAAAATTTATAATCATCAGCTGAAATGAGTAGTGAGTAACAATAGATTAAAGAAGCTGACTTCTTTAAGCTGAAGCATAATGAGTACACTGCAGACACTCTGTAATGTACTGTTTAACATCTGTAGACTGATCAGATCAGTAGATGAAGCTGTATAGTTTAATGAAAGTACTCTCTTTAACTCAATAATTACTGTTGTTGTATGCTTTCTGAAGTGTACCTGCTATCTTAAACTTCAGGATGCAGAGTAGGTGTAATTCTTTTTAATGCATCTACAGCCTGAAGTTCTTGTCAACTCAATAGTTAAGACATTGTTGTAGAAAGCTAACTGCAATCAGTAAGAATAGATTGCTCATTTCTAGAAAGTGATATATGAGTCTGAATCACTCTGAACATTTATAAGCCTTCCCTCAAGATGCTAAAGACTGCAGGATAAAGACAGAGATGTTATATAGAGTACTTTAATTTATTACCTCTGCTCACTTCTCTTCTGTTAAGCTCTTTAAGAATGCTTTAAACTCCTTCTTTTCATTCTTTTAGATTCATTAATGTCCTTCTCACTGAAGGTGCCCTTAAACATCTCAGATAATGTCATTCTTCTCACAGTTTCCTTTAAAGAATATAGTGCAGAACAGACTGTCTACTATAATATTTCACTTCTCTTTAATGTGAACAACTTTAATGTGAAGCTTATAGAGCTTTACTGCTCAATACTCATATATGTTATTGTGTAAGCTCAACTTCAGAAAGTAGACTAGAGGCTTATAGTTAATATAAATGATGCCTGAATAATCTGAATTCTAAAGGAGGTACTGAAACTTAGTAGTGAACTTAATTATAGTGTAGAGTTTTCATTTATACATCTGATATTTCCTCTCAGTAGTGAAGAAGGTTAAAGCATTATAGATTATGAGAACTTCAACTGACTTAAACACCTTATCCTTTCTCTGAAACTGTGTAATCATCAGTTTCTCAGTGAAATCAGATGCATCAGTATAAAAGTGAGTATCTAGAGACCAGTTAATTTCATTCATGACAACATTAGATGCACATTTGATCTGTAAAAGCTTAAAAGATAGCTGCTCTAACTGCATTCATCTTTAAGAAACAGCTTCAGTCAGTTAATTCAGAGGTTAAGCAATCTCTGTAAAGTTCTTCACTCACTGATAAGTTATATCTACTGCCTCTAAGAATCCTTAAACTTCCTGAATGTTTATAGACTTCAGCTACTTAATCAGTGTCTTCACCCTGAATGAAAGAATATGAATCTTTTCACCTACATAGTGATCTACTCTCAGAGCAGTGATGCAGTTCACAAATAAACAAAACTTTCAGAATAATAGAGTTAGTCTCACTCACTCAATTTAAGGGAAAAAATGGTTTCAGAGAAAGATAAACTGAGACTCAAAACCTGAATGGCTGCTAAATAGATCATTTATGTAGAAGGCTATAAAAGCAGTATCAGTAGTCTTTCTATACATTAAAGAAGACTCTGAATAGAGCTTTAGAATAAGCTCTAACACAATATTCATAAGTTTAAACATTATAAAGTCAGCTGACTTAGATCTCTGAGATATACAGATGAATTGCAGCTGCTTAATACCTGAAATCAAGAAGGTAAATAAGTGATGATTATTTAAGTGTAGAACAACACTGAAATATCTATATTTTACATCTGTCTGAAAGAATGTTCAGTGCTGAGGGTCTAAAAGGTAGTTATAAACTTTAAATATAAGCTTCAGGTGGCTCTCAGGCATATCTTTCTTAACTTTACTGTAATTAAATGTGATTTACAGCTCATTAGTAGGCTTGAGACTCTTCTCTTTGTCAACAATGACTGAGTGAGTGTTTTATGCTGATAACTGACTGTTGATGTGCTGAGTTCTCTTATATATTTCTTCAGATATACTGTTCTGCACAAGCTTCTGAAGTCACCACTTCTTATAAGAAGTTAATTAAAACTGAGCCCCTTCTGACAATAACTTTGTGTCTGAAGTAAGTTATAATTAATGTATAATAAGATCTGTAGCTGATAGACTGTTCAAATTTGTGCTGTTGAGGTGCTGATAGAAGTAGAGAAGCTGAAGCACTTGTAGCTCATCTGCTCTCATTAATATAAGTGTTTTAAGCTGAATCTTTAGCTTTACTGCTCACTCTAGCAACTCTGTGTGACTAGAGAAATTATCTGAATTTACTGATAAAACATGTCTCACTGATCTCTGCTGGACTGAGAAAGAGACCTGCAGAGTTATTGAGTTAATCACTTCTAGACTGATCTAATTAAGATGTAGAGAGAGCTTTATGCTTGTCTTCTTAAAGTCTTACATAGTTATAAACAATGAAGAGGACAGATTGATGTAATGAAGATGTTAAACATTTTAACTCTAAATTAAATGTCCTGAGCAGTGAACAGCAATCTTCTTCAAGAAGGCAATTTCAGCTTAAATGAAGTAAAACATCAGCACTGTTTCTGACAGTTTAAAGTTATGCAGAGAATCTATTAAAAACTCTTCTTTAACTGACTTAATGACTTATCATCTTTAGACAGACTCACTGAGCTGTTTAACTTCTCTTCTGTCTCACTGCTGTTCAATTTGTCTGTAAGCTGAGTCAGTATGACCTTTAAGTACATCAGGAGGTTGTAGTTCTGAAAGAAAACAAGTTTCAGTTCAACAATGTCTCTAACTGCCTCTTCAGTATATAGATCACTGATCTCAATCCTGAACCTACAGATTTCAATGATGGCATTTACAGAGTAGAGTTATAGAATATTCAGCAGTAGACTTAGATGCTCTGTGCCTAACACAGGTGAGAGTAGCTCAGAGGCTACAAAACACTGAATATTTCTCTATATTCCCTCAACATTAAGCTCAAAGTGTACTCAATGATGTAGAAGCATCTCTTAATGATCTGCAGTCTTCATTATTAGATCAGCAAAGCTCACATCTGACAATGAGTGAAACAGTAACTTCAGCCACTTAACTATAATCATCAATATTACATTTATATTTAATCTCTAGTCAGTCTGTATCTGTAAGCAATTCAACTCCTGTTTATGTCCTTCATTTACTCAAATTGTGTAAGAGATCTAAAAAGCCTTATCTACTCTTATAACTGTGCTTGTAAGAGGCTGGGTGTACGACGGTAGTCGTATAGGTGTTGAACGGGGTGTCGTAGGCAGTAGAGTCACGATAGGGCCAATGCAGTGGTTATACATCTTCTATTCAGTGGGGAAAACACTGATCGCTGAGGAAGAAGGTCTCTTCCTCCGCGTGCAGAGTTTTCACTTAATGCCCAGGCGCTACTCGCTGAGTCATCATATAGGCGAGCTATAGTGACGTACTGTCGTACTGTCGTACTGTCGTACTGCTATATATGGTGGCCCTGACACAGCATTCCCCTTCCCATGGCGCCGTCCCCGGAGCCAACTGACCGCTCGTAAGCTTCATTACGACGTCGTAACAGTTGGAGTTGTAGGGTGAGCGCGTTGGGACTGCACTAGGGTAAGGCTGATCACGTGCCCTCGCTTAATTGTGATGATATCGCGCCTGGCAGTAAGTTCTTCATAACATAAACATCAAAACCAACATGTTTACCGTAGGTTCAAAACGCCTCTCCTTTGTGTTTCTTCTTCGCCGCCTCTCTTACAACATGTTGTTGTACCTCCCACGGCTCCTCTGCTGCTCATTGGATGGCGTGGTGACTCCATGGCGCTGTCCCCATTGCAGAGGTTTCCACCTCATGGAGGGAGCGTCGTGGAGCTTGCAGCTCACGGCCCAACATTCTTTGCAGTGTCGTACTTCCTGTCGTACGGTATGGATGCTGACATAGTGTATATAGTCCATCAACCTTCAAACGCTCGAACCCACGGCCGCGGACAACGGTGGAGACCCGCCTCCGCCGGGCAAGCCTGTCGGCCTTCGTGCCCAGTGCGACGAGGAGGGCTCTGGGGCGTCGTCGTCAACAGGTGAGCTCGTGGTGGTCGACACCTCCAGAAAGAGACGGGGAAGCAGGGTGGTACAACGATCTGTTCGGCGCCCGAAGAGGGCCAGGCGTCTACCTTCGAGTGACGTCTCCGACAGGGGTTCCTGCCCTGTGTGGTGTCGCGACGATACCTCGCTGCCGGCGCGCGTGCAGCAGGGCCATCGTCGTGGGCGTGTGATTTGGGAGAACCCCAGTCACACGCTGTCGGGTACTGCTCGCTGTGGCCCTTGCAGAAGGGCCGGGGTTGATCAGTGCTTCGTGTCGCAGGCCCATCCAGCCTGCGCTCGTTGCACGTCTCTCCGCAACCCTCGTGGTCAATGCACAGCGGAGCCTCCGACCATCACTGCCCCGACCTCTGGGAGATCTGGTGTTGTTGTCCCGCGCGCACGTGTCTATGGTGGCAGGAGGGGTGGCGGCACACTGTAAGTCTGCCTTTCCTAATCCCCTTTCGTTTTGTTTTGTTTAGTACGACTATGTCGTACCTGTCGTACATACGACATTTTGTCGTACTGTCGTACTGTCGTACTGTTGTACTATTGGTATGCTAATTGTGTATAGCGCCCGACGACCGACCAATCAATCCTCACGCCGCCACCCCTTACCGGCCACTACTGGCACCCTCCGCGCCCCCCGCAGCCGCTCCTCAACGTGAGTCTCTTGGCTTCCTTGGGGTCGACATGTGCTAATTTAGTAGTCCCGAGGAGCTCGTCCAGGCCCTTGCTGTCTTGCCGGAGGGCACTGCTCACGCCCTCCGCGTCCTCAACGCCCACCAATCTCGCCGCCGCCAGGAGTACATCGAATTCTCTGAGCAGCGCCGCGTTGAGGAGATGGGGTCGGAGGCCTCATCAGACAGCGAAGAAGGGCATGAGACGGCGAGTGAATAGCTAGTAATGGAATTGTTTTCCCATCCCGACATCTGTACCATGCACACGTGACTCGTAGTGTTTCTCATAGGGGGCAACATAGTTGTCGTAGCCCCTGTCGTAGTCTTGTCGTAGGGTACAGCTACGTTTCCGCCATAGGAGACCAGGCTGAACAAAGCCGACAAAGTTTTCATGTAGATAAGGTGGTCTTCAGTTACGTCCACGTCGTACAGCTCGCCCGGATTTCGGCTTGTCAGGGTTGTCAGCATGGAATTTCCGCATTTTTGCCTTTGCATTGCGGACGAAGTGTACTGGCTCCCATGTGTCGTCCCACACCTGGTCCGTCGGCTTCCATTTGACGAGGTATTGAAGCCTGCCGTCATGAACGCGGCTATCCACAATTGCCTCAACTTCCCACTCGTCGTCTCGATTGGGTAGTAGGTCTTTTCCTGCCAATGCAGGGGACACATGGCGTGTGCCTCGAAATGGCTCCAATAGAGCGACGTTGAACACGTTATAGATATTTCGATCCTCTGGGAGGTCGAGTTCGTACGACGACCGACTTATCACACGTCGTACCTTGAATGGGCCAAGCTTTTTCCAATGCAGTTTCTTCGTCTGCTTGTCCACTGACACATTCTTTCCATTGACCAGTACTAAATCGCCTTCTTTGAACGTTATCTCCGTTCGGCGCTGGTTATAGTAGCTTGCATACGTCTCGTTGGCCTGTCGTAGCCGCTCCCGAGCCGTTGCAATTTGGTCTTGGAGCCGCTGTGCGTCTGCATAGGGTCTTATTTGTCCATGTGAATGCCGTATAGGCGGCCTACTTAGGCCCATCTGGGGATCTAACCCTAGGTTAAGCTGAAAGGGGCTCTTACCCGTAGCAGCGTGTATGGAATTGTTGTACGAGAACTCAGCGCAGGGTAGGAGCTTGGCCCAGTCCTCTTGCTGCTCGTCAACAAATATGCGTAAATACGCTTCCAGGGACTGGTTTTGTCTCTCTGTTTGACCGTCCGTTTGCGGGTGAAAGGCCGTTGATAGGTTACGACGACATCGCATGTGGAAGCAGAAGCTGGTCCATTGCTCCGATGTAAACAGCTTGTCCCTGTCAGTGACTAAGACTTCTGGCACGCCATGGAGCCTGACTATGTCTCGAATAAACACTTCAATGAAGTCAGCAACCGACATGGTCTTCCGTACTGGAATATAGTGGGCCATTTTGGTCAACTTATCGACTACCACAAGGATTGAATCCCATGTCGTACTTCCATATGTGCTGCTCAGTGGCAGGTCCGTAATGAAGTCCATTGTCACCGTATGCCACGGCTCAGTTGGGACTGGCAATGGGTTTAATAACCCGTATGGCTTGTGATGGGATGGCTTCGCCTTCTGGCATTCGACACAGTCATGGCAGTAACGTCGTACGTCTCTGACGGCGCCAGGCCAGTCATAAGATCGCCGCATCAATTCTGCAGTTCTTGACTTCCCGAAATGCCCTGCGAAGACATCATCATGATACCGACTGATCACCGCATTGCGGAGGGTAGGGTTCTGCGGAACATATACCTTACCGTCGTAGTGTACGACATCATCTATTTCTTGCCAACGTTTTCGTACATCCGACAGTATAGATGCCATATTTGGCTGCATCTCTGATGCCATGACCATCTCAGGGTTCATGTCTATATCCATATTTGTCATCTCGGACCCGGCCAAGTTGTTTCTATCCTCGATAGGGGTAGCTAATCCCTGTCGTACTCGTCGTACCAAACCGTCTTTCAACTGCTCAGTACGAATTGCACGTTCGAGTTGTTCGATAGACATCCTTGTATAAGCCGTTATCTCCCCACCTATTGGTGAGCGAGTAGACACGAGTTGAAGCGCTTCAACAGTGTCAGCAGAAGCGCTATCCTCAATTCGAAGGCTAATAGGAACGTGACTTGCGCCACCGTCCATAGCTTCAGTGTCTGCTGAGCTATCCTTGATTGGGTGCTGCTGAGGCTCTGCATACCTAGGCCCTCCGACTGGGTAACGGCTTGCTTCTTGAGCAGATAGGCGCCGCACGGTGTGTGCTTCAGTGGCGCCACCGATCCCTTCCGACATGACACGGCTTGCTTCTTGAGCAGGTAGGTTCCACACTGCTGGTGTTCCAGTGGGACCGCCGTCTTCGGTATTCATTGTACCGGTAGTATTCATTGTGACAGGTACGACATTCTTTTGTCGTAGCCCCTGTCGTACTGGGCGTCTTGGCCACAGTCCATTACGGCTTGCTTCTTCTTGAGCAGATAGGTTCCGCACCGCTGGTGTTCCGATGGGACCGCCGTCTTCAGTAATCATTGTCCTGGGTAGGTGACGCACTGCTGGTGTTCCAGTGGTACCGCCGACTTCATCCGACATGACACTCTCATCATTTCCATTACGGCTTGCTTCTTCTTGAGCAGGTAGGTTCCGCACCGCTGGTGTTCCGATGGGACCGCCGTCTTCGGTGTTCATCGTACCGGTAGTATTCATTGTGACAGGTACGACATTCTTTTGTCGTAGCCCCTGTCGTACTGGGTGTCTTGGCCGCAGTGTCATTGCAGCAAGCATGTATAATTCCTCTTGTACTGGCTTATAGTCCTGACTTCCCAAGCGGAAGGACTGTCGCACTATTTCAGCGGCAGTCGAGGTACTGGCAGTCTTCGGCAGTTCATAATCAGGCCGTCTTGATAGGCCATCGGCAGGGTTCTTCTTGCCTTCTCGATATGTGACTTTGAAGTCGTATTCGGCAAGCTTTTCAGCCCATTTGAGCTGCCTTCGTGTAAGGTTTGGAGTAGTCATGAACCAAACGAGGTTTGCATGGTCGGTCAATACGACAATTTGGTGTCTAGCACCCCGACAGTAGTGCCGCCAATGGTGCATGGCTTCCACAATGGCAAGGAGCTCTTGCTCGCCTGTACCATATCGGGTCTCGGTATCTAGCAGCTTCTTGCTGTAGTAAGCAACTGGTAGCCAGTGCAATTGACCGTCGACCTCGAAGCGTTGCGTCAAGATTCCGCCAATTGCGAATTCGGAGGCGTCCGTTTCGACCCTCATGGGTTTGTTTTCATCGAAGTAGCGTAGCAATGGAGCGCTCGTGAAGGTCTCCTTCAGAGCATTAAACGCTTCCAATGCGGCTTCTGAAAGTGGAAAAGGGGCAGGTACAACGTTTTCTTGTCGTAGCTCTCCCCTAACTTGTGGACTGCGTGCTGAATAGCCTGTGCTAGACCTCTGCGATGGGGTTGAGCTGCTCTGCTTTCCTCCAATATCTTGATGGGGAGCAGTCCGTTGAGAAGAAATGGGAGCCGGTACAACCCCAGTCTTCTTTTTATTCCTTCCTGTTTTCAGGAGGTTTAACAGCGGTGCTGCAATTCGCGAATAGTCCCTTATAAACCTTCGGAAGAAGTTGGCAAAGCCTAGAAAGACCTGCAATTCGTGGACGTTTTCCGGGGGTAGCCATTCTTCAACAGCTCGAATCCTCTCCGGGTCCATATATATGCCTTCCGTGTTGATCTTGAACCCTAGGAAGTCCACTTCCGTTGCATTAAACGAACACTTGCTGATCTTAAGGTGAAGACCATGGCGTCGTAGTGCAGCTAGTACTTGTCGTACATGCTCGCTGTGTTTAGACTCGTCTTTGCTAAAGATCAAGATATCGTCCAAATAGACCACGCATGTGATGTCCAGGAACTCACCAAGCGCCTTATCAATGAAGGCTTGGAACGTAGCAGGAGCATTCGTGAGACCGAAAGGCATGGCAAGATATTCGAACAGGCCGAACCGTGTTCGGAACGCTGTTTTCCACTCATCTCCGCCCTTGATTCGTATTCGATTATATGCATCCTTGCAGTCCAGCTTAGTGAACTTCTTAGCTCCTTGGAGACGATCCAACATGTCTGATATAAGTGGTAGTGGGTAGCGATTCTTAATGGTAATATCGTTCAAGCGCCTATAGTCAATGACTAGTCGTAGGCTGCCGTCCGATTTCGGTACAAACATAACGGGTGAAGCCGCAGGTGATATTGATTTGCGGACTATGCCTGCCTTCATAGCGTCGTCTAGATATACTTTCAGTACATCGAGCTCGGCCGGGGACATCGAGTATAGCTTTCCGAATGGAGGTTGCTGCCCCGGTTCCAAGTCAATGGCATGATCATGCGGACCTCTCTCAGGCAGAGACTGCTTCTCAGCCGCCTGGAATATGTCTGCGAAATCATGGTATTCAGGAGGCAAATCGTTGTAGACATTGTCGTACCCTTTGTCGTACTGCAACGAGTTCATTTGTAGGGTATATTTTTCCATATCGGCCACTAGGTCCGACGGTCCTATGAAGTGGTCCGTGATGGTAAGGTTGTTCATCTGTAGAACGCTCTTCAGCGCCTTCCTCTCGCTGGCAGTGAATACTCGGTGTGCTATAGTATGCCTCGCCTTTTTCCATAGGAATTTTCCCGTGTCATATTCATGATTCGGGTTTGCATTGACTAGGAAGGGTAACCCGAGGACGAAAGGTGCTGGTGCATTGTCTAGAGTGACAAAGAAGCGGCTGTTATAGCGGTAAGGTTGGCTGTTGGTGTCGTACGCCGTAATAGTCAATATGACAGATTCCGGCAAGTCAACCATATTGCCCCATGCGTTGGCTTGGGCTCCATAGGGTTCGGTTTGCAAAGACAGTTCATTGACAACATATCGTGTGATAGTATTGCCTTGACTGCCATTGTCAATAATATATGGGTATCTTTTCTTCGGACCATCCCTTATTGTATGGGAGTCCACCTCTAGCTGCCCTGATATCAGATGTGGGATATCGTCAATGATAGGTAAGGAGGCGAGCTGGAGGTTGGCCGCGAGTCATTTATTCGCATCAACTGCAGTAGTGACTGCTGTTGACCATCCCGTCGTACACTCGTTTGTCCAATGGCCGGCGACTCCACACTTGATACAGAGGCCTGCTGCCTTTCGTGCATCCACTTCATTCCTTGGAACGAAGTCTCCTTGTCGGCGTGAGGAGGCTGCGGATGTTTGTGTCGTCGTCGTAGTTGTTCTTTCGGCGACTGGTAAGTGATTAGGGTTCTGGCCCTGGTTGCGGTTACTTCCTCGGTAGGAACCTCGTGAATTGTTCCCTCTTCTGCGGCTGTTTTGGGTGGATTGGGTGCGGGTTGTTTGTTGTTCAGTGGGGGATTCTTTTCTGTCGTGGTACGACATCCGTGTCGTACTTTTGTCTATGTCGTCGACCTTGTTTTGGCGATCTTTTTTAGTGTCCGAGCGGCTTCGGAACGGTTCGTGGTCGATGATGGCGTCAAGATGTGCTGAGATTTCCTGCACTGACTGTCTTGCAACCTGCATCGGGTCCCAACGTCGTAGTTCAGTCAGGACGTGGTGTGGAAGTCTTGATCGCCAGCGGTCTCGAATGAGCGTCTCGCCGATTTCCTTGTGTGAAGCTGGAAGGAAGCGGTAGAGTTCTGATAGTCTGTCATACCAGGAGGTGATTGTATCGTGGCTGCGGGGTTCAGCTGCATTGAAGGCGATGATATTTCGTTCGTCCGTGTCTTCACCGGGGGATAGGTTCTTCTCCAGCACCTTCAGGTAGTTGTTATAGGTGACCCAGGTGTGGTCATGCTGCTCCTTCTGCTTCCGCCAGTCACTCATGGCTGTTTTCTCCAGGTAGGTGCCTGCCCAGACGATGAAATCCCATTCAGTAGGGAATTGCTCTGGCATCAGCTCCCGGTTCTGGTTGATTTCATCCAGGTATTCCTGGAGTCTCCACCTCGTGGATTTGACGCCTCCTGCATAGAGACGAGGCTCTCGTGGCTTTACAAGGCGTCGAAAAGGGGGAGGTGCAATGTCTGTCGTAGCTCGACGTCGTAGTCCGTGTGACGAACCTGCGTCGTTCCCTGAGCTTGTTGTAGTTGGAGGACCTTCTTGCAGGCGTTGATTGAGCTCCTGGAGCTCCCTTTTATTGTCCTCAAACTCAATTTCTTGTCGTACGCGTCGTAGTTGTAGTCGCTGGCGCTCGATGACCTCCTGGTTGTGGGCAGTGACTGCCTCAAGGTCTTCAATGGTGTCGTCGGGGTTGCCTGCAGCGATATGTTCGTCGTCGTCGTCAACAATGCCAGAAGTAGGGGTATTGGCGACTGGTAGTGTAGACCTGCTAGTTGAAGGGCCTGCCTCAGCTTGGTTGTCGACTGTTTCGCTGGCCTGACGAGATCGAAGCGTTGGTGCCATCGTGTCTTATGCTTCTGACGTGGCCGTTCGCCCGAAGGTACTGAGCGATCAGTATGTAAGAGGCTGGGTGTACGACGGTAGTCGTATAGGTGTTGAACGGGGTGTCGTAGGCAGTAGAGTCACGATAGGGCCAATGCAGTGGTTATACATCTTCTATTCAGTGGGGAAAACACTGATCGCTGAGGAAGAAGGTCTCTTCCTCCGCGTGCAGAGTTTTCACTTAATGCCCAGGCGCTACTCGCTGAGTCATCATATAGGCGAGCTATAGTGACGTACTGTCGTACTGTCGTACTGTCGTACTGCTATATATGGTGGCCCTGACAGTGCTAAGAAATCTTGTGTTTCTGTTCACTGTAATAACGTTGACTGTTTCTGTCTGAGTCTAAGACTGAGAGTACTCAACTGCAGCTCTGCCCTTCTTCTTTTAAGCTAATATATAAGTTAAGAGGTGTTTAAGCTTTCTGCACACTGTTGAAGATTAAATGCAAAAATTTATTCAGGTCATGTTAATCTTCTGAGACTTTAGAAGCTAACAGACTGATGTAAGCTTATTTATAACTCCTGTCTCATCATTAATTAAGTCAATCAATGAAGTGATTATAATTATCTTCTCAGCTTATTTCTGCTTCTTTCTTTTTAGACATTTATTCTCTTCTCAAACTGATACATTCTGAGGGAGGTTTTGAGCTGTAAAAGCAGACAGTTAAAAAGCAGCTGAAGGAATTAAAGAATCAGCAACATTCTCAATGTATGTCTGCTTATTTAATCCTGACTCTTTTTCTATAAATGCCTTCACAGAACTAGCAGTTCTAACTGCTAACTGTAACTGTAGAATAACAAGACTGTATATTATTAAATAAGCTCCTGCTGTAGCAGAAGCTACTGACTGAAAAGTAACTGCTGCAGACATCACTGAAGCAGTTGAAGTTATAATCAGTCTATAGAGTAGACACTCTCTATCTTTAAGTATTATATTTCTTAAAATACTCTGTTTTTCTTTTAACAGCTCTGAATTGCTGCAGTTATAGCTGATATAGTTATCTTCTTCACACTTTATACATATTAACACTTCTCTTTCTGAGATAAACACCCTGCTGTCATTAATGTATAAGTTATTAAACTGTAATCTTTCACCTTCTGCTTCTGTCATTGCTGACAGTTTTGAGTTGTAGAAAGCAGACTGATACAGTATTCAGTAGTTATTCTGAACAGCACTGAATAACTGCTGCTGAGGTGATAAAGAATAGTGAAGAAGCAGAGCAGAGTGTAAAGTAGAAGAATAGACATAATTAGACACTTCTAATCAGATCTGCTGATTTATTTAAGACAAAAGATGCACTTAATATATAGCTCTCAATAAGTCAATTTGAGCTGAGGGCATATTCTGCTGAATTACATTTCTATAGAAGTAAAGGTTATAAGTTAGAGCAAACTCCTTCTGTAGATACTTATACTTCATCTTCACTCTCTGTACTTTTTCAGCAGCTTTGTAGACTCTGTATAAAGAACAATTAATGAAGATTAAACCTTAAAGAGAATCTTAGTAGATGTCAGAATCATTAATGCCTCTGATAAACACTCTTATTATAGTGTTCAACATGGCTTCTTTCAGAGGTAACAGTGCTGGCAAGTTGAAGGCTGAAACAGTTACTCTAAGACTATCTCTTTCTCTTACTTATGCTAGCAGGCTGGTGGCTCATCAATAGTAGATTGATAACATCTCTTCTTCTTACTAACAGAGGTCTGCTATCTCTATATTAAAATGAACAGCTGGAATGTTCTGAATCTTACTCAGAAATCTCTGAGTAAATAGAGTTATAAACTGAGTCACTGTATCAGCTGTAGAGGCAGAACTCTTTAACAGTTTCTTAACAGCAGTTCTTTTCATTTATATAGTGATGTCTTTAATTAACAGAAAGTTAACTGTCTGAAGAAGATTAGTTAAGTTGATCTCTTTCTTATCTGAATACTTCTTCATCTCTTATTTCAGTCTCTTTAATCACTGAGTAACTGATTGTTTACTCTTCTCACTGAATGTTTTACACTGAAACATTATGACACTGTTTTAAAACATGGCTGATATGATATAGCACATAGAAATAATTTAATAAGAAGCTCACAACATGTAGACTTCTAAAAATAAAGATATAACAGTAAGAGTGTAGTATATTGATGTCTGCCTCAATATAAACTCAGAACATATAGCTTGCAGACTTAAAAGATGATAAATAAAGACAGGCAAATATATTAAGTCAACATCTTCTGCAGAGAATTGAAGTGATTAAAAACAGTTACAGATAGATTATGCAGATTCTGTCTAAGTTGCTAGAAAAGAGAAGATTAAATAATACTGACTGATAGAGAAGAGTAGACATTTTATATAATTAATCAAGAGTTATACTCTAGAGGTTAGCTAGCTATATAGAGAAGAAGAGAAAACACACTAGCAGTCATATTATATATACATTAAAAGAGTACAGGCATGACCTAAATAATACTAGTACAGATTAGATAGATAAAAAGACTGTTTAACAGCTTATGTCTCTAGTGAGAGGTCCTCTCACAGTGAATCATTTTTATAATTAGTTAAGACCTTCACTGAATAAGTACTACTCTTTAGATAGTAATATCAGTGTTTAAATACCTTTACAATAATGAGAAGCTCTTAATTATATATCTTATAGTAATACTTTACTAAAGTTATCTTCTGTAAATAGAAGGCTATAAAGTGCTATAGTTTAGTGACTAGCACTTATAAAATAATCATTACTATTATATAGTTTAAGACATCAGCTTTTACTTTAATCTTCAGGTTTAAGTTAAAGTGAATTAAGATTAACACTGTTGTAAAGATGTTACATAATAGACTGAAAGTTTTTACAGTCTTAAAAGATTACTTAAAAGATTTTATCTTTCTCTTATTTTAACTGTCTATTAAGTAGTGCTGTATAAATCAGCAGTAGAGATTAGCAAATTTTAAGAAGATTTAAACTTTTCTAAAAAACTTAAACATCAGTTAATTCTTTATAATAACTATTCTTTCTAAGTTTATTAAAATGCTGTCTACTAATATTATAAATTCTAAGAACTTCACTCTTATAACAGATAATTTACATTTCTTTAAGTTAATGTAGAGTTAAAACTGCTGTAGTCTGACAATAATCTGATAAATATAATCTTAATATTTCTTCAGCATTTTAAAGTAGATCAGAATGTTATTTAAATAAATAATATAAAACACATCTATTAGATCTATGAATGCTTAATAAATATACATTTAAAATGTTACAGATGTGTTAATGAGTCTAAAGATATAATTATATATTTAAAATAACTGTAATAAGTGTAAAACACTGTTTTTCACTTATTATCTTTCTTAATATAAATTCAGTAATAAACATTCTTTAAGTCTAGTTTAGTGAATAACTCAACTTTACTTAACTAATTTATAGTTTCTTTAATTAGAGGTAAAGAGTATTAATTCTTAATTATAATCTGATTTAAATCTCAGTAGTCTATATATAAGTGTAGATTCTTATTTTTATAAGTATAAAAAGAATCTGAGCATCTACTGAGCTAACAGAATAATAAATTTAACTCTTTATTAAAATGTTATTTAAATATTCTCATAATACTTTCAATTTTATAGTTAATAAGTTATATAAAAGCTTATATAATAATTTCTTATCATTAAGATTAATAACATAATTACTTTATTTTATATAAGAGTAAATAATCTGCATTTTCTATAAAAAACACTTTTATAAAGTTAGAGTACTTTTTAGATAAAAGCAGTACTTTATCTATACTTTATATACATATTACTTTACCTGTAGGTTCAGTTTATAGAACAGTATAAATTACAGACTCTTTTCTTATAGTTTATATAAACTTCTTAAAGGTCTAAATCTTCAGTAAAGACTTCTTCATTTTAAAGCATTAATTCTTCACACTATAATTAATATATATATGCTCTGCCATGTTATGAGTTAAGATATAAAAGTAATGCAAGAAAGGTGTAGTCTTAATACTACTTAAAGTGATTACACTGTAAGCACTTTAAGCACTAAACCAGTCAGTAGAATGCTGCTCAGAATAATTACACTGTAAGTACTTTAAGCACTGTATTAGTCAGTAGAATGCTGCTTAAAATAATTACACTGCAAGCACTTTAAGCATTATATTAATTACTTAAATTAGAGTATCTTTATAATACTATAAGTCTTCTAGAATCTATATAGTGAGAGGCAGGATTATAGTTTAGAAGCTTGTACTTAACTTATATAGTAAATGCTAACTACTACTTACAATCTTTAATAGTTTCACTTAATACTTTACTTAATAATCTTTTAGTCTTAAAGCATTCTTCTGTTACACTTTAAGCATTATCTTTAAGAGATGTTTAAAGCATTAATAATAACTATTATCTCTCTATATTTAAGAACTGATCTAAGTTCTCTTTATTTAAACAAACAGCAATCTTATAACTTCTTTCAGTAATGAAGAAAGCTACAATCCCTGTAGTTATTAAAATCTTCAAGATAACACTGTCTAATGTATTTAAAAGAAAAAGAAGCAAGCTTAAACTCTTCTTACCTTAAGTAGAGATAAATGTTTACTTTGACAAATTCTAGTTTAATAGTGATACTAATAAGATGTTATACACTGTAATCTATCTGAAAGACTATACTGTTAAGTGGTTTCAACCTATTCTGATCAACTTCTTAGAGAACTTGAAAAAGAATTGTAATGAAGATATAAACAGAATCTTCTCTTCCTTCAAGATGTTTAAAAATTGTATACAGTGAGCTCTTAAGAACATAGATAAGAAAAGAACAGCAGAATAAAAGCTTTATATATTAAAATAGACTGAAGCAGTATTTATCTATTCTGCTGAGTTTTAGATAATTACTGTCTTAATTATCTGAGACAATAGTGTGCAGCTATTTCAGTACTATTAAAGATTGAAAGACTCTATAAAAAATAAACTCTTTTGTACTGATTAACTAACAATGTTGAAAAAGATAATAGTTAGAGCTACAATTATTAACAACTAATAGTATAAGTAAAAGCTGAAGAAGAAAAATATAGTTTTAATAAAAACTCTATTACTAAAACTTTACAACAGCTTTAAGTTTATAAAAGTTAATATAACAGTATACTGACCTTCTCTTTAAACATTAAAGATGTAGTAAGAAGAAAAAAAGTGTTACAGTTATAAAAAATTGAACACTTTACTCAAGATTGTAGAGGCTGTAAACCTGAACTAACTTAACTTCTATATAAGAAGAAAATGTACACTGAAGCTCTTTAAGAAAAGATATTTAAACCTTCTTATATAAGTCTGTCATAAACTATCTACTATAATAATGACTGTACAAATCACTGAAGTAATAAAAATAGCTTCAGCTAATTTTTCTATATAAGAGAATAGAAGATCTTTATAGTTATCAGTAAAGAATCTATCTCTTTACAATACCCTGTTTTTCAGTGCATTAAAGATGCAGAAGTGAATAATTAGCAGAAAGTTATAAAAGTAATAAGATGAGATAACTTAAGCTTAGAGTCATTATTTAACTATATAAAGAGTGATCTAGAGTCAAAATAAGCTGCCTCAGAACTACTTCTAAAAACTCTATCAGAAAACATAGAGAAGATGAGTACAATAGAAAGAGAGACTATTTATATCACTATAATAAAAGTAAAAACTCATTTCTAAGCAGTTTAATTAGAAACTTATAATGAAGTTCTTAACTTGCTTTAAAAGTGAGAGCTTAATTTTAAATATTAAATGTAAGAAGTAAAGAAAAGAATCTGAAAAGTAATACTGAATAAGAAGTATATAAATAACAGCTGATTATTTAGAGAGATTATCTTCTTAAAAACACTTTAAGATGTAGTTCAGAAACACTCACTGAAGAAATCTCACTTTACAACTGAAGAAGAATATATAACTTTTAAAGAAGCTTATATCTTTAAAGTATTATAAATAAGAGTTTAAGCTTTATAAGTAGAGTACATTAGATAAAATCTACAAAACAACCTACAGTAGTAAGTTACAGCACAGTCTGTAAAGTAAAAATAGTAACAGTTATATAACAATTCTTTAAGATTGCATAAAGTTGTATAACTGTTTAATTATAGTTTTATAACTGTGTTATAAGCCTTTATTCATCAGAGTTTTAAGTTACAAATTATAGCAGTGATACTGATTCTTATACAGTTGCAGTGTTAAGTAAATCAGCTTAATTAATTAATAGATAATGCACTTCTCAGTCACACTTCAATATATAACTCTCATCATTATTTAAATTATGAGACAATCACATTTTATCTATATCTACATTAATATAGTATAGACTGTCACTTCTCTGTAGAGCAGGTAGTTTATATATGCTCTGTCTTTATGTTACTCAATGTAATGAAAGATTTAGAACAGAGTCTTTTTCACCCTCTATATATATAATATCTATAATTATAAATACATATTGTTATCTGTAATATATGTAAGTAAAACATTGCATTAGATAAATATTAATCTTTAAAGTCTCTGCTTCTATCTTTACTTCTAAAGTTACTTTTATCTCTGATGTCATCTCTGTTTCAGCTTCAGCTTCAGTTTGAATTCAGGTTTGTATTTAGTTGTGAGCATAAGATTGATTATAAGATTAATTATGAGGTTAATTATAAGGTTGATTATGAGGTTAATTATAAAATTGATTATAAGGTTGATCATTATGAGGTTAATTATAAGATTAATATCTTACTTAAATATAGTCTTCTATGTTGTGTACTATCTGCTGATTTATCATTCTAGTGAAGTTTTTATTAGTATATACACTGACTTTAAATAGAGTGTGAACTAGATTCTCATAAGTGTAAAGTCTTATAACTGATTAGTAAGAGAAGGCAAGAGTTGTTACTTAATAGAATGCTCATCAATCTGTATATATTAATTAACATGCTTATTTAAGTTGTTAAGATCTTATGTTTCACACTTTATATAAATTATAGTTCATTTTAAAGACCTGAGCTAGATGTTGTTGAAAAATATGTTATAGTGATAGACTGACTGGCTTTATCATCTGATGTATGCTGTAGAAGTGACATAAGAGCTCAAATCTAAAGATAGATAAACTGACTCTTTAATAACTGACATTCTCTACAGTCTGAATTCTCTCCTTCTTCTCACTGTCATTTTTATTAAGATTGTACTTCTTTACTGAAAGAAAGCTGTTGAGAACAGTGAGATAATGCTTTTCTAAAACTTTTAAACATCTTATAATCTTTAAATATATGTGATTTTAAGCATCTGCAAGCTCAAGTTGTAGAGACTGCTTAACAATATTCTTAGTGAAGATATAGCTTATAAGATTTAAGAGTGCAGCTGCATTCACTATTGTCTTTATTCTTCTATAACTCATCAGTAAGTTATTATAACAGCTGATAAGTAATTTATACTTATACTTAAGCTTCTTAGCAAGAATATTACAATTTATTACAGTGATGTACTCTCTTACAGTGTCTGCTAGATGCAAGTCAGTATGTATATTGAGAAGGTCTATACATAAAGTCAGTTATGTAATAACTGTTATAGATGTCAGAAAGAATCTAGAAGCTTCTTTAACTTGAACTTTATCTTTCTCTTACATCAGCTTAAGATCTCAGTATCTAGTGACTGTTCAGCATCTACTTATGTCTCAGTATTTAATTACTTCTTAATGTCTAGTTACTCTATCTCTCTGACATTAAGTGTCTCTCTGACTTTCAATAGTGACTGATTAATAATTGTATTTAACTCATTCAGCACTTCTCTGTCTGCAGATGTTTCAGTGAAGTCTTTATCAGCAGCTTCTATTGCACAATATATCAGTTGTTAATAACATCTTCAGGCCTTAATAATTGCAGTATATCTAAATGTGTATATTATTGACTTTCAACAGTAGTATTGAACTGTGCAATAATTTAAAAGGTGTAGATTATCAGCAGTATAAGGAAAAGTTGTGTAATGTTAGTGTAATCAAGATATTTATCTGCTGCATAAAAAAATGATAGACAAAACCAGCTAACATTAATATAACTGCATAGAATCAGCAGTGTCAGAATTGTAGCTCAATCTGCCTCAGAAAGTGATTATAATTAGATATAATACATTAAGCTCTGAATTTTAAGTTGTAATAGAGAATACCTAAATGTCTAAAAGATCTTAAGATAAGATGAGCTCTTTTTCTTTGTGAGAATAGCTGAGAACAATAGATTCTGAAGTATTTATTCTAGACCTTATCACTTAGAGTGAGGTGCATCATATTCTAATAAGACAATAAGATTAAGTGCTGATGTCAGCATTATTAGAATTAATGATTGCTGCTCTTAAAGATTATACTTTTTAAGAAACCTCTGCTTCTCTGCACTGATTAACTCAGCAGCCTCATTTTTTAAACTTACAGTCTCTTAATAATATTAATTATAATTTACAATGTTATACTGTAGATTAACTTATTAGTCACTAGAATAAAAGCAGCTTCAACAGTCTGTCTTTATACTGTAATGAAGAAATTCTTCATTATCAGTCTGCTGAGACATGTCTTTAATTATGACTATAGAGAATGCATAAATCAGTGTATCTTTCTTATATATACTGAGAGTACACTCTGTGTTAAGTTGCTGCATTGATGTAGTAAACATCTTAACAACCTTATTTATATCTGCCTTATATAAGCTTAAGGTAAATGAGAAAACATTGACCATCTTTTATCTCTTCTTATATAAAAGACTGACTGAAATGAGATAGAAGGCTTTAAGAGCTTAATAGTTATTTTAATAAACCTTAAAGTCATTAATAAAGAGAATAAATGGCAGAGAGTATATTGACATAATAAAGATATTGATGATATGATTTTATTTAAAGTGATTCACCTTCAGCTCTACTTAGATTAAATGTATTTAATTTTATACTCACATTATGTTGTTGCTGATAATTCATCTGATGTAGAAGCAGTCATCAGAATATATAATTTCCTCATCAACAAACTTCTAATTAAGAAATACATTTAGATGATGAATAATTATATCTAATGTCAGTTCTAGACATATGTCCTTAATAAGAAACAGCTTATAATTATTAAGATCTAATAGCACAGTTAAGAAAAGATGAGTGAAATCTGCTAGAATTATTTATACTGTAAAAACAATCTCATTTACATGTCTAACTGTAGATTTATAGTCTCATTTAATGAATGTGATTCAGTCTTTAAAGTATTCTTCTGTAGGTTAAAACTGTATAATATTCTCTGAAATCAACAGATCACTGGTCTAACTATATATATTATCATCAGAAGTAGTTTAAATTAATGAGCTTTATACTTTGAAGTGTTACAGCTCAGTTAACTCATTTTAATATTAAGTTATATTAAAGTGCATCTTGCTTTGTAGCCAATCTGTGAAGAGTATTTAGATAATTAGATTTAACAGATTATATCAGTATTGTCAACTTATTTATTTCAATATGTTCTCTCTCTTATTCTTTGCTTCAGCTGGTAAGGAGGGTTGCTTCTCAATAAGAACTGTCAGTGACTTTTACATTAACTGCAGCATTAATAGATGTTGTTAAACTTGACATTTTAGAATATTAAGTTTGATAGAAAGGTGCAAGATGAAGGTATTCAGTATAAAAGAATCTGCTTCAGGCTTCTTAGAATTAGCTTGCTTTAGTGAAGCCTTCATCAGATTAAGTAATATATAAAGAACTTCTTAAAGACATGTATAGTTCATTCTAGATATCTCAGACTTCTTACATTATAGACTGAAGGTAAGAACTTCTGATGACAGAGTATATTCTAAGGTGACAGTCTCAATAATCTCAAATGATGAGGTTTCAGAGGCTGATTGTGTAACAGTCTAATCTTTAATAATAAGGTCTTCAATAATAAAGTCTTTAATAATGAGGTCTTCAATAATAGAGTCTTTAAGAGTGAGATTATTGAGATTATTAGAGTTATTGAAATTGATGAAATCTAACTTATAATCTGTTAAAGATGCAGGTTCTGCTTTAGAATATAAATATTGCTCATTATTCTGTATGCATCAGTAGATGTTGCTTTAAAGATAAAATATACAATATTATAAAAATCTCTCTAGATTTTATTACTCTCAATACTTTCTTACTTTCCATTTTAAGTGTCATTATTAGATTAATTAAGAACATTGTATAAGTCTTAATGCTTATATAAATCTTGATGCTTAATAGAATCTTAATTCTTATATAGATCTTAATGCTTATATAAGTTCTAAAACTCAGGTGCTTCTGTTGACATTTAAATCACTTACTTAAAACAGTCAACATTTCTTAAAGCCATGATGTAGAATAAAGCATATATGTACTATATATAGAACACTTAGAAAATTAAAAAAATGATAAGTCAGTAACTTAACAATCTCTCAGAGGTCTTAATGAAATGAGAACAGAATATTAAAAAAAAAATCTGAAGCAGATGCTCTGTATAATAAATTAACTCACACTATATATACCTTTAAATTCAAAGATATATATAGATTACAGATAATTTATCTAAGACTTAAACTCTGCACTACTTTATATACAATTATCTATTATTATCAATGAGCTACAGTGGCTTAATTTTCTATATATATATTCATTAATAATATATAATCTAATTCTCAATTTAATGGAGTGGTCTTTAATTTCTGAACCTGAAACTGAATTTTCATGTATATAGATGTGTCATAAAGCTCAGTTCAAAATGTGTGTATATATATATATATATAGAGACTGAATATTTAATAACTATATGTACATGTAATGAGCTGATTTATTATTATAAGAGGTCTATATCTCAGACACTATATGTAAGTGGTGCATAATAATCTTCTTAATTAATCACTCTTATATACTTCTCTGACTTCTTAATTAGTATACTCTTATTAGATCTGTACTGATCACCTGTATACATGTATTACTATATAAATCACTGCAGTAACTGCTGAGAATCACCAATTACTGAGAACAGTTAATCATTAAGAACAGCTAACTGCTGAGAATTATTAACTGTTAACTACAGAGAAAAAAGTACAAAAACTGTTAAAAAGGCAATTATTGAAAAGAAATCAGATGAGGCAGCACATATAATAAGCATATATATAGTAACAGTAAGAGCATGACTCAGATCACTAATTATTTTATTGTTAGCATTAAGTTCTGATAATATTGAGAAGTTTGTATATCATTATAAGCTCTAATAAAGTTTTTACTAGATATTAGAAGAATCACTGTCATCTTTAATAATGACTTTAGACTCAGACTTAGAATCTATAAATATACACTTACTCTTAATGAACTTAATAATTTAATAAAAAATATTCTCAGTATCTATATACTTAAGATTCAGCTTTTTCTGTATCTCTAATGCATTTTTCTGATAAAGCTTCTCATTGTAGATAAGAAAGTTTCTCAGATTAAAATTATTACTGTATATTTTTATATCTTGTCTCTTACTGTAGCTGTTAAATAACTGCTTATTTAGCTCTATTATAACAGTTGAGAAAGACTTGTAAATGTAATTCTCAATCAGGCAATCATTGAAGGTATTTTTATTATAGACATTAAAAACATTGACAACCTTACTTAAGTTTTCTATGCAGTGTGCATAATTAACAGCTTGCATAATCATTAAATCACTTAATGAAGTGTTAAAATTGACAACATTTCAGTATCACTTTTGTAGATTAAGTCTACATAAGCTAATTATATAGAACTATATCAGTCTTATCACTGTTGTTAAAGGTTAAAATCACTTTGAATCATTTATTTAATAACATCTCAGTAAAGAATGCAGCTAACTTTGACAAGCTGAAGTGCACTATATAGTAGCAGTTGTGTAGCAAAGTACATACATTTTACAATTACTTTTCATTAATTGTGAATAATAACATTAATTAGCAGTATTAATGTAATCTGAAGCTTTAATGAACTACAGTAAAGAACAGTAAGAATCTTAAGTTAATCATTCTGTAAAGAGAGCTTAAAGTTAGATACTTTCTTGCTGATCTTCTTTAGTCATCATTAAATAAAGATAGAATTAATTACTCAGTATTGCATTATTGAGGCTCTAATTATGTGCTCAATATGTGAGAAGTGTATTTAAATACAGTATAGAAATATCTTACACAGGGTTGAAAAGCTTCACTTTAATTAATGAGTCTCTTAATCAGAATAGACTAGCTTGTAATACAATTAATCTGCCTACTCTTAATACATTTCTTGCTTATTCTTAATATAGCAGGTCACGATAATCTTTATATTAATATATAAAAGATTCTCTTCAATTATCTTAACACTGTTGAACAGGATCTTGAATGCATAGGTATATTATAATATATATTCAGTTTAGAGCTTTTGAAGATGAACTTCAGCAATAGATGTTAATATATAAGAGAAGTAAATTCATTTTCTTACTGCATAAATAGTTAACTGTAATGTAGTGGCAGGGTGTTCAGTTAGTAAATTATAGAGATTGAAAGTGTTGAGATTAATATCAGATTTAAGTTTATATTCAGTAAGCTTAGCTGACAACTATAAAAAAGTGATGTTAATAGACTTAAGTAGCTTATAATAATCACTGAAGTTTTAAGCTTCAGCTATAGTTATAGATGCAGTTAATATTATGTAAAATGATTTAAGTTAGAATAAAATAGTGTTAAGCTGTATCTTGTCATTTTTAATAATGTGTACTTCATCTAAAATAGTGATGTTAAACTGATTATGCAGACTATATAATTAGTTCAGATTATACTTCTGCATCTTGATTTCAGTTACAGCCTTAAAGTAAATATTTAGAAGATGTCAACTTTACTGATCTTAAATCTTATATCTAAATGCTTAAATCTAATATATAATGATGATTACATTCTTCTCATTGCTGTCATTATCACTGAACAGATAATGACTCTTAATTAGTATTTAAGAGATAATGTTGAATAAACTCTTTAACTGAAACTTTACATTCTTTCAATACTTTTAGACCTTAAAATCTGAGGCAACTCAGATAATCTCCTCAATTCACTAATTAATGAAATTGAGTGATATAATAATAATGATAGACTTTATCACCTCTCAGTCATCAGAACTGACTTTAACATAAGCATTAACTCACTATACTTCAGTTAGCTTTAAGTGCTTCAGTGAAGCTTTCATCAATGAGAACAGCTGAATCAGAGATTAACTTACAGACATAATGTACTTAATTATAGTTCACATCTTATCAAGTTTTACACAATTAGTAATGACACACTTATAAAGCAGATTATGATAGAAGACAATAATTGTATAAATAACTACAACTTGTTATATCTGTAAGTGATAAATAAAGAGTATACTCTCTAGTTATAATTAACTGAGGTTGATGATATTAAGGTTGATGCAGACCTCAACAACATTTTCTTACTGATAGAGTTTATTGTTAAGCCAATTTTATTGTTTATAAAACTTAGTGACAGCTGTTTCATTAAAGTTGCTGTATAGAATACTATTCTTTTCCTGCACTTTCTGTACTTCATTCTCTTAGATAATGAATTGTGTATCAATTAGATAATTATTCTTATAGATGTGCTGAAGACTGCTAATAGTCTTATGTCAGATTAATGCTTTATAAGCTGCAGTATGTATAATTACATGTTGTTATTAGCAATTCATTATTTTAATTGTATTACTTATATATTCTAGTTTTATTTACTCAGTGTTGTCAATTGCAGTGTCTGAGTTTAATACTGTAATCTCAGACTTAACTATTATCTCAGTCTTATAAGCAGTGACCTGTTACTCTGCAGCTTCAGCTTTCTCTACAATATAATTAGTATGTAAATGTAAGTAAGTCTGATGTCACTCATTATTCTCTGTCTTAAAGTGAAACTATACTGACTGACTCTTAACTCTTAGTTCACTCTAAAATAAGGTCTTTCTCTCATTATTAATAAGCTTTTTTACATTAGATTCTTTCTCAGTTGCTGCTATAATTCTTTTAACTTTCTTTTTCTTTAAGGTCTTACTCAAGGTTTATGCTTCACTGAATGTCATTTTTCTGAAGTCTGAGAGATTATAGAAAAAGCATTTTAAGAGTAGTCAGATTCAATTATTAAGTTTAAAGTCTAACAGACACTGATTAAAGAATATTTCATTACAAGATAATGTGTTGTCCTGTTTCACACAGTAGAGAAAGTATACATAATAGTTTATCACAACTCACTCTAACTTATTAATATGTCTTATAGAGTACTTAATAAGATCTGTCTTCTTTTCAGTAATTAATTACTTCTGAACAGTCTTTAGAGAAAAGGTTTTTACTCAGATGATGTCTTTCTTCTTAACTTCTTCTTACTTCTTTACAACAATCTCTTTATTGAGTTTTATAAGTGCAGACTTAAAAAGCTTACCTTCTGCTTATATTTACAGTTTCTTCTTTAATTTCACATTAAGAAATGTAACTAGACATTCTTAGTCTGTCTATATATTTTAAGTATTATATGTCATTATAGTGACTACAGATAAGTCAGTAATAACTGAGCTCTAGTGAAGACTTCACTGAAGTATATCTCAATATGTAACTATACTGAGTTGTTAAAGAGGAGGTGTTTAGAGTTACTGAGTTGAAAGAAGTAAGATTTTATTAAAGACTTTAATGTTGAAGACTTTATATCAGAGGCTTTAGTGTTAAAGACTTCAATATTAAAGACTTTAATTATAATGAGAGGATGCTTTAAGGCTGGAAGATTATTAAGTAAAGTATTAAGTGAAACTATCTTAATTCTGTAGACAGTAGTTAACATTTGCTATATAAGTTGAGTATAAGCTTCTAACTATAGTTCCACCTCTGATTATATAGATAATAGAAGACTTATAGTATTATAAAAATATTCTACTCTGAATGACTGATTTTAACAGTTACTGTAGTCACTGTATTTACATCTGCAATCAGAGTAACTGTTATAACTGTACAGAAGTAACTTATTTCTTTCTTTATAATTATTAAGTAACTTATAACATTAATGTTGAAGGCTTTAGTGTTAAAGGCTTCAATATTGAAGACTTTAATGTCAGAGGCTTTATGTTAAAAACTTTAATATTAAAGGCTTTAAGGTTCAGAATCAGATTCAATTTCAGATTCAATTTTGAATATAAACTCAGAATTGAAATGCACTTAATCAACTGTAGCAGAAGTTAGAGATTATATATAGATTGAGAACAAAAGAGAAAGTTGAAGATTAAATAACAGAGAGTGAAAGAAGAGTTAGTGAAATCTGTAATTACTGACTTAAATAGTAAATGTCAATTTTAAGAGTGAATGTTCTGACTCAATATCTACAATTTAGATATACAGTATATTTCCTTCTTGATGCATGAGCTCAATATAGCAGCAGGTACAGACTTTTAATGTTAAGAGTCTTAGAGAAGACTTCACTAGATTAAGTAGAAAGCTGATAACAATAATCTCTAAACTGTTTACTTCAATGAATATTGTCTAACTATTTACAAGCAGGCCTTAATGTTTAATTTCACTGATGTTATTCATTCACTATTTTTGTGCATTATATCATTGCTATAACAAGTAAATGCTGCTCAGTTAATTACATTCAGTGTGTAAAAGATAAAGAAGAAGGCTAAACAGTAAGCAGCTATATATACTTACAGAATATTAAATGTTTCTATTTCAGACTTGTATAAGCATCTAGTTCACTTAAGCATATATGTATATATCAGCAGTTATCTCAGCAGTTAACTCAGCTGTTAACTCAACAAATATACTCAATACATTCATCAATAACACTGTACTGATGACTAATGTAGATGAGATGTAACTATAATTAATATTAAGAATGAGAGTATGTTCAACAGTAAAGAAATCATTAACATTAAGAGTTATAAGAAGAATTATAAGAATGAGAAGAATTTAAATAAGAATACTATTTAAGACAATAGTAAAAACAGTATATATAGTAAGAATGATGAATTTAATCTTAAAGTGACTGATGTTGTTTAACCTCTTAACTTATAAAAGCACACAAAGTAACAGCAGATATATATAGAACCTCATTATTTAAATATGTTAATAAGTTGCAATTTATATACATAGAGCTTTTCAGATGTTCAGTTATTTACTGATCTTATTAAATTCAGATCTAATTATTGTATCTAGTCACTGATGATGCAGCTAAAGTAACTATTTTATCAGTTAACTTTTCTACTCACTATAATGTAGATACTCAGCACTGTAAGCTAATATAATCTCTCAATTAAGAGAAGTACACTGTTAAATTTCTAATCAAAAGATCATATTCTCAACAGTAAACACATTAAGAGATAAGTTATTAAATTCTCAATCTGAACAAGATCATCAATACTGTATTAATTGTACATTAGATAATGAGAGTGATAAAAATACTGTAGTCAGTTCATCTTTAATAAAGAAGGTATGTCTGCTTGTATATTTACAGATAACTGGCCTAACATTATTTAGAGAACAAATATATATCATTAATGACAGCACCTACCTCATTACAGAGCTTACAACATTTATCAGCATCTTAATTCTACAGTCTGAGGGCCTCTAATGACATTTAGACAAGAAAGAGAGAATGAGATAATATTAATGATACACTGAATATGTAACCTTTAAGCTGAAGATCAACAAACTGTATCTCAGTAAAGGCTTCACTAGACTGTAAGTCTCAGTCTTCAGCCTCATTAACTATTTAACAAGCTTAGAAATCAGTAAAGACTTCTCTAAACTGCAGATTACAATCTCAACCCTCAGTAAGTCAGTAAGCTCATCTCTCAGTAAGTCAGTAAACTCAGCCTTTAAGTCAGTAAGTCTGTCTCTCAGTAAGTCAGTAAACTCAGTCTTTAAGTCAGCAAGTCTGCTTCTCAGTAAGTTAGTTCCTGCAACTCTTAAGTCAGCATTCTTAACTCTTATTAAGTCAGTAAACCTGTCTTCTAATCTTATTAAATGCTCAACAAGCTTTATTTAATAAAGTGTTTAACATTAGCTTTACATCATAATCTGAAGGCAGAGACAGTGCATTAAGCAGAAGTTAAAGTGACTTAACTATAACAGATAAGACATTTACTGATTAAAGACTGAATAATATTAGAGAGATACTGAAGTTACATTCTTAAATGTATAAAAAACTCTTTATTACAGCTCAATAATGATTTTATATAATGCTATTCAATCTTAATGTAAAACAGTCAGTGATGACAACCTTTTCTGATATGTAAAAGAATTATTCAGTGTTTAAAAAAGGGGAAAAGAGAGTGTAAAGCATGTATAAGACTTAAAAAAATTGTATTCTTAAAGCATCTCTAATATAAATTAAGCACTATATTACTGTCAACAATCTGAAAGATATTTAAGTGTTCAGACAGCTAAAGAATAAGGTTAATGCTGACTATCAGAATTATTAACTTGACTCTATATTCAAATTTGTAAATAAAGTAACAGACTTTAAGAATGCATTATTTAATGAACTACTCTTTCTACAATATGTATTTGTGCAGCTAGTGATTTATGCTTAAATAACTTAACTGCTTAAGCAGCAGCTCTGAGATGTAATCATTTTAAAGTACACTTAATAACATCTGTTAAACACATTTAATACCTTCTGAAAAAAGATAAAGTTTAAGAATCTGATTATAATTGATGACTTTCTGAAGAAGACACTTAAATAGAGTCTGAAAAGAGATATTTCTGTTAATTTGAATAACAACTCAGATGTAAGTCTCAGTACAGAGTTTTTTAATATAAGACATGTTAAATCTATAAAGCAGAGGAGAATCACTGAGGAGAATCTTAAAGAGAATGCTAATGAAGGCTTCACTAATATAGATAACATTCTTAACAACATTCAGCCTCAGTATAATCAGCAGCCACTGCTTTTACATTAAAGACAACAGTTTAATTAAAAGTAATAGTGACCTGCAGAAGTTCAGATAAGAATTAATGATGATAATGACATCAGATTGAAGACAGGGTTAAGAGTGAAGCTGTAAAGTGAAGTGAAAGAGAAAGAACTGAAAGATGAGAGAAATAATAAGAGGAAAGAAGAGAAGAAGGTTGAGAATGAAGAAAATAGAGAAGATTAAGTAAATAGAGATACTGCATTCTCTATATTAAGTGATCATTTCTCTAATGTGCTTAACAATCTTAATCTACTAGAGGAGAATACTTGAGGTGTTTGTTATATGTATTTACTTAATACTTGTTGCTTATCTGCTATATATCTTCAGTCTTTATTACAACATTAAAGTTGCTTTAGCTGCTTAAACCAATCACTTCTTAAATCTTATATATCTAAACCTGTAACTGTAATTCAGTTATGCCCTGTCATTATTACAAATTATATGTAAATGTACATATATCTTAATAAAATGTGTAACTGTTGTATAACCATTGCATAAACTTTTATAATTGTATAACTAATATACATTAGTTATGCAGCTGTTGCATAACTGAATAACAGTTGTATAACTAATGTATAATCATTATAAAACAGTTACATACTTACTATAGAGGCCCTTACTGTAACTTAGAGAAGTTTAAGTATACAGAAGAAATGCAGAAGAAGCTTTTCTTTAACTTAAAAATCTAGAGAATTCTCTGAGTTAGAGATAACTAAAAACATCTACTTAAAAGTTTTTAAACTGTAAGTATAATGCAGTAGAAGATCTGAAAAACTTTTAAATTTGAGCTAAGATAAACAATTATACAGCATAATTACTGATAGACAGTAGCTGCACTGAGAATTTCTTATTATCAACTTTTATAAAAAAACACAATATTCTGATATAAGTAAAGAATTTTAAACAGCAATATCAGTTATACAGATTTAATGAGAACTCAGTAAAGAATAATAAAGAACTTATAAACTGTAAAACAGCTATTATTTATTTATAAAAGAATTAACTTTAATAAAGCTATATTCAATAATATATTTATCTGAAGGTGTGAAAGTCTTTATTATAATGACAGAAGAGATGTATAAGAAACTGAAGAACTCTAACATACAGATACTGTAAAGCAGATTAATCTCAGAGAATTAAGACTCTATTATTAAGTTATCTATTTTTAAAGAATACAGTGACTTTATAAAGATGTTTATCAATAGAAGTAATGATACAGCTCTACTGAAACATCAAGACTGAAACTATAAAATAAAAATAAAGAAGAAAAAGAAGTCTATTAAGCAGTTTATCTATTTATTATTGCCTCAGAAGATGAATGCATTATGAAAGTACTTAGAAGAAAATCTACAGAAAGAATTTATACAGAAATCTCAGTCACTTACAGAATATTCAATATTATTTATATTAAAGATTGATAAAATATTACAACTGTGTATTGACTATTGAGCACTCAACAATATTACAATTAAGAACAGCTACTTATTATTACTTATCTCAGAGCTTCAGAATTAATTTCAGAAAGCTCAGTAATTCATTAAGTTTAATATATCAGAAGTCTTTAATCAGATATAAATTAAGAAAGAAGATAAGTGAAAGACAGTATTCTGAATAAGATTAAAACTCTATAAGTATCTAATTATGCTATTTAAATTAATTAATGCATCTATCATCTTTTAAGTCTTCATTAACAATGTGTTAAGAGAGGTTCTGAATTTATTTATAGTAGTATATCTTGATGACATTTTAATATACTTAAACATGAAGAAGAATTATGTTAAACAGATTCAGCTAGTTTTACAAGTCTTAAAAAATGCAGATCTTAAAGTAAAGCTAAAAAAGAGTGTATTTCACATTAAAAGAGTACAGTTTTTAGAGTTTATAGTAATCTTAAAAGACCTTTAAATAAAATTTAAGAAAATAAGATTTATAGTTAAATAACTGACATTAATAAATGTTAAGAAAGTACAATTATTTCTTAAATTCACAAATTTCTATAAAAAATTTATAGAAAAGTATTTCAGAGTTGTAGCACTATTAACAGAGAGAATTAAAAAGAATTAAAAATTTTAATAATTACTGAAAATTAAAAAAGTCTTTACTGAGTTAAAGAAGAGATTCACTTCTCAATTAATTCTTGTAAGCTTTAACTCTAAGAAACCTATAACACTTAAGATAGACACATTAAATAAAGCAATAGAAGCATATATCAGTTAATTAAATAATAAAAGATGTTTATATTTAATAGTCTTTTACTTATAAAAGTTTCAGACAGCTGAAATAAACTATAAAATACACAACAAAAAGCTGTTAGTTATTATTAACATCTTTAAGTAATAATAAGTGTATCTAGAAGAACTAAAGTATAAGATTTAAGTATATACAGACTATAAGAATCTGTTATACTTTATAACAACAAAGGTCTTAAATTAAAGATAAGTATATTAATTAGAGAAATTATTACAGTATAACTTTCAGTTAAAGAGTAGACTATTTTAGAAATAAATCTGTTATAAATCATACTATACTTTAGTGAAATGAACATAAAACAATACAATACAATAGAGAATTCAATCTCATTATATAGATAGAGAACAACAAGTTTAAAAACTAAGTTAAAACAACACTTAAAAAAGATAAATTTATGTAATAAATTCTAAATAACATTAATAATTATTCAAGCTTTAAGAAACAGACTGACCTTCTGCTTTTTAATAGATTAATCTATATATTAGACATTTTACATTAAAAGTTAGTCAGTGAAACTCATTCTGCAGTAATAAATAAACATCAGAAAATTAAGAAAACACTTAAAAGACTAACTAGAACCTACTACTTTTTATATATAAAAAAGAAGATAGAGAAGGAGATACAGAAATGCATTATTTATTAAAGAAATAAAATAGATTACTATAAGCTATACAGATTACTGAAATTATTAAAAACATTATTATAACTGTAATTAAGCATAGTACTGAACTTTGTAGTTAAATTACTTAAATTCAAAGAATTGTTAATTAAGATACTCTACAATTCAATATTAGTTATAACAGATAGATTAATAAAGTACAGATATTTTCTCTTATATAAAAAGAGCTTAACTGTGAAGAAACTAGTATATATGTTTTTAGAAGTATTAGCAGCAAATTATAAAATTTCAGATAAAGTTATATCAGATAGAGAAAAGCTATTCACTTTAAAATTTTGAAAATTCTTAACTAATTAACTAGAAGTTCACTACAAGTTGTTAACAGTGTATTATTTTTAAATAGATGAATAAAGTGAGAGATTAAATCAGATAATAAAACAGTACTTACACTGTTATATTAATTATCAGCAGAATAACTGAGTAGAACTCTTACTGATTACTTAAATAGTATATAATATAGCAATAACTGAGATAATAGAAGTCTTATTATTCTTTATAAACTACAGATTCAATGTTAATATTTATAAATTAAGAGGGCTAGTCAGCATAGTATAGAAAGTCAGTATTTAGATAAATCACTTAAGAAATCTATACAAAGAATTACAGAGAGATATATAGTTCTATTTAAAACAATCAGCTGTGTATTATAATAAGAAGAGAGATAGAATATCTACTCTTAAGAAGAGAAATAAGATTTATCTCCTTCAACAAAACATTAAGACTTAATAACTCAGTAATAAGTTAAATTACATTAAACTAGAATCATTCTAAATTGCAGAAATAAAGAGAAGTGTTAACTACAAGCTTAAACTTTCTTTAAAGATAAAAGTATATTCAGTCTTTTACATTTTTCTACTTAATCTACAGACTCAGAAATATCAGTACAGAAGATATCACCTGAAATTAATTTTAAGAGTTAAAAAGTTAAGTTTAAGATGATAAATAAGAAATTAATAGTCAGCTACACTTCTTAATAAAGTAAAAAGATTACAACTCTGCAGATAATATCTGAAAGTTAGAAGAGAATCTTACTCATTATTTAACTCTAGTATAGAGATTCTATTGCCAGAACTTAAAGCAGGTCAGTCAGCAGAAATAAGTATAAGATTAAAGTTTGAAGAGATCTGTAGACAGAGTAGAGGTCTCAGCTTATATATACTTATTCTTTTTCAACTTCTCAATGTTACAAAGCTCAGTATTAATTAAGAGTGCCTAACACTTTAAAAGAAAAGTAATTTGTTTATAAAGTCTCTCTTTCTTCACTTTTAGTTTTCTCTTTTTCTTTCAAAGCTGCTGAAGCTCCTCATTAATGCAATTAAGTTTAATGAGAGAGACAATTAGATTACAGATGTATTTTAACTGAATACAGTGCTCACACTTATTTAACTCTTTTAATATAAAGTAAAACTAACTACCTGTAACACAGTAACTACAGAATCTCATTATAAAATCTCTATACTTAACAATACAGTCAGTTAAGAGGTTTTAATAAGATAATAAAAAAGTCTTCTTTTTAATGTAAGAAGAAGCCATGAGGAAAGGTTAAAGTTTTCAGAAATGAAAATGTTGAGGAAGGAGCTAGTATTATAAGTTAAGATATGAAAGTAATGCAGAAAACATATAGTCTTAATACTGCTTAAGATAATTGTACTGTGAGCACTTTAAGCACTAAATCAGTTAGTAGAATGCTGCTTAAAGTAATTATACTGTAAATACTTTAAGCACTGAATTAGTCAGTAAAATACTGCTTAAAGTAATTACACTATAAGCACTTTAAGCATTATGTTGATTACTTAAATTAGAGTATCTTTATAATACTATAAGTCTTTTAGAATCTATATAGTAAGAGGCAGGATTATAGTTTAGAAGCTTATGCTCAACTTATATAGTAAATGCTAACTACTGTCTACAATCTCTAATAGTCTCACTTAATACTTTATTAAATAATCTTTCAGTCTTAAAGCATCCTCTTATTACATGTCATTAGAGCTGATAGACTTGAAATTAAAGTAGAACTGATCTTATTTACAGTATAAAAAATGTATTTACAGTCTTTAAACTGCTTTTAGATATTCTTTGATCAATATTTTACACAGTAAATCTTATAGTAATAAACTCTCTAACTATTTAGAAGTTATAGTTAAAGTAATACTCTATCTATAAACATTAACTAATACTTAATGATAAAATGTTAAGATATAATATTCACTTCTGCATTGATATCTAATAGAACATCAGTAGTAATTAATTCTTTATCAGTAATAACTTCTATTGAAGTAATAATACTGAACTTAAACTCTATCTTTATTTATTACTTCAGTGGTGCTGAATTAACACTGAGGCTTTTTCTTTTTTTACCGCACTAAATAAATATATAGTTAAGGTTATTCTTCTTAAAACAGTTTTTAATAAAGTAACCCTTCTTTCTATAAGAGAAATAGATGTTCTTCAGTGTTAAAGATTTATTCTCTCTAGTAAAGTAAGATTTCTTTACAGATCTTACTTCTGCATTATCTCTACACTTTACTGACTTATTATCAGTGCTTAGTTATTTTTTAAAAATAGATATTTAATGACTAGTCTAATCAGCTTAAGTTTTTAGTAAAATAAAAGATTTTCTTTTAAGTTTAGCTGTCATTTTTAAGGTTGCTTTTCAGGTGTATTATCAGCATTATAAGACTTTTTTAAGTTGTAGAGAGATTCTGATAATTAGTTAAAGTCTTACACAGCTTCAGTTATAACTTTATAAAAAAATGAGTCATTAATTAAGTCTTTATATAAGAAGTCAGTTGAGTCTTCAGCTCTGTAAGATAAATGTTAAAACTGTATACTAACTGTATTAAGTTTTACTTTATATCTATATATGTCTGTGCATTATGAAGGTGGTGGTTCACTGAATTCTTAATAATATCAAGTAGAAACTTTGTAAAGTAATCTCAGAAAACATTAACAGCATTAATAACAGTCTTATAATTATACTATATATTTTTAATTCTCTCTTTAGAGTCTGTATACTGTATAAAATCTTATCATCATTATGTTTAAACTTATTAAAGGCTCAGTGAAAAATAATTACTGTATTATAAACTCAATCTATATACTTATATATACTCTTTTTAAAATATTTAGCCAGTTTTTAAGGCTGAATTAATTACTTCACACTGAGTATAGCTGATGTAAAACTGATGCTTTTAGTGAAAAAAGATTAATAGAACTATTCTGAGTCTATAAAGAAATACTGTATCTGTGTCTTTACAGCTCTCAGTTAATATAAATATTACACTTTCTTTTACAGAATTTTAAGTTGACATCTCTTAAAAAGTTAATTTTATTCTCTCTCTGCATCTTAAATCTCTTCATTAATGCTTGATTCTATTATAATTAAAGATATATTTATACTCTGTACATTAACTTCTTTATCTACTGCTATTATAGACTTATTATTATTAAGGTGTAAATCTGTTATAAGATTGTTAAGTTTATTGTTCAAGATTTACTGACTTTAATAATATATTTATATTATATCTCAGACTGTCATCCTTTTAAAAGATAGAGTTATTAAAACTGTGAGACTATAGCATCTTCTATTTTAAGAAAATATATGACAGAACTTATAACAATGTAAAATAGAGTAAAATATAACTATATAGTCTGTATATATACTAGAACTAATAATTAAAGAGAAAAGAAGAAATAAATACAGAGTTTTACTGTGTAATGCTAATTTACTTAAAAGATATTAAGTCTGATGTACTATTATATTATAATAGATTAGACTACACATCAATTTTCTTTTAATTATTATAATTATTAATAGACTGTAAAAGCATTTTCTTTACTTTTTATCTCATTTTTAAGCAGACTATCACTAGCATTTTATTTTTATAAGAGTGTAAAGTATCTTAAAAGAAAGAAATCTGTTACAGACTGATAAAGTTAAACTATAATACAGCTTCTCAGTTTAGTAATATAGAGTTAGCTTAATAATATAAGTAGTAAGTTTTACTTCTAGAAGAAGAATAAAACTTACACATTACAATAAATCTACTCTTTAATATAACATAACTCTCAGCTGTATATTTATTGAATAGGTTAATTATAATATTAAGCTGAATAAAATGTGAATTTATGTTTTATTTAATTAAGAGTAAGTAAAAGAGTATTTATAAGCAGTGTTACTCAGCTGTAATAAAGATAAGCTGAACTTAAAAAATTTATACTCAGTTTTAATTAAGTTCTGAATTTAATAAAAGATAAAGAAAATCTGAACTAAAAGATAATAAGTTAAGTAAAACAGTAACTTTATAAGTTTTATAAGTGCATTAAAAATCTAATATATTATAATTTAAGCATATATAAGATTCAGTTATTATAATATAAAAGTATAGTGTTTTTAAAGTAATAAGTAAAAGTTTATATATTTTAAATTGCATTCTTAACTGTATTAAGACTGAAGATTAAAAAGTGATATTTTTTATCTAAGTCTAATTACAGAATAGTATTTTTGGCAGTTAATAAAAAATGCTACAGCTGAACTCTTTTTCACTTTATAATAGTATAATATAGAAGTAATCTGTCTTAATTTTTAAAGTTAAGAATATTATACTGTTTATTTAAGACTAGTGACTTCTACTAACTGTAAAGAGATAAAATATTAGAGTATAACTAAAGAAGTATTTTCTACTTTTATTTATTTAATATTATAAAGCTCAGTATAGATTGACTTTAAATGTTACTTCTTAATTAGCATACTTTGTTTTTATAAGTACTTCATCTTAAACTTTATCTTTTTTTTATAGAGTTAGTGAAGCTCTTTATTAGTATAACTCAGCTCAGCAGAAAATACTGTAAAATTATATATAATATTAAAGTTTATACATTCTTTATAGTAGTTAAATACTTTTAACATCTTATACTCTATATTTAAGATGATGCAATAATTATATAACTATATAATTATATCTTTAAACTCAGTAATAAACTCTATAAGACAATAATAGTAATAAGATAAAAATAGATTTAAGACAGATTTAAAGATATAAAACAGTAATATATTAAAGAAAGAATTATTAGTTTTTAAAGTAAAAAAACTTAAAAGAAATTCTAGTATTATAACTAATTAGTCAGTATAAAGTAGAATAACAGTTATACTTAATAAATAAAGTAATTAAGCTTTAATCACCTCAATATATACTTAAAGTAGTTAAAGTGCTTAAAACTTAATTATCTTAATTATTAAATATAACTGTTATTTCACTCTGTACTAATTAATTAGTTATAACAGCAGATTTTTTAAGCATTATTTTACTGACAGTTAATAGATTTAAATGTTAGGAGCATGATAGCATTTAAGTGTTTAAGTGTTTGATATTTCAGTGGTGTGTACTAGTACCCAATTAGGCCTAGCACAGCTCAGCAGGTGTCCTCAGCACTAGCATCTAATTAGATCTAGTGCACCTCAGCTGAGGCTTGACACCTCATATATGTATGTTCAGCTCATTATCAGATACTTACCTCTTTAGAATTAATCTCTTGATCACTATATCTGCATAACAAGCTCTGCATGATTCTGATATTAGATTAATTCTCATTCTTATAATGTTTGTAGGACAGTCAAACTGAAATAACCTGTTTAGAAAGGCATTGAGTTGTGTGTGTTGATGACTTCAAAAGACACTGATAACACTACTCTCTGCAACTACACCTCCTAAGCCATACAGAAGTGTATCAGTTTACTTAAGTTATACAGAACACTGAATTGCTCTTGTAGAAGAGCTGAATTTAAAGAAATCATCAAAACACCTCCTAAGCCATACAGATGTGTGCCAGTCAACCTAAGCTATACAGAAATCTGAAAGCTTGTAAAGTAGTTGAGTCAAAAGAACCTGCTACAATAAGTGTGCAGCTGCTGTCACCACTGAAAGCTTGTGAAGCAGTCAAGTCAAAAGAACCTGTGTCATCAAAAGCTCATAAAGCAGTTGAGCTGAATCTAAATAACCTGTGTTCACCTTGCTCTTGTGGAAGAGCTGAATCAAAAGAAACCACTGAGTTGAAAACCCCAAAGAGGACAGCACCTCAAATCAAAAGAAACCACTGAACTGTTCAGACAACACACTGAATCAAACAACACTGAAGCTGTACCATGCAAAAGGACTGTAAAACATTTTCTGACAGGATACTGTTTCTGACACTGTTCAGCAGTTCTCAGATGTGATAAGACCTGCCATAAGATGTGTTGACCTCAACATGGCACATGATAATGCAGCTTCTCTGAGCATGGCTCATAAGGGAACTACCAGGTCTGGACAACCTCTACCTTCTGAGAAGATGACCTCTACAGCTGAAGCAATTACATTCTAACAGCCTGAAATGAAGGACAAAGAAGAAGCTCACCTCACAGTGAAAGGGGCAACCTATTCAGATTTGGCCACCGCCATAAAGGAACTTCAGAAGGGAGGTAAGGAACAGAGATATTCAGTTTCACATCAACTGAAAACTGGTGTAAATGACACCTCCTCTCCTTACAACATTGTCAGTGTTGAACAGCTTCAACACTGAGTAGAGGCTGAATCTCAGCAGTTTCTAAACATTCTCAACAAGCTTTGAGAACAGAGAGACCTAGAAATGTCAGTTAGTGAGAATGTAAAAGACCTCATTGCTGAACAAGACTACCTTAGTGATAACAGAAACATCCTTATCAACCTGCTTACAGAGGAAAAGGCTCATGTGGCTTCCCTGAACACCAGCTTCACTGCCCTCAACATCAAATACCAGTTGCTGAAGGAGTGTCAATGAACTGAATGAGAAGGCACTCATTCTTTAAACATTTTGAACAGTTTAAACAGTGGCAAGTGTTTGCAGAAGCTTCTCAATCCTCCTCTTTTAAATGACAGTACTAAACCCACCTGAAATAACTGAATAGGCAAGATGAAGGTCAAATTGAGCATCAATGAAGGCCACTATTCAACTGAGACTGCCTGTATGAGGTATGTGCTGTCTCAATTGAGCAGAAGAGCTGCTTAACACACTGAGTCCTGTTCATCATATGAACTCTCAGTCACTAATCCCTACTGTACTGTCAACAAGATTCTGGAGGACCTGAAGGAGATCTATGAAGACTCAGATAAGCTGAGGAATTACTGTCAGACCTACATTGAACTGATTCAGGGCCTCAAACAGTTCTCTGACTTCTACATTGAGTTCTACCACCTTTCCACCTTCCTTGAGTATGGTGAGACTCAATGTATGAACAATCTCAGAGACAAGATCTCTCCTCATCTTTAAGCCTCTCTGTCATCTTAAATGGCCCAACCTGATTTGTTATTGATCATGAAGACCTACCTTATACGCCTGGACAATGAACAATGTGCCACTTGAGCAGCTAAGGATTGAAAAGACATCATAGTCACTTCTATTAAGGAGGTCAAAACCTTCAAACAAGTCACATTTGAATCCTTTACACTTCAGCTGGCTATACACTCCTCAACACATCTGAGTGATAGGAGGCTTTCTACCAACCTACAACATCAGCAAGATGAGAAGAATGATAACTGCTACCTCTGTCATCAATCAGGTCACCTCACTTGTGCCTGTTCTCAGCAGCAGATTAGACAAGCTTTTCCCTTTCAGTGTAATGGGTCTGTGAGCAAACTCTATGTGGACTATAAAGACTCAGGCTCAGAGTCAGAAAATGAATAACTTCTATTAAAGTCACAGTTGAGGGTGAACTAGTTTCTCTGTGCAGTGTGAACCCTTTGTTGAACCTCAACAAACACTATTTAAACAGTCTGAACATTCTGAACAGTCTGAACAGTCTGAACAGTTTGAGTGATGACCCTGAGCTCTTCACATTATGATCATTTATTACTGCCTGCTCTCTCTACTCTTAAGGCTTTCTTATACTCTTCTAAGCTTTAGTTGACACTGGCTGCATGACCTACTCACTCATCTATAGTTAGTTGGCTTCTATAGTCTGTGATCAGCTTGGTCTGGAACCCATTCCTCTCTTCAAGCTCAAGTAAGTATGTAGCTTTAATGGCAAGCTCTCTAAGCTCAAAATAACTCACACCATCTACTCAGGTCTGCTTATGAAGGAGAAGCATAGGGAGACTACTGTCTCTATGTTGATAGCTGATCTGAGACAGCATGACATCATTCTGGGAAAGTCATAGATGAACCGGAATCAACTAGTGTTGAACATGAAGAATGATTTCATTGTCTTTTCACAAAAGCTGTCTCTGTCTTCTTCTCTCTGAACACCTCTCTGAACACCTCTTCAAACTGTTCAAATAACACTCAAAATCCTGCCTCAACCTTCTTCAACTGCTGACAATAATGCATTCTCTGTCTGCAGTGTTGGAGCAGCACTCTACACTGTGCTGGCTCACTGAGAGGAGGTACAAATATTCACTATGTCAATGAAGGACATAGACAAACAACTGGCACTAGATCAAGAATGTTGTTCAGAGGAATTAAGCCTCAAGATGAACACCTTCAAACACCTTGAGGAGATACATCAGAAGCTACCTTCAGAATACTATAAGTACCTCAATGTCTTTGACTGCTCTCAGGCCAGCAAGCTCTCACCTCAAAGCTGAGCCTACTATATGTCACTCTACAAGCTCCAGAAGGTCAAGGAATATCTCAATGAGAACCTCTTTAAAGATTTCATCATCTTCAGCAAAGCAGCATATTCCTCACCAGTGTTGTTCACCCAGAAGGTCAATGAAGACCTCAGGTTCTGCATAGACTACTGTAAGCTTAATGCCATCATAAAATGAAACTGATACCCTCTTCTGTTAATAGAGAAGGTTTTAGAGAAAATATTAAGATGTAAACACCTCATCTGTCTGAACATCCTCACTGCCTTCAACCCATTGTGTATGCACTCAGACAGTGAGGATTTAACTACCTTTATCACTGCTCTGGGCTCCTACACATATAGGGTGTTACTGTTTGGACTGACCAACAGGCTGAGCACCTTTCAGCAATACATCAATAACACTCTATAAGATTTCCTCACTGACTTCTGTCAAGTATACCTGAACAATATTCTGATCTATAGCAAAACCAGAAAGGAGCACTGAATTTATATTAAGAAGGTTCTTAAACATCTCTGTGAGGCAGTCTACAAGTTGACATTAAGAAGTGTGAGTTTGATGTCTCTGAGACAGTCTTCCTGGGTGTCATCATATCTGAAGAAGGACTGTGTATGAATCCTCAAAAGGTTAAGGCAGTCCTGAACTGAATTAGGCCAATGAACCTCAAAGAGGTTCAGGGATTTATAGACTTTACTAACTTCTACTGCTGGTTTATACAAGATTTCTCTAAGATAGTCAAGCCTCTCATTGCTTTTACTCAGAAGGAAGTTTCATTTGCATAAACTGAGGACTGCATTAAGACTTTTCAGGACCTTAAACAAGCTATAATAAAGGCTTCAGTGTTGCGACACTTTGACCCCAGTCATTAAGCTATACTAGAGATGAATGCTTTCAACCTTGTAACTGGTGAAATCCTCTTCCAGTATGACCACAAAGGAGTTCTTCACCTGGTGGCTTTCTACAACAAGAGCATGATACCAGCAGAATGTAATTACTACATCTATGATAAGGAACTTCTGGCCATTATTTGCTGTTTTGAACACTGGTGTTCTGAACTCAAATACACTGACTTGCTCATACAAGTCTTCACTGACCATCAGGCCCTGAAGACCTTCAGGGAGGATAAGAAACTGACACAGCGTCAAGCTAGATACCTAGATATCCTATCAGAGTTCAACTTTCAGGTGATTTCCCAAACAGGCAAGGTCAATGGCAAGGTGGATGCAACCCTGGACTGTGTGGAAATACATGTGGGAGAAGTGGAAGAGAACTTTGTTATGCAGGTATTTACTGCTACTTAAGAACAAGCTAATCAAGGTGTAGAACAAGGCCTTCAAACTGTTAATAACACCCACTCCTCAGCTACCTCACTCTCACCTTTCTACCTCAATAAAGGCTTTCACTCACATATAAGTTTTGACCCTCACATTACTACCTATGAATCTACATGGCCAGGCTGTAGCTTAAAAGACAAGCAGCTGGAACCATTCTGTGTCAGTCAACATGTGAGAACATTGTATTGTTTAGGACTGCATGCTATCATGAGGATCCACAATCAAACACCTCCTCCAGCACCAATTGTCACCAACAATAAAGGACACTGAAAGGTAGATAATACTTCAGGAAGCCGCAGTAGGTTTGAACTGTTTGAAACATTCAGACTATTCAAACTCTTCTTTTGTATAGACTGGCCTACCTGTGAGTCTGAGAGTGAGGGTAGACAATTTGATGCTGCATTACACAGTGGTAGCAGCGTCACAGATGACGCTTTTTCAGAGAGAGGGGTAATGTTAGGAGCATGACAGCATTTGAGTGTTTGAGCATTTAATATTTCAGTGATGTGTACTAGTACCTGATTAGACCTAGTGCAGCTCAGCAGGTGTCCCTGACACTAGCATCTAATTAGATCTAGTGCACCTCAGCTGAGACTTGACACCTCACATATATATGTTCAGCTTGTCACTAGATACTTGCCTCTTTAGAATTAATCTCTTGATCATTATATCTGCATAATAAGCTCTGCATGATCCTGATATTAAAGATATTTAAGATTAAATAACTATATTAAGATTTAAGAAATATATAAATAGTTTATTAAGCTGTCTTTATAAATTTAAAATAAATGTAACAGTTTATACTGACTGTTTTTATCTTCTTTATAATCTCTAGATATTTTATTTCTATTATAATATATATTATACATCAGAACAGCTTTTTATATAATAATTAAAACTATTAAAAACTAGTATTCTCATTAAGATTTCAGCAGTAAAAGATATAAGAAATTAATTTACTGAAAGCAATAAATCTTTATCTTAATTACTAATAAAGATAATGTTTTTACTTCAGTTTAAAGGTTTAAAAAATAGTACTAAATATTAATTAAAAATTACAGCTAATTCTTCTTATTCTCTATAGAGACTAGAATTTAAGTTAAAGATAAAGTTTTATTATTCTTATTAAGTGTACTTAATATTAATAGAGTTAAATAGTATTTAATCTTAATAAACATTCTATCTAGAGTTTTTAGATGTTAACAGTGAGTAAAAGTCTAAATTGACTTTTTAGAAATAATAAAACAGTGAAAGAAGCAGTTATTATTATTTATTTTAAGCTTATAATAACACTGTAAGTTTTTTAAGTCTTAATGTTTTTCAGTTATAATATTTAAAAAAATAAGATATATTCTTAAAAGCTTCTTCTTTATTTTCTAACTAATTTAATAGTAGATTTTTCTTCACTTATTATAACACTTTATAAGAAGTGTTATTTCTCTTAATTAGTTATTTAATTATTTTAAGATCTTAAAACTGAATATAAGACTTTATAAAGACTGCTTCTTAAAGTGACTTACTGACTTTAAGATAAACTTAACTATAAGCAGTTTAAAAGTTCTAATAAGTAGTAAATAAGTATATATACAGTTTTATTACTTCTACTTTACTCTTTTCTTTTACATTAAAGACTTAAATTTAAAAAATGCAGGTGTTATTTTTTATAAATTATAACTTACTTCTTCTTTACATTACTTTTATTAATGTTATAAAACTCTTCTTAACTGATAATATACTCTTTAACTACTTGTTTAGCAGTGTTTATTAATGGAAAGACATTGCTGACACTTAGAATTTTCTCCACCATGATTATAAAAAGGGAAGTTTTTGACAATAAAAGGTGAAATAATTGAGAAAACTATAAGTATGAGCTGATTATGAGGTGAAAAGCAGTCACAGAATTGATGAGAGTTAATGAAATCATTTCTATACTCTAATTGAGGAAGGGGTCAGAAGAGGAGTTTTGAAGTTTAGGGGGTTATTCTGGGAATTTACAAGTTGGGAGGGGGTTATTTTAGGCATTTACCGTTTCCTAATTATAACGTAACTGCTTTTCTCACTAGAACTCCTACCTCAAACCTCTGCCCCAACGACATCTGCTTAACGGCAAATCGGCGAAATTGAACATAGATTCCCAGCCACCTTGTCACTGACATTCAACAGCCCATGTAGCACGTAGCGGTCATGGTCGAGGTTCCCGCAGGCGATCCAATTGGCCCCACTGAAGTCCCCAGGTGACAGTTCGCTGTAAAAAATGGGTTGCACCCGCGAGAGCGAACTTGTGCACTACGGCATGCGCTCCCCAAGAGGAGGTGACCAGCCATGGATCACACCCGGGGGCGGTTTTCGACTTCCGCGAAACCCCGAATGGCCGATAAAAACGATGGCAGCAATCCACTGACTCCATCGGTGCTTGCCCTCCGCCGCACGCGAGGAGGAACCTGCGAGGGCCCAATTCAGGAGTCAAAGGTACAGCCAAACAGGGGCCTCGCCACCCGAGCTAGTGCTAGGAAGCGCCTCGAACACCTCCCTTGGCGACGCCAATCGCTGCATGTTGAGTATTTTTTTAATAAGAAAACCAAATTGCACCTTTGAAATAATTTTCTAGGAGCTGCGTCGAAGAGAGATATCAATTTTCGAGCACTGGCACGGTCAAGGAAGGCCTATGCCCTGCGAGCAAAGGCGGTCTTTTGGCTGGCTCATTGAAACTTGGCTCCACGTTGTCCAGCCCTCGCTTGATCACAGCAACCTCATCCCGTTTCACGAAGATGATGTCTCCATTGCGAGTCAACCCAAATATTAGATCGTCATTTGTGCTCAGCCAGTCAGCTGGTAGGAAGAAATGGCGATGGTACTCGTCCATACTAGAGCTCTGTAGATTCGCTGAGCAGATCCAGCCGCTGCCGTGCAGAAATACTAGTCTCTGCCCCTGCTCGCCGATAAGATTCTTGACTTGACTTGCGAGAGAGCGATATTTGGGAACGGGTGCTGCGCTTTTGGAGTTGACGCGGAAGTCTGATGTGTTCCAGAGCAGGAGTCGGGATTCAGAATGAGGTCTTGAAGACTCGCTGAAGGTTGTGGCAATCACTGTGCCGCCAGAACAATGCATGATGGATCGAATGGCGAGTTCGGGAAGTATGCTGCCCTCAAGTAGAATCCCTTCGTCACTCGTGAGTCTTTGCAATGTCTGCCAATCGTACAAATGCGCAACGTTATTCATTATTAGGATTAGCTGATCCCGTCGAGATGGATGTGAAGCCCATCTATAAGCAACCCGGTCTTCCCAAGAAAGCTCTCCAATGACCGTGTTCTCACTCTCCCGAATCGACCAAAGTGTATCCTTCTTGGTCGTACACACTAGGACTCGTGTAGATGTGTTATTGCTTAAGACCTGATCTACAACTACCCCCACTCGAAGACTAAACAAAACCTCGGTGACTGCCCAGCCTCGCTGCCGACGAGCTAATTTGTGGGCCATTATCCTGCTTGAAGAGTCTATGCTGCTCAGAATCTGACTCTCTTCCTCGAGGCACACAGATAGAATTGCAACGCCCTCAGCGTGGCCGAATAGTTTGTGACTCTGCTGACCGGACTTGGTTTCGTATAGATAGACCGAACCATCCTCTTTGCCACAGAGGTATATTTCGCCGTTCCCATGGCATGCTAATGAGGTGATTAATATCACATCCTCTAAGCTCTTCAAGCTGTAATCCTGCGGTGTGGTTGAAATAGATACAGTGTCGCTATTTTCCTCATCAGCATCTTGCCTGACCAGGACGGTGGGATCCCAGACTCGACATTGAGATCCCCTGATGTCGAGCAACCGATGACTGTCTCCACTGAACGCCAGTTCTTGAATGCCATAATCGTCCGAGTTGATACGATACAGAAGCTTCAGCGTTTCAAAATCAAAAAGATTAATGGTGCCAGATGCATTACCACTAGCTAGCGTTCGTCCATCAGGAGAACAAGAGAGGATCTGGGCGTTGGCTTGAGCCATCGCTAAAACAGTACCTTCGGATGTATCGAATATGACAATATCTCCGTCTGCGTAGGAGGCAGCGAGCAAGCTTGTGTTTGGCGCAAGACTGAAGATGACGTCCATTGCTCCAGGGCCGGCAATCCTTTCCTCGCCGCGAACGCGGGCGCCAGTCTCTCTGCAGTAGACGTCGTGAAGAGAGTCTCTCCCCAAGTCCCAAACAAGTATATCTTGACCTCTGTAGACGACAGCCAGGAGACTATTTTCCAGACAGAATGCTGCAGCTATTGGACGGCGGTAAGCATAAGCATCAGGACCCTCAAGATCAATTGTCCAATCTGTGGACTCCCTTAGAGAGCCAGTAATAAGATCCCAGACCATCAAGTGATTGTTATTTAGTGCTGCGAGCAACAGTTGCTGTTCCTCCACAAACAAAATTGACATGGATATCTGAGCTATGTCAAATTCCCAAGACTGCTCCCACGAGGAGGTATTCCATATGCGAACCTTTTTGGCACCAGTAGAAGCGAGAACATTGATCGTCTTCGCGAATTTCAATGTCCTCACAGGCTCTTCATGTTGCAATGATCGGGCCTCCTGGCAGGTCGTCTCATTGTAGACTACAATGTTTCCACTCATCATGCCAACCGCGAAGTATTTGTCAGAGCATGCAAGAGCTAAGAATCGCTCATTCGAGTTGACAATGGTGGATAGGCAATCGTCCCAATTCATGGCAGATAACCCAAGTACAGTGATTCCTCGTGTCGATGCTGCAAATTGTTTCCGCGGAGCCGTCTCGGGCGGGCAAAATGGTGGAATGAGCTGGAAAATTGATGAAGGGGAGGCCAATAAGTTCCTGCCAAATTTTGTAACGAGTCTCACCAGATCAATGGCCCATGAATCCAGAAGGGCTACCTCCTTGCCAAAAGGTAACAGGTGGTTTAATCTTCTGCGCAAAAAGTTCTTGAACACCTTACCCGCTTGAATCAAGCGATTGAGATTGGAGTGCTGTGCAATGTGCTCAATCCAAGAAAGCACATTCGAGGATTTCAAGAACTTGGCAATCGCAGACAAAAGCTCCGCGTCCGTTGACGACACGTGGATGACGTGCTCGAAGAAAGAGTTGCATGCGTAAGTCACAAATGAACTCCGCTGCTTGACAATATTGTTGGAGCTGAGCCTTCGATGCTTGGGACCTTTCATTTCGTTACCGTTGAGATATTCAAGACAGGTCATAGCTATTGTCTTATGACCTATCTTACAATCGATTGCGAACTCTGTCGTACCACCTGCTTTTAGCAGATAGTCGCGTGCTGTTTGATGCACCATCTGCACTCTGGACTGTGCATCAACATAGACCAACTGACCGCAGCTTGATTCGATAGATCTCTCAACACTGTCTATACTATCTTTCAAATCGATCTGAAGCGCATAATACAATTCGTGGGTTGTAAGGGGTCGTACCGAGCAGACTGTCCAGGTCAATATCGCTTTTGCAAGCTTTTTGCCATAGGTTGCCGTTGTCATCAAGTTGAGTATGCGCGAATAAAGCTCGTTCATATCAGAGGGAACGTCTTCAAGCACTTGACGAATCTCTGCAGATGTATGAACCCCTCTCAGTTCTCGAAAGGTCAAGCTGACCCACAGAAAACACCCGGCAGATTTAGTAAGTATTTTAGAGATCATGTTCTGCCGAGCTTCCTGATCAGTCGACGGCAATTGGTCCATGTTTGCTTCAAGGTATAGAATGATGTCAGATTTGGTGTCATTCTCTTGGATTTCGTCAGACACAATCTTCACTCCAGGGCGAACTATGTATCTGTGTGACTCAAAGCGATGGCGGGAAGTAAGTATGATACGAATCGGAGACACCTCAATAACCTTTAGAAGTAAAGCCACGAGGTCAGAGGCAGGTTTACATTCGTCCAAGGCATCAATGACCCAGTACTGGGGTCGAACGAATTTCATCCTTAGGATGCTCTCCACAAATAGCTTGCGCCAGATGGTTCGATAGTCTGCTTTGCAAAGCTGGTCATCTTTCTCGCAGATTTGAAGCAGAGAATCAAGGATCTCCACGTGCATATGGGCCATCTGCCAGGCCACTGATAGGAGAAAGGAATTGATGGTCGTCTTCGCTTTGTTTCGATAATCGAAGAAATAAAACGTCAGATCTCGGTTCAAGTCCCTAATATGATGGATAATTCTGCCGCTTAGAATGGTCTTGCCCGTTGCAGGCTTAGCACTGATCCAATACAGCTGCGTGTTTGCTGAATCTCGCCATTCCAGAAAGCTCTGTTTTTGAACTAGCCACTCACAAGAGCCTCTCATTCGCGCAGCGTCGATACTCATGAACTCATCCTCGGGTGCTTCTGATACTCCAAGGTAGGTGTCAAAGAGACGTCTTTGTTCATTATCAATTCCACGCCTCGAGTCTGTTTCACGGCTTCTAAAGCTGTCTATCGTTGAGGCGAGCGCATTCCGGACTGTCTGATAGTTGGAGTCAGTCTGAGCAGAATATTTACAGACCTCACGATGATTTGCATTCAGGTATGCTGTGCGCTCGTTGGCATAGCCTAAGGTAGCGAGATCTTTATCCACCACAAGGCCTTTTCCAACGCCGTAGCTTGTCGGTAGTGTCTCATAGAAGGAATACAGTTGTAAGCCCTGACAATGCTCAGGGAATTCGTCGTTAATTGACTGCGTTGCAATAGAATTACGTTGTAGATCCGTGATGAATGGCCTGGGTCCTGAGGCTAGGTTCAGGATCCTACTCAATAATTGAGCGAGATCTGCGCCCCGGTGAGGTGTTGCCAGGAAAAGGATGGTCCGGACTCGATCTGCGAGCACACGAAACTCTTCCTTTTGCTTCGCCAAGATGTAGGCACGCTTGATCACAAGACCTCCCATGCTATGGCCGACGAAGACCAGTGGAATCTGTTATGTGTGTCAGCAATTAGGACCCAGACGGACACTTCACCTCAGAATCCTTGTCACAATTGAATGAGATGGAGTGTGTCTACTCACATTAGAGATCCGCGGAATCAGAGGGCAGTCCTGTATGGATCCAAGGAGGGACTTGGCAAAGTCATGAAGGTTGAGCGTGCTCTCCTTGTTCCAATTCGAATCATAGCCAAAGCTATGTATCCTCACGTCTCGAAACGCAGGATCGTTTGGTAGCCATTCTTGAGGCCAGTATAGTGACGGGTCACCGGATTTTGTCCATGTACTACGGGACCCTCCGCCTAAGCCGTGAACGAAGATCAGATCGACGACGACATAGTCTGGCGGGGCGTAAAGGGTAGTCAGCCCGAAGGGACCTTTCAATTCCGCGCCTGCGTCGTCGCTACCTTCGCGTCTTGTAAGGGTCCGGGAGAGGAAGGAGCGACTCGAATCGGAAGATTGACTCTTCATTTGATCCGTGTGGTAGGCGCCGTTCCCACCGGAAGCTCATGGGAGGAAAGTGTAAAGTCAGCCAAGGTAGGGGATAAGTCTCGCGCAAACTTAGAACTATGTCTTGGAGGTAATCCCAGCGGCTTCACATGTGTACCCTCTTCTGTATCAAGTAGTGAGGTCTGAAGAGCGTAGCTGGTATCTACTCCTGTATTTCAGGAAATATGTTCATTGCTCTGAAGAATGGTGATAGGAGTGTTGAACGGTCTTTTCACCTGCCTAATCTGTACTAGCGTTGTTTAGGTCATGCCTGCGCTCTTCTAGTGTACGTGTGATATGGCTGCTAGCATGTTTTCTCTTCTTCTCTATATAGCTAGCTGACCTCTAGAGTATGGTTCTTGGTCAATTACATGAAATGCCTACCTCTCCCTACCAGCCAGTGTTGTTTGATCTTTTCTTTTCTGGTGACTCAGACAGGACCTGCACAACCTGCCTGTAACTGTTTTTAACCACTTCAATTCTCTGCAGGAGATGTTGACTTAATACATCTACCTGCCTTTATTTATCATCTTTTGAGCCTGCAAGCTACATGTTCTGAGTTTATATTGAGGCAGACATCAACATACTACACTCTTGTCATTATATCTTTGTTTTTAGAAGCCTATATGTTGTGAGCTTCTTATTAGATCATTTCTATGCATTATACTATATCAGTCATGTTTCAGAACAGTGTTACAATGTTTCAGTGTGAGATTTTCAGTGAGAAGGGTGAACAATCAGTCACTCAGTGATTGAAGAGACTGAAATAAGAGATGAAGAAGTATTTAAATAAGAGAGAGATTAATCTAACTAATTTTCTTCAGACAGTCAACTTTCTGTTAATTGAAGATGCTGTTATATAGGTAGAAAGTGCTGCTGTTAAGAAACTGTTGAAGAGTTCTACCTCTACAGCTGATATAGTGACTCAGTTTACAACTCTATTCACTTAGAGGTTTTTAAGTAAGATTCAGAATGTTTCAGCTGTTCATTTCAACACAGAGATAGCAGACCTTCATCAGTAAGAAGAAGAGACATTATCAACCTACTATTAATGAGCTGCCAGTCTGCTAGCATAAGTAAGAGAGAGAGATAGTTCTAGAGTAATTGTTTCAGTCTTTAACTTATTAGCACTGTCATCTCTGAAAGAAGTTATGTTGAACATTATAATGAGAGTGTTTATCAGAGGCATTAATGATCTTAACATTTACTGAAATTCTCTTTAAAATTTAATCTTCACTAATTGTTCTCTATACAGAGTCTACAAAGCTGCTGAGAAAGTATAGAGAATAAAGATAAAGTATAAGTATTTATTGAAGAAGTTTACTTTAACTTATAACCTTCACTTCTATAGAGATGTAATTCAGTGAAACATGCTCTCAGCTTAAATTGACTCATTGAGAGCTATATATTAAGTACATCTTTTATCTTAAATAAATTAGTAGATCTGATTAGAAGTGTTTAATTATGTCTATTCTTCTGCTCTGCATTCTGCTTCACTTCTTCACTATTCTTCACTGTCTCAGCAGCCTCAGCTGTCTCAGCAGCAGTTATTTAATGCTGTTTAAAATAACTACTGAACACTGTATCAGCCTGCTCTTTACAACTCAGAATCATCAGCAATGACAGAAGCAGAAGATGAGAGATTACAGTTTAACAACTTATACATTAATGACAGCAGAGTGTTTATTTCAGAAAGAAGAGTGTTAATGTGCATAAAGTGTGAAGAAGATAACTATATCAGCTACAACTGCAGCAATTTAGAGCTGTTAAAAGAAAAGCAGAGCATTTTAAGAAATATAATATTTAAAGATAGAGAGTGTCTACTCTATAGACTAATTATAGCTCTGACTGCTTCAGTGATATCTGCAGCAGCTGCTCTTCAGTTAGTGACTTCTGCTACAGCAGAAGCTCATTTAATAATATACAGTCTCATTATTCTATAATTACAGTCAGTAGTTAGAACTGCTAGTTCTGTAGAGATGTTTATAGAAAAAGAGTTAGAGCTAAATAAGTAGATATACATTAAGAATGTTACTAATTCTTTAATTTCTCTGACTACTTTTCAACTGACTGCTTCTACAGCTTAAGACCTCCCTCAGAATATATCAGTTTAAGAAGAGAACAAATGCTTAAAAAGAAAGAGGCAGAAATAAGCTGAGAAGATAACTATAATCACTTCATTAATCAGCTTAATTAATAATGAGATAGAAGTTATAAATAAGTTTACATCAGTTTATCAGCTTCTGAAGTCTCAAAAGATTAATATAATCTGAATAAATTTTTACATTTAATCTTCAACAGTGTGCAGGAAGCTTAAACATCTCTTAACTTATATATCAGCTTAAAAGAAGAAGAGCAGAGCTGCAGCTGAGTACTTTCAGTCTCAGACTTAGATAGAAACAGTCAACTCTATTGCAGTAGACAGAAACACAAGATTTCTTAATATAGTTATAAAGGCAGATAAGGCTTTTCAGATTCCTTGCACAATTTAGATAAGCAGAGAATGTGAATAGAAGCTGAATCACTTACAAATATAGACTGATCAGAGATTAGATATAAATGTAATATTAACAGTTATAGTTAAGTGGCTGAAGCTACTGTTTCACTTATTGTCAGATGTAGACTTTACTGATTTAATAATGAAGACTGCAGATCATTAAGAGATGCTTCTACATTATTAAGTGCATCTTAAGCTTAATGTTGAGGGAATATAAAGAAATATTTAATGTTTTATAGCCTTTAAGCTACTCTTATCTATGTTAGATATAGAGCATTTAAATCTGCTGCTGAATATCTTATAACTCTACTCTGTGAACACCATTATTGAAATTTACAGATTCAGAATTAAGATCAGTAATCTGCATACTGAAGAGGCAGTTAGAGACATTGTTGAGCTAGAACTTATTTTCTTTCAGAACTACAACCTTCTAATGTACTTAAAGATTATACTGACTCAGCTTACAGACAAATTGAACAGCAGTGAGATAAAGAAGAAGTTAAACAGCTTAGTGAGTCTATTCAAAGATGATAAGTCACTGAGCTGATTAAAGAAGGGTTTTTAATAGATTCTCTACATAATTTTAAACTGCTAGAAACAGTGCTGATGTTTTACTCTGTTTAAGCTGAAATTGCTCCCTTAAAGAAGATTACTGTTTATCACTCAGAGCATTCAGTTTAGAGTCAAAATGTTTAACACCTTCATTACATCAATTCATTCTCTTCATTGTTCACAGCTATGCAAGACTTTAAGAAGATAAGTATAAAGCTCTCTTTATATCTCAATTAGATCAGTCTAGAAGTGATCAACTTAATAACTCTACAGGTCTCTTTTTCAGTTCAGTAAAGATCAGTGAGACATGTTTTATCAGTGAATTCAGATGATTTCTCTAGTTATACAGAGTTGCTAGAGTGGGTGATAAAGCTAAAAATTCAATGTAAGACACTTATATTAATGAGAGCAGATGAGCTACAAGTGCTTCAGCTTCTCTACTTCTATCAGCACCTCAACAGCACAAATTTAAACAGTCTATCAGCTACAGATCTTATTGTACATTAAGTACAGCTTATCTCAGACACAAAGTCATTATTAGAAGGAGCTCAGTTTCAATTAACTTCTTATAAGAAGTGATGGCTTCAGAAGCTTGTGCAGAATGATATATCTGAAGAAATATATAAGAGAACTCAGCACACTAACAGTCAGTTATCAGTATAAAATACTCACTCAGTTATTTTTAATAAAGAGAAGAGTTTTAAGTCTACTGATGAGCTGTAAATCACATTTAATTACAGTAAAGTTAAGAAAGATATGTCTGAAAGCTATTTAAAGCTTATGTCTAAAGTTTATAACTATCTTTCAGACTTCTAACACTGAATATTTTTTCAGGTGAATGTGAAATATAAGTATTTCAGTGTTGTTCTACACTCAAATAGTTATTACTTGTTTATATTCTTAATTTCAGATATTAAGCAGCTGCAACTCATCTGTATATCTTAGAGGTCTAAGTCAGCTGACTTCACAATGTTTAAACTTATAAATATTGCATTAGAGTTCATTCTGAAGCTCTATTCAGAGTCTTCTTTAATGTAGAAAGAAACTACTAATGCTGCTTTTATAGTCTTCTATATAAATGACCTGTTTAGTGGTCATTCAGGTTTTAAGTCTCAGTTTATTGTTCTTTAAGATCAGTTTTTCCCTCAAATTGAGTAAATAAGACTAAGTCTATTGTTCTAAAAGTTTTATTTATTTATGAACTGCATTACTGCCCTGAGGGTAGATTATTATATAGGTGAAAAGATTCACATTCTTTCATTTAGAGTGAAGATGCTGATTAAGTAGCTGAAGTCTATAAATGTTCAGAAAGTTTAGAAATTCTTAAAAGCAGTAGATATAATCTGTCAGTAAGTGAAGAACTTTATAGAGATTGCTTAATCTCTGAATTAACTAACTGAAGCTGTTTCTTAAAGATGAATGCAGTTAAAGCAGCTGTCTTTTAAGCTTTTATAGATTAAATACACATCTAATGTTGTCATAAATAAAATTGACTAATCTCTAAATACTTACTTTTATACTAATGCATCTAGTTTTACTGAAAGACTGATGATTACACAGTTTCAGAGAAAGAACAAGATGTTTAAGTCAGTTAAAGTTCTCATAATTTATAATGCTTTAACCTTCTTCGCTACTGAGAGGAAATATCAGATATATAAACAGAAACTCTGTACTATAATTAAGTTCACTACTAAGTTTCAGTACCTTCTTTAGAATCTGAATTGTTCAGGCATTATTTATACTGACTATAAGTCTCTAGTCTACTTTTTGAAGTTAAGCTTACACAACAGCATATATAAGCATTAAACAGTAAAGCTTTATAAGCTCTACATTAAAGTTGTTCACATTAAAGAGAAGTGAAATATTGTAGTGAACAGCCTGTTCTGCACTATATTCTTTAAAGAGAACTGTGAGAAGAATAATATTGTTCAGAATGTTTGAGAACACCTTCAGTGAGGAGAACATTAATGAATCTAAAAGAATGAAAAGAAGAAGTTTAAAGTGTTTTTAAAGAGCTTAACAGAAGAAAAGTGAGCAGAGATAATAGATTAAAATACTTTACACAACATCTCTGTCTTTACTCTACAGTCTTCAGCATCTTAAGAGGAGGCTTATAAACATTCAGAGTGATTCAGACTCATACATCACTTTCTAGAAATAAATGATCTATTCTTATCAGTTATAATTAGCTTTCTATAACAATGTCTTAACTATTGAGTTGATGAGAACTTCAAGCTGTAGATGCATTAGAGAGAATTACATCTACTCTACATCTCAGAGTTTAAGATAGCAGGTATACTTCAGAAAGCACACAACAACAGTAATTATTAAGTTAAAGAGAGTACTTTTATTAAACTATACAGCTCTATCTACTGATCTAATCAGTTTATAAACATTAAACAGTACAGTGTAAGATGTCTACAGTGTACTCATTATACTTCAGCTTAAAGAAGTCAGCTTCTTTAATTTATCATTACTCATTGTTCATTTCAGCTAATGACTATAAATTTTATAGACTTGATGAAGAAGATGTAAGCAGGCTATAAGTACATACTGTATATTATAAACTACTTCAGTCAGTACTTTATAATCTACTTAAGTGTAACTGTAAACATCTCAGATGTAATACAGGCTCTGAAGAACTTGTTTAACTAATTTATACAGTCAGTCACTTTCTTTCTTAACTGGAGCCAGCACTTTAAGAACAGCATTGTAAAGAAGTATATAAAGAAGTGAGAAATCAGACTGTTTTTTAATTTAAGCAGCTTCTCTAAGTTCTTTAATCTTATTAAGTAAGGAAACTACATTTTGAAAGATGTTATTAAAAAGTCTACATTCTCAGAAGTGAAGTGAAATGCAGTTCTCACAAGAGTCATTTATAAGATTAATAGTTAAGTAATTAATTATCTTCATTACTCTTTATTAAGTATTCTGATTAACTTTTCTCTTATACTCTCATTAACAACCCTTCTTAACAATTCAGATTTAACTGAGATCTCTATTTCTCAGTGACTTAAGTTCATTAAGAAGCTTTAAGCTTACTGTTAAGCAGTTTAAAGCTACCTGCTTAATCTAGTTACTCAGTGAAAGAATGTTTCTCAGTTTAATAAGGAGAAGAAAGACTGTATAGTGAAGAGGTATAATTGAGATGTTGTTTTGAAGAAGTTCTCTGTCAGTAATCTGATTCTCTTACATCAGAAAAATATAAGGAAATTAAAGACTTATTAGAGAGGCTCATTTGTTGTTAACAGACTCAGAAAGCATGTAAGTTTTTATCTTAAACAGCTAAATAAACAGTGTATAAAGTGAACATATTACAGTGATGATTTACAACACTTTCAGCCTTAAACAGAACATTTTAAGCTTTTAAATAAGCTTATCTATTCAATATCTTTAATGCTTAGACAGTTCCTTCAGAAGAGATCAGTTGTTTCACACTTTAAAAAAAAGATATAGAAGAGAGTGAAGTGAAGAGAAGTATAATTAAAAGAAGTCTATAAAGCAGTCTGTCTGTAACTGTAAGTAATTAGAAAGTGATTGAGCTGAGGCCTCAACTGTATATATATATAAAATATTAAACAGTCTTTTTATCTATTTAATCTGTATTAGTGTTGTTTAAATCATGTCTGCACTCTTTTAATATATACATAATATAACTGCTAGTATGTTTTCTCTTCTTCTCTATATAGCTAGCTAACCTCTAAAGTATAATTCTTAATTAATTATATAAAATGTCTATTTTCTTCTATCAGTCAATGTTGTTTAATCTCCCCTTTTTTAGAAGCAGTACAGTAGGTATTTATAAGCTAAGTATAGAACTGTGCACTAAAAGTCTTAACTTACACATTTTTATGCATGCATTACATGCAGAAATAGAGCAGAGAGCAGATTCTCATCTTATATAAGTAATAAGAAAAAGAAGTGTTATAATAAGCTTAATTATTAGAGAAACTAAGTGAGGTCAGTCTGAAAAAATTATACATTAAAGTGCTTAAAAGCTTTTTTTAAATTACTTTATATTTTAAGTACTTCTTTAGTTTAAAACTATAAAACACTATTATTATATAGTAATAGCAGTATTATATTTTATTCTTCTATTTAAGTAACTAGTTTCTGTTTTTTATTAAGTTTTATAGAGAATTTAACTTAAAAAAACTCTAATCTTATAAATATATTACTTATAAATTTTTTTAATAATGTCAGTATTACTAAATGCTGCAGTTTATATTTAAATTTAAGTATAAGAAATTTTACTTAAAAAGTTAATAAAAGTTTTAAATAATACTTTATATATATTAACTATATTCCTTTTTATTTAATTGACTGTTTTGAGAGCTTTTTAAATATAAGTTATATTTACTTAATTAAGATAAAGACTAATTATTATAAAAAAAGCTTTTAAATACTTTTCTTTATAATAAACTTTATAAGTAATTAAATTACTTAATTTAAATATTAAAGTTTAAGTTTTTATAAAAATTATTATAAATTACTTTAAAAAAGATTACTTAAAAGAGAAGTTATAAATTATATTAATTAAATGTATTATAAATACTTTCTATTTTAATTATATTTTATTATTTATTTTATTTTTTATTTCTTCATTAAGTGTACGCAGTCTAAGACTATGACACTAGCTAGTAATCTAGCAATACATATTGTGAGAAAAACCTTTCCCTTATCTGCTTTTATTTGTCAATTTGGTTAAGCAGCTGCTAATGGTGCAAATTGCACAGTTTTTTAGACCTCTCTGTCTATATTTTCCCATTCTACCTTCTCTTCTTCCTCAATTTCTTCTAGAATCCACTTTCTTGTAGCACTTTTAGTTTAATCTAAAAATGTTAAAGTGTTTCTTATTCCTTCCCCTGTGCATAATAGTCTTTTCAGACTTAGTTCTGAATTAGATTCAGATTCAGATTTTGACTTTAACTGTAGTACAGCATTTTTCAGTGTCTTTTGCTCAGCTTTGTATATTCTACAATTTAGTAATATGTGTTCAGGTGTTTGTTTTACCTTACAAACATTACATAAATTGGTATTATATGCTGGCAGCCTTTCAAGATATAACTTGAAGTATTCATGTCCTAGTTTGATTTGTGTATAGGTTAAAAACATAAGTCTCTTTGCTTGTTTAAGCTCTTTTGACTTTGTTTTTAACACTGATTTCAGTTGAAATTTGCCGTATTGTTGTCCTTGTTTAGCTTTTTTTCAAAGTGTAGTTTATTCTTCTTTAGCTATTTCCTCAATGTCTTTCTTAATGTAAGACAAAGATAGCTGTTTATTTGAGGCATTTATGACCTCTGTACTTGCATTTCTGGCACCTTCTTTAGCTGCTTAATCTGTTTGTTCATTTCCAGAAATTTGTGTATGGCTTAAAATTCAATTTATGTGTACTGTTTTCTTTTCAGCCTTTATGCTCTTCAAATCTTGCAAGATCTCATGCATTTCTGCATTGTTTCTTTGCATTTTCTGAATTGCCATTTGACTGTCTGTAAAAATCCAGTATTGTTTCACACTTAAGCCAGATTCCTTTATTCACTTTATGACTTAAGAGATTGCATAGATTTCTGCATCTATAGTGTCTTGTGTATAGCCTAGAAAGTAACTTTCTGTGATTGTGTTTTGATCAAATATACAGTATATGCCTGCTTCTAAGCTGAATTTCTCTTTTTGTCTTGTAAGATTCAACTTTGATTCATCTGTATAGAAGATAGGAGTTTTTTGTTCAATTAACAGCTTTATTTGTATAAAGTGTTCTTTGACAATCTTTTCTCTATCTTCTTCTTCTGTAATGTTGACTTTGGCCACTTCTGATATGGATTTTCCTCAAGGTGCTGGATTTTCTGATTAAACTGAAATTTGCACTGCAGTTGGTACTAGTGTAGATATACTGTTTAACACTCTTACTAGCTGTGTAGGGTGTTTTTGACTGCAGGAGTTTTGATTCCAATCTAGAAAGTTTGATTTAAGTGGGATTTCTTGACCAGTTCCATTTTCTGAAGAAAAGGACAAAGGTGTTCTTTGTCTTATAGAATGTATTTCAGGCAGTGTGATGACTCTTAATGCATATTTTCTGCATTTCTTGTTGAGTCTAACTTTGACTGATTCTATATTGGCTTTCAGTTTTATAGCAGCTGCTGGTGATGTTTTGAAGGCTTCTAGTATCTTGTGTAATGCTTTGTTTTGTAGCTTTTGCAGCTGATCTTGATAGCTTTTCTGCCCTTTCCACCAAATTTCAGCTCTATAGTCACTGACTGATGTGATGCAAGTCAAATAAAGCTGTTTTCCTGCTTGAGCTGAAAGACTCCATTCTGAATTCATAAGTCTATGAATTAGATGTAGTATTCTGGTTGCTGCTGAGATTTTCTTTTGAACATGAGCTTTAAAAGTCAACTTTCTGTCTAATCAAATTTCTAACCATTTGACTTGACTGGCTGGTTTTATCACAGTGTTATTTGATAGTGTAATCTCAGCTGTTTGTTCTTTTCTGCCTTTGCAAAAATGAATTAATTCAGATTTACTGTTATCAAACTGTACTGCATTCTCTTCAGCCCATGCAAATACTGTTTTAGTGACTTCTTATAAGGTTTCTGAATTTTTCTTTGCTGATTTTCCAGTAACATATAGTGCCACATCATCAATGTAGCTTGGTTTTTGTACTTGAGAGAATTTTGCCTTGATTTTTGAAAACAAGAATCTGATGTAGATTAAAAACAAGATAGGTGATATTGGTGATTCTTAAGGAATTCCAATTTCAATGTCTTGAACTTGTTGTCTTTCTTCATTAAAGGCTAATCCAGTTTTCCTCTTTTGTAGAAAGAATTTGATCCACTTTTGAATTTCTTGAGACAGTTGCAGTTTCTCTATAATTGCTAGCAGTTAATATATTGAGATGTGATCAAAAGCACCTTTGACATCTAGCATTAAACAAGACAGTGTGTTGCCTTGATTTTTAGCCAGTTCAATGTCATGTGTTAATGTCATAACTGCATCAATTGCTGATCTCTGCTTTCTGCCTCCCATTTGATCTATATCTAGTAAGTCTGTAACTTGACTTATATGTGACAGTCTTGTGGCCATGATCTTCTCTGCTACCTTGCCAAGACAGTTTAATAAGATTATTATTCTGTAAGCTTTTGGTAAAGAGTAATCTGGTTTTTCTAGCTTTTTCAAGATAATTCCAGTTCCTTCTCTCCAGCACTCAGGATGAAAACCATTTCTAATCAAGATTTTATATATCAGATTCATTACTTCTGATATTGCCTTGTAAGCTTCTTGAATTATTGTAAAGGAGATTTCATCTGGTCCTGATGCTTTTTTAGATGAAGAGGTATTTATGGCTTGTTTTACTTCATTGTCTGAAAGTTCTTGCCATTGTTCTGGTTCTGCAGCTTGATTTCCTTGTGTAGATGTGTGTTGATTTATGTCAGGTGATTTTGAATATATTGCCTTAATGAATGTTTTACACTTTGTATTGAAATCTTGACAAAGACCTTCATTTAAGTCTTGTATAGGTGAAATCTTTTCTATAAGTCTAGGTTTTGTGTACTTGTATGCTTGAAAGATGTCTTTTCCATCTGCTTCTAATAGAAATTTAGACCAGGAGTTCTGTTTAGCTTTTTTAATAGCTTGAAAGTACTCTGCTCTGCAAGTGGTGAATTTCTCCCATTGATGTTGAGATTAATTGTGCCTTTTGTAGACTCTGTTTTCTCTTGCCATTTCCTTTCTCAGCAGTGTAAGGTTTTCATTCCACCACACTTTAGATCTTGAACATGGTTTTCTTCTAGAAATGTTGTCATTTACTGCTTTTGTGATTAAGTCTCTTAATCTGCATGCAATGTCTTCCATTTCCTCAGAAGTAGAGGTTTATTTACTTATTAATTGCTGTAGATCTTTTAAAAAGCTTGTTGATTCCTGATTTAGTTGTTGTCTGAACTCTAACCAGTTTGCTTTTTGAATGTTGAATGCTGCATTGAAAGGACTTTCAACCAATTCAATATCCTCTGTAATGATTGAAAATTGAATAACCTCATGATCTGAGCCTGAGTATTCTTTTTCATTTATTTACCAGTTGATAATCTCAGCTGAGAGTTGTCTTGTTGCAAATGCCAGATCTATTGTGAAAGTGTATTAATTATTTGTTCTGTTTCTTGTGAAGGTAAATGTGTCTGATGTGTTTATCAATTCACAATGATTTTCTTTAAGCCATTTTGTCAATGTTTCTGCATTTCTTGCTTGTGTAATCTTGGAATTCCACCATGAGTGATGTGCATTTAAATCTCCACAAAGTAATGTTCTTTGTATTGATTTAATTTGACTTAATGCTCTTTCCACTGTGTATTCACTTGAATCTTCCCTTAAGGATTTTTCATTGTAAATGTTCAGTAGTAGAAATTCCTTAAGATTTGGCATAGATATTGACAGTGCTTGTAAATCACTGTCTGTTGATATGTCTGGTCTTGAGGTGCACTTTAAATTGCAGTTTGTCTTAGCTATAAAAGCTACTACTTTTGATCTGAGTTCTGTAACTGGTATTATGCTTGTAAAGGCGGGGTGTAAAACTGTAATATTTTGAGGTCCAATTCATGGTTCTTGAAATAAGACAATGTCAACTTTTCCCACTGCAGATTCTAGTACTGAATGCATTGTGCTTGTAACTCTGTTGCAATTGTGTTGAAAAATCTTTAGTGTAGATTTTTGTTGATGTGTGTTTACTTGTTCTATGTTTGAGGTTGAGTATGTTGTAGTACTCATTGATCTTCCTTCATTGCTAGTGGGTCTGCACTTGATGAATGTGGTTTTAGAGACTTATAAATCTCACATTCTACACTGTTTGCTTTATGTGTTTCTTTACAGTTTGCACATTTCAGCATTGTGTGTCTACACTCTTGTTGTCCATTTTTGCATATATGACATGTGTGTGTTCTTGTGTGGTGATTTCCTGCACAAATTTGACACTTTGTCTTGTTGATACACTTTTGATATGTGTGTCTAAAACCTTAACATTTCTGACATTAATTATAGGGCTTGTTGTCTGTAAACTCTGCTGTGTGTACTGACATTCCTGCAACTATGATTCTTGTTCTTAAGGCTTTTTGTGCTTCTTCTTGAGTTGCAAAGGCAATAACTGCTGAAGAGTGCATTTTGTGTTGTCTGTTCTCCTCTGTTGACAGTAGGCTGGCGGCGTGGGTCGGGGCGACACTGAATCGGGCCGGGTTGGGCTGGGTCGGGTCTCAGTGTCTGGCTGATTGAGGACCTGCCTTGGCGTGTCGGGTCGGGACGGGTATTGATGTCAGACACTGCGGGTAATTGAGGACCCGGAATAACCTGAGAGTTAGGGCTTAGCCCTTGGCAATTTTTTATATCGTAGAACTCACTACGCCCGTCAAAACTCTGCAAAAACTAATAAAAACCGACCGCAGCGCATTGAGTTATTAATTATTGAAGTTTGGAGTTGATAGACAACAATTCTAAAGACGATGTTCGCCACCTCAAACTTCAACCTCGCGTAACTTAATGCGCCGCGATTGGTTTTTGATGATTTTTGCATCAAATTGACGGGCGCACTCACCTCTATCATTCACTCAATTATCATAATTATTCACTGCTGCGATCAATTTTATCAAGTGCATTACCTTGCAGACTTATCTACTTTTTGAAGTTCGCGGCCTAAAAAATAAGGTTTAGCGCGCGGAAACTAGCTGGATATGGTTAGCTCAGGGTCCATGTGGGTACCTCAGGGTCGACCCGGTTGGCTATAGGATACCGGGTCCTTGAGGGTGCTGGACCCGTGGGTCGGGTCTGAGGCCATGGACCCGGCCCGACCCGACCCATCCGCCAGTCTAGTTGACAGTCATACTGGTTCAGTGACAAGTTTTAGTTCCTTGTTGAACAATTCCACCTCATCTTTCAACAGTTTTAAGCCTTCTTTATTTTGAAAAGTGGCTGTAGGAAGTTCATGTAGTACAATTTTATGCCACTTTTTGTTTTTTCTAACCTGAGTTAGATCTAGCTTTGCTTTCCATATAGCTTTGTATTGAAGTAAGTTCTCAGCTGTGTTTCCCTCAGCTATTGTCATCACTATACTTACTCCTGTTCTGGAAGCTGCCACTGTTGCTACAAGGACATTATCAATCTTTGCCTCTTTTAAAGCATTGTTGATTGTGTCTCTATATATAACTGAGTTGACAGTTGTGATTGCCACTTTTGATACTAACAGTAGTTGTCTGTCTCTATAGACAACTTCTGAGATGACTTTTGCACTTTACTTTTTTGTTTTTCCTGTCACCTTTGTCCATGAAGAAGGGTTTTGTGCTCTTACTGCATTTTCTGCAGTAGGGAGGTTTGGGCTGCTTTTTGTGCCTATGTGAGATTTGTCTTTGTGCCTTTTTATTTTATTTTTATTTTATTTCTTCATTAAGTGTATGCAGTCTAAGACTATGACACTAGCTAGTAGTCTAGCAATACATATTGTGAGAAAAAACCTTTCCCTTATCTGCTTTTATTTGTCAATTTGGTTAGGCAGCTGCTAATGGTGCAAATTGCACAGTTTTTTAGACCTCTCTGTCTATATTTCCCCATTCTACCTCCTCTTCTTCCTTGTCTTTGTGCCTTGTTTTTACACTGGTTCTGATTCTGCTGTAGCAAATTTGCCTTGTACTTGCACTTGTGCTAGGTCTACTGCTTTACCAGCTATTTTCTGTGTAGTGGTAATTGTACTGTCTTGCTTGCACAAAAGTAGATCCATTTTTGTGTTCAGCTGCTTTAGCTGAATTTCCAGAGGGCTTTCCACATTGACTTGTTTCAAGGCTTTTTCTAAGTGATATAAGGCTTACTTTACTTCAACTTTCTCCTCTGTCTCTACTCTGCTGAGTATCTTTTGAAGTGCTCTTTTTGCTGCAATATGCAGCACAGTAAGACTTTCCTTCTCTATATCTGAGCTCAGCATTTCTGCTTGACTAGTGTTGGCTTTTGGGGTTTAAATGTTGGATTTTGCCTTTTCTGATGTTTCAGCAATTTTCCATTTTTTGGTGTTATTGCTGTTGGTTTTTAGCAGCTTTTCTGCTGTTTTGCTGTTTGTTGTGTATGTAAACAAGCTTGTAGAACTGCTGCTGCTTGCTGTGAAGGCATATGTCTTCTTTGTGACTGGTTTACTTTTTGGTGTAGATGTAGACATATTGTCTGAGCTTTCACTTCCTATATTCATGCTTTGTGAGCTGAACATAATAGCTGAAAAGTGTTGAACCACTTGTGACAAAAGGTAAATGTGGTCAATAGATTTCTAGAAGCTCTGAGGAGATTCTGAAAAATCTGTAAATTGAAGTGCTAATATTAAGTATGTCAAAGAACAAGTTCTGAAAATTGCAGATTTTTTTAGTTGTTCTGGCAGCCTTGATGATTTGGAGCAAATTTGGTGATTTTTGACCACTTTTACAAAGTGGCAAAAAGTACAGTTTTTGTAATTGATGTCTGATGTGTCTGATAAGGGTTTGAAAAATCTGCAAATTTTATGCCTAGTACTTTAGAATGCACAAAGTGTGTATCAAAATTTGCTGAGGTTTTTAATGTTCCAGTGACCTTAATGATTTTGATAAAGTTTGACACTTTTGACAACTTGATGGAATGGGCAGATTTGACACTTTTAATCAAACCTGATGTTTTTCCTGATAGACTGGGTCATTCTGCTCCTGGAAATTCTGGCAATTCTGATAATCCTGAAATCCTGAAATCCTGGAATCCTGGAGTCCTTAGAAACCCAAGTTTAATATCCCTTCCTTTAAAGACTCAAGCACAATCAAGAGTCTAAAGGCCCCTTTTTCTATTTCTAGTACTTAAGAGTATGCTGCTCAGGCTCTTTAAAGCAATATTTCAGCTTAGGCTGGCGGCGTGGGTCGGGGCGACACTGAGTCGGGCCGGTTCGGGCCGGGTATTGGGCCGGGTCGGGCCGGGTCTGCAGCCATAGAATGGGTTCAGTTCGGGGCGGGTAGTGAATAAGGACCCGCAGTGTCCTTGAGGACCCTGAATAACCTGAGAATTAGGGCTTAGCCCTTGGCAATTTTGTATATTGTAGAACTCAATGCGCCCGTCAAAACGCTGCAAAAACTAATAAAAACTGACTACAGCGCATTAAGTTATTAATTGTTGAAGTTTGAGGTTGATAGACAACAATTCTAAAGACGATGTTCGCCACCTCAAACTTCAACCTCACATAACTTAATGCGCTGCGATCGGTTTTTGATGATTTTTGCACCAAATTGACGGGCGCACTCACCTCTATCATTCACTCAATTATCATAATTATTCACTGCTGCGATCAATTTTATCAAGTGCATTACCTTGCAGACTTATTTACTTTTTGAAGTTCGCGGCTAAAAAATAAGGTTTAGCGCGCGGAAACTAGCTGGATATGGTTAGCTCAGGGTCCATGTGGGTACCTCAGGGTCGACCCGGTTGGCCATAGGATACCGGGTCCTTGAGGGTGCCGGACCCGTGGGTTGGGTCTGAGGCCATGAACCCAGCCTGACCTGATCCATCTGCCAGCCTATTTCAGCTGACCTCCTGAGTCACTCCTGAGTGTATCCTGACAGAAAATGGTATAGACTAGCTAGTCCTTACTCTTTTATAGGAAATGCTTGACAAATTCTTGATATCTCTAGTACTCAGAATAGCACTTTCCCCCACAGGCTTTTTTGCTAATCTGAGCTTTCTACAATTCTTTGTTGTCAAACTCAAAAGAATGACCTTTAGTATTTGTAAGAAGAGGTAAAGCAGTGGTAGAAGTAGGAAAATGGTGCACTGGTGCTGATGCTGGCACTGATAATGTGGTTTTAATGTGTAGTAGTGATATTAAGGTTGTGGAAGCTAAACCTTACTTAATCTTAAAAGGTGTAGAAGCCTTAAGAACTTCAAAATTTCTGTAAAAACAAGATAAACAAGAGATAAATGAACATGTACTAGCTCACAACCCTTTATAATTGCACTGAGTTGTAATACACCTGCAATATAAGCTAGGTATAGATCTTATTCTCACATGAAATTGGCTTGAAAGGGTGGTTATGTGATTGTGTAGTGGTTTTCATTAAGATTTAGTGATTTTAATACAATTTTTTGAGTTTTTTGAAATTTGCTGTTGCTTCTAAGAAGAGCATTACCTCTCAGCATTATTATGTTCTTTGCTTAAATTAAGGTTTTTTCTAGCCACATTAAGTTAGTTCAGGGTTCATGTAAGTACCTCAGGGTTGACTCAGTTAGCTATAGAATATCAGGTTCTTAAGAGTGCTAGATCTGTAGATTGAGTCTGAGGTCATGAACTCAGCCTGACTCAACCCATCTGCCAGTCTAATTAAGATCTATAATAATGTTCTTAAAGATTCAGAAAGCAGCTGAAGACACAGACTAGAAAGTTAAAACAGCTATAGAGTAAAGAGAAGAAGTAGACTGTTAAGACTGCAGTCATCACAGTAAAAGCAGCCTCAGAGGTACTAAAATGCATAGATTCTACAGCTTTATTATAGACTACAATGCAGAGCTTCAAAGTTTCTTATTTAAATTGAAATCTACAGCTCAATTGATGAAATTCTAATTTTTCTTAAAGAAGAAGAGAGAGAAGAAAGGTGCAGTGTTGTTTATAATATAGTATTACTCTGTAGATTACATTAATTTCTAAATCTTTAAGAGTATTATTATAAGTTTTAATAGTCTTTAAAATACACTTTTCTTTCTCTATCTATTATATAATATTATGAAGTGAAAAAGAGTTCAGCTGTACTGCTTCTCATTAATTACTGAAAATGCAGTTCTGTAATCTGAATTAGATGAGAAACATTACTTTTCAGTCTTCAGCCTTACACAGAAGAAACAGCCTTATTAGATAATAAGAAACAGCTATATTAGAAGATAAGAAATAATCTTATTAGAAGATGAGAATGATCTTTATCTTCAGACTGACTAACTACTATAAAGACTACTATAACTATTTATATGTACTGAGTTAACTCAGAATTCTCTAAGTTTAAGTTAATGAGTTAGATTTTTTCTAGATTGAGTTTTCTCTGTTATAACTCAATTTATAATGCAGTGTAGATCAGCTTAAAAGATTCAAAATAATGTTTAATATACTTATTAGCAGCAGTCTTCTTCAGAGTTAATTTAGATGCAGTTTCATCTGAAACAGTTAAATATAACTAATAATAGAAATAATTAAACTTTACATTTATTCTTCTTATTACTCTTTATGTTAAAACTGCATTTTTCATCTTCTTTTATATATTAACAGTTACATGTAATACAGCAGCTGTAAAGTTTATCTTTATATTAATTATAGATTGAAAATGGTTCATTTTTACACTGACAGTTATTATAACAATTTTTCTCTTAATAATGCTGAGTTGATTACATCTGTAAGACTAATGCTTTTAAAACAGAAGAGTGACTTTAGTTAACTATATTAAATTGATTTCAGATCAGTTTTAAGCTGAAAAAGAAGCTGTTATTAACTGTTATATATAAGCTTTTTCAGGTTCTTCTTATAGTTGACAGAATTAAGCTCAAACTTTATACAGAAAAAAATATTGTACATAATTAGTTTATCTAAAAATTTAAATAATCAGTCTATAAGCTTTTCTTTAATCTTAATTTCAGTTTAAATTAAAAGTATATACTTAATAAACTTATTCTGATCTGTTTTAATTTTAATTTAGTCTAAAAACACATCTTTTAAAAGCTGAGAGAGCAGTATCTTAAATTTTAAACTGTTATACATCTTTATAAAGCTTATATCTGAAGTAGAATTAAAAAATAGCATAACAGACTGATTTAGTTAATTTTAAGTAAAATAGTTAAAAAATTAGATATTTTTATAAGTGAAGAGATAAGAATCTGAGAATAAATTTTTTTAAATTAGAAACTGAAGTAAGATCTAAAGTGAAATATACAGCACTTTTTCAGTCTAATTAATATAACTTACAGAGTAATATTACATTATAGATAATACTGTATCTTCTTCTCTTTAAATTTAAAATTACTCATTTCTTTATTATAAATGTATACATTTAATAAAGAAAGAAGAGTGTATTATTTTGAAAATTATTAGAATTTATAATGACACTCTTAAAGACTCAGAAAGCAGCTAGAAATATAGATTAAAAAGTTAAAAATGCTGCAGAATAAAGAAAAGAAGTAGACTGTTAAGACTGTAATTATTACAGTAAAAGCAGTCTTAAAGATATTGAAATATATAAATTCTACTACTCTATTATTAACTATAATACTATTACAAGCCTGATCTGAAAACAATGTGTAAAAAGTGTAGACTGAGTACTGCTTAAAGTAATTATACTATAAGCACTCTAAACACTATATTAATTATTCAGATTAAAGAGATCTTTATATTACTATAAGTAGACTGATAATGTGAGTTAGAGTAATACTGAATTAGGCTGAATTAAGCTGAATCAGAATAAGTATTGATGTCAGATACTGCAGATAATTAAGAACCTGAAATAATCTGAGAATTAAAGCTTAACTTTTAGCAATTTCACATATTGTAAAACTTAATGCACTTATTAAGATGAGTTAACAACTAATAAAACTCAATTACAGTGCATTAAGTTATATAATATTAAAAGTTGAGTTGTTTAAGAACTCTTATTAAGTTAATCTGTTATGAATCTTCACTACTTTAAACTTTAATCTTATATAACTTTATGTGCTGCAATCTGTTTTTAATGATTTTTGCATCAAATTGATGAGTGCATTCACTTCTATCATTCACTAAATTACTATAACTATTCACTGCTGCAATTAATTTTATTAAGAGCATTACCTTGCAGACTTATCTACTTTTTAAAGTTTACAGCCTAAAAAATAAGATTTAGTGTACAGAAACTAGCTGAATATAATTAGCTCAGAGTTTATATAAGTATCTCAGAGTCAACCTAATTAATTATAGAATACTGAATTCTTAAGAGTGTTAGACTTATAAGTTGAGTTTAAGGTTATAAACTCAGCTCAACCTGACTTATTTATCAGTTTAACTTTAATACTGTTTTTATATAATGTTATAGTATTTAGTTACTGTTTACTTGAAGTGTATATATTAACATCTTATAACTTACAGCTCAGTAAGCTTATACTATATTATAAGTTAAGTTTAACTCAGTAAAATTACATTATAAAGATCTTAAAAGTAAAGAGTAAAAGAAGTAATATAATTTATAAGATAACACTGCATTATAAATAATGCTGCACTTCTTCTTTTCTTCAAAATTGAAATTACTTATTTCTTTATTATAATTGCATACATTTAATAAAGAAAGAAAACTGTATTTTAAAGATTATTAAGATCTATAATAATGCTTTTAAAGACTTAAAAAGCAGCTGAAGACATAAGCTAGAAAGTTAAAACAGTTGCAGAATAAAAAGAAGAAGTAAATTATTAAAACTGCAGTTATTACAGTAAAAGCAGTTTCAGAAATACTGAAATTTATAGATTTTACAGCTCTATTATATACTATAATATAAAGCTTTAAAGCTTCTTATTTAAATTAAAATCTACTGCTCAATTAATGAAATTCTAATTTTTACTTAAGAAAAAAGAGAAGAAAAAGTGCAGTATTATCTATAGTGCAGTGTTGCTCTGTAAGTTACATTACTAATAAAGACTGCAGATAATTTATCTTTATCTTTAAAAAAAAGCTGTATTATAATTTAAGAGCTGTTTAAATACATAATTAGCTGATTAAATTATTCTAAAGATTTTTATTATACTGCATTATAAGTTGAGTTTTTTCTAAGTAACTCAGTTTAGATTAACTTTTAAGAGATAATGAACTTACACCTTCTCACAGTGTCTTCTGTTAGTACTTATCAGAAGTTGTGCACCTGATAAGGAAGCTAAGATGAGTTTATGAAGATGATGTATTGTCATTGCCTTCAAACTGTTGATCAGACATGATCTTAGAAGTCTGACAGACTATAAGTGCAAATTCATGAAGGTGCTGCCTGTAAAACAATGAATATGATCTAGAAAGCTCATTGTCTTCTATATACAGTTCTAAATGCCAGCCTTTACAGACATCAATCGGACTCATTGAGTTCATAAACTTGATTTCGGAAGCCCACTATGTGTGGCCAGCCTCTATAACAACAATCAGACAAATGCCAGCCTTCACACTGTCAACCAGACTCATTGAGTCTATAAACTTAATTTCAGAAGCTCACTACATGTGGCCAGCCTCTACACCATCAACCAGATAAACACCAGCCTCAACACTGTTAACCAGACTACTGTCAGCCTACAAACTGTCAGCCTACAAACTGTCAGCCTACAAACTGTCAGCCTACAAACTGTCAGCCTACAAACTGTTAACCAGACTCATTGAGTCTATAAACTTGATTTCAGAAGCTCACTACGTGTGGCCAGCCTCTACACTGTCAACTAGACAACTGCCAGTCTACACACTGTCAACCAGACTCAATGAGTCTATAAACTTGATTTCAGAAGCTCACTACATGTGGTCAGCCTCTACACTGTTAACTAGACAACTGCTAGCCTACACACTGTTAACCAGACTCAATGAGTCTATAAACTTGATTTCAGAAGCTCACTATGTGTGGTCAGCCTCTACACCATCAACCAGACAACTGCCAGTCTACACACTGTCAACCAGACTCAATGAGTCTATAAACTTAATTTCAGAAGCCCACTATGTGTGGCCAGCTCTATAAGTGAAGGGATAGGGAAGAAGAGTAGAGACAGAGGTCTAAAACTGTGCATAATGCACCATTAGCAGTTAACTTATAAATTGATAAAAGGAAGGAGACAGAGAGAAATCTTACAAATGTTTAACTAGATTACTAGTTAGTGTTATAGTCTTAGACTGCATACACTTAATGAAGAAATAAAAAAAATTAAAAATAGATTAACTTTTAATAAAACTTTTAAAACAGTCTTATTAAACAGTAAGAAATAATCTTATAAAACAGTAAGAAAATAACTATATTAAAAGATAAGAAAATAGTCTTATTAAACAGTGAGTAAGAAACAGTCTTATTAAAAGATAAGAAAATAATTATATTAAAAGATAAGAAACAGTCTTATTAAAAGATAAGAATAATCTTTATCTTCAGATTAACTAACTATTATAAAAACTACTATAACTATTTATATATACTGAGTTAACTTAGAATTCTCTAAATTTAAGTTAATAAGTTAAGTTTTCTCTATTATAACTCAACTTAAAACTTAACTTATAATGTAGTATAAGTAAGTTAAATAGATTTTTAAATATTAATAGTCTATATTATTAAATTCAGCAGTGAGTTTTAAACACTTATAAACACTATAAATAAAATAGTTTATAGTAATTACAGTATTATAACAGTTTTAATGAGTAAAAATGCAGAATTTGCAGATAGTATTAAGATTATAATAAGTTTAATCTAATTTTAAAGAGGAAAAAAAGAATTTAAAACAGAAAAATCTACTTTAAACATAATTTAAACACTCTCTTAAAACTTAAATATAAGTAAGCTTATAAATAAATACTGACTACAGCATATTGAGTTATTAATTATTAAAGTTTAAGACTGATAGACAACAATTCTAAAGACAATATTCATTATCTTATACTTTAATCTTATATAACTTAATGTGCTGTAATCTGGTTTTAATAATTTTTGCATTAAATTAATGGGTCTTCATTGTTAGGAGCATGATAGCGTTCAGGTGTTGTTTACTCAGTGGTGCACGCTAGCGCCTGGTTGGGCCTAGCGCGGCTCGTACGCGCCCCTATATAGTAGACTGTTTGCTCGCCCATATGGCTCCTTACAATTAATGTCCTTTTGTCACCATATCTGCATGACTTGCTCTGCATGATCCTGACACTCATAAAATAACACCCCCCCTTAATACATTGACACCCCCTTTTTTGATACATTGACCCCCCCCTCACGCTAGCCTAATCAGGTAATAACTTCAAAATTTCATGTTTTTATGTTTCATATATCAAGAGTTCTTTTGAGTGAACGCTTGTTTTCACACGTTTATCTTGCTCAATTCATGAAGATCTAGCTAACATTTGTAAAGGGACCACCTCTCACCTCCTACCTCACCGCCGCGGCCGCCCCCATACCCGCCATACACCCTCTGCCAAAAATCTGGGGCGGCCCCAGCCAACGAAGTGCTGCCCAATTTCGTTCAGCCTGCCATGCAATGGATCACTGACTTGGCGGCATGCCTCTAGGCCAGAGTTCTACTGACTGACAAGCTGGAATGACCCCATCAGGCCTTCTGGGACCCCCCAATAGGAAGGAGTCCCCTGAGCTCGCTGCCCTCGCTGCCCCTGAGATCTCATATCACTGAGACGGTTGGTCACAGGGGCAAAGTTAGCAAACTGAGAGAGGGTTGTCTGCCCTGCAGCAGCCTCTTCAGAGACCTGCTCCAGTGCCTCCTGCTGCTGCCCTCGCCTCTGTTGTCCTCTCCGCCCTTCCCACCCTCCTCGGCCTGCCCGTCCTCAGCCTCCCCGTGCTCTCTGGATCTCATCAGAGGAAGCTGCCTCAGTAAGCAGCTGCTGTGAGGCCTGTTGAGACTGCTGTCGGTCTCTAATGTGGGCAGCATGCTCCATGATCTCAAAGAGGGAGTAGTCCCGCTGGGTTGAGCTCTCTGGCTGCCTGCCCCGGCCTCTTCCACCACCCCGTTGCCTCTGAATGACCTCAGGGTCTCAAATATGGCTAACCTGACTTAGAGCTGCTAGTTGTGGGTCCAGTACTTGCCCTGAAGCATGCTCTGAGGCTGGAACTGGGTCTGCAGCTGGTGAATCTGCCCTAACAGAGGCCGGAGGGGAAGGAGAAAGAGAAGAATGAGGAAGAATGTCTGGCAGGCGGTCTCAGAGGTGCCAGTGGGGGTGAATATCATCTGGGGTTGGAAGGACACCTGTCTCCACACATCGCTGGAGTTCATGACTGCATAGGAGACCAGTTGTACAGTGGAATACCCCTGAGCAGGCTGGAGGTTCAGGTCCTCAGCTGTTCATATCTCATTGCTTAAGCATCAGGTTAAGGGCTTCAGGACTGATCCGTCAGTCAAGCTGCCTGAAAATCTCTATGTTATGGTGATCCCCCATGTGAGTTCTTGCTCTTTCAACTCAAGATGTATACTGATGCAGCTGATTTGTCAGGAAAAGCTTTATATCCTCTAAAACCTGTAGGAGGTCTCTGGAGCTCGTTTCAAAGGCCCATTTCAGCACAGTGTGACTGCCTTCACCACAAGAGGTCATCAGGGTATTAAAATGCATAACCTTGTTGGTTCAGACCCTATACAAAGCGGGTTTTGAGAAGGCAGAACCAGGTATTGTTCAGATAATCAACCAGACGCCAGTATTTATTGTTCCACTTGGTCTTGAAGTTGTTCCAGGCAGTATTAAAGTTGTCTGAAGTTAGAGAATTGACCAGGGCTAACCAATCGTTATAGAACTGCTCCCACTTCTCCTCTGTCTTAAAGGCAAGTTGACAGTAGGCTTAAACAGCCTTGTTAACATGCTAAAAACAGAGCAGGTGCTTCATGTCTGAAAAGATGTCTCACAGAGCATTAATGACTGCTAATGCCCTGTCTGTAAGCACAATTTTAGGGCTACAAAGATTAAGCCATCAATAAAGAGCCCTAATACAACGTATAACTCATCAGAAATCACCCTCTTTCTCATTGCAGAGAAAGCAAAACACCACTCAGAAATTCTTGCTCAAGAATGTTATATCAATGATGTTGAGGAGAGGCATATTGAAGCAGTTAATCTTGTAAGTACAGTCCATAATTAGAACCTCAAAGTTCAGGGCTAGCAGTTGAAAAGACTCTGTATGGCTAAAGAACAGGTGAGAAAGCCGGTAAACCCCACCTTTAAGAAACTCTGTATATCAGTCCTTATGCCTGGAAAGCTCCTCCATTAGAGCCAGTATAGGGGTCTTAAAGTTAAGCCTTTGACGACGCAGGCATGCCTTCTCATTATATATGTTCTCAATATTCAGGGGTAATTCAGGGTTATTAACCATTAAGGCAGAGAGAATTTAGCCTGGTCTAATGTGGATTCAAGTCTCTGTATCAATGAAATTGGAGACAGCAGGTGTCAGGGCTGCTTTTCAGAGTGTTGAGTGGCTCATAATTGAGCTGGCTTCATGGTTATGTTTGTTAGAAGCATGACAGCGTGCAGGCATTGTTTACTCAGTGGCGCATGCTAGCGCCTGGTTGGGCCTAGCGCGGCTTGTACACGCCCCTATATAGTAGACTGCTCACTCGCCCATATGGCTCCTTACAATTAATGTCCTTTCATCATCATATCTGCATGACTTGCTCTGCATGATCCTGACATTACATTAATTGTCCGTCAACTCTACAATATGGGTTTGAAGCTGAGCACTGAAGGAAGCTCATATCGCCATGACACACTCTGGTCAGATCTGCTAAATTCTGCTGTTTTCAGCTTCTCCTCTCAAGCTATGTTTGTGGGACAGTCAAACTAAAATAACCTGTTCAGAAAGGTCTAGAGTTGTGTGTGTCAATGACTTCAAAAGACACCGGTAACACAACCCTCTGCAACTACACCTCCTAAGTCATATGGATGTGTACCAGTCTACCTAAGCCATACAGAAACCTGGGAGCTCATGGAGCAGTCAAGCCTAAATAACCTGCATCATTATTTGAAGTTGACCTCTTCAGTGAGCCTGTTGACAGTGAGCCTGCTTCAATGGTGTGTTTGAAGACCGACCTCTTCTGTGAGCCTGTTCAGTCAGTGAGCCTGCTTCAATGGCGCATTCAAACACCTGTTCAAAAAGTGAGCCTGCTACAATGGCGTTGTCTAAGTCGACCTCTTTGATGAGCCTGTTCGACCAGTGAGCCTGCTTCAATGGCATTCAATTCTCAACACTCCTTCCTTCCTTCTACACACATCTACAACGGTACAGAATTTGTGTTGCTGGAAATATGGGTTGTGGCCGGAGTCCGCCATAAGTCGTGAGCAATGGGGTATAGCATGTGAGGCATGGCCGGATTCCGCTATTGTGAGCGCTGGGGTATGGCACAGTTGCATAGAACTGGGACGGAATACAAAGCACCAATGTGGGTGGTTAGAAGAGGGGGGGGGTGAACATTTTAGCAACAACAGTCAGGGGTTGAAGTGGTGGATTTTACACACCTGTGTTGGTTTTATATGTGTTGATTTTATTCAATTCTGGACCTCCTTCTCTGCCTCTGCAGCGGCCTCCGCCTCAGCTACCTCCGCTGCCTACACTGCCTCCGCCGCCTCTGCTCAAACCGTTCAGACCATTCAGACCGTTCAGACTGTTTGAAGGCAGTCTAGTGGGGTGGACTAGATAGCTGGCAAGCGTTGCGGACAACGCTTTTTCAGAGAGGGGGGTAATGTTAGGAGCATGACAGCGTTCAGGCATTGTTTGCTCAGTGGCGCACACTAGCGCCTGGTTGGGCCTAGCGCGGCTCACCCCTATATAGTAGACTGCTCACTCGCCCATATGGCTCCTTACAATTAATGTCCTTTCATCACCATATCTGCATAACTTGCTCTGCATGATCCTGACATTACATTAATTGTCCATCAACCCTACAATATGGGTTTGAAGCTGAGCACTGAAGGAAGCCCATATCGCCATGACACACTCTGGTCAGATCTGCCAAATTCTGCTGTTTTCAGCTTCTCCTCTTAAGCTACATTCGTGGGACAGTTGAACTAAAATAATCTGTTCAGAAAGGCCTTGAGTTGTGTGTGTCGACGACTTCAAAAGACACTGGTAACACTACTCATGGTAACTTCACCTCCTAAGCCATACAGACATGTACCAGTCTACCTAAGCCATACAGAAACCTGGGAGCTCATGGAGCAGTTGAGTCTAAATAACCTGCATCATCATTTGAAGTTGACCTCTTCAGTGAGCCTGTTGACAGTGAGCCTGCTTCAATGGCGTCGTCAAAGTTGACCTCTTTGATGAGCCTGGTCAACAGTGAGCCTGCTTCAATGGCGTGTTTGAAGACCGACCTCTTCTGCGAGCCTGTTCGGTCAGTGAGCCTGCTTCAATGGCATAGCCAAAGTTGACCTCTTTAGTGAGCCAGTTCGACTAGTGAGCTTGCTTCAATGGCATTCAATTCTCAACACTCCTTCCTTCCTTCTACACACATCTACAACGGTACGGAATTCGCGTTGCTGGAAATATGGGTTGTGGCCGGAGTCCGCCATAAGTCGTGAGCAATGGGGTATGGCATGTGGGGCATGGCCGGGTTCCGCTATTGTGAGCGCTGGGGTATGGCACAGTTGCATAGGACTGGGACGGAATACAAAGCACCAATGTGGGTGGTTAGAAGAGGGGGGGGGGTGAACATTTTACAACAGCAATCAGGAGTTGAAGTGGTGGATTTTACACGCCTGCGTTGGTTTTATATGCGTTGATTTTATTCAATTCTCAACCTCCTTCTCTGCCTCCGCAGCGGCCTCCGCCTCAGCTACCTCCGCTGCCTACGCCGCCTCCGCCGTCTCTGCTCGGACTGTTCGAAGGCAGTTAAGTGGGGTGGACTAGATAGCTGGCAAGCGTTGCGGACAACGCTTTTTCAGAGAGGGGGGTAATGTTAGGAGCATGACAGCGTGCAGGCATTGTTTACTCAGTGGCGCGCGCTAGCGCCTGGTTGGGCCTAGCGCGGCTTGTACACGCCCCTATATAGTAGACTGCTCGCTCGCCCATATGGCTCCTTACAATTAATGTCCTTTCGTCACCATATCTGCATGACTTGCTCTGCATGATCCTGACAATGTTCTGGTTTCTTCACATCTAGAGTCCACTCCCCCCCTTTTTGACGGGCCACTGCCTCAAAGGGGCATCCGACCATACAGGTAGATGTGTGACGGCGCTTTTTAGAGTCTCAGAGAGGGGGCATTGACTGTAAGTAGCCCCCTTATTGCACTGAAGATATACTCTAGAGACAACCCCCTTTTTTGTATTGAATTGACATTTAACTACAGCAAAACCCTGCTTCAGAGCATGCTCATTGACAGCCTCAATAAGGGCTCCGACAGTCGCAAAAGTCTCTCCTATATGAGGTGGCTGTAGGCTCATGGGGGCAGGCGTATCATCCTCAGACAAGGACGATGAGGACGGGTCATACTCTATAATTTGAAGGTGCAGGTGTAAGGTTTTGAGGTGTGAATAGGGCTTTAAGGAGTGTATTGAAAGAATAAAGGCAGTGGCGCGCTGAGAAATCTATTCTATGTGTCGTACGTGTTTAATTATACTTGATGTAGCTAGCTAGTCACGTCAGAATTACCCGATTAGGGGGGGTGTCAATGTATTAAAAAAGGGGGTGTCAATGTATTAAGGGGGGGTGTCATTCTAAGAAGGGGGGGTGTTATTTTATGAGGACTCTAATGAGTACATTCATCTCTATTATTAACAAAATTATTACATTTATTTACAGCTGTAAACAATTTTATTAAGAGCATTACTCTTTGCAGACTTATCAACTTTTTGAAGTTTGCAGTCTAAAAATTAAGGTTTAGCGCGCAGAAACTAGCTACATTAAGTTAGTTCAGAGTCTGTGTGGGTACCTCAGGGTCAACCCAGTTGGCCATAGAATACCGGGTCCTTGGGGGTGCTGGACCCATGGGTCGGGTCTGAGGCCATGGACCCGGCCCAACCCGACCCATCCGCCAGTCTAAATGCGATGTTGAGCTGGCCGCGACGTTGAGGTGGCCAGCACTAAGAAGCGAAACGCTTATTGGTGTGTGGCACAATTAGCTCTTAGCTCATGTTGTTGCAAAGCCCTGGTGAAGCACTCTGTACTCTGTACTGTTATCGCACGTCGCTATCATGACATTCATCTTTAAACCAGGTCCACACTTCAATTGGGTTGAATGCACCTAGATCCGCCGCAACACAACACCATCTGATTCCACACTGTGCGACTCCATGCTGCGGCCCAGCTCGAGCAGGGCGTTCTGGACTTGCATATGGACCTATCAACGCATGAACTCTTATCACGGATCTACAATAGCAGGTGAGGGGTCATGGGTGCTCACAGATCACAACCGGGTGCTTCTGGCCTGTTACGCTCTCAGCCAGAAATATATTTATTGGTTTCGTGTCCCTCATTACATGGCATTTCTTCCACCTTTGGAAAGGCATCCAAGATGGTTCGGGCGGCTGATGATCCCGAGCCTGTGTGGGATAAACCAGTCGACGTCCCTGAGAAGTGGATACAGTCTGTGGACGATAATGTCGTAGCAAGTAAGCGCTCTTGACTGGAGCGAAATCCAAGGCGGCCACTGTCATAATCTGACCAAGGTAGAATTACCACTCGGATCGCAAGTGAAGGGTATCTTCCCTTACGGCGCAAGCTACTGGACACGAACTGCTGAGATCCAGACAGTAGGGGCAGACGGATCTCCGCTCTCCTTTTTCCTCAAGGTTTACATCTTCCATCTTCAAAAGCCTGTCTCCACAGCTGATCAAATCACGCACTTGTAGGTGACGCAGAACGAGATTGGAAAGGCGATGGTATCCGGCGAATACGTATCCATGAAGTCTTTGCATGATACTATCTCAACCATAACACCTGTCCCTGTCGCCTGGGGAACTTATGCTGCTGATGAAAACATCCACTTCTTTCTGTGCGGATTTGTAGACATGACCGATGAGCTTCCAGATGTTCAACTATTGGCAGCATCACTTGCCGATTTACATAAGCGAGGCCTGTCACCAAATGGCAAATATGGATTCTCAGTACCAACTCTGCAAGGAACAATCCCTCAATATACTGACTGGTGCGATTCATGGGAGGAATTCTTTTCTAACTCGATAAGACGCGTCATGGAGAACGAGGAGAAATCACAAGGGTCAGACCCAGAAGTTCAACAGCTCTGTGCGGCAATACTTTCAAAGGTTGTGCCTCGACTGCTTCGTCCGTTGGAGACTGGAGGTAGGAGGATTCAGCCTCGTCTGGTCCACGGAGACATATGGGACGGCAACGTCTCGACAGATGTCACGACCAACAAACCAGTCATCTTCGATGCCACTTGTATATACGCTCATAACGAGAGTACGTCACTCATCAAGCACAGCAGAACGCTCTGACAGTAATAGTTGAACTTGCACCGTTACGACCAGTTCGACACCGAATGGGGAAACCGTATGTAAAAGCATACTTCAAGCATTTCCCAGTGTCTGATCCTGGGGAGGATCAGGATGACCGAAATGCTCTTTACTGCCTGTAAGTGGCAGGTCCTACAGCAACTCGCCTGCATTGAGTCATGTGTCTCAGTGGCTGATATCGGTCACAGCCGTTGGGATATGAACTGTTCAACATTGTACCCTGGTAATCTTCGTTTTAGAAAGATGTAAGTCTTTCTACAATAAGATCCGCATATTCGTCTCCATCGTTGATTTCAATGGCAGATGTGTTGACGTCATGCGAACTCTTGTCGCCAAATACCCAGACGGGTATGAAGGGTGGGCAAAGGAGAGAGGGGAAGAGGTCGTCATTAGATAGAAAGACAGCATTTTCGTGCTGTATACCACATATGGATGCTAATGATCCGCGACGAGTAATATCATCTTGCCAACATGGTTCTTTATACATGTAGTCTGGTGCGAGGACTGACACGGAAATGCATATCTTCGGCTGTACAACGGCTTTGAAGTTCTTAATAAGCACTTCGTACTTCGTACCGGCCCCCGCTTCCGATCCCACAGATACTTTCAAGTGAGCGGGGGTGACGAAGTCAAGAAACCAGCGTCCAAGTCCACAAAGTCATGCTGTATGATTTACCACAGTAGTGCGAGCTCTTCTTGCTTCAACGCTTGATAAAGCGATTAGCTCCCCCTGCATTCAACAACTGCGTCGTCCTCTTTGACGACGAAATGACTCTCCTCAATCCGCGGAGCTTCGAATAACGTTGGAGGATCGAATGGAGAGCCAAAGCTCACAATCCACATGAACCTCAACCTTTCTTAGCCCGGCATTCTAACACACATACCTCGCGTTCGTCGTCTATCTCGCCACGAGGATGGTGGAAGCCGGTGTACCAAACCTGGCTACTCCTACCCCTCCGGAAACTGCTAGATCCAAATCAATTTCTTTACACGATGCCAACCCCTTGGAACACTTAAGGCCGCCCTCAGCCGAACCTCTAATCTCTTACACAGCCTTCACGCCCCGCCACAAGCGCCTGCTTACTGTCGTTCTCGTTCTTACGATGCTCGCCTCCCCCCTAACAGCCACCATCTATCTCCCCCTCCTTCCCCTCCTCGAAACCCAATTCGGCGTCTCACAGCAAGCCATCAATCTAACTATAACAATCTACATAATATTTCAAGCCGTCTCCCCACTTTTCTTCGCCACAGCCTCAGACACATTCGGTCGCCGCCCTATCTACCTCGCCACCTATGCCCTTTACACCCTTGCCAGCCTCGGCCTGGCCCTCAATAAGCACAGCTATGCGGCTCTTCTTATATTACGCGCGTTGCAAAGTCTAGGCGCCTCCGCAGTGCTTGCAATTGCATTTGGGGTCGTTGCGGATGTTTGTCCGCCAGCGGAGAGAGGGGCTATGTTGGGGCCGACCCAAGGAGCCGCAAATCTGGCCGTGTGTCTAGGGCCCGTGATTGGAGGTTGGGTTGCTTTGGGGAGTGGAGACTTTGAGTGGGTGTTCTGGGCACTGGTAATATTTGGGGCTACGGTTTTCAGCATTGTGGGCATTGCGCTGCCCGAGACGGCAAGGAATGTGGTTGGGAATGGGAGCTTGGAAGCGACAGGGTGGGCTAGGACTTGGGGGTCTACGATAATAGTGCTGTACAAGGAGAGGAGGGTGAAGCCGGAACTTTCTGGGAGCAAGGAGAAGAATAGTGTGTACGAGGAAACTAGGAGTTCTAAAAAGAAAGGCAAGAACAAATTAGGCAAGAAGCAGAAGTTCAAAACGGCGAATCCGTGGGCTGCTATTCGGATTATCTTCTGGAGGGATACAGCACTCGTGCTGTGGATGGCCGCATCACCGTATGCCGTCTGGTACTGCATCCAGGCCTCCATTCCAACAGTTTACCAAAAAATATATGGCTTTAACGAATTTCAAGTTGGACTTTCCTACCTCACAGGAGGGGCCGGTGTTATCATCGGTGGCTATGCAAATGGACGGCTGATGGACTGGAACTATAAGACGACTGCCGATAAGATCGGGCATACTATTGACAAAGTTTCGGGGGACGACCTCGACCATTTCCCAATTGAAAAGGCCAGAACGCGAGGGTCATGGTGGCTTCTAGCACTCTACAATCTTGCTTTGGCTGGCTACGGATGGTCAGTAGTGGCACATGCTCACGAAAGCGTTCCGTTAATCCTGCAATTCGTGCTAGCCTTTCTATGTACATGCTTCCAGCAAACCTTCAATGCTTTGCTAATGGATATCTTTCCTGCGAGCCCAAGTACTGCTGCTGCTTCGGGTACTATCACGCGTTGCGTGCTATCAGCTATCGGTGTTGCAGTATTGCAACCTCTCGTAGATGCTATGGGCCGAGGCTGGTTTTTCACGCTGTTAGCTTGTCTAAGCGGCGGCGGCGGACTGGCCACAAATTGGGCTATTAATACGCACGGCATGCAGTGGAGACAACAAAGGCTTGCGAAGAGTAAGAGATCAACAGAAGGTTCAAAGGTATAGACGGAATAGTGCATTTGGCTCCGAATCTCAACACGCTCGAGAGGAGACGCCAGTAAGCTAATCGATCTTTCGACCAATCACACTAAAACTCGATCAGGGCAACAAAATGTCAAACTTCAATGTTGAAACGGCTGTCCTAGGAGGATGTCTTCTCTATTACAAGAGAGACTACCTTACGATATCCTGAGGACTTTTTCCACAAAAAAGAAAAGCGGAAACCGAAAACCATCTCTCCCTTCAGCCCTTCGTCACTGCAGAAAGAGAAGACCGTGGTGTTAGCGGGTAATACAGCCTCCACAGCCAGTGTCATCAATAGTTGAGCAGTCCAGCACAAAGCGCTGCGCAATGGACTAGTCGCCAAGTGCCGGACCCCCTTGGGCTGAGCTGAGTCCGTCTAATTTTGCCCCAAGAAAGCTAGCTGGCGGGCCCAGGTCGAATTATTGAAGACACTGCTGCAGCCCATCAAAGTTGTCTCGTAACGTATTCTACCCAGCAACGCCGCAGTATAGGCAACGCCGCCCCCCCCCCCCCAAAAAAGAAATTACTCATTTCTCCACCATAATTGCATGCATTCAATGAAGAAAGAAGAGCGTATTCTGAAGGCCATTGAGGCCTATAATGACGCCCTTAAAGATCCAGAAAGCAGCTGGAGACACAGGCTAGGAAGTTAAAACGGCTGCAGGACAAAGAGGAGAAGCAGACTGTCAAGACTGCAGCTGTCACAACAAAAGCAGCCTTAAAGGTGCTGAAATGCATAGAACCTAAAGCTCTATTATAGACTATGATGCAGAGCTTCAAAGTTCCTTATTTAGATTGAAATCTACAGCTCAATTGATGAAATTCCAATTTTATTTTAAGGGGGGGGGGGGTGCAGTGTTGCCTATACTGCGGTGTTGCTGAGTAGAATACATTAGTCAGTAGTGAGCTGGTGCAGATACAGTTGAGGGCTACTTCTTGCATTAGTTCAGTGCAGAAATCACTGCTGACAATTCATTACCTTCTAGGCCCTGAGGAGTAGCAATAAATTATTTCAGCAGAACTTTAGAGTAATGTAATTGAAATGTTTAGCAGTTTTTCTGTAGTGTAGTGCTAGCTATATATAAAATAGTAATCAATAGAATTAGTTGATAAAAAGTCAGTGACACTAGTACTATATAGATTAAATATAGACTTACATCAGCACTATATAATCCTGATTAAAGAATAAAGAGTTAATTTAACTTCACTATAAGATTGTTCAGGAAGTTAATTCAACATCAGTGAAACTCAATTTCTAATAGCTATAAAAGTAGATTAGATATAATTAAATGAAAGAAAGTAATATATACAGTAATTAAAGACTACTCAGTGTAAATAGTTTTACAGCAGGCATTCTGTTATTGTTATCAGTTATAATGTAAGAGGCTGAGTGTACAACAGTTGTTATACAGATGTTAAACAGAATGTTATAGACAGTAGAGTTACAATAGAATTAATGCAGTGGTTATACATCTTCTATTCAGTGGGAAAAACACTGATCACTGAGAAAGAAGGTCTCTTTCTCTGCATACAGAGTTTTCACTTAATGCTCAGATGCTACTCACTAAGTCATTATATAGATAAGCTATAGTGATGTACTGTTGTACTGTTATACTACTATATATAATGGCCTCTAACACAGCATTTCCCTTCTTATAGTACTGTTCTTAGAGTTAACTGACTGCTTATAAACTTTATTACAACATTATAGCAGTTAAGGTTGTAGAGTGAGCACATTGAAACTGCACTAGAGTAAGACTGATTACATATTCTTACTTAATTGTGATGATATTGCACCTGGCAGTAAGTTCTTTATAACATAAACATTAAAATCAACATGTTTACTGTAGGTTTAAAATGCCTCTTCTTTATATTTCTTCTTTACTGTCTCTTTTACAACATGTTGTTATACCTTCTACAGCTTCTCTGCTGCTCATTGAGTAATGTGATGACTTTATAGCACTGTTCTCATTATAGAGGTTTTTATCTTATGAAGGGAGTGTTGTGAAGCTTAAAGCTTAAAACTTCACATTCTTTACAGTGTTGTACTTTCTGTTATACTGTATGAATGCTGACATAGTGTATATAGTTCATCAACATTTAAATGCTCAAATCTACAGCTGCAGACAACAGTGAAGACTCATCTCTACTGAGTAAGTCTGTCAGTCTTTATACTCAGTGTGATGAGGAGGGCTCTAAAGCATCATTATCAACAGGTAAGCTCATAATGGTTAACACCTTCAGAAAGAAATGAGGAAGCAGAGTGATACAATAATCTGTTTAGCACCTGAAGAGAGCTAGATGTCTATCTTTAAGTAACATCTTTAACAGAGGTTTCTGCCCTGTGTAGTATTACAACAATATCTTACTGCTGATACATATATAGCAGGGCCATCATTATAAGTATATAATTTGAGAGAATCTTAGTTATATGCTGTTGAGTACTGCTCACTGTAGCTCTTACAGAAGGGCTGAAGTTGATTAGTGCTTTATATTACAGATTAATTCAGTCTGCACTTATTATACATTGCTCTGCAACTCTTATAGTCAATGTACAGTGAAGTCTTTAATTATTACTGCTCTGACCTCTAGAAGATCTGATGTTGTTGTTTTACATACATGTGACTATAATAGCAGGAGGGATGGCAGCACACTGTAAGTCTGCCTTTTCTAATTTCCTTTCATTTTGTTTTATTTAGTATAACTATATTGTATCTATTGTATATATAACATTTTGTTGTACTGTTGTACTGTTGTACTGTTGTACTATTAATATGCTAATTGTGTATAGTGTCTGATAACTGATTAATTAATTCTTATACTGCTGCTTCTTATTAATTACTACTGGCACTCTTTGCACCTTCTGCAGCTACTTCTCAATGTGAGTCTCTTAACTTTCTTAAGATTAATATGTGCTAATTTAGTAGTTCTGAGGAGCTTATTTAGACTTTTACTGTCTTACTGAAGAGTACTGCTTACACTTTCTGTATTCTTAATGCTCATTAATCTCACTGCTGTTAGAAGTACATTGAATTCTCTGAGCAGTGCTGCATTGAGAAGATGAGATTAGAGACCTCATTAGACAGTGAAGAAGAGTATAAGACAGTGAGTGAATAGCTAGTAATAAAATTGTTTTCTCATTCTGACATCTGTACTATGTATACATAACTTGTAGTGTTTTTTATAGAGAGTAATATAGTTGTTATAGTCTTTGTTGTAGTCTTGTTGTAGAATACAGCTACATTTTCATCATAGAAGATCAGGCTGAACAAAGCTGACAAAGTTTTTCTATAGATAAGATGGTCTTCAGTTATGTCTACATTATACAGCTTATTTGAATTTTGATTTGTTAGAATTGTCAGCATGAAATTTTCACATTTTTGCCTTTACATTGTAGATAAAGTGTACTGGCTTTTATGTGTTGTCTCACATCTGATTCATCAGCTTTTATTTAATGAAGTATTGAAGCCTGCTGTTATAAATACAGCTATTTACAATTGCCTCAACTTCTCACTTGTCATCTCAATTAAGTAGTAGGTCTTTTTCTGTCAATGCAGAAGACATATAATGTGTGTCTTAAAATAACTTCAATAGAGCAATGTTAAACACATTATAGATATTTTAATTCTCTGAAAGATCAAGTTTGTACAATGACTAACTTATTACATGTTATATCTTAAATGGGTCAAGCTTTTTCTAATGCAGTTTCTTTGTCTGCTTATTCACTGACACATTCTTTTCATTGATCAGTACTAAATTGCCTTCTTTGAACATTATCTTTATTCAGCACTGATTATAGTAGTTTATATACATCTTGTTAATCTGTTATAGCTGCTTTTAAGCTGTTGTAATTTGGTCTTAAAGCTGCTGTGCATCTGTATAGAGTCTTATTTGTTCATGTAAATGCTGTATAGATAGTCTACTTAGGCCTATTTGAGGATCTAATTCTAGATTAAGCTGAAAGGGGCTCTTATCTGTAGCAGCATGTATGAAGTTGTTGTACAAGAACTCAGTGCAGGGTAGAAGCTTAACTCAGTCCTCTTACTGCTTATAATAAATATATGTAAATACACTTTTAGAGACTGGTTTTATCTCTCTATTTAACTGTCTATTTGTGAGTGAAAGGCTGTTAATAGATTACAATGACATTGCATATGAAAGCAGAAGTTAATTTATTGCTCTAATGTAAACAGCTTATTTCTGTCAGTAACTAAGACTTCTGACACATCATGAAGTCTAACTATATCTCAAATAAACACTTCAATGAAGTCAGTAACAGACATTATCTTCTGTACTGAAATATAGTGAGCCATTTTGATCAACTTATTGACTACAACAAGAATTGAATCTTATATTGTACTTTTATATATACTGCTTAGTGGCAGGTCTGTAATGAAGTTCATTGTCACTGTATGTCACAGCTCAGTTGAGACTGACAATAAGTTTAATAATCTATATAGCTTGTAATGAAATGGCTTCACCTTTTAGCATTTAATACAGTTATAGCAGTAATGTTGTATGTCTCTAATGATGTTAAATCAGTTATAAAATTGCTGCATCAATTCTGCAGTTCTTAACTTCTCAAAATGATCTGTAAAGACATCATCATAATACTGACTGATTACTGCATTGCAGAGTGTAGAATTCTGTAGAATATATATCTTACTGTTGTAATGTACAACATTATCTATTTCTTGCCAACATTTTTGTACATCTGACAGTATAGATGCCATATTTAACTGCATCTCTGATGCTATAACCATCTCAGAGTTCATGTCTATATCTATATTTGTCATCTTAAATTCAGTTAAGTTATTTCTATTCTTAATAGAGGTAGCTAATCCCTGTTATACTTGTTATATCAAACTGTCTTTTAACTGCTCAGTACAAATTGCACATTTAAGTTATTTAATAGACATTTTTATATAAGCTGTTATCTTTTCATCTATTGGTGAGTGAGTAGACATAAGTTGAAGTGCTTCAACAGTGTCAGCAGAAGTGCTATTCTCAATTTAAAGATTAATAGAAATGTGACTTGTGCTACTATTTATAGCTTCAGTGTCTGCTGAGCTATTCTTAATTGAGTGCTGCTGAGACTCTGTATATTTAGGCTCTTTAACTGAGTAACAGCTTGCTTCTTAAGCAGATAGACACTGCACAGTGTATACTTCAGTAATGTCACTGATTTCTTCTAATATAACACAGCTTGCTTCTTAAGCAGGTAGGTTTCACACTGCTAATATTTCAGTGATACTGCTAACTTCATCTGATATAACACTCTCATTATTTTTATTACAGCTTGCTTCTTCTTAAGCAGGTAGGTTCTGCACTGCTGATATTTTAATGAAACTGCTGTCTTCAGTGTTTATTGTATCAGTAGTATTCATTGTAATAGATATGACATTCTTCTGTTGTAGCCCCTGTTGTACTGAGTGTCTTAACTGCAGTGTTATTACAGTAAGTGTGTATAATTCCTCTTGTACTGACTTATAGTTCTAACTTCTTAAGCAGAAGAACTGTTGCACTATTTCAGCAGCAGTTGAGGTACTGACAGTCTTCAGCAGTTCATAATCAGGCTGTCTTAATAGACCATCAGCAGGGTTCTTCTTACCTTCTCAATATGTGACTTTGAAGTTGTATTTGACAAACTTTTCAGCTCATTTGAGCTGCCTTTATGTGAGTTTTAAAGTAGTCATGAATTAAATAAGATTTGCATAATCAGTCAGTATAACAATTTGATGTCTAGCATCTTAACAGTAGTGCTGTCAATGATGTATAGCTTTTACAATAGTAAGAAGCTCCTACTTACCTGTACTATATCAGATCTCAGTATTTAGCAGCTTTTTACTGTAGTAAGTAACTGATAGTCAGTGCAATTAACTGTTGACCTTAACATGTTATATCAAGATTTCATCAATTGTGAATTTGAAGGTGTCTATTTTGACCCTTATAAGTTTGTTTTCATCAAAATAGTGTAGCAATGAAGCACTTATAAAGGTCTTCTTTAGAGCATTAAATGCTTTTAAAACAGCTTCTGAAAGTGAAAAAGAGATAGATACAACATTTTCTTATTGTAGCTCTCTTCTAATTTGTAGACTGCATGCTGAATAGCCTGTGCTAGACCTCTGCAATGGGGTTGAGCAGCTTTTCTTTCCTTCAATATCTTGATGAGAAGCACATAGTTCATTGAGAAGAAAGAAAAGCTGATATAATCTCAGTCTTCTTTTTATTCCTTCCTGCTTTCAGGAGGTTTAACAGCAGTGCTGCAATTCATAAATAGTCTCTTATAAACCTTCAGAAGAAGTTAGTAAAGTCTAGAAAGATTTACAATTTATAAACATTTTCTGAAGGCAGTCATTCTTTAACAGCTTGAATTCTCTTTGAGTTTATATATATGCCTTCTGTGTTGATCTTGAATTCTAGGAAGTTCACTTCTGTTACATTGAACAAACACTTGCTGATCTTAAGATGAAGATTATAGTGTCATAGTGCAGCTAGTACTTGTTATACATGCTTACTGTGTTTAGACTCATCTTTGCTAAAGATCAAGATATTGTTCAAGTAGACTATGCATGTGATGTTTAGGAACTCATTAAGCACCTTATTAATGAAGACTTAAAACATAGCAGAAGCATTTGTGAGACTGAAAGGCATAGCAAGATATTTAAACAGGCTGAACTGTGTTCAGAACATTGTTTTCCACTCATCTCTGCACTTAATTTATATTTAATTATATGCATTCTTGCAGTTCAGCTTAGTGAACTTCTTAGCTCCTTAAAGACAATTCAACATGTCTGATATAAGTGATAGTGAGTAGTAATTTTTAATGGTAATATTGTTTAAGTGTCTATAGTCAATGACTAGTTGTAGGCTGCTGTCCAATTTCAGTACAAACATAATGAATGAAGCTGCAGGTGATATTAATTTGCAAACTATATCTGTCTTTATAGTGTTATCTAGATATACTTTTAGTACATTGAGCTTAGCTGAAGACATTAAGTATAGCTTTCTGAATAAAGATTGCTGTTCTAATTTTAAGTCAATGATATAATTATGCAAACCTCTCTTAGATAGAGACTACTTCTCAGCTGTCTGAAATATGTCTGCAAAATTACAATATTTAGGAGGTAAATTGTTGTAGACATTGTTGTACTCTTTGTTGTATCACAATGAGTTCATTTATAGATTATATTTTTTCATATTGATCACTAGGTTCAACAGTTCTATAAAGTGATCTGTAATGAAAAGGTTGTTCATCTGTAGAACACTCTTCAGCACCTTCCTCTCACTGGCAGTGAATACTCAGTGTGCTATAATATGCCTCACCTTTTTTCATAGGAATTTTCCTGTGTCATATTTATGATTCAGGTTTGCATTGACTAGAAAGAGTAATCTGAGGATGAAAGATGCTGATGCATTATCTAGAGTGATAAAGAAGCAGCTGTTATAGTGATAAGATTAGCTGTTGATGTTGTACACTGTAACAGTTAATATAACAGATTTCAGCAAGTCAGTTATATTGCCTTATACATTGACTTGAACTTTATAGGATTCAGTTTGTAAAGACAGTTCATTGACAACATATTGTGTAATAGTATTGCCTTGACTGCTATTGTCAATAATATATAGATATTTTTTCTTTGAATCATCTCTTATTGTATAGAAGTCTACCTCTAGCTGCTCTGATATCAGATGTGAAATATCATCAATAATAGATAAGGAGGTGAGCTGAAGGTTAACTGCAAGTTATTTATTCACATTAACTGCAGTAGTGACTGCTGTTAATTATTTCATCATATACTTATTTATTTAATGGCTGATGACTCTACACTTAATATAGAGACCTGCTGTCTTTTATATATTCACTTCATTTCTTGAAATGAAGTCTTTTTATCAGTATAAGAAAGCTGCAGATGTTTATATTGTTGTTATAGTTGTTCTTTTAATGACTGATAAGTGATTAGAATTCTGACTCTAATTGCAGTTACTTTCTCAGTAGAAATCTTGTGAGTTGTTCCCTCTTCTGCAGCTGTTTTGAGTGAATTGAGTGTAGGTTATTTATTGTTCAGTGAGGGATTCTTTTTTATTATAGTACAACATCTGTGTTGTACTTTTGTCTATATTATTAACCTTGTTTTGATGATCTTTTTTAGTGTTTAAGCAGCTTCAGAACAGTTTGTAGTCAATAATAACATTAAGATGTGCTGAGATTTTCTGTACTGACTGTCTTACAATCTGTGTTGAGTTTCAATATTGTAGTTCAGTTAAGATGTGGTGTAGAAGTCTTGATTGCCAGTGATCTCAAATAAGCTTCTTGCTGATTTCCCTGTGTAAAGCTGAAAGGAAGCAGTAGAGTTTTAATAGTCTGTTATATCAAAAGATGATTGTATTATGACTGCAGGATTCAGCTGCATTGAAGGCAATGATATTTTATTTGTTTGTATCTTTACTGAGGAATAGGTTCTTCTTCAGCATCTTTAGATAGTTGTTATAGATGACTTAGATGTAATTATGCTGCTTCTTCTACTTCTATCAGTTACTCATGACTGTTTTCTCTAGGTAGATGCCTGCTCAGACAATAAAATTTCATTCAGTAGAGAATTGCTCTGACATCAGCTCTCAGTTCTAGTTAATTTCATTCAGATATTTCTAAAGTCTCTATCTTATAGCTTTGACACCTTCTGCATAGAGATGAGGCTCTTATGACTTTATAAGGTGTTGAAAAAAGAGGTGTGCAATGTCTGTTATAGCTCAACATTATAGTCTGTGTAATGAACCTGCATTATTCTCTAAGTTTATTGTAGTTAAAAGACCTTCTTGCAGGTATTAATTGAGCTCTCAGAGCTTTCTTTTATTATTCTCAAACTCAATTTCTTGTTGTACACATTGTAGTTATAGTTACTGATGCTCAATGACCTTCTAATTGTGAGCAGTGACTGCCTCAAGGTCTTTAATAATGTTGTCAGAATTGCCTGCAGCAATATGTTCATTGTCATTGTCAACAATGTTAGAAGTAGAAGTATTAAATGACTAATAGTGTAGATCTGCTAGTTGAAGAACCTGTCTCAGCTTAATTGTTGACTGTTTCACTGATCTAACAAGATTGAAGTGTTGATGTTATTGTGTATTATGCTTCTAATATAGCTGTTCACCTGAAGGTACTGAGTGATCAGTATGTAAGAGGCTGAGTGTATAACAGTTGTTATACAGGTGTTGAACAGGATGTTGTAGACAGTAGAGTCATAATAGAGTTAATGCAGTAATTATACATCTTCTATTCAGTGAGAAAAACACTAATCACTGAGAAAGAAGATCTCTTCCTCTATGTACAGAGTTTTCACTTAATGCTCAGGCACTACTCACTGAGTCATTATATAGATAAGTTATAGTGATGTACTGTTGTACTGTTGTACTACTATATATGATGGCTTCTGACATATAAGAGATATATTCTCAGACTGCTGTCTCTTTATAAAGAAGATGAAGCAGCTGAAGTAGTACACTGAAGTTACTCTGCACATTTAATCAGTTATTAATATTAAAAGAGCCATCTCTAGATGTATATTTAAATTGTGAAAGCATTAACTGATGATGCATTCTGAGTACATAATTATGCATTTTAGTTAAGTTTAACTACTTTTCAGCATATAAAGAAAGAAAAGGCTGAGTATAAGCAGCTGTCTTCAGTGCAGGTAATATCTGAGTTACAGAGTAAATCATCATCAATTTATATAGAAAATAGTATAAAAGAAAGATAATAAATTAGAACTTTATATCTTCTAATTAAATCTGATGATGAGATGTCTAATTTTCTGATTCTATATATAGCTAGTACTACACTACAGAAAAACTGCTAAATACTTTAAATATACTTAGCAACACTGCAGAATAGACAATACTGTATCTTTTCTTCTTTAAAATTGAAATTACTCATTTCTTTATTATAATTGCATAAACTCTAGAGCTCTATTATAGACTATAATGCAGAGCTTTAAAAGTTCTTATTTAAATTAAAATCTACAGCTTAAACAGTAAAATTCTAATTTTTATTTATTAAAGAGAGAGGAGAAAAAGTGCAGCATTATCTATTTTACAGTGTTACTGAGTACATTATGTTAGTTTATATGTAAGATTGTTGTAAAATATATAAGTGTCAGCTTAATAGATAGAAAGATGCTGAAATTTAAATTTCACTGTAGAAAAGCTTAATACATAATAGTATAGCTTACTAGTTATATTTCTTCTTAAAACTGACTTTATAAAGTCTGCAGTAGTAGATCTTTTAAAGCTTAAAGACAGTCTTTACTGATAGAGCATTACTAGAGAGTTAAATAGTTAAACAGTTTTATCAGCATCTATTATAAGAGCTCTATTATGTAAAAGAATGTAGTTTATTAAAGATAATCTTACATCATAATTGCACTGAAGTTAAAGCTTATAAAATAATTATTTTCAGTCTAACATTGTCCTCACTGAGAGATTATAATAGAAGTGTTTATAAAGAAAGACTCTTATAAAAGTATTTTAACAGTCACTTACAGTGAGGGAAATTATAAAGCAATATAAGAGTAAAGACACTATTTAATTCATCATTATTATTGAAGATAATATCACATTTAAGATATATAGAACTTTGACTATTAAGATTAGATAATAGATATTATAGCTAGATTCTATAGACTAGCTGCTTATATAAATACATAAATACTATAGTAAACAATTAAGTAAGTATATATTAATACTGAGAGTATATTCTGCAGTAAATGCCTCTAAGACATCTTAATGTAATATAAGATAGATGATGTTATAATAAATTTAAAAGCTTACTAAAGTCAGTACTTTCACTAACATTGTAGTAATAGAAACAGCAAAAAGGTTATAATTATAGAGATGTTATAAATAATGTAAGACAACTTAATCACTGTTTCTTATACTTATATAGTTCTCATTATTGTTCAGTAAAATATGCTCAGTCTTTTTAATCTTTAAAGACTGTAATGTTATATTAACTCTTGTAAAATTATCTAACATCAGATAAGCAAATTTTAAAGATAAAATTATAATATTAAATTTATTAAGAAGGTAGATGCAGTTATACTTATAATCTATTAACTTTTTCTCTCAGTTAAGATATAACTTGACTTAAATGCTGAAGTTTGTATAGACTGCTAAGCAGAGGTCAGTAAAGTGAACTATTAAAGTTAAAAAATTATATACTGAGCATAAACTCTTTAATGCTAAAGTAACTGCAATCTCAATCTATTTAATTCTTAATAAACTCAAAGAACTTTGACACAATCTGTAATAAGAAGTGCTTTATAAAGAACCTCTTTAAAAATTTTAAGTCTGTTATTAATTAATATACTTTATCTATAGCTGTATTTAGATTAAGCTCATCTCTAATATACTTCTATTTCAATGTTAGCATCATAATATAAAGAAGACTATAGAGTTAATTATTATTATAGTCTTTACAGTGAGATTCTTTTATTTATTGATGTATTTACAGAACTTTCTATCTACAATCTTATACTTCTTAAAGTTTTTATTTATCTCTTTAAATACTTACTCTATCTTCTTCCCCTTCTTCACTTTATTTACATAGTGAATTATATAAAAGTAAGTATTTGTTTTAAATTTTTAAAGAAGTATAATAAACTTCTTATCTATCTCTTTTGTGTAGCTGTTAAAAACTGTGTATTACTTACATTTTACTAGTAGTACAGCCATCTCAGACACTGAGATAGATGAAAATTTGAAAAAATTAAGTAGTTTATTATAAATTTAATTTATAAGATTAGAATTAGTAAGTTTTATCTTCTAAAATTATAAATGTAGAGGTAAAACTTTAAACTCAGCAATTTAGTTAATTTTTTTTATATATAATATAAATTTTGAGTCTAAAGACTTCCTCCTTAATATTAATATATTTTTAATAAATAACTCTTTATTGAATATGGGAGTCATCATACTAGCTGACTTACTGACTGTGCTCAGATAGTCACCTGCTTTAGGACTAGCGTCTTGTTGCAGAGATTGTCATACACTTTGTACAACTTCCACTACTAACACTTAATATAGAACCATCAATAACTATACTCATTATATTCATTAGAGAGCATATCATCTAGTTGTTCAGTCACTTGCCTCAAGGAGACCAATGTAGCCCTGCCTATTCAATAGGTTATGAGCCCGGTCAGTGTGACTGAAATCGCCACACCTAACCCCTTAACACACTGAGTCCATTGACACACTGAATCCATCAACCTACTACGCACACTATCAACAACTATGACATCAGTGGATGAATGAGACAATTGTGTTTGTACAAGACCGGTGATATTGACTGGATTTAACAATTGAGGAAGGTGGTCAAGCAACACCAAGGCAAGCATGCAAGAGAAGAATGTTTAGAACTTAACAGGAAATGAAACAGCCCCTCAGCAGACACAGGCAGTCATGGAAAAGGCTAAAGAAACAGCTTTAAGAATCATATTGAAATTCATTGACAACAACCTTTTTTGTACAATTGAAGGCATTGACAAAATAGCAGAGATTTGAGACAAGCTCAGGACTACATGCTTGCAGATTAGTTAAGAAGTGATATACATTATTCTGAATGAGTTGTTCAGATACACTGCAGCAAACAAAGTAAAGGGCTACATTAAATCAGTCAACACAATATTTGGAGACGTTGAAAGCCTAATTAAGAGACTCAAGTCAGCTGTACAAGAAGACAGAGACATATGAGACAACATTTACATTGTTATTGCTCTTGAAGCTCTTGCCCCAGAGTATGACATTAACAAGGCTCACATCACCACATCAAAAGAGGTACAGGTACAAGAGGTTCAGCAATACCTGGTGTCTGAGGAAGTACAAATCAACTCTGACCGCCTGGTAGGCGTTGAGCCAGAACTAGCAATGGGTATGCAATATAGGGGGAGACCAGGAGGCTGAAACAACTCATACAAAACCAGGAGAGGTCATGATGATGACAGGATATGCTACAACTGCAGGAAACCTGAACATCTAATATGAGATTGCCGTCAACCCAATAGGAGACCTGACTCAAAATGACAACTTGACAACAATGCTAAACTGTTCATACAAAACAAGCGTCTCAAGAACCACCTCAACAAGGTCACTAACGTGAGTTCCAACAACAATAATGAGAGCGAGGAAGAAGGAACAAGACTATTATTGAGGATGGCTAGACAAAAGCAGAAGCTACCTGCTGAGGATAACTGCTGATATGTTAACACATGTGCAGCGCAGCATATCACCAACCAATTGAATCTGTTCAAACCGTCATCATTCTATGAGGAGAACCATGAGTTTGAAGCAGTGAATGGTGAGGTGTTATATTGCACAAAGAAGGGAATGATAGCAATCCCCACCGGTCCTGGATCATTTGTACAAATACAGGATGTTTGTTATGTTCTAAAGACATCTGCTAACCTCATCTCAATGGGTATTTTGAAGAGGTGTGGATGGTTGTACTTGGATGAAGGTAGTCACATGCTACTAACCAAGGAGACTTCCACCAAAGAGACCGTCACCATTAAGGCAAAGCTTACCAAACAGAACATCTACTGTTTGGTGGTGTACAGAGCCAAGGAGGTCATTATGTCATTACATGACCAGGGTAGACCTACCTATCTGATGGGCACAACTCTGACGCAACACCTATGGCATCAGAGATTTGAGCACGCAAGCCATGCAAGAATCAAGCTAGCATCCACCATAGTAAACGGACTACTTCTGGATCAGGCGAATGAATTGTACAAAGCAACCAATGAATCTGTGAGTGATTCCGAACACCTAAGTCCGAACGATTCCGAACACCTAAGTCCGAACAATTCTGAACGCCTAACTCCAGATGTGGAATCCCGCTCAGCAAAAGGCAAAAGCAAAAGCAACTGCATCATTGAACCTCTCACAGCATTACAAGCAAATGGAGACCTTATGAAGGTGTGCCAGCCGTGTGTGCAAAGCAAGCAGACAAGAATCATCCAACATACCTCTATGAGAACCACAAAGAGAATACTGGAATGACTACACTCAGATCTTTGGGGACCACATGATCCTGAATCCTTAGGAGGATCTTTGTACACTGAGGTATTAGTGGACGACTACTCTAAGAAGTCATGGGTTGGATTTCTAAAGATGAAGGATGAGTTCTATGACTGGTTTACATGCATGGTTCTGAAGCTGGAAAGGCTTACTGATGAAGAACTTGCGCACCTACGTGTTGATGGAGGGGGAGAGTATATTAGCCATGCACTGTTACACTGGTGCAAGACTAAAGGGATTTCCATTGAACACTCAGCGCCATACACCCCAGAACACAATTCAGTAAGTGAATGAACCTGGAGAACACTTTGTACAATGAAGGACTCTCTATTACTGAACACTGATTTACCTAATGTCTTCTGGGCTGAGGCAATGCTCACTGCAAATGAGCTGAAGAATTTACTACCAGCATCAAAGAGGGACAAAGTTCTGAACCACACCTTTACTGGTGTACAACTCAGTGTGGCTCACTTACACATCTTTAGCAGTGTTGCCCACATTCATATTCCTAAGGAGAAGAGGATCAAATCTGACATCAAATGTACTTGGACCGGCATATTTCTGGGATATACTGAATCTACCAAGAAATATAGAATATGAAGTCCGCAACAACGCTCAGTTCATGAGATGTCATCAGTTACTATTGATGAGTCAACATCTGAAGCATACCTGCTCAATGAGTTCCCTTTACACCCTATCAGAACTAAGAATGCTAATTGTACTGCTCCAGACGCACCACATTGCAGAGGTCAACCACGCCTTGAAAAATCAACACAACAAAACACTGAGGAGGTAATGAAGTCATACAAAGCTGTAGATACAGGTGTGACTGCCACATCTGCCTTAAGTCACAGAGGGAGCATTCAGAGTAAGACTGTAAGGGTGGTTATTCTCAAGATCAGCTGGGGACGTCCTAGAGAGAATGTTGAGGAGCCAATAATTGATGTGGCAGAGTCAGGTGAATGGGGCATTCTCACACTGATAAGAGAAGATGCTTGAGCTGGAAGTCTCACTGACTCAAAGTCACACACTTATAAGACAGTGAGGAATAGCTGTTGTCTACCTGGCCTAACAGCTGTGGATGACCCATATGAACCATACATGAGGGAAAGAGCTGGCTTAAATGTGACCAAGTTGGTAGCTACTCAAGACCCAATAGGTTACAGCACACAAAAGGCATCATGCTTGAGAGATGAGATTTCTCAAGAGAGTATGGCAATGAGCAGATTTCAAGTATTGCACAAAGGAGTGAAACTCTTGCACTCTATGAGATCAGTAGCTGGTGAAAACACACTACATGATCAATTGAGGTCAACAGAGTCAGACATTGAAGAGGTATACATTTCAAACAAGAGGCTTAAGCTGATGAGCCTAGAGAAGACCAGTTCATACAAAAAAATAGAAGAACTGAAGACCTACAGAGAGGCACTATCTGACCTCATCCATGGAAGAGGATGGCAAGATGCTATTCAGACTGAACTGAAAAGCTTGCAGTCACATGGTGTATGAGAGCTCAACAAGCTACTGGAAGGACAAAAGTCTATTGATTGCAAATGAATATTCAAGATTAAGTACAACAAGAATGGATTGATAGAGAGGTACAAGGCATATCTGATTGCACAGGGATTCTCACAACAAGAGGGTATTAACTATGAGGAAACATTTGCCTCAACTGTACAAAAGGAATCACTGAGATTGTACCTCACTATTGTTGCTGTTATGGACCTAGAACTGCATCAAATGGATGTTGTGGCAGCCTACTTGGTCAGCGACCTAGAAGCGGAAGAACGGGAGATTTATATGAGAATTCCAGAGGGAGCGGATGTACAATAAGGACATACAGAGTTTGTATAGTGAATAGTGAAGAGCTTGTACAGATTGAAGCAATCAGCACACTTATGGAACAAGAAGTTGATCTCATTCTGGAAGGACCAAGGGTATAAGCCTATGCTAGCAGACAGGAGCATTATAGTCACTTCATATAAGTCAGAATTCATCATGATCAGCATCTATGTAGACAATCTTCTCATTGCAGCAACGTTGATAGAACTCATCAAGGAAGCTAAGGGAGTTCTCAGCAAGGAATTCAATATGAAGGACCTTGAAGAAGCCAGAATGATTATTGGAATGCAGATCATTTGCCATCAACTTAAGAGGTTATTGACGCTGGATCAGGTTTCATACATTTGAGATGTACTACAGGAAGAAAGCCTACTATCTTATAACCTGATATCAATTTCAATGGTGTCAGGATTGTACATCACTTTGGAGGACAACAGTGATAGTGACTCAACAGAAATCACTGCATATCAACACATGATAGAAAAGCTTCTGTACATTGCCTGTGAAACTCGCCCAGACATCACCTTCACAGTTGGCTGCTTGTCTCAGCAATGTTCAGATTCTCAAATTGATCACATCAGAGCCATTAGAAGGGTTCTACAATATCTTAAGAAAACAATGAACCTAGAAATCCACTACAACAGTTTGTACAATGATACACAACATCTACTAATTACCTTAGGCTACACAGACAGCAACTTTGCTGGAGACATCAGTGAAAGGAAGTTCATAATGGGATATTGTTTCTTCCTAGTAAGAGGTGTAATATCATGATGTTCAAAGAAGCAATGTACAGTCTCAACTTCCACCACTGAAGCTGAGTACATCATCATCAGACATGCTGTCAGGCAAGCAGTGTAGCTTTGTCACTTCCTTATTGAACTACCTATGAACCAGCCGCCAGCATTTATATGAATTTTGAGTGATAATCAGGCCAGCCTGGACCTTGTTAAGAACGCTGAGTACCACAAACAAATGAAACACATAGACATCCAACATCACTATGTTAGAGAGCTGGTTCAGGATGACTACATATGCATGAAATGGGTATTCACAAAGGAACAACTTGTGAACAGATTCACTAAAGTGTTGCTACAGCCAACATTCATCAAACATCAAATGAAATTGGGAGTAATGCCTATCATACATGACCAACGTTCAATGAATGATGAGAAGAACTAGAATTGCAACAGCGGAAGCGCACTGTATAAATGTGACACCTCATCAATCATTTACAACAACACCTTATTACAGATCAGTTAGAAAGGGATGTCTTCAAGAAAGTGTTCAGGCTATTGATTTCACTCTTTTCTCACTGGGTTTTTAATGAGGAGATCACTGAGTGCTCTTAAGTGGCAGAGAATATATGGACTACAGGGTTCATGGTGTTAGAGAGAGCAGCAGTATACTGACTCAGGGGGAGTATTAAATATGAGAGTCATCATATCAGCTGACTTACTGACTGTGCTCAGATAGTCACCTGCTTTAGGACTAGTGTCTCATTGCAGAGATTGTCATACACTTTGTACAACTTCCACTACTAACACTTAATATAGAACCATTGATAACTATACTCATTATATTCATTAGAGAGCATATCATTTAGTTATTCAGTCACTTGTCTTAAGGAGACCAATGTAGCCCTGCCTATTTAATACTCTTTACTTTTTTACTTTATAGCTTCTTTTAGTCATTTTCAGCCTCTTTACAGATTTTTATATATATATATAAAAGTTTTTAAATCTTAACTTTTATTTTTATAATATTTTCAGCTATATTTACAGTGTTCTTTAAAGTAGCTATAAAGAGTGTACAGTTCTTTTTATATTTAATTCAGTTTATTTATATACAGTTCTGCAGCTGTAATTAGTTTTTAGTTTAAGTTTATTAATAATTAGCATTAACTGAGCTGAAAAAGTGCTGTATATTTACATCTTCTTTTGCTTCAGACCTTACTTTAATTTCTGATTTTAAAAAATTTCATTCTTAAATTCTTATCTCTTCACTTATAAAAGCATCTGATTTTTAACTATTTTATTTAAAATTAACTAAGTCAGCTTATTATAATCTTTCTTAACTTTACTTTAAATATAAGCTCTATAAAAATCTGTAACAGTTTAAATTTTAAAATATTACTCTTTCAGCTTCTGAAAGATGTATTTTTAGACTGAATTAGAATTAAAATAAATTAGAATAAATTTGTTAAGTATATACTTCTAACTTAAACTGAAATTAAGGTTAAAGAAAAGTCTACAGACTGATTATTTAAAACTTTAAGTGAATTAATTATGCATAATATTTATTTGTTTATATATGCTGATAAATAAGTTATTAATTATATCTAATATGTTTAAGTAAAAAATAATAGTGTATTTTAAACAGTATATAAAGATTTCTATTAATAATAAAACTTTTCTCAAATTTGAAATAATTTAATACTGCTGTAACTCTTCAATTAATTATTAATAATATATTAGTAAGAAGTAAATGTTAATACAATATATAATACTTAAATATGCTTTTAGAAATGTCTTATCTCAGCATTTTTATCCTTTAACAAACTGTATATAAGAGTAAGTAATTTATTAAATAGATTCAGTAGACTGTTATTATTACTGCAGCACAGACTGAATATAAAGTTAATAAAAGTTTTAATATTCTATACAGTCTTTTCATCAGCTTAATGCAGTGTTTTATAATGCTGACATTTATAAATTATGCAGTTATAATTATAAAAGACTGAATTGTTATAGACTGTCTGTCTTATGAATTTTTAAACTGAAAAAGACTGATACAGCTATTTATTATACTATTAAGATTAAAAATGTATTATTATAACTGCTTTTATAAAAGGTCTGTATACAGGTTTAAATTCTGTTTAGAATTCAGCTATCACTCTATAATCTAATATTGAGATTTAATAGCAGTGATAACTTTATTTTATAAAGAGTTAAAGCTAAAAAAAGATGAATTAAACTGAACTTTAAAGATTTATACTCAGCTTTAATTAAACTCTAAATCTGATAAAAGATAAAGAGAATCTAGATTAAAAGATAGTGAATTAAATAAAACAGTAACTTTATAAGTTCTATAAGTGCACTAAAAATCTAATATATTAACTTTATAAAAGAATTCTCTAAATTAAAATGTATCACAATTTAAAGCATATATAAGATTCAGTCATTACAGTATAAGAGTATAATGTTCTTAGAGTAATGAATAAGAGTTTATATACTTTAAACTGCACTCTTAACTGTGTCTATACTGCACTATGATTTAAGTTTAAGTTGATTTTAAGTTGAATTATAATGAAGGAAACTCAACCTATTAAAATAAACTTAGTGTTAGATATGTATCTAGGGCTCAAGTGTAGAGCTAGAGCAGCTTAGTAAGCTGACTGCTAGTGATAGCTGATAAGGCTACATAGTATGCAGAGTCTGCATCATCTACTTATATATGTTGTGCACAATATCAATTATATGCTTAAATACCTTTTATTTATCTATCTATCTAGCATATCTATTAGGTTATGAGCTCAGTAAGCACTACTGCTAAGCAATAATGTAGCTACAAAAGAACTATTTCAGTTGTACAAAAATTTAAAGAAAATTGTGCCTGATCACCTATCTCTAAACCACTATGATCAACAATGACAAAGACTCAGTGCAATAAGAAAAGAAGTTGAGAGAAGTAAAGAACTGAGCAAGATAATCTAACATAACAATACTGAATCTTAAGAAGAGAGGGTATTGAGGTATAGTCACTGGCACTTATACAATGGAAACTATAACAGCAATAATCACTAGTTTCAATTAAGACTTCACTGAAGCAGCTAAGATCATTAAGAGAGAACTAAATGACAATCTGTTTAAAAATGTGGAAGGCACAGACAATTCAGCAAACATCTAAAACAAATTGAAGGCTGTTTATATGCAAGTTGATCAGGAGGTAGTATACACTGAATTACACTCTTTACTACTACACTCATCTGCATCAAAAGCATAAGAACATAACAAGTCAATTAACTTGCATTTTACAGAGATAACAGACTTAATAAATTAGATTTAAACTGCTGTCACTCCTGAATGAGATGTATGAGATAATATTACCCTCATTACACTACTTAAAGGTCTCTCAGAAGAATACAACTTAAAGAAAGACTATATACTGAATTAAGATGAAATAACACTGAAGAACACTCAACTCATTCTGTTCTCTGAAGAAGTACAAATTAAGGTAAATTGTGAAGTCAATCTTGTTCTAAACTCAACTCTAGCAGTATAAGGAATGAGTTGAGGTCAAAGGTTAAGAAGCTGTTATAACTGTGAAGAGATAGATTATTTAGTGAGGAACTGCTCTAAACTGTATGTAGAGAAACCTTGTACAAATAAGTCTACAAAGTGACACAGTACTGTCAGCTACAACAATAAATGAAATTCTAAGCACTGAGTTTAAAGAATAAAGAAGTACAATAGTGAAAACAGTGATGCAGAATCATTTACATCAGATAGAGATTAACTCAACATAATTGTAAGTGTTAGAAGCAATTTGTACAACTGATATATAGACTCTAAAGATAGACTCTGAAGCCTCTAAATATATTATAAATCAATGACATCTATTTCTCAACCTTGAACTATACAATAAGAAATTTGAAACTGTAAGTGAAAATATGGTATCAGCTATTGAGAAAGGAGTCATTGAGATTTATATAAAGACTGAAACTATTCAGATTAAAGATGTCACTCTTGTTCTACAGGCAACAACAAATTTAATATCACTGAAACAGCTTCAGTAAAGCAGCATCACTTACTACAATGAAGACATCAAAATGACTCTGAAAAAGAAAGGCAGGACAGTAGTCAGTGCACAGTAAATTAGCAACCTATACATTTTGAATATCATCAATAATACAGCTATGACTGTTTAAGGCTGACCCAGTTTCTTATATGCACTGATCAAGGAACTACAGCTATAGCATCATTAATTAGCTCATTCAGGAATTGTATAAGTCAGACACACCAGTCAGATCACCACTGAAATAGACATTACAGCACAAGATAACAATGAAACTTTACAAAGTAATGATGAGTCAGATAACAACAATTTAAATAAAGATACAACTCTGATTCCTTTATACAACTCATTACAGACAGTATGTAAGTCTTATATCATCAGTAAACAGACCTGAATCATTCAACATAAATTAATGCAACTCACTACATACAAGCTTAAATGAGTTCACTCTAATCTTTAAGAGTTGCATAATTCACTATCTTTTGAAGACAGTTCATATATGGAGATACTGATTAATGATTTTACAAGAAAGTCATGAGTTTTGTTTCTGTGAATAAAAAAATAATACTTTGATAAGATGAAGACCTGGTTGCAACAGGTAGAGAATGAAGCTGGTATTAAAATAATACACCTATATGTTGATGAGGGAGAAGAGTTTGTAAGTCAAGCAATGGCCACTTATATTACTGACTATGAAGCTACTCTTGAGTTTTCTGCCCTGTACACTTCAGAGCATACTTCAGTAGCTGAACAATGCTGATAAATCATTTGTATAATGAAAGACTTTATGCTACTGAATGTTAAACTATCTAATAGGTTCTGAGCTGAAGTTATGAATACTGCAAACTACCTTAGAAACTGGCTGTCAACTTATACTAGAACTGTAACTCTGAAGGAAGTCTGAACTGAACAACAGCTGAGTTTTAAGCATATTCAGATCTTTAATTCCCTTTTATATATACATATATCAGCTGAAGGCAAGTTAAATCAGACTTAAATCAGACCTGAAAAGGAATCTTTGTCAGATATATCAACATTAGTAAGTAAATTAAAGTGTGAAGCATGAAGACAAATTCTATACATCTCATCTCTGTATATACTATTGATGAGACCAGCAGGGGAGTTAATCTTATAGAGACACCTTTATCTATATCTACATGTACAAGGTTACAAGACAGGTAAGTGCCTGATGCTTCTTATAAATACAGCCACTTACACAAATTAGTTGTTAACATCAATATTAACAATATACAACATGATTGTACAAATCATAATAAAGATTCAAATTCATCTAAAGAGGCTGAGAAGAACATGTCAGCACTGTCTTTATAAAAGAGAAGATGTTTATTGAACTCTTTATTAACTGATAGTCCTGAAAGAAGATTGATTGAGATACAGTCAGTTAATTCCTCTACCTCTAATAGTTTCACTGTGTCTGAGACTATAGTGATAGATGATGAACACTCATTAAAGGTGAGTGCAGGTGTAGCTGAGACATCTAATGCATTAGATTAATCTGTCCTCATAAAGCTAAGTATTAGAGCACACTGTAATAAGCAAGCTACATACAAAGTAAGTACAGATAAAGTTGTACCTTTAAGTAAAAGAGATGTAGCTGAGACATCTAAAACAGAATAAATGTCAGTAAGATTAAAAGAAGAGGCTGCAGTCAATGCTCTGAGACTTATATAAACTGCTAAGAATCAGAGTGTAAGAGACTATGATGTTGTTAGAAACAAGAGCATCTACAAGACTAAGAGTGAAAGTTAAGATAGAAGTGAATAATTAGAACAAATCAGTGAACTGTATTTATATAAAGTAACTGTGAACAACCTGATGTACAGAAGGCAATGATGAGAGACTATAAAGAATGAGTTGACAAATCTGAGATTATACTCAGTATAGATCATTGAACCATTGCTACAGGGCAGGAAGTCTGTCAGATATAAGTGAGTTTTTAAGATCAAGTATGATGAGAAGAGAAGAGTTATAAAGTTCAAAGTCAGGCTTGTAACTTAGGGATTTTCACAGGTCTATAAAGTGAACTATTAGAAGACATTCACTCTAACTGTATATAGAGAGTCATTAAGAATGTTTTTGACCTTGATGACTTTGTACAACCTGAAACTTCATCAGATGAACATTAAAGCAGCCTATCTATCAGAAGAACTAGACTGTAAGAGAAAGAATATTTATATGCATATTTCAAAGGGTGTAACTATTAGAAACTCTGATAAGATGACTTGCTGAATTGTGAAAGAATTGTACAGACTAAAGCAATCAGCAAGACTTTAACATAAGAAGTTAATCAGTCTTATAAAGATGAAAGGGTTTCAGGCCATAAATGCAGACTTAAGCATACTAGTTAAAAAGGTTCATAAAACTGTCATCATTGTCAGTGTCTATATGAATGACCTTCTCATTACAAGTTAGACACTGCAGGAAGTTAGTTGTACAAAGACTGTTCTTAATGAAGTATTTAAGATGTCAGATCTTAAGGAAGCAAGAGTTATTATTGACTTCAGAGTTATAAGAGATTAGAATAAGCACACTTTGACTCTCAACTAGACTTTATACATTGAAGAAGTTCTTCAGAAAGAAGAAATGCAGGACTATTTATCTGTTGAGATATTAATGAAACTGAGATTGTTTATTACATTGAACAAAGCAGAAGACTCAGATGAAGTCAGTCTAAAGAACCTACAGTGAATTGTTGAAAAGCTGATATATATTGCTTACAGCACACAGTCTAATATTGCCTTTACAGTAGAATGTTTTAGTCAAAACATTATTGATTCTTAAGTCAGACATATTAAGATGGCTAAGTAAGTTATACAATACCTGAAGAGCACAACAAGCTTTAACTTAATGTTTAAAGTAAAAGTAAACATTTATATAAATCAATCTGCAATGATACTGTACAGCTATTCAGACAGCAACTATGCTGAAGACATAGTGAACTGAAGGTTAACTATAAGATATATTTTTATACTAAACAGTAATGTTGTTGCATGAATGTTGAAGAAGCAACACACTGTATCAACATTAATCACTGAAGCAGAGTATATTGCACTAGAATATAGTGCAAGGTAGAGTATTTAAATGCAGAGATTTATTAATGAGTTAAGTCTTAACTAAGTGACCTCTAATATTACACTGCTAGAAGACAATGAGTCAAGCATAAAGCTTGTGCAGAACTCAGAGCAACACAGTTATATAAAATATATTAATGTGCAACATCACTACATTTAAAACATAGTTAACAACAAGAAGCTGGTTGTTGATTAGATGCTTATAAGAGAGATATTAACTGATAGACTAATAAAAGTGTTGACAAAAAACACATTTAGAAGTCATCATCAACAGTTAGAACTTATACAACTTACTGAAACTTTAGGAAAGCATGCTAAATAAAGAACAACCCCTTCATAACAGTACATTTAGTACCATCATAATGGGGTCACTTATATCTACAAATGACCACTAGAAACAAATGCTGAACACTGAACACTAAATGCTGAATGTTAAATACCTGAAAAGCAACTATCTATCTATTTACAGGGGTTTACTCAGAAGATGCAGCCCCATCACTCTCTTCAGGCTGATGAACAGACTCCTCATCTCTATTATCTAAAGGCTGACAAGTAGAGAAGTAAGATCTGCCATCTATTGAGAGCTGATGAGTGAGAAAGTAGCTTCTCTGCTCAGAACAGCTTCTCTGCCCTGAGCAGCTCCTCAACTCATAACTTCTTCACACTATTAAGTGCTCACTCAGCATCAACATGTCATTAGAGTTGACACATATGAAGGCTCTAGTGCCCATACAGCCATTAGGCAGAGCAGGATGAGGAGCAGAAGAAGAAGAAGAAGAAGAAGAAAGAAACTTAAACAGAGCAGCAACCTTCATCAGATGCATTGAATCTAACAGCATTAGTAATGTGTAAATACAATATTGAAATTTGTACAAAATACAGTCTTAAACTTACAGAAAGAACACTTAATTGCACTGTATCTAAAAAGACAGTTCCTGCAGGTGCTCTGACTGACACTACACTGAGTGACACAGTGTTAAAAGACTAGATTAGAGGCTCTTTCAGTTTCTCTGTAAGTATAATAGGTGCAGGAAGGTTATATCTAATGTCTATAGCTCTGTCTATAAGTTAGAAGAGTTGAAACAGAATGAAGCAGAATATTATCTGAACAAACAGCACCTGCACTTCTTAAGAATGAATGATGTTGAGATCATTCACATTTAAATAATCTTACTGAGTAAGGTGAATGAGTCTTGAACTGTACTGATCAGTTAAGTGGTCATCAGTCAGAATTCAAGTTAAGAGGAGAAGGATGTCAACATTAATTACTCATTAATTATCTTTGACTAAATTGCACATCAGTTGTACAAAAACAGACTACTATAATGAAACTATAAAGCTACATTAACAGGGTCACTTACTGATTGTAATTGTCAAAGTAAGAGCTCCTGAGAAGGCAGTACTAAAGTTGTCAGTTATAATGTTGTGAGGTTGAGGAGGGAAGAATTCAAGATATATAAATGTCAGAATAAGATTGTTATCCCTCACAATTCACTAATAAGAGTTTGTTTTTGCTACAACTATAACTATAACTACAAATACAAGAACAGAAACAAATACAACTATAAAAGAAGAACAACTTGAGACTAGCTGTAGAAGAAGTGTTAGATATGTATCTAGAGCTTAAGTGTAGAGCTAGAGCAGCTTAATAAGCTGACTGCTAGTGATAGCTGATGAGATTATATAGTATGCAGAGTCTACATCACCTACTTATATATGTTGTGCACAACATCAATTATATGCTTAAATATCTTTCATCTATTTATCTATCTAGCATATTTATTACTTAGAGAATTCTGAGTTAACTCAGTACATACAAATAGTTATGATACTCTTTATAGTAGTTAGTCAGTCTGAAGATGAAGGCCATTTTCACCTTCTAATAAGACTGTTTCTTACCTTCAGATATAACTATGTCTCATCTTCTCACTATTTAATAAGACTGTTTCTCACCTTCTTTCTCACTGTTTAATAAGGCTGTTTCTTGCTGTCTAATATAGTTACTTTCTTATCTTGTAATAAGGCTGTTTCTCATCTTCTTTCTCACTGTTTAATAAGACTGTTTCTTACTGTCTAATAAGACTGTTTCTCACTGTTTAATATGATCATTTTCTCACTGTCTTATATAATTACTTTCTTATCTTCTAATATAGCTGTTTCTCATCTTCTTTCTCATCTTTGTTTCTCATCTTCTAATATAACTGTTTCACATCTTCTTTCTTACTGTTTAATAAGGCTGTTTCTCACTGTCTAATATGTTCACTTTCTCACCTTCTAATAAGGTCATTTCTCACCTTCTACTATGATCATTTTCTTATCTTTTAACAAGGTCATTTCTTATCTTCTAATAAGACTGTTTCTTGCTGTCTAATATAGTTACTTTCTCACCTTCTAATAAGACTGTTTCTCATCTTCTAATCTGATTATTTCTCACCTTCTAATATAGCTGTTTCTCAGTGTCTAATATAGCTGTTTTCTCACCTTCTAATATAGCTGTTTCTCAGTGTCTAATATGACTGTTTCTCAGTGTCTAATATAGCTGTTTTCTCACCTTCTAATATAGTCATTTCTCAGTGTTTAATATAGTCATTTATTGTCTTCTAATATAATTGTTTTCTCATCTTCTAATATAATCAGTTTCTCATCTTCTAATAAGACTGCTTCTCACTGTTTAATAAGACTGTTTCTTGCCTTCTAATATGTCTATTCTCTCATCTTCTTTCTCACTGTTTAACAAGGCTGTTTCTCATCTTCTAATATAGTCACTTTCTTATCTTCTAATAAGGTTGTTTCTTGCTTTCTAATATGATCACTTTCTCATCTTTTAATATGGTCACTTTTTTATCTTCTAATATAGTCACTTTCTTATCTTCTAATAAGACTGTTTCTTGCCTTCTAATATAATTGTTTTCTTACTGTTTAATAAGGCTGTTTCTTCTGTATAAGGCTGAAGGCTGAAAAGTGATGTTCCTCATCTAATTCTGGTTACAGAACAGTGTTTTCAGTGATTAATAAGAGGCAGCACAGCTGAACCCTTTTTTACTTTATAATAGTATATAATAGATCTTCTCTTTTAATATATAAACACCCTTCTTATACTAGTCTAATTAAGTAATACTTTTAAGAATTCATATTTTTATATTTCAGATCTTAAAGAGTTCTTTTAAGTGCTTTTAAACATGTTTTTATGATATATAAAGATCTAACTAATATGTATATAGAGATTACTACTCACTCTTTATTATACTGTTACTATTATTCTCTTATTATCTCTTATATAATAGCTGACTTATCACTACTGCTGTTATCACTATTACTACTACTGCTCACTCTTTTAACTAAAATCTGAGTAATCTCAGATAATGAAGTGCTGCTAAAATTCTGTCAGTCAGCTAACTAGTCAGCTAGATTATTATCTTTATAGTATATTACTATAATAAAGATCTACTAATTAGTAAGCTGAAATGACTCTACTAGATCTTTTAACACTCTTTAATAAATAGAAGCTGTTTAAGCTTACAGTTCTTACTACTTTAAAGTTTTCATTTCACTGAGACAGTTAGTTATAGAAGTGAAGTCAGTAAACTGAGAGAGAATTATTTAAAGCTGCTTTTAATTTAAAGTTAACTACTTTTATAAGTTTTCTAGCTGCTGAGTTTAACTATATACTTCTTTTTAATTCTGTACTCTTTTATATTCTTTTCTTAAACTCTATACTCTTTTATATTTTCTTCTTAAATCTTGTGCTTCTTTACATTCTCAGTCTTAATTATAAGTTTACTCTTACTGTTTTTAAGTTCTTTCTTATTAATTCTGAGCTTTTACAGCTCTCTTTATCATTTTAAATAAGCTAGAGTTATAATAAGTAAAGCTCTTAAACTGTTTATTCTTTCTCTAACTTCACTGATCTGATATAATCTTCAGGTTTTAAACATTGTCTAGAGCATTAAGAGTCAGTAATAAAGAATTAATAACTGATTTTAAAGTATACTTTAAAGTTGACTTTTAACTCTCAGTTAACTGTAACTATCTTTTAAGAGCTGAAGATGAAGAATAAGAGAGAAACTGAGACAGTAGTTAAGAAGTGACTGATAAAGTCTTCTAAAAAAGTTAATAAGAGTGAATATTATCTGAAACAGATAGAGCATCTTGTAATTTAAGCTCTTTAAAGATTATAACTACAGAGTAAATCTGTTACTTAAGAGAAAACTTCAGTATAAAATCTATAATTCTCTTACTAAAAGTTCTGTTATTGAGTAACTATTAGATTCAGAGCATAAGAGCTGATTCTTTAATATAGATGCTTAAAAATCTTAAATCTATAATAATTATTAACTTAAGTCAGATCTTAAACAAGATAAGAGTTGTACTTAAATATTTAATAAGTTAAAATGAGCTTAATATTCTTTAATACTTAAAGTAAGTTGCTGCTGCTAATCTCTAAAACTTGCTTAAGTATATAATGACTGCTCTTAGCTCTGAAAGTGACAATGATGTTAAAATAAGTTATATAATCAGTTCAGGTCTTTATAAATTAATGTTTTCAGAAATAAAGTCAGGTTTTCTTCAGGTATTTAATCAGAAGTAAGTACTTCTTATTTTATTTATTCTGAAAGCTTTCTCAAACAGTGTCATATGCAGCAGATATAAAACTATCAATTAAAGTAAATTAGTTAGTCTCTTAAGTCTTTCATTCTTTGTCTAACTTGAAAGACAGTTAATAATAGAACTGAACATTCTTCTTTATATATTAGAGACACAACAAATGCTGACAGTCAGAAAAGACAGAACTTAGAGTATTTATAAAAGTTTATACTTTATCAGTTAATATAACTTTTGAATCTCTTAAATCAATTCACTGATGAAGAGTTTAGATATAAAGCAGTACTCAGTAAAAATTTAACTTCATCTCATTTTTTAGAAAGCAGAACTTTATTCAGAAATTCTTATAAAGAAAGATAATACTGAGAATATTGAGCAGAGGCATTTAAAATCAGTTTATTTTATAAATACAGTTTATAATAATGATCTCAGAAAATAGAGTAAGAAGTAAACTGACAGATAAGTTGAGTCAGGTCAGATTTATGACCTCAGACCTAACCTATAAATTCAGCACTCTTAAGGATTCAGTATTCTATGACCAATTGAATCAATTCTGAGGTACGTACATAGACCCTGAGCTAATTATATTCAGCTAGTTTCTACATGCTAAACTTTATTTTTTAGCTGTGAACTTCAAAAAGTAAATAAGTTTGCAAGGTAATGCTCTTAATAAAATTGATTGCAGTGGTGAATAGTTATAGTAATCTAGTGAATAATAGAAGTGAATGTGCCTGTCAATTTAATGCAAAAATCATCAAAAACCAATTGCAGCACATTAAGTTACAGGAGGTTGAAGTTTGAGGTAATGAAAATCCATAACAGATTGGCTTGACCACTTAATAAGAGTTCTCAAACAATTCAACTTTCAATATTATATAACTTAATGTGCTATAGTCAGATTTTATTAGTTGTTGACTCATTTTGATGGGTGCATTGAACTCTACAATATATAAAATTGCTAAGGGCTTAACCCTATTTCTCAGGTTATTCAGGACCCTTAAGAACACTGATGATTCATATTCACTACCTGTCCTGAACCAGACCCATTCTATGGCTGTAGATCTGCTCTGATCCAGCTCAATACCTGGCCTGAACTGGCTCAACTCAGTGCTGCCCTGACTCACATCATCAGTCTAGTAAGAAGCTTAAAAGACTTCTTATAGATAAAAAACAGATAAGTAAGTCTATTAATTTCATTTTCAGTATGTCTTATAATTCAGTCTTTCAGTTAGAAGAGTTCACACATTAGAACTTAAATAGAAATTCTATATTAAAGATTTCAGTGATGAATAAAAGCCTTTTCATTGTATATATCTTTAATATTAAGTAAAATATTAGAATTCTTAAGCTGTATTGTACTAAGAATTTACTTTAATTGTATATAAATTTGAGTCTCTATTTCTATAAAGTCATTAATATTCTTTATTAAGGTCTTCTTTCAATGAGCTGAATATCTTATAATCTTAATAATTCTATAGTTATGCTCTATAACTTTTATAGTCACTTTCTATATATTTAATGCAGCTTTTCACTGAGCTACTATCTTAAACAGACATTTAGTTATATATATAAACAGATAATAATGTGTTGTAGAGTTTCAGAGCTGTTTATAATCTCTTTATCTATCTCTTATATTATATTGCAAATAGACAGTATTTTAAACTTTATTTTTTATCTTAAAATGTTATCTAACTACAGTATAATTCTGTTCTTTAATGTGCTGCTGAACAGTGAAGATTAAGTTTCTAACTGTATAGTACTTTTTGTTAACAGATGAAGAAAAAAGAATTATAAAGATGTTCTTAAAGTGAGAGATAAGATCTATTATACTTTAAGAGACATTAAAGTACTTATTATAATTGAAGTTTATAATTAACAGGCCTCAGTAAACAGAGCAGATAAATAGAGTTAATAAATAAGATTAATTTAAAAGTGAGTAAGTGTTCAGTTATACAGGTCTATATATAGAGAATGTACATATTTTTATATTTTTCTATACTCAATTCAGTTAGATATTACCTCTTTAAAGAGGGTGTTCATGTATTAAAAGAGAAGATATTCATGTATAAAAATAAAAGGTGTTTATATATAACTTTAGAGATGTCATTCTACAAGAACCTTAAAAGCAGTTATAATAATACATTTTTAAGTTTTAACAGTATAACAAACAGCTGCAGCAGACTAAAGAATAACTGTATTAACTTTTTTCAGTTTAATTGTTTAATAATCTGTAAGATAGACAGTTTACAACAATTCAGTCTCTTATAATTATAACTGTATAATTTATAAATGTCAGCATTATAAAATACTGTATTAAGCTGATAAAAGAGCTGTACAGAATATTAAGACTCTTATTAACTTTACATTCAGTCTTTACTATAGTAATAATAATGATTTACTAAATTTATCTAATAAATAACTTATTCTTATATATTGTCTATTATAGAATGAAATAAGACATTTTTAGAAATATATTTAAGTGTATAATAATGTATTAACATTTACTTATTTTTTTTTATTTTTTTTATTTCTTCATTAAGTGTATGCAGTCTAAGACTATGACACTAGCTAGTAATCTAGCAATACATATTGTGAGAAAAAACCTTTCCCTTATCTGCTTTTATTTGTCAATTTGGTTAGGCAGCTGCTAATGATGCAAATTGCACAGTTTTTTAGACCTCTCTGTCTATATTTTCCCATTCTACCTCCTCTTCTTTCTCAATTTCTTCTAGAATCCACTTTCTTGTAGCACTTTTAGTTTAATCTAAAAATGCTAAAGTGTTTCTTATTCCTTCCCCTGTGCATAATAGTCTTTTCAGACTTAGTTCTGAATTAGATTCAGATCCAGATTTTGGCTTTGACTGTAGTACAGCATTTTTCAGTGTCTTTTGCTCAGCTTTGTATATTCTACAATTTAGTAATATGTGTTCAGGTGTTTGTTTTACCTTACACACATTACATAAATTGGTATCATATGCTGGCAGCCTTTTAAGATATGACTTGAAGTATCCATGTCCTAGTTTGATTTGTGTATAGGTTGAAAACATAAGTCTCTTTGCTTGTTTAAGCTCTTTTAACTTTGTTTTTGACCCTGATTCCAGTTGAAATTTGCTGTATTGTTGTCCTTGTTTAGCTTTTTTTCAAAGTGCAGTTCATTCTTCTTTAGCTATTTCCTCAATGTCTTTCTTGATGTAAGACAAAGATAGCTGTTTATTTGAGGCATTTATGACCTCTGTACTTGCATTTCTGGCACCTTCTTTAGCTGCTTAATCTGCTTGTTCATTTCCAGGAATTTGTGTATGGCTTAAAATCCAATTTATGTGTACTGTTTTCTTTTCAGCCTTTATGCTCTTCAAATCTTGCAAGATCTCATGCATTTCTGCATTGTTTCTTTGCATTTTCTGAATTGCCATTTGACTGTCTGTAAAAATCCAGTATTGTTTCACACTTAAGCCAGATTCCTTTATCCATTTTATGACTTGAGAGATTGCATAGATTTCTGCATCTATAGTGTCTTGTGTATGGCCTAGAAAGTAACTTTCTGTGATTGTGTTTTAATCAAATATACAGTATATGCCTGCTTCTAAGCTGAATTTCTCTTTTTGTCTTATAAGATTCAACTTTAATCCATCTGTATAGAAGATAGGAGTTTTTTGTTCAATTAACAGCTTTATTTGTGTAAAGTGTTCTTTGACAATCTTTTCTCTATCTTCTTCTTCTGTGATGTTGACTTTAGTCACTTTTGATATGGATTTTCCTTAAGGTGCTGGATTTTCTGATTAAACTGAAATTTGCACTGCAGTTGGTACTAGTGTAGATATGCTGTTTAACACTCTTACTAGCTGTGTAGGGTGTTTTTGACTGCAGGAGTTTTGATTTCAATCTAGAAAGTTTGATTCAAGTGGGATTTCTTAATCAGTTCCATTTTCTGGAGGAAAGGACAAAGGTGTTCTTTGTCTTATAGAATGTATTTCAGGCAGTGTGATGACTCTTAATGCATATTTTCTGCATTTCTTGTTGAGTCTGACTTTGACTGGTTCTATATTGGCTTTCAGTTCTATAGCAGCTGCTGGTAATGTTTTGAAGGCTTCTAGTATCTTGTGTAATGCTTTGTTTTGTAGCTTTTGCAGCTGATCTTGATAGCTTTTCTGCCCTTTCCATCAAATTTCAGCTTTATAGTCACTGACTGATGTGATGCAAGTCAAATAAAGCTGTTTTCCTGCTTAAGCTGAAAGACCCCATTCTGAATTCATAAGTCTATGAATTAGATGTAGTATTCTGGTTACTGCCGAGACTTTCTTTTGAACATGAGCTTTAAAGGTCAACTTTCTGTCTAACCAAATTCCTAACCATTTGACTTGACTGGCTGGTTTTATGACAGTGTTATTTGATAGTGTAATCTCAGCTGTTTGTTCTTTTCTGCCTTTGCAAAAATGAATTAATTCAGATTTACTGTCATCAAACTGTACTGCATTCTCTTCAGCCCATGCAAATACTGTTTTAGTGACTTCTTGTAAGATTTCTGAATTTTCCTTTGCTGATTTTTCAGTAATGTATAGTGTCACATCATCAATGTAGCTTGGTTTTTGTACTTGAGAGAATTTTGCCTTGATTTTTGAAAACAAAAATCTAATGTAGATTAAAAACAAGATAGGTGATATTGTTGATTCTTGAGGAATTTCAATTTCAATGTTCTGAACTTGTTGTCTTTCTTCATCAAAGGCTAATTCAGTTTTTCTCTTTTGTAGAAAGGATTTAGTTCACTTTTGAATTTCTTGAGACAGTTGCAGTTTCTCTATAATTGCTAGCAGTTAATATATTGAGATGTGATCAAAAGCACCTTTGACATCTAGCATTAAACAAGACAGTGTGTTGCCTTGATTCTTAGTCAGTTCAATGTCATTTTTTATTTTTTTTTATTTCTTCATTAAGTGTATGCAGTCTAAGACTATGACACTAACTAGTAATCTAGTTAAACATTTGTGAGATTTCTCTCTATCTCCTTCCTTTTATCAATTTATAAGCTAACTGCTAATGGTGCATTATGCACAGTTTTAGACCTCTGTCTCTACTCTTCTTCTCTATTCCTTCACTTATAGAGCTGACCACACATAGTGGGCTTCTGAAATCAAGTTTATAGACTCATTGAGTCTGATTGACAGTGTGTAGGCTGGCAGTTGTCTGGTTAATGGTGTAGAGGCTGACCACATGTAGTGAGCTTCTGAAATCAAGTTTATAGACTCATTGAGTCTGATTAACAGTGTGTAGGCTGGCAGTTGTCTGGTTAATGATGTAGAGGCTGACCACATGTAGTGAGCTTCTGAAATCAAATTATACACTCATTGAGTCTGGTTGACAGTGTGTAGACTGGCAGTTGTCTAGTTGACAGTGTAAAGGCTGACCACACATAGTGGGCTTCTGAAATCAAGTTTATAGACTCATTGAGCCTGGTTGACAGTATGTAAGCTGGCAGTTGTCTGGTTAACAGTGTAGAGGCTGACCATATGTAGTGAGCTTCTGAAATCAAGTTTATAGACTCATTGAGTCTGGTTGATGGTGTAGAGGCTGACCACACATAGTGGGCTTCTGAAATTAAGTTTATAGACTCATTGAGTCTGGTTGATGGTGTGAAGGCTGGCAGTTGTCTGGTTGTTGTTATAGAGGCTGGCCACGTGTAGTGGGCTTCTGAAATCAAGTCTATAGACTCAATGAGTCTGATTGACATTGTGAAGGCTGGTGGTTGTCTGATTGTTGTTATAGAGGCTGGCCACATGTAGTGGGCTTCTGAAATCAAGTTTATAGACTCAATGAGTCTGGTTGACAGTGTGGAGGCTGGCGTTTGTCTGATTGTTGTTATAGAGGCTGGCCACACATAGTGGGCTTATGAAATCAAGTTTATGAACTTAATGAGTCTGATTGATGTCTGTAAAGGCTGGTGTTTAGAACTGTATATGGAAGACAATGAGCTTTCTAGATCATATTCATTGTTTTGCAGGCAGCACCTTTATGAATTTGTGCTTATAGTCTGTCAGACTTCTAAGATCGCGTCTGATCAACAGTTTGAAGGCAATGACAACACATCACCTTCATAAACTCATCTTAGCTTTCTTATCAGGTGCACAACTCCTGATAAGTACTAACAGAAGTAGGCTGGCAGTGTGGGTCAGGGCGGCACTGAGTTGAGCCGGTTCGGGCCGGGTATTGGGCCGGGTCAGGGCGGGTCTACAGCCATAGAATGGGTCCGGTTCGGGGCAGGTAGTGAATATGGACCCGCAGTGTCCTTGAGGACCCTGCGGGACCTGAGAATTAGGGCTTAGCCCTTAGCAATTTCATATATTGTAGAGTTCAATGCGCCCGTCAAAACGAGCTAACAACTAACAAAATCTGACCACAGCGCATTAAGTTATATGATATTGAAAGTTGAGTTGTTTGAGAACTCTTGCCAAGCCAATCTGTTGTGGATCTTCACCACCTCAAACTTCAACCTTGCATAACTTAATGCGCTGCGATCGGTTTTTGATGATTTTTGCATCAAATTGACGGGCGCACTCACCTCTACTATTCACTAAATTACCATAACTATTCACTGCTGCAATCAATTTTATTAAGTGCAGACTTATCTACTTTTTGAAGTTTGCGGTTAAAAGATAAGGTTTAGCGCGCGGAAACTAGCTGGATATGGTTAGCTCAGGGTCCATGTGGGTACCTCAGGGTCAACCCGGTTGACCATAGGATACCGGGTCCTTGAGGGTGCTGGACCCGTGGGTCGGGTCTGAGGCCATGGACCCGGCCTGACCCGACCCATCCGCCAGCCTAAACAGGAGACACTGTGAGAAGGTGTAAGTTCATTGTCTCTCAGTTCAATGTCATGTGTTAATGTCATAACTGCATTAATCACTGATCTCTTCTTTCTGCCTCCCATTTAATTCATATCTAGTAAGTCTGTAACTTGACTTATGTGTGACAGTCTTGTGGCCATAATCTTCTCTGCTACCTTGTCAAGACAGTTTAATAAGGTTATTATTCTGTAGGCTTTTGGTAAAGAGTAATCTGGTTTTCCTAGCTTTTTCAAGATAATTCCAGTTCCTTCTCTCCAGCACTCAGGATGAAAACCATTTCTAATCAAGATTTTATATATCAGATTCATTACTTCTGATATTGCCTTGTAAGCTTCTTGAATTATTGTAAAGGAGATTTCATCTAGTCCTGATGCTTTTTTAGATGAAGAGGTATTTATGACCTGTTTTACTTCATTGTCTGAAAGTTCTTGCCATTGTTCTGGTTCTGCAGCTTGATTTCCTTGTGTAGATGTGTGTTGATTTATGTCAGGTGGTTTTGGATACATTGTCTTAATGAATGTTTCACACTTTGTGTTGAAATCTTGACAAAGACCTTCATTTAAGTCTTGTATAGATGCAATCTTTTCTATAAGTCTAGGTTTTGTGTACTTGTATGCTTAAAAGATGTCTTTTCCATCTGCTTCTAATAGAAATTTAGACCAGGAGTTCTGTTTAGCTTTTTTAATAGCTTAAAAGTACTCTGCTCTGCAAGTGGTGAATTTCTCCCATTGATGTTGAGATTGATTGTGTCTTTTGTAAACTCTGTTTTCTCTTGCCATTTCCTTTCTCAGCAGTGTAAGGTTTTCATTCCACCACACTTTAGATCTTGAACATGGTTTTCTTCTAGAAATGTTGTCATTTACTGCTTTTGTGATTAAGTCTCTTAATCTGCATGCAATGTCTTCCATTTCCTCAGAAGTAGAGGTTTATTTACTTATTAATTGCTGTAGATCTTTTAAAAAGCTTGTTGATTCCTGATTTAGTTGTTGTCTGAACTCTAACCAGTTTGCTTTTTGAATGTTGAATGCTGCATTGAAAGGACTTTCAACCAATTCAATATCCTCTGTAATGATTGAAAATTGAATAACCTCATGATCTGAGCCTGAGTATTCTTTTTCATTTATTTACCAGTCAACAATCTCAGCTGAGAGTTGTCTTGTTGCAAATGCCAGATCTATTGTGGAAGTGTATTGACCATTTGTTCTGTTTCTTGTGAAGGTAGATGTGTCTGATGTGTTTATCAATTCACAATGATTTTCTTTAAGCCATTTTGTCAATGTCTCTGCATTTCTTGCTTGTGTGATCTTGGAATTCCACCATAAGTGATGTGCATTTAAATCTCCACAAAGTAATGTTCTTTGTGTTGATTTAATTTGACTTAATGCTCTTTCCACTGTGTATTCACTTGAATCTTCCCTTAAGGATTTTTCATTGTAAATGTTCAGTAGTAGAAATTCCTTAAGATTTGGTATAGATATTGACAGTGCTTGTAAATCACTGTCTGTTGATATGTCTGGTCTTGAGGTGCACTTTAAATTGCAGTTTGCCTTAGCTATAAAAGCTACTACTCTTGGTCTGAGTTCTGTAACTGGTATTATGCTTGTAAAGGCTGGGTGTGAAACTGTAATATTTTGAGGTCCAATCCATAGTTCTTGAAATAAGACAATGTCAACTTTTCTCACTGCAGATTCTAGTACTGAGTGCATTGTGCTTGTAACCCTATTGCAATTGTGTTGAAAAATCTTTAGTGTAGATTTTTGTTAATGTGTGTTTGCTTGTTCTATGTTTGAGGTTGAGTATGTTGTAGTACTCATTGATCTTCCTCCATTGCTAGTGAATCTGCACTTGATGAATGTGGTTTTAGAGACTTATAAATCTCATATTCTACACTGTTTACTTTATGTGTTTCTTTACAGTTTGCACATTTCAGCATTGTGTGTCCACACTCTTGTTGTCTATTTTTGCATATATGACATGTGTGTGTTCTTGTGTAGTGATTTCCTATACAAATTTGACACTTTGTCTTGTTGATACACTTTTGATATGTGTGTCCAAAACCTTGACATTTCTGACATTGATCATAGGGCTTATTGTCTGTAAACTCTGCTGTGTGTACTGACATTCCTGCAACTATAATTCTTGTTCTTAAGGCTTTTTGTGCTTCTTCTTGAGTTGCAAAGGCAATAACTGCTGAAGAGTGCATTTTGTGTTGTCTGTTCTCCTCTGTTGACAGCCACACTGGTTCAGTGACAAGTTTTAGTTCCTTGTTGAACAATTCCACCTCATCTTTCAACAGTTTCAAGCCCTCTTTATTTTGAAAAGTGGCTGTGGGGAGTCCATGTAGTACAATTTTATGCCACTTTTTGTTCTTTCTAACCTGAGTTAGATCTAGCTTTGCTTCTCATATAGCTTTGTGTTGAAGTAGGTCCTCAGCTGTGTTTCCCTCAGCTGTTGTTACCACTATACTTGCTTCTGTTCTGGAAGCTGCCACTGTTGCTACAAGAACATTGTCAATCTTTGCTTCTTTTAAAGCATTGTTAATTGTGTCTCTGTATACAACTGAGTTAACAGTTGTGATTGCCACTTTTGGTACTAGTAGTAGTTGTCTGTCTCTGTAGACAACTTCTGAGGTGACTTTTGCACTTTGCTTTTGTGCTTTTCCTGTCACCTTTGTCCATGAAGAAGGGTTTTGTGCTCTCACTGCATTTTCTGCAGTAGTGAGATTTTGAGCTGCTTTTTGTGCCCATGTGAGGTTTGTCTTTGTGCCTTGTTTTTACACTGGTTCTGATTCTGCTGTAGCAAATTTGCCTTGTACTTGCACTTGTGCTAGGTCTACTGCTTTACCAGCTATTTTCTGTGTAGTGGTAATTGTACTGTCTTGCTTGCACAAAAGTAGATCCATTTTTGTGTTCAGCTGCTTTAGCTGAATTTCCAGAGGGCTTTCCACATTGACTTGTTTCAAGGCTTTTTCTAAGTGATATAAGGCTTACTTTACTTCAACTTTCTCCTCTGTCTCTACTCTGCTGAGTATCTTTTGAAGTGCTCTTTTTGCTGCAATATGCAGCACAGTAAGACTTTCCTTCTCTATATCTGAGCTCAGCATTTCTGCTTGTCTAGTGTTGGCCTTTAAGGTTTGAAAGTTGGATTTTGCCTTTTCTGATGTTTCAGCAATTTTCCGTTTTTTAGTGTTATTGCTGTTAGTTTTTAGCAGCTTTTCTGCTGTTTTGCTGTTTATTGTGTATGTAAACAAGCTTGTAGGACTGCTGCTGCTTGCTGTGAAGGCATATGTCTTCTTTGTGACTGGTTTGCTTTTTGATGTAGGTGTAGACATATTGTCTGAGCTTTCACTTCTTATATCCATGCTTTGTGAGCTGAACATAATAGCTGAAAAGTGTTGAACCACTTATGACAAAAGGGTAGATGTGATCAATGAATTTCTAGAAGCTCTGAGGAGATTCTGAAAAATCTGTAACTTGAGGTGCTAATATCAAGTATGTCAAAGAATAAGTTCTGAAAATTGCAGATTTTTTTTGTTGTTCTGGCAGCCTTGATGATTTAGAGCAAATTTGGTGATTTTTGGCCACTTTACAAAGTGACAAAAAGTACAGTTTTTGTAATTAATGTCTGATGTGTCTGGTAAGGGTTTGGAAAATCTGCAAATTTTATGCCTGGTACTTTAAAATGCACAGAGTTTGTATCAAAAATTGCTGGGGTTTTTGTTGTTCCAGTGACCTTGATGATTTTGATAAAGTTTGACACTTTTGACAACTTGATAGAATGGGCAGATTTAACACTTTTAATTAAACACTGATGTTTTTCCTGAGAACTGGGTCGTTCTGCTTCTGGAAATTCTGGCAATTCTGATAATCCTGGAATCCTGAAATCCTGGAGTCCTTAGAAACTCAAGTTTAATATCCCTTTCTTTATAGACTCAAGCACAATCAAGAGTCTAAAAGCTTCTTTTTCTATCTCTAGTACTTAAGAGGATGCTGCTCAGACTCTTTAAAGCAATATTTCAGCTGACCTCCTGAGTCACTCCTGAGTGTATCCTGACAGAAAATGGTATAGACTAGCTAGTTCTTACTCTTTTATAGGAAACGCTTGACGAATTCTTGATATCCCTAGTACTCAGAATAGTGCTTTCCCCCACAGGCTTTTTTGCTAATCTGAGCTTTCTACAGTCCTTTGTTGTCAAACTCAAAAAGAATGACCTTTAATATTTGTAAGGAGAGGTAAAGCAGTGGTAGAAGTAGGAAAATGGTGCACTGGTGCTGATGCTGGCGCTGGTACTGTGGTTTTGATGTGTAGTAGTGATATTAAGGTTGCGGGAGCTAAACCTTAACCTTAAAAGGTGTGAGGGCCTCAAGAACTTCAGAATTTCCGTAAAAACAAGATAAACAAGAGATAAATAGATGTGTACTAGCTTACAACCCTTTGTAATTACACTGAGTTGTGATGCACCTGCAATATGAGCTAGGTATAGATCTTATTTTCACACAAAATCGGCTTGAAAGGGTGGTTGTGTAGTTGTGTAGTGGTTTTCATTGAGATTTTATGATTTTGATGCAATTTTTTGAGTTTTTTGAGTTTTTTGAGATTTGCTGTTGCTCCACCCTCAGTTGAGGTAATTGGTAGTAGAAAAGTGCGTTTTGATGTGTGTAGTGAGGCAGTTTAATTGCAGACAATGGCTTGTTATCAAACTATTCACTTGTGATGGTTCACTATGTGTATATGTTTCAATGTGTGTATTATAAATTGTAGAATATCTTAATTACTTATTTTTTAAATCTAAGTAGTTTTACTACAAAATTTAGTGTAATACTCAATTACAGTTGTCTTAATGTACTTAATGATTTCAGTAATCTGTACAGTTTATAATGATCACTTTTACTTTTTTAATAAGTGTTATACTTCTATATTTCTTCTTCTATTCTCTTTCTTATATGTAGAAAGTAGTATATTCTAGTCAGTCTCTTAAGCATTTTTTTAATTTTCTAATTTTTGTTTGTTTCTGTTGAATGTAGACTGATGAATGAGTTGAGTTAGACTGAGTTCATAGTCTTAAATTTGATTCATAGATCTAGCACCTCTAAGGATTTAGTATTTTATAGTTAATTAGGTCAACTCTGAGGTACTTATATAAATTCTGAGCTAACTATATTCAGCTAGTTTCTGCACACTAAACCTTATTTCTTAAACTATAAACTTCAAAAAGTTGATAAGTTTGCAAGGTAATGCCTTTAATAAAATTGATTACAGCAGTGAATAATTATATTAATTTAATGAATAATAGAGATAGACTGACAGTGTAAGTCAGAATAACACTGAGTTAGACTGATTTAGGCTGAGTATTGAGCTGAGTTGAGATGAGTAGTGAATATAGACCTGCAGTGTTCTTGAGAATTCTGAATAACTTGAAAAATAAAACTAAGCCCTTAATAATTTTATATATTGTAGAGTTTAATGCACTCATTAAAATGAGCTAATAACTAATAAAATTTGACTGCAGCACATTAAGTTATGTAATATTAAAAGTTGAGTTATTTAAGAACTCTTATTAAGTCAATTCACTATAAATCTTTATCACCTCAAACTTTAACCTTATATAACTTAATGCACTGCAATCTGTTTTTAATAATTTTTGCATTAAATTAATGAGTGCACTCACTTCTATCATTTACTAAATTATTATAATTATTTATTACACATGATTTCATTCTTAAATTCTTATCTCTTCACTTATAAAAGCATCTGATTTTTAACTATTTTATTTAAAATTAGCTAAGTCAGTTTATTATAATCTTTCTTAATTTTACTTTAAATATAAGCTTTATAAAAATCTGTAACAGTTTAAATTTTAAAATATTACTCTTTCAGCTTCTGAAAGATGTATTTTTAGACTGAATTAGAATTAAAACAGATCAGAATAAATTTGTTAAGTATATACTTCTAACTTAAACTAAAATTAAGGTTAAAGAAAAGTCTACAGACTGATTATTTAAAACTTTAAGTGAATTAATTATACATAATATTTTGCCTCAGTTAACTCAGACTACATTTCAAAGAGGTGACTGCACTATAACTAGTTCTTTTTAAGAACTTCTTCTTCATAGAGTCTGAGTGCATTATAAATAATTACAGGCTGAAATCACTTTACTTAATGTAATTTACTCTAGTGCAGTGCTCAGCCTGCAAATATTTAAGAAATACATGTTTTTAAGTAGTAAATTAAGAAGTAAACAACTTTTTTACACTTTTCTGAGAACTGACTTTTCTACACCTTCTTACTACTGTTTTCACTGTTAATTTCTGCTGCTTTTTTTACTGTTTTACTGCTGTCTACTATTGTTTCTCTGCTGTTTTCTCTTCTGTTTTCTGCACTGTTGTCTACACTGTTATCTACACTGTTGTCTGCACTGTTGTCTACACTGTTGTCTGTGCTGTTTTTATGCATGTTATGCACATCACTATGCAGAAGTTATGCAAAATCTCTACATTCTCATCACATAGAAGATTCAGTGCTAGGGATTTCTATATAACTCAGTCTGAAGGCTGCTATCAATGAGTCTAAATGGTGAAGCAATTTTGAGAGGGTGTGACCATCTAGTTTTTAAGGTATAAGATCACTGTTTTGAACTGAAAAGTGTGCTCTATATAGACTTAAGAAACTGTTCAACAACAAGATACTTCCTTAATATACTAACTACAGCATTAGATAGAGTGGCCATTATATAGTCTATTACAGTTGTAACATTGAATAATAAAATTGTAGTTGAATTTAAGTGACTGTTGTGCCTTTATAACTTGAGATTTTGACACAAAGTGTTGTCTAATGGAGGTGTATACAGCTAAATGAAGTGTTTTCTAACCTGTTTTTAGAATTACACCCTCAGACCCTCCTCAGAAAATGCACATAATAAGCAGTTTTCACTAAGCTACAGGCTAGTGAGGGGGTGATCTGAGTGACTGAGGCAAATAATATTTATTTGTTTATATATACTGATAAATAAGTTATTAATTATATCTAACATGTTTAAGTAAAGAATAATAGTGTATTTTAAACAGTATATAAAGATTTCTATTAATAATAAAACTCTTCTTAAATCTGAAATAATTTAATACTGCTGTAACTCTTTAATTAATTATTAATAATATATCAATAAGAAGTAAATGTTAATACATTATATAATACTTAAATATGCTTTTAGAAATGTCTTATCTCAGCATTTTTATCCTTTAACAAACTGTATATAAGAGTAAGTAATTTATTAAATAGATTCAGTAGACTGTTATTATTACTGCAGTACAGACTGAATATAAAGTTAATAAAAGTTTTAATATTCTATACAGTCTTTTTATTAGCTTAATGCAGTGTCTTATAATGTTGACATTTATAAATTATGCAGTTATAATTATAAAAGACTGAATTATTATAGACTATCTGTCTTATAGATTTTTAAATTAAAGAAGACTAATACAGCTGTTCTCTAGTTTACTGCAGCTATTCATTATACTGTTAAGGTTTAAAAATGTATTATTATAACTGCTTTTATAAAAGATCTGTATACAGGTTTAAATTCTGTTTAGAATTCAGCTATTACTCTATAATTTAATATTGAGATTTAATAGCAGTGATAACTTTATTTTATAAAGAGTTAAAGCTGGAAAAAGATGAATTAAACTGAACTTTAAAGATTTATACTCAGCTTTAATTAAACTCTAAATCTGATAATAGATAAAGAGAATCTAGATTGAAAAATAGTGAATTAAATAAAATAGTAACTTTATAAGTTCTGTAAGTGCACTAAAAATCTAATATATTAACTTTATAAAAGAATTCTCTGAACTGAAATGTATTACAATTTAAGCATATATAAGATTCAGTCATTACAGTATAAGAGTATAATGTTCTTAAAGTAATGAATAAAAGTTTATATATTTTAACCTGCACTTTTAACTGTGTCTATACTGCATTATAAGTTGAGTTTAAGTTGATTTTAAGTTGAATTATAATGAAGGAAACTCAATCTATTAAAATAAAGTCAGAGAATTCTGAGTTAACTCAGTATATACAAATAGTTATAGTAGTCTTTATAGTAGTCAGTCAGTCTGAAGATGAAGGTCATTTTCATCTTCTAATAAGACTGTTTCTTGCCTTCAGATATAACTATTTCTCACCTTCTCACTATCTAATAAGACTGTTTCTCACCTTCTTTCTTTCTGTCTAATAAGGTTGTTTCTTGCTGTCTAATATGATCACTTTCTTATCTTATAATAAGGCTGTTTCTTGCTGTCTAATAAGGCTGTTTCTCACTGTTTAATATAATTGTTTTCTCACTGTCTTATATAGTCACTTTCTCATCTTCTAATAAGGCTGTTTCTTATCTTCTAATATAGCTGTTTCTCACCTTCTTTCTTGCTGTCTAATAAGGCTGTTTCTTACTGTCTAATATAGTTACTTTCTCATCTTCTAATAATACCATTTCTCACCTTCTACTATAATCATTTTCTTATCTTCTAATAAGGCTGTTTCTCACTGTCTAATATAGTTGCTTTCTCACCTTCTAATAAGGCTGTTTCTCATCTTATAATAAGACTGTTTCTCACCTTCTTTCTTGCTGTCTAATATAGTCACTTTCTCATCTTCTAATAAGGCTGTTTCTCATCTTCTAATATGTTTATTCTCTCACCTTCTTTCTTACTGTCTAATAAGACTGTCTCTTATCTTCTAATATGATTACTCTCTCATCTTGTAATATAATTACTTTCTCATCTTCTAATATGATTGTTTTCTTGTCTTCTAATATAACTGTTTCTTACACTCTTTCTCACTGTCTAATAAGACTGTTTCTTGCTATCTAATATGTTCACTTTCTCATCTTCTAATAAGGCTGTTTCTCACTGTTTAATATAGTTACTTTCTTGTTATTTAATAAGACTGTTTCTTCTGTATAAGGCTGAAGACTGAAAAGTGATGTTCCTCATCTAATTCTGATCACAGGACAGTGTTTTCAGTGATTAATGAGAAGTGTTACAGCTGAACCCTTTTTCACTTTATAATAGTATATAATAGATAGTCTTTATAGTAGTCAGTCAATCTGAAGATGAAGGTCATTCTCATCTTCTAATAAGACTGTTTCTTATCTTCAGATATAATTATTTCTCATCTTCTCATTATTTAATAAGACTGTTTCTCACCTTCTTTCTTATTATCTAATAAGACTGTTTCTTACTGTCTAATATAGTCACTTTCTTATCTTATAATAGGGCTGTTTCTTATCTTCTAATATAGCTGTGTCTTATTTTCTTTCTCACTGTTTAACAGAGACTGTTTCTTACTGTCTAATAAGACTGTTTCTCACTGTCTTATATAGTTGCTTTCTCATCTTTTAATAAGGCTGTTTCTTATCTTCTGATATAACTGTTTCTTATCTTCTTTCTCATCTTCTAATAAGACTATTTCTTATCTTCTATCTCACTGTCTAATAAGATTGTTTCTTGTCTTCTAATATGACTGTTTCTTATCTTCTTTCTCACTGTCTAATAAGGCTGTTTCTCACTGTCTAATATAGTTGCTTTCTCATCTTCTAATAAGGTCATTTCTTATCTTCTACTATAATCATTTTCTCATCTTCTAATAAGGCTGTTTCTCATCTTTTAATAAGACTGTTTCTCACTGTCTAATATAGTTGCTTTTTCATCTTCTAATAAGGTTGTTTCTCATCTTCTTTCTCACTGTCTAATATAGTCACTTTCTCACCTTCTAATAAGGCTGTTTCTCATCTTCTAATATAATCATTTTCTCACTGTCTAATAAGGCTGTTTCTTCTGTGAGATTAAAGGCTGAAAAGTGATGTTTCTTGCCTAATTCTGGTCACAGAACAGTGTTTTCAGCAGCTAATAAGAGATGTTACAGCTGAACCCATTTTCACTTTATAATAGTATATAATAGATAATTATAATTACTTTATCTGATTTACTTCTTTATTGTCATCTTTATTATCTTTATTATCTTTATCTTTATTATCTTTATTGTCTTTATTATCTTTATTGTCTTTATTATTGTTATTGTCTTTAGCATTGTTAATGCAATACTTTTTAGTATCTACAAGGTTTTTTTAATTTTATACTCTTTAACAGAAGTGTCTAAAGGAAATTATCTTTAATATCTTTATAATTGCTGATAATTTTATCTTTTTAAACTATAATGTTCTGTTTTAATTACTCAGCTGTAAATATAAGTAAAGTACTATATAAGCATTATCTTTTAGCCTTATTTAATAGCTTGTTTATGAAATGTTTTACAGATTTAATCTCTCAGACATTTTTTAATAATATGTTACATTTATTCTTACTCAGTTTACTTTAATATTTAGTATTATTCTTTACTCTATATCAGCACTTCAGCTTGACTTATACATTAGTATTTCTTATATATGTGTAAAGCTATAGCACCTTCTATTCTAAAAAGATGTATGACAGAGTTTGTAACAATATAAGATAGAATGAGATATAAATATATAGTTTATATGTATGCTAGAACTAATAACTAAGAAGAGAAGAAGAATTAAGACTAAAGTTTTACTGTATACTGTTAAGTTGCTTAGTAAACATTAAGTTTAATGTATTATTATACTATAATAATTGTTTTCTCTCTTATGTACTAATCTTCAGCACTGTAGAAATTAGACTGACAGTATAAGTTGAGGCAACACTGAATTGAGTCAGGTTGAGTCTCAGTGTCTGACTAATTGAGAACTCACCTTAATGTATTGAGTTGAAGCAGGTATTGATGTCAGACACTACAGATAATTGAGGACCCAGAATAATCTAAGAATTAGAGCTTAGCTCTTAGCAATCTCACATATTCTAGAACTCAATGCACCCATTAAAATGCTGCAAAAACTAATAAAAACTGACTGCAGCACATTAAGTTATCAATTATTAAAGTTTGAGATTGATAGACAATAATTCTAAAGACAATGTTCACCATCTTAAACTTCAACCTTGTGTAACTTAATGTGCTATAATCAGTTTTTAATGATTTTTATATCAAATTGATGGGTGCATTTACCTCTATCATTCACTAAATTATTATAACTATTTACTGCTGCAATCAATTTTATTAAAAGCATTATCTTGCAGACTTATCTACTTTTTGAAGTTTACAGCCTAAGAAATAAGGTTTAGTGTACAGAAACTAGCTGAATATAATTAGCTCAGAATTTATGTAGGTACCTCAGAGTTGACTCAGTTAATTATAGAATACTGAGTTCTTGAGAGTGCTGAACCTGACTCAACTCAACTTCTTCACCAGTCTAGTAGAAATTATAGACTTTTATAGTAATGTAGATAATTATTGTAATATAATAATGTAACTGAACTGATGCTTTATTAATATTATAACTGTAAAGTGAATATAACTGCATTTTATATTAAGAGATTAATTATAAACTTATCTATTCTTATCTTTAACTTCTGTCTACATTACTCTTCACTAATGCCATTATTATATTTAAGTTTTATATTGCTTATACTTTTTCTATATAGATCTTGTTTTATTTATTGTATAAAAACTTGCTTTAAAGTTAAACATTATTTTTTAAAATTTATTATAATATCTGTATTTTAATGACATCTTTTTATCTTTTCACTTATTTTCAAGCTGTTAAGTTACTGCAGTTATAGCATTATTTCTTTCTTTTCTATTAATGCTGAACAATCTGTCTCTCTCTGTAGGCTGGCAGTGTGAGTTAGGATAACATTGAGTTAAGTTAATTTAAGCTGAGTATTGAACTGAGTTGAGGCAGATCTACAGTTATAGAATAGATCTAATTTGAGACAAGTAGTGAATATAAATCTGTAGTGTTCTTAAAAACTCTAAATAATCTGAGAAATAGAGTTAAGTCATTAGTAATTTTATATATTGTAGAGTTTAATGCATCTGTCAAAATGAGCTAACAACTAACAAAATCTGACTGCAGTGCATTAAGTTTATATAATATTGAAAGTTAAGTTATTTAAGAACTCTTATTAAGCTAATTTACTGTGAATCTTCACCACTTTAAACTTTAACCTTATATAACTTTATGCACTGCAATCTGTTTTTGATGATTTTTGCATTAAAGTGATAAGTGCATTCACTTCTACAATATATTAAATTATTATAGTTATTTACTGTATTGCATAATTTTAAGAAGGGCATTACCTTTCAGCATTATTATGTTCTTCACTTAAATTAAGGTTTTTTCTAGCTATATTAAGTTAGTTCAGAGTCTGTATAAGTATCTCAGAATTAACTCAGTTAACTATAATATACTGAGTTTCTAGAAGTGCTGAATCTGTAAGTCAGGTCTGAGATTATATAAATCTAATCTAATTTAACTTATCTATTAGTCTATCTCTCTGTAAGTAGACTTCTAATGCAGTGATTATGTTACTAATGTATTTATAGACATCTATTATATACTATTATAAAGTGAAAAAGGGTCCAGCTGTGCTGCCTTTCATTAATCACTGAAAACACTGTCTCATAATTAGAATTAGATGAGAAACATCACTTTTCAGTCTTTAGTCTTACAGAAGAAACAGCCTTATTAGAAGGTGAGAAAGTGACTATATTAAATAGTGAGAAAGTGATTATATTAGAAGGTGAGAAACAGCCTTACTATAAGATGAGAAAGTAATCATATTAGACAGCAAGAAAGAAGATGAGAACAGTCTTACTATAAGATGAGAAAGTGATTATATTAGACAGTGAGAAAGAAGATAAAAACAGTCTTATTACAAGATGAGAAAGTAATTATATTAAAAGATAAAAAAAAAGTAACTATATTATAAGATGAGAAAGTGATCATATTAGAAGATGAAAAACAGCCTTATTAGATGATGAAAAACAGCTTTATTAAAAGGTAAAAAAGTGACTATATTAGAAGATAAGAAACAGCCTTATTAAACAGTGAGAAACAGTCTTATTAGAAGATAAAAAAGTGACTATATTAGAAGACAAGAAACCAGTCATATTAAAAGACATTAAACAGTTATATTAGACAGTGAGAAACAGCTATATAAGACAGTGAGAAAACAGCTATATTAAACAGTAAGAAACAGCCTTATTAGAAGATGAGAAATCAGCTATATTAGACAGTGAGAAATAACTGTATTAAATAGTGAGAAATGATTATATTAGACAGCAAGAAACAGCTATATTAGACAGTGAGAAAATGATTATATTAGAAAATGAGAAACAGTCTTATTAGAAGATAAGAATGATCTTTATTTTTAGACTGACTAACTACTATAAAAACTATTATAACTATTTATATATACTGAGTTAACTTAGAATTCTCTGAGTTTAAGTTAATGAGTTAAATTTTCTCTGTTATAACTTTATCTAAAACTCAACTCAAACTTAACTTAAACTTATAATGCAGTGTAGTTTGAAATATATAAACTCTCACTCATTACTTTAAGAACATTATACTCTTATACTGTAATGACTGAATCTTATATATGCTTAAATTGTAGTATATCTCAACTTAGAAAATTCTTCTGTAAAGATAATACATCAGATTTTTAATGCACTTATAGAATTTACAGAGTTATTATTCTATATAATTCACTGTTTTATAGTTTAGATCTCTTTCACCTTTTACTAAATTTAAAACTTAATTAAAACTGAGTATAAATCTTTAAAATTCAGCTTATCTTTATTACAGTTAAATAATACTGCCTGTAAATACTTCTTTACTTATTCTTAACTGAATAAAACATAGATTTATATTTTATTCAGCTTAGTATTATAATTAATCTCTTTAATAAATGTGCAGCTAAGACTTTAACTGTTAATTTATGTCTAAAATAAATTAGAATTCAGTTTAATTTATCTTCTTTTAAGTTTAACTTTTTATAAAATAAGATCATCACTGCTATTAAATCTTAATATTAGATTATAGAGTAATGACTGAATTCTGAACAAAATTTACACTTATATATAGATCTTTTATAAAAGCAGCTACAATAACACATTTTTAAGTCTTAATAGTATAATAAACAGCTGTAACAGATTAGAAAACAGCTGAATTAGTCTGTTTCAGTTTAATAATCTATAAAGTAAACAGTTTAACAATTCAGTCTTTTATAATTGTAACTGTATAATTTATAAATGTCAGCATTATAAAACACTGCATTAAGCTAATAAAAGAACTGTATAAAATATTAAAACTCTTATTAACTTTATATTCAGTCTCTACTGCAGTAACAATAATAATTTACTCAATCTTTCTAATAAACTACTCACTTTTATATACAGTTTGTTAAAAGGTGAAAATGCTGAGATAAGGCATTTTCAGAAGTATATTTAAGTGTATAATAATATATTGTTAAGAGTGTAATAGTCAACATACAGTCTTAAATTTTCATCAGTCTTTAATATAAACAATATCAAATATTCTGCTGATGACTGTAATTCTCTAATAAATCCTTTTTACAGGTTTTCTTTTAAGTATTCTCACAATGCATTCATTTTCTGAGATGATAGTGAATAGATAGATTGTCTAGTGAATTTCTTCTCTTTCTTTATTCTAATCTTGTAGTTTCAGTCTTAATGTTTCAGTAGAGCTGTGTTGTCACTTTTATTCTAAAACATTTCTTTAAAGTTATTATATTTTTTAGAAATAAATAACTTAATAGCAGAGTCTCTGTTCTTTAAGACTAGTCTGCTTTACAGTATTTGAGTGTTAGAGTTCTTCAGTTTCTTACACATTTCTTCTACTGTTATAGTAAAGACTTCTACACCTTCAGGTAGATATATAATTAAATATAGCTTCATTGAAGTTAATTCTTTTATAAAGTATATCTTGTTCTCTGCTTAATTAATCATTGAATTGATCTTTTAAAGTCATAATATATCTAGAACTATATTACTTTCTGACTGCTTCACTACATTAAACTGAATTTTCTTCCAGTATTGTACAGCTTAACAATGAACAGTAGCTGTTTTACAGTTTATAAGTCCTTCATTATTTTCTGCTGAGTTTTCATTAAAGTTATACAGTTAATACAGTTAATTAAGATTCTTTTTTTGTATTGAACTTTTATATTGCTTTATAAACTTTAATAACATAAAGTTCTCTGTGCAGCTACTGTCTATCAATAGTTGTGCTGTGTAGTTATTTACTTTAATTTAGACTCAGAAGCTTTTCAGATCTTCTGTCACTTTATACTTACAGCTTAAAGACTTATAAGTTAGCATCTTTAAATATCTCTAATCTGAAGGGTCTTTTAGTTTTTTAAGAAGGAGAATAATCTCTCTTATACCTCTTCTATATACTTAAACTTCTCAGAGTTTACATATTGTTGTAGATTGTTTCTTAAATTACATTAAGTATACTCTACCCTGAGAGCCTAGACTTTAGTTTATAATGTATAGAAAATGTATACTTTATCAGAAGTCACATATTCTTCATTTATTATAAAGCAGGATTTCATCAGTAAATATTTCTGAACTACATTTTAAAGCACTTCTAAGGAAGGTATTTCTCTAAATAGCTGACTGCTATTTATTTATTCTTCATTCATTATCATCTTCTGAATTCACTTCTCTACTTTATACATTTAATACTTAAATTCAGACTCATGTTTTTGTAGTAAGTTAAAAAGCTTATTATAAATTCTGAGTTAGACTGCTCTTAAGTGAGTTCTGACTTCTATCACTATGATGTCAATGATTAGTTATTTCTCAGAAACTATTTGTTTTCTATTCTCAAAGATTATCTTCAGAAGTGATTCTGATGCAGTTTATTCTAATTCATCATTGTTTCTAATATAGTTAAATGATGACTCTAAACTAGAATTGTTTCAACTTATTTATTGCATAACTTTCTGTTGTTCATCATCACTTACTTTACTGTAGTAGTGAACTGCTGAGTAGTATAAAGTGGTTAATTCTCTGCTAATTATAATGAAGGTCTTACAATCTCTCTCTTTTAGAAATCACTCTGAGCCATTCTTATTACTTCAGAGATTGACATAATTGTTGTTATAACAGAATGTTTATAATATACTGATGTATAAGAGTTTAGATTTCTTGTCTCAGAGTACTTCTATATACATTTTCTTTTTATACAGTGAGTGAGTTGATTCAGATTTACAGTCTTTACAATCTTATATAAAGTGTTTAATTCTTCTACAGTTATAGCACTTCTTTTCTTCTTACTATATCTTCTGTTTTTAAAGATTAAATCAGTCTATTGTTATGTTGATTTCTATAGACTGCAGTCTATAACTAGACTTTATTGTTGAAGTCTCTTTCTTAAGTAACAATATACTCTTCTTTTTTAACTTGTGCTTATACTGATGATTGTTAATAACTGTAGCTTTTAGTATTATTCTCTCTAAGATAGTTAATTAATTTATATAAGTGAGTTCATTCTTTATAGAGTCTTTCAGCTCTTAATAGTATTGAGATAGCTGTATACTGTCTTCTCAGCTTATTGAGGCTGCAATTTTCTAAAACTCAGTAATATAGATGAAAACTGCTTCAGTCTACTTTAAGATGTAAAGCTTCTGTTTCACTGTTCTTTTCTTATTAATGTCTTTAAAGACTTACTGCATTTAATTTTTAAATATTTTAAAAGAGCTGAATATCTTATTAATATTGTCATCTCTATTCTTTACTCTTTGCTTTAAGAAATCAGTCAGTACTGATTAAAACCACTGAACAGTGTAATCTTATAGATAAGTTATAGTGTATAATACCTTATCTACTTTCATTTTCAACTGTGATTTATTAAAGTGAATTTTCATCTCAATCTGTAACAGAAAAGGCTTAAGTCTGCTTCTCTCACCTTTAAATAAGTCTGATAGTACTATCTTAAGAATCTTAATAACTACAGAGTTTACAGCTTTTAATATCTCAGGTACAGTTTTTAGCTCTTCTCTTCTTTTAAAGAGGAAAGACTCAGATCAATCTTTAAATATAAGAGTAATAGTTGTAATTAATACTTTAAATATTCTTTAAAGATGATGCTTAAAGTGTAACAGAAGAATGCTCTAAGACTGAAAGATTATTAAGTGAAGCATTAAGTAAAACTATCAGAGTTCTGTAGGCAGTAGTTAGTATTTACTATATAAGTTAAGTATAAGTCTCTAACTATAATTCTATCTCTAATCATATAGATAATAGAAGACTCATAATATTATAAAGATATAATGCCTTGAATAATTAGTCTTATACTTGCAGTGCTCACACTGTTAAGGTGTGTAATCACTGTAAGCAGTTTCTTACTGATTAATTCTCAGTACTCACAGTACTCACACTGCTAAGGTATGTAATTACTGTGAGCAGTCTCTTACTGATTAATTCTCAGTACTTACAGTGCTTGCATCATTAAGGTGTGTAATTACTGTAAGTAGTCTTAGAACTATGCACTCTTTATATTACTGTCATCTCTAAATCTGTAACAATAAGTTAACAGTATTAATAAGCCTTATTAGGCTTATGCTTTAGCTAGACAGTGAGATTATACTGTAATTAACAGTGTTCTAGCAGAAACAGCAGCAGTAGAGATAGCAGAAATAATGAAAATAGTAGAGATAAAGATAGAGACAGTAATTGTTAAGCTGTAAGATATAGTGCTGAATTTGCAGCACTTTATTAGCTGAGATTAACTTAGTTCTTTTAAGAATAAATGAGAAAGCAGTAAGGTGAGAGAGAAGATAATAACAGCAGTAAGAGACTGAGAAATTGAGTAACAGATGTGTTTCTTTATATTTATAAAGTGATTAGTTATAGTTGTACATTATATAATGCAAGAAACTCACCTTTAAAGACTATAATTTATTAAGTATCTTTTCAATAATTGACAAGATATACAGTAGATGAAAACTGTACTGAAGTTTAACATAATGTATCTAGCAACACTGCTGAATAGATAACACTACATCTTTTCTCAATAAATAAATATTGAAATTTCATTAATTAAGCTGTAGATTTTAATTTAAATAAGAAATTTTGAAGCTCTGTATTGTAGTCTATAGTAGAGCTTTAGAATCTATGCATTTTAGCATTTTTAAGACTGCTTTTACTGTAATAACTGCAGTCTTAACAGTCTGCTTCTTTTCTTTATTCTATAGCTGTTGTAACTTTCTAGTCTGTGTCTTCAGCTGCTTTTTAAATCTCTAAGAGTGTTATTATAAATCTTAATAATTTTTAAAATACACTCTTTTTTCTCTATTAAATATATGCAATTATGATGAAGAAATAAGTAATTTTAATTTAGAGAGAAAGTGCAGTATTATCTATTCTGCAGCATTGCTGAGTACATTACATTATGAAACTGTGCATTAAAAGTTGTAATTAGACACTAGAAATACTACCTGCATATCTTCTCTATAAAAACTGACTTATTGCTGCTGCTGATGTTTACTCTTCTCAACCCCTCACTTCTTTAAGTCAATGAAGTGCTGTCAGTAGGCTGGCAGATGGGTTAGATTAGACTGAGTCTATAATCTCAGATTTGACCTATAGACTCAGCATTCTTAAGGACTCAGTATTCTATAACTAACTGAGTCAACTCTGAGGTATTCACATAAACCCTGAACTAACTTAATGTGGCTAGAAAAAAACTTAATTTAAGTAAAGAACATGATAATGCTGAGAGGTAATGCCCTTTTTAAAATCATGCAATACAGTGAATAACTATAATATCTTAGTATATTGTAGAGGTGAATGTGCTCATCAATTTGATGCAAAAATCATCAAAAACAAATTGCAGTGCATAAAGTTATGTAGGGTTGAAGTTTGAGGTGGTGAAGATCTACAACAGATTAGCTTGACAAGAGTTCTTAAACAACTCAACTTTTAATATTATATAACTTAATGCACTGTAGTCAGATTTTATTAGTTGTTAATTCATTTTGATGGGCGCATTAAACTCTACAATATATAAAATTGCTAAGAGCTTAGTTCTATTTCTCAGGTTATTTAAAGTTCTTAAGAATACTGCAGGTCTATATTCACTACCTGTTTCAAACTGAACTCATTCTATAACTGTAGACCTGCTTTAACCTGACTCAATACTCAGTCTAAATCAGCTCAACTCAATGTTGCCTCAATTTACACTGTCAGCCTAGCTGTCAGAATTAAAGCACTTTCTTACTGTTAACTAGACCTCACTGATGCTGTTTTACACTCTATACAGTCTCAGCTCTTATGTTTTTAAGCTACACATTCTCATTCTCAGCCTCTTATTAAATGTACTTTACTGTTAGAAAAGATAAAGATAGAGCTTATAGAGGAGCTTCTAATAGCAGATGCAGACTTCTAATTACTTTTCATCTATACTCTAATATAATGCTGGTTTTGTCACTTTAAATAACTAGTTTTCAGTCTTTAAGAGTTTAATGTTGAACTGTTTAAGTGAAAAATAGATGAACTTCTTATATAGTAGGTGTTAGAGCTGACTTTCAGCTTAATTTTCACTTGTGCATCTTGTTTTTGTAAAGAATTTAAAGAATTAACATAAAGAAAAGCTTAAATTCAGCTTTAAATTCAGCAGTAGACATCTTTCTGCTGCTATAATTCTTCTTAACTCTATTTAAGACTGCTTCTTTCTTATTAAAAGTTATTATTTTAAGATAATCAGAATGAGAAGTGTCTGTAATATATTCAGTTAATATAATCTTCAATTTCTCTGAATTATAGTCTTTCTCTTAAGCAGTCTTCTTCAGATAATTTACAGAATGTATAGATAAGTCTATTAAGTCTACAACAATCTTTATAGAGACTTTATACTCTACTAAATGTTACAGATAGATTAGTCAGCACAGATTGAAGTAACTATAGACCTGTAATGATCATCTTAATTGCAGCAGTTGCAGGCATGACTACAGTGATCAGAGTGACCTGTAGTAGTCACCTCAGTTGCAGCAGTCACAGATGTGACTGCAGTGATTAGAGTAATCAATAGAGAGCTTAAAATTACTATATAGAGAAGGTAGAACTCATAGTTAAAAGCCTTATGCTCAACTTATGTAGTGAATGTCAACTATTGTCTATAAAGTCTCAGCTAGTTCTACATAATACCTTACTTGATAATCTTTCAGTCTTAGAGCATCCACCTCATTACACTAAAGTAAGAACTTAAACTCTGATTTCTAAATCATGTAATTTAGCTGTTATATTACTGAATATTGAGTATTTTAACTGACTATAAAGTCTACTACTAAAGGAAAATATTTAAAGACTTTTTTTTTCTCATCATCTTTTTAAAGTGAAAATCTACTTCTTTAATCTATCTTTATTCTACTTTCTACTATACTTCTGTATGTAGTGCATGCACAAAAAGACACTAATTAAGACTTTTAATGCACAGTTCTGTAGTGTATAATCTATCTATATAATACTTAGAGCTTTACACATTGAGGTTTAGCAGTTACACAGTGAAAAATATAATTACAGTTCTATAAATTCCCTCAGTCTGAGGTTTAAGAATAAAAGCTGTAGAATAGTAAAACTTACTTAAGTGCTCTGTAACAATAAAGATGCTAGAAGCAGCAGTTACAATATTCTTATAAGAGCAGTATAACAGTCATTAAAGTTTTTCAAAATCTTACAGTAAACAGTTATTAACAGTCTTAAAATCTCTGAGCTCTTTTAGATCTATATATAATGACTCTTTAAATAAAGCTACAGAACTGTGCATTAAAAGTTATAATTAGACACTAAAAATGTCATCTGTATAGTTTCTCTACTTTACACACTGTTTCTAATTAGATAATACTTTATAAATTAAAAGAGTTTTATGTTTTAGATAAATAAGTCAATTCAGCAGCTTTTTAAGCATACTAACATATGTATAGAAATTGTACACCTTAACAGCAGCCTTCTCACTGTTACTACTACTCTTACTGCTGTCATTATTCTTACTGCTGCTGCTCTCACTGCTGCTGCCTGCCTTCTCAATCTATAAAAACTGATTCATTACTGCTGCTGATGTCTACTTCTAACAGCTTAAGTTAATAAAGTGCTGTCAGAATTAAAGCATTCTCTTACTGTCAGCTAGACTTCACTAATGCTGTTTTACACTTTATACAGTCTCAGTCTTTACATTCTTAAGCTATATATTCTCATTCTCAGCCTCTTGTTGAATATATCTCACTGTCAGAGAAAGTAAAGACAGAACTTATAGAGAAGCTTCTAGCAGTAGATACTGACTTAAAGTTAGACAGCTCAGACTTTACTGATACTGTTTTACACTCTATACTGCCTCACTCTTCACATTCTTAAGCTACACATTCTTATTCTTGCTCTTATTCTCTAGCTGAATGTTTTTCACTAACAGAAAAGACAGAGATAGAGCTTATTAAGAAGCTTCTAATAGAGAATACTTATTTAGAAACAGAGAACTTAGAGTCTTATCTAACTTGTTTAACAGGTCTTAAAGCTTATAATCTCTTAAAGTAAGTGTCTTCATTTATATACTTTTTCTTATACTCATTGCTGCTGTCAAGCTTAAAAATCTTCTGAATATAACAGAAAATCTGCTTAATTCAGTACTGAATTCTTCATTGTTTAAGACCTTTGAGTCAGCAATACCTTTACACTTTTTAAGCAGTAAGACAGTTTTAGAAAGCCTTATTCTTAATAATATATTATTTTATTTACATTCAGCAGAGCTTAATAGCATTAAGATCTAAAGAGTTATCTAATTATAGAAGATGATGAAGAATATTGACATTAAGAAAAATTTATTTCTAGTGTCTTAAGATATAACTCAGCACCTTGTCTTTCTGAACTGTAATTTCAGAACAGTCTTTCTTACACTTAAGAGTAGAGAATATAAGCTTTTTAATAAGAACTTCTCTCTAATACTGCTATCAGTTAATACTTCTCTTATGTACTTTTTATATAACTGCTTCTTGCTTATCTGTATATCATCATTGTGAAGTATAATGTAAGAGTTTATCAGCTCTATTTAAATTCATTCTCTGCATCTTTATAGTAATCTTTTACTCTGTTTAAGCTGCTGCTTCATTCTTGTTATTTACTCTTTTTATATATTCTATTGCTTTCTTTCTTAACTGAGCAGTCTTCTTCCTCTATATATAATATGAGTCTTTTTTATTGTATAAAAACAGTCTTAAAATATAAATTCAGATATCTCTTTTTATTTCTATCTTGTGTAAGTCTTCTTATACTGTTCTTCAACTGTTCTTCAGCTGTTCTTTATACTCTAATTACTTCCTGTCTGTACTCTAATATAATGCTGATTCTGTCAGTTTAAATGACTTATTTTCAGTCTTTAAGAGTTTAATGTTGAACTGTTTAAGCAAAAAATAGACAGGCTTCTTACATAACAAATGTTAGAGCTGACTTTTATTATAAGTCACTTAGCAATTATAGAACAGAGTATATTACTTTTATAGTTACTGAGGTTATTCTGATTACAGATGTAACTGCAGTGACTGCAGTAATTAGAACAGTTATAGTAGTTATTACAGTTATAAATGTAACTGCAGTAATTAAAGTAATCATTAAAGCAGCTATTCAGAATTGAGTATCTTTATAATACTATATGTCTTCTATTATCTATATAATTAGAGGTAGAATCATAGTTAGAAGCTTATACTCAACTTATATAGTAAATGTTAACTACTGTCTATATATTTGAACAGTCTATCTTAATACTTTACTTAATAATCTTTTAGTCTTAGAGCATTCTTCTGTTACACTTTAAGCACCATCTTTAAGAGATGTTTAAAGTATTAACAGTAACTGTTACTTTTATATTTAAAGATCAGTCTGAGTCTTTCTTCTTCAATAAAAGAATAGGGTTAAGAACTGTATCTGAGATGTCAGAAGTTGTGAACTCTGTAATTACTAAGACTCTTAAAATAGCACTCTCAGACTTGTTTAAAGATGAGAGAAGCAGACTTAAGTCTTTTCTATTACAGGTTGAGATGAACATTCACTTCAATGAACTACAGTTTAAGACAAATGCAGATAAGATGTTATACACTGTAACTTATTTACAAGACCACATTAATAAGTGCTTTTAATCAGTACTAACTGATTACTTAAAACAGAAAGTGAAGAACTAGAATAATGATACAGTTAAGCTATTCACCTTCTTTAAGATATTTAAGAATTGAATGCAGTGAGCCTTTAAAGATATTAATGAGAAAAGAACAGTGAAATAAAAGCTTTACATATTGAAGTAGACTGAGGCAGTTTCTGTCTACATTACTGAGTTTTAGAGAATTGCAGTCTTAATAAGTTAAGAAGACAGTATGCAGCTATCTCAGTATTACTAAGAGCTGAAGGACTCTATAAAAGATAAACTCACTTATACAGAATGACTAATAATCATCTTAAAGAGAATGATACTAAGAGCAATAATTATTAATAATCATCAGTACAAGTGTAAGCTGAAAAAGAAAGACATAATATTGTCTAAAGAGAAGACCTCAGCAATAAAAGCTAGTTACAGACTACAGCTCATAAAAATTAATGTAACTACATGTCAATATATTCTCAGAAAGCAGAAAATATAGCAGAGAGAATAAAAGTGCTATAAATGCAGAAAGATTGAACATTTTGTATAGAACTGTAAGAACTGCAAACCTGAATCAACTTGTTCACTATACAAAAAGAAAATGTATGTGAAAGCACTTTAAGAAGAGAAATCTGAACTTTTATACATCAGCATATTGTAGACATTCTGTTATAATAACAACTGTGCATATCACTGAAGTGATAAAAACAGCTTTAAGTAGTTTCTAAAGAAAAGAGATTGTAAAACCTTCACTATAATAGAAAGAGAATTAACTTTTTTACAATACTTAGCAGTTCACTATTATAAAAAAGTAAGTGACAATGAGTAACAGAAAGTTATATAATAAATAGACTGAGACAACTCTAGTTTAGAGTCATTATTTAACTATATAAAGAACAACATAGAATCTGAACAGATTACATTAGAACCTCTCTTAGAGATGATTTCAGAAAATAGAGAAGAAATAATCTCTGAGAAATGACAAACTATTAACACTACAGTAGTAGAAGTTAGATCTTACTTAAGAGCAGTCTGACTCAGAACCTACAATGAGTTTTTTAAGATATTATAAAAATGTGAGCCAGAATTTAAGTATTGAATGCAGGAGGTAGAGAAGTGAATTTAAAAAGTAATTCTAGATAAGAAATAAATGAATAACAGTTAACTATTTAGAGAGGTGTTCTCTCTAGAGGCACTTCAAGATGTAGTTTAGAAGTACTTATTAAAGAAATCTCACTTTACAACAGATGAAGAATATATAACTTTTAATAGAGTACACATTTTTTATACATTATAAATTAAGGTCTGAGCTTTTAGAGTAAAGTATGCTTGATGTAATCTGAGAAACAATTTACAACAATGTGTAAACCCTGATAAGTTTAAATATATAAAAGAGGTATAAGAAAAACCTCTCTTCTTTTTAAAAAACTAGAAGACTCTCTGAATCAGAAATAACTGAAGACATCTACTTATAAGTCTTTAAACTTTAAATATAAAGTGATAGAAGATCTGAAAAGCTTCTGAGTCTGAGTTAGAGTAAATAACTACACAGTATAACTATTAATAAACAGCAGCTGCACAGGAAACTTTATATTATTAGAGTTTACAAAGTAACATAAAGTTTCAATATAAGAAAAAGATTTTAATTAACAGTATTAACTGTACAGTTTTAATAAAAATTCAGCAGAAAGTAATAAAGAACTTATAAACTGTAAAACAGCTACTGTTCATCTTTAAGTTACTCAACACTAAAAGAAAATCCAGTTCAATATAGTGAAGTAGCCAGAAAGTAATATAGTTCTAGATATATTATGATTTTGAAAGATTAATCTAATGATTAATTGAGTAGAAAATGAGATATACTTCATAAAAGAATTGACTTCAATAAAGTTATATTCAATAATGTACCTATTTAAAGGTGTGAAAGTCTTCACTATAACAGTAGAAGAAATGTGTGAGGAACTAAAGAACTCTGACACTTAAATACTGTAAAGTAGACTAGTCTCAGAGAATAAAAACTCTATTATTAAGTTATTTAACTCTAAAGAATACAACAACTTTGAAGAGATGTTTTAGAATAAAAGTGACAATACAGCTTTACTGAAACATTAGTACTGAAATTATAAGATCAAAATAGAAAAAGGAAAAAAACCTACTAAATAATCTATTTATTCATTATTGTCTTAGAAGATAAATGCATTGCAAAAATACTTAAAAGAAAATCTGTAAAAAGAATTTATAAGAAAATTTCAGTCATCAGCAGAATATCTAATATTGTTTATACTTAAGACTGATGAAACTTTAAAACTGTGTGTTAACTATTATGCTCTCAACAATATTACAATTAAGAACAGCTACTCATTATTACTTATTTCAGAACTTCAGAACTGATTTTAAGAAGCACAGTAATTTATTAAGTTTAACATATTAGAAGTTTTTAATCAGATATAAATAAAAGAAGAAGATGAGTGAAAGACAGCATTTTAAATGAGATCAGAATGGTATAAATATCTAATTATACTGTTTAAATTGACTAATGCTCCTGCCATTTTTTAAGCCTTTATTAACAATGTGTTACAGAAGTATCTGAACTTATTTATAGTGATATATCTCAATAACATTCTGATATACTCAAAAATGAAGAAAGACTATATTAAATAAGTACAGTTAGTTCTACAGGCTTTACAGAATGCAAACTGGAGGATAAAATTAGAAAAGAGTATATTTCACATAAAGAAGATACAGTTTTTAGAGTTTATAGTAATCTCAGAAGGCTCACAGATGGATTTTAATAAGATAAAATCTATTATAAAATGATTAACACTGACAAATATAAAGAAAGTATAATTATTTCTTAAAATCACAAATTTTTACTGAAAATTCATTGAAAAGTATTTAAAAATTACAACATCATTAATAAAAATGACTAAGAAGAACCAGAAGTTCCAGTAATTAAATAAAGCTGATAAAGTCTTTAATAAGTTAAAGAAGAGGTTCACTTCTTAATTAATTCTTGTGAGCTTTAACTCAGAGAAATCTATTACACTTAAGACAGACACATTGAACAGAGTGATAAAAGTATATATCAGTTAATTAAACAATAAAAGACATCTGCATTTAATAGCTTTTTACTTACAAAAGTTCTAAGCTGCTGAAATAAACTATAAGATATATAATAAAGAGTTATTAGTCATTATTAACACATTTAAGCAATGATGAGTGTACTTTAAAAGATTAAGACTAGGCTGGCGGATGGGTCGGGTCGGGCCGGGTCCATGGCCTCGGACCCGACCCACGGGTCCGGCACCCTCAAGGACCCGGTATCCTATGGCCAACCGGGTCGACCCTGAGGTACCTACATGGACCCTGAGCTAACCATATCCAGCTAGTTTCCGCGCGCTAAACCTTATTTCTTAGGCCGCGAACTTCAAAAAGTAGATAAGTCTGCAAGGTAATGCTCTTAATAAAATTGATTGCAGCAGTGAATAGTTATGGTAATTTAGTGAATGATAGAGGTGAGTGCGCCCGTCAATTTGATGCAAAAATCATCAAAAACCGATCGTAGCGCATTAAGTTACGCGAGGTTGAAGTTTGAGGTGGCGAAGATCCACAACAGATTGGCTTGGCAAGAGTTCTTAAACAACTCAACTTTCAATATTACATAACTTAATGCGCTGTGGTCAGATTTTATTAGTTGTTGGCTCATTTTGACGGGCGCATTGAACTCTACAATATATAAAATTGCTAAGGGCTTAGCCCTATTTCTCAGGTTATTCAGGGTCCTCAAGGACACTGCGGGTCCATATTCACTACCCGCCCCGAACCGGACCCATTCTCTGGCTGGAGACCCGGCCCGACCCGGCCCAATACCCGGCCCGAACCGGCCCGACTCAGTGCCGCCCCGACCCACGCCGCCAGCCTAATTAAGACATTAGATTTAAGTATATACAGATTACAAGAATCTGCTATACTTCATCATTATAAAAATTCTAAATTAGAGACAAATACAATGATTAGAAGAGTTCTTATAATACAACTTTTAAATTTATTATTAAAAAGAATTAGAGAATGTTAAAGTGAATACTCTCAGTTAAAGAGCAGATTACCTTTAAGATAAACCTGTTATTAATTATATTATACTTCAGATGAATGATTAAAACATTATACAGTATAATAAAAAATGCAACTTCATCTTTACAATGAAAAATAAAAACTTTAAGGGAAAAGTACTAGCAGCACTATAAAAGAACAAATTTGTACAACAAATTCTGAATAACATTAATAATTATTTAAGTTTTAAGAAATAAACTGATCTTCTGCTTTTTAATGAATTAATCTATATATTAGAGGCTTTACATTGAAAACTAGTCAGTGAAACTCATTCAGCAGTAATAAATGAACATTAAGAAGTGAAAAAAACACTTAAATAACTGATTAGAACATTCTATTTCCCATATATATAAAAGAAGATTAAAGAAGAGATATAAAAGTGTAATATCTGCTGAAGAAGTAAGACAGACTGCTATAAACTATACAGACTACTGAAATCACTAAAGACATTATGACAATTATGATTCAGCATAGCACTCAACTTTATAGTGAAACTACTGAAGTTTAAGAAATCACTAATAAAAGTGCTATACAATACAATATTAGTTATAATAGACAGGTTGATTAAGTATAAATATTTCATTTTATACAAAAAAAGCTTAACTGCTGAAAAACTAGTGTATACATTTCTGAAAGTATTAGCAGTAAATTACAGTATTTCAGATGAGATAATCTCAGACAGAGATAAACTCTTTATCTTTAAGTTCTGAAAATTCTTAATAAACCAGCTCAGAATACACTACAAGTTGTTAACAGCATATTATTTACAAACTAATAGATAAACAGAAAGGCTGAATTAAACAATAAAACAGTACTTATATTGTTACATTAATTATTAACAAATTAACTGAATGAAGCTACTACTAATTGCTCAGCTGGTATACAATACAGCAATTACAGAAATAATAGAAGTATTATTATTCTTTATAAACTATAAGTTCAATATCAACATTTATGAATTAAGAGAAATAGCCAGCATTATATAAAAAGCTAGCATTTAAGTAAACCAGCTGAAGAATTTACATAGACAATTATAAAGAGATATACAGTTCTACTCTAAACAGTCAGCTATATATTATAATAGGAAGAGAGATAGAGGATTTACTCTTAAGAAGAGAGACAAGATGTATCTTCTTCAGTAAAACATTAAAATTAAATAACTCAGCAACAAGTTGAACTACATTAAACTAGAACTATTTTAAATTAAGAAAATTAGAAAAAGTGTTAACTATAAACTTGCACTCTCATTACAAATGAAAATACATTCAGTTTTTTATATATTTATACTTAAACCAGCTAATTCTAAGACATCAGTATAAGAAACATTACTGAAGATTGACTCTAAAAGTTAGAACACTGAATTCAAGATAGAGAAGATACTGAATAAATAAGAGATTAATAATCAGCTACATTTTTTAATAAAGTAAAAGAATTACAACTCTGTAGATAACATCTAAGAATTAGAAGAGAATCTTACTCATTATATAACACTGTTGTAAGAGTTCTGAGTTTAAAATCTACAGCAGATTAGTTAAGTGAGGTAAGTATAAAATTAAAATCACTAAAGTCAGTAGATTAAACTAAAGTTTCAGCCTGCATAAGCTCCTTCACCTTAAGCTCTTCAATGTTATAGAGTTCAATATTTATCAGCTTCTTATAATATTTTTTAAGAGCTGAGAGTTGTTTGTAAAGTCTTTTCTTCTTTATCTTCACCTCTTACTACTGCTTATTCAGAACTCACTTTTCAGTGAACACTATTAGTTTTTCCTTATAAAGATGATGAATCTTTTAATTAATACAATTAAATTCTTATAAAGAAATAGTCAGCTTACAACTTCAGTTTAAGTGAATACACTTTTTACATTAGTTAGAATCTGACAACATCTTACACTCACAATCAGCCTCTACACACTGACTGCAAAATTGTATAGCTAAGGTACTTAAAGAGTTAATAAAAGAAGCTAAACACTGTTGCTGAAAGAAATAAGTAGAAGGGTAATATTTTTGAATATAAGAAGAAGGCATTAGAAGTGTAGAAAGTTTGAAGGTTTTTAAGATAAGAAATCTGAAGGGGGGATCTAGTATTATAAGTTGCTTAGCAATTACAGAACAAAGTATATTACTTCTATAATTACTGAGATTGCCTCAGTTATAAATGTGACTACAGCAACTGCAGTAATTAGAACAGTTATAGTGATCACTACAGTTACAGATATAACTGCAGTAACTGAAGTTAAACTAATAAATGAATCAGATTAAGCTGAGTCTATAATCTCAGATCTGACTTACAGGTTTAGCACTTCTAAGAACTCAGTATTCTATAATTAACTGAGTTAACTCTGAGATACTTATACAGACTTTAAACTAACTTAATGTAGCTAGAAAAAACCTTAATTTAAGTAAAGAACATAATAATGCTGAGAGGTAATGCCCTTCTTAAAATTATGCAATACAGTGAATAACTATAATAATTTAGTATATTGTAGAAGTGAATGCACTCATTAATTTAATGCAAAAATCATTAAAAATAGATCATAGTGCATAAAGTTATATAGGGTTAAAGTTTGAAGTGATGAAGATTTACAGTAAATTGACTTAATAAGAGTTCTTAAACAACTCAACTTTTAATATTATATAACTTAATGCACTGTAGTCAAATTTTATTAGTTGTTAGCTCATTTTAATGAGTGTATTAAACTCTATAATATATAAAATTAGTAAGGGCTTAGCTCTATTTCTCAGATTATTTGAAGTTTTTAAGAACACTGCAGATTTATATTCACTACCTGCCTCAAACTGAACTTATTCTATAGCTGTAGATTCACTCTAACTCAGCTTAATACTCAGTCTGAATCAGCTCAACTCAGTGTTGTCTCAACTTATACTGTCAGCCTAACTGAAGTAATTACTAAAGTAGTTATTCAGAATTAAGTATTTTTATAATACTATAAGTCTTCTATTATCTATATAATCAGAGGTAGAATTATAGTTAGAAGCTCATACTCAGCTTATATAGCAAATATTAACTACTGCCTATATACTCTAACAGTCTATCTTAATACTTTACTTAATAATTTTTCAGTCTTAAAGTATTCTTCTGTTACAACTTTCAGCTTAATTTTCACTTATATATCTTATTTTTGTGAAGAATTTAAAGAATTGATATAGAGAAAAGCTTAAATTCAGCTTTAAATTCAGTAGTAAACATCTCTCTGTTATAGCAGTTCTTTTTAACTCTATTTAGAACTGCTTTTTTCTTGTTAAAAGTTATCATTTTAGAACAGTCAGAATAAGAAGTGTCTGCAATATATTCAGTTAATATAATCTTTAATTTCTCTAGATTGTAGTCTCTCTTTTAAGCAGTCTTCTTTAAATGATTTACAGAATGTATAGATAAGTTTATTAAGTCTACAATAATCTTTATAAAGACTTTATACTCTGTTAAAGTAAAAGCTTAAACTCTAATCTTTAAATTATGTAATTTAACTATTATATTACTGAATATTGAGTATTTTAACTGACTACAAAGTCTACTACTAAAGGAAGATATTTTAAAGACTTATCTTTTCCTCATCATCTTTTTAAGATGAGAATCTACCCCTCTGCCCTACTCCTGTATGTAGCACATGCATGAAAAGGCACTAGTTAAGACTTTTGATGCATGGTTTTATACAGAGTGACTTATTTTGCCATCTCACAACTTCTGTTCTCAAGCCTTACCTTAGTCTGACAGTTCATGTCGGTCACTGCTCAGCTCAATGTGAATGGGGCTTAGTTAGTGGTGGCAGTGATCAACAATTTTAACAGTCAATTAATCATCTAATCATTCATGTAATCTGCTATTCAATCTTTATCTTCCTTTGCTCCTTGACAACATCTTTACATGCCTGCTATAAGAGAAGAACTGATCCTGGGTTTACACAGTCAGTTTCATGTTGCATCAAATACCTTTCAAAAAAGGCTTAGCCTCAACTTGCTTCTCTCATTCTTTAGTAGTGAAGGGAATGCTACATCAGTCAACACAAATCCTTCTGTTGATAGGGAGTCTTTCAACTCTCAGTCTACCTACATCTCTAGCGCCATTACCATCCTTTGTTTTCTTCAGATATTCCTTCAGAGCATAATTGAGGGCTTCTCATATACATATCTTAAAGTTTTCGCTGGCTTCATCACCGGTACGCTTATCATTGTGGCCTCCCGCCTGCAGAGTCTTTCTGACCCGGATTCGCCCTACGAGTTCCCTTACAACTTTTTCTTAGTATGGACCGGCTTCGCATTAGGTTCCGTCTGTTCCGGCCACTACGGGCTTGGCAAGATCACGTCCAAACGCGGCCTATCGCAAATGAGAGCCTACCAGCTTGGGCTGTCGTTGGCCTCAATTCTCTTGATTGCGGCGGTTTTCAGCAGCGTATTTCTCAAGACCGACGCCAACAAAATCAATACCAACTCTTCCGCCACTTATTCCCTTGCCTTTCTTCTCTCATTCTGGTCTGGTTTTAGTTTTTCCACTCTCAAGATAGTTTGAGTGCCTGACCTGCCTCTTCCCATTTGCACAGGGGCTATTAATAGTCTCTTTCACGACAATCCCCATCATGAGATACACCTTTACTCCCAGACTTGAAAGAGGGTATCGTTAGCCTTTACAATCTTCGTTGGTGCCTTGACTGGAGCAAGTACTGCACATGGAACAGAATGGCCGACCATGGTGCTAGCTCTTGTCGTCACGGCGATAAACTTGTGTTTGGCTGAGTGCATCGAAAGAAGAAGACTAGGGAAAGAAGTGGCCAGAGAGGTGTTACCAGGAAATGTGATTGCCGCTGAGGTAGAAGGGAAAGGTAAGGAGATGAAAAACGTCTCCGCTAAGTCTATTGTTAATATAAATACGTAGTAGACGCGAAATGAGATAGAAAGTGAGCTCAGAGAGCTGATTTCAATGACATTATTGACTTTGCTGATGCCAGACAACAGGTTTATAGAGGTTACAATCTTAATGGTGGACTTACTGCTGCTTAACAACTCTGATGATAATCTTAATGAAATATTACTTATTGAATCTACTTTCTGGTATTTAAGTGACTGAAAAGAGATAGTTTGACAACCACTTTAAGTAGTTAAAATGAGTACACATTCTTTATTTGTTACAACATGATCAGCTGGCACTGACAGATATTGAATTACCTGGTGTTAAACTAGATTGAGACTAGTGTGTCTTGACACCCTGACATTTATGTTGTGGCTGCTCTCACAAGACTGCTTCCTTCTTTGTACTTTTCTAGGTTCAAATAACTCACCTCTTGCAAGGGTTCCAGGCCTGCTGCTGAAGTGAAATAGTTAGCAGTAACATTAGAAAAGTACCTTCACTCTTTTCAACCTCTGAAGGTGACAGAATACCAGTGAGACAAACGCATGTGTTGATGAAAAATTTTTCCTCAACATCATTAAACATCTCAACCCACAGTCTACTGAGTGATCAGGAGGTTCTTAGAACATTCTAGATTCATCAATTAACTATCAACAATCAATTCTTAAGTCCTGTGAGGAGTAGGCAATGAACAATCAAGAAGTACTCTGTCATGGTGACAAGTAGCTGTGAGAAGTCAGCAAATAAAAAGACCTATTTGTAGGCACAGACAACTGCAGTAGAGGCAGTTGAAAGAGTAAGGTTCTGGACTGAATAATCTCAGCACTAGAAGTAGGTGTCTAAAGCACTGAAGGAATCATAGTTAGACTACACTAGGAGGGAGGGACCTCTCCTCAATCTGGAAGACTATCCTTGGCTGGAGGACAGCCAGATGATCACAAGAGATCAGAAACAGTAGACATTATGAAGGTGAACCCTTAAGATGAGGTGACCCCTGAAAACCTACAGTGATGGGCAGCACATGATTCAGAGAACACCTGCTGTCTAGTGTTGAAGGCGCTAGACCAGAGAAATTCATACAAGGCACAGATTCAGGATCTAGAAGAACAGAACAATCAGAAAGACTCTCAGATAGAAAAGTTAGCAACTGAGAAACAAGAACTGAAATAGGATGTATTGAAGTTAACCTGACAACTTAATAACTCTGAAGCAGAGCAGCTAAGAGAAGGCACACCCAAATTGAACACAAGTGACGCAACAAAGAAGTGTTCAGTGAAGTTTCCAGATCTGCCAATTCTGAATGATGGTCTTAAGCCCATATTCTGAATATGAAATGATCAGATGAAGAGCAAGCTATGAATCAATGATGATTGGTTCAATCAGTCAGATCTAGATGAAGCTGAACACATCAGAGTGGCCTACATCAAGACACAAGTTGATGGCAAGGCCGCTGAACACCTCTATCTATAGCTGGAGGCTCAGTCAGGAAGAGTGATCTATGTTAAGGAGGTTATTCAGTGTCTTGAGAACATCTTTAAGAATTCAGATTGCCACTTGAAGACACAAGAGCAGCTGAAGAAGTTTAAGATGCCTTATCTTAAGAACTTTAATGTGTTTCAGTCAGAATTCTTATGGCTAGCAAATTCAGTGAAGATGTCAACAGATCAGTGAAAAGAGGAAATTCATAACAAGCTATACAACTCACTTTGAGTTCAAATGGAAATCTATGTCACTGATGAGGACATGTCATTTGATGCCTACTGTAAGAAGGCTCAACAGTTTGTGAGGGGTCTTACTAAAGCTAGTGAGAGGACTAAGGAATGAAAGGACCAGTGAAAGCTGCAGAGAAAGCAGTCAGCTTCTAAATTTAAAAAGAAGACAACCACCACAATCACTGCTGTCACACAAGAAGCAATCAAGTCAATGCTAGCTGATGTAACATGCTATACCTGCAATAAGAAAGAACATCTAGTGAGGGATTGTCCTGACAAGCCAAAGAAAGCTGAGGCAAAGGCTGTGGACTTCAACCATTCAGATTCAGAAAATGGGCTACTTTAGGAAGTCTCTGCCCTAGAGTCAACAGAAGGAGCAAAGATAGACAAGATGAAGATGTCAGATATTCTCAGAGGACCATCATTAACTTGAAATTGTTGACTTGCAGTCAACAGCTTAGCTATAAGGGTAGCAGCTCTGCTAGACACCAGCACTGCTGAGAAGGCTTTTATTCACAAGAAGCACTTTGAATTTGTGAAAAAGCACCTGCAGCTATACATCAGGACAGCACAGAGGCCAGTCTCCTTAGCAGAATACAATAATTGAAATGCTGAGGTGATCTTCAGAGCATTTACAGCAAATCTAGTGATTGATGAGAGACAAATCCCTACCCACTTCTTGTTTTGTAACACCAGCAGGCATAATGTTCTGATTAAGAGGAAATGGTTTGAGAAGACTAAAATCTTGATTAATTACTTCAATTGAAAGCTGATTTGGTCTGAGGAGGCTCAGTATCAGGCAAGCAGGGACTTAGTAGTGTCAAGATGAGAGGTTCAACTACTAAAACTCATATTAGAGCATCAGGCAGATGCTGAACAATGTGATAATCTGCATGAGGCAGCCACACTGACCCAAATTCTCAGAAGGGTAGAGGACAACAGTCATTTCTCACAGGTGTTGAGAAAGGCAGTCCTGCAGCTACAGGCACAATCAAAGACATGAAGAGCTCAGCAGCAGGCCAACATCAATGAGATGAAAAGACAGCTGAACAAAAAGGAAGGTTCAATGAACCACATAAGTAGTTTAATGAACAAAGACTAAAGTTCATTGAACATAAAGAAATCAAAGGATTATAAACCTCCTCTTTATTAAGGAGTAAATATTGCACTTCTGAAAGCAGGAAACTTCCTACACAATGCCTGAAGGGAAGGGGTTGTCATTAGCACCACTAGCATTCATGAGGTCAATCACCTGATAGAGGACTGAAGGAATCTCTGGCTGCTGCTGCAGGACAAAGTGGAGCTGAATCAGAGAGTAAAGAAAAAACTACCTCACCAGTATTGGGAGTTTGTGGAGGTTTTCAGCAAAGTGGCATCAGATCAGCTGCTTTTACACAAGGAAAAAGTGAACTACAATATCATCTTGAAAGATGAGAACAACCTGACCTCAAGCCCCTTGTACAGCATGTCACTGAAGCAGTTAGAATTAGTTAAGGCCTACCTTGAAGACCACCTGAAAAAGGGTTTCATAGTTTCTAGTGATGCTCCTTATGTGTCACCAGTCCTGTTTGTGAAGAAGTCAAGAGGGGGGTGGCATTTCTGTGTTGACTACTGAAAACTCAACATCATCACAAAAAAGGATAGATACCCTCTACTTCTAATTGAGGAGACTCTAGCATGACTGGCTAGAGCAAAGGTTTTTATCAAGCTAGATGTTAGGCAAGTGTTTTACTGAATATGAATAAAGAAGTCTGTTGAGGATTTGACCACCTTTTAAACAAGGTACAGATTCTACAAATATAAGGTCTTACTATTCAGTCTTTGCAATGGACCTGCCTCCTTTCAGAGGTATATCAACAACATCTTATTTAATTACCTGAACAATTTCTGCACAGCCTATGTGGACAATATTTTAATTTACTTAGAGGATCCATTGGAGCATGACACTCAAGTTAAAAAGGTGCTTTAATGCCTTAAGAAAGCAGGCCTACAAGCAGACATAAAGAAGAGTGAGTTCAGTGTTCAATCTATCAAGTTTCTGGGTTTCATCATCAGCACTGAAGGTATTGCAATGAACCTAGACAAAGTTTCTGTTGTTAAGAACTGGCCATTACTGAAATCAGTCAAGAAAATTCAGTCTTTTCTGAGATTCTGCAACTTCTATTGTTGCTTGTTAGAAAAATGGGGTTGAGTTGTACGCCCATTGACAAAGCTGACTGCAAAAGGAGCCTGGCACCCCTTAGAAGAGCTGGAAATTCAAGCTTTTGAGAAGGCAAAAGAGCTGGTGCTATCAGATACTGTTTAAGCTCATTACTCACCCTATTTAAAAACTTGAATGGAGACAGACACCAGCAGTGAAGTTGTTGCAGGAGTGCTCACCCAGCAACAGAAAGATGGTAAGTGGAAACCTGCAGCCTACTTCTCAAAGACAATGTCGCCTGAGGAAATGCAATACAAGATCCACAACAAAGAGATGCTAGCAGTTGTTAGAGTCCTTCAAAAATGGTGTGGCATGCTATTAGACCTACAAGCAGTCCCTTTTGTTGCAATTACAGATCACTGTGCTTTGAAGTACTTTACCACCAAGCAATTGCTCAATCCATGGCAGGCTAGATGGGCTGATATTGTGGCAGACTACAACTTCAAGATTACCTACTGCTCAGGAACAGCCAACATTGTTGCTAATGCTCTGACAAGAAAACACAGCAAGCTGGTCACTCAGAAAGAAAAGGACATTACTGCACAGACACAACTGTTTCTGAATCCTAGTTGCATAATAGCTGCAATAGGTGAGGGTTCAATGAATGTTGAGAGTGGTTCACTGAATGAGGCCAAACAAGTGGAAAATCCTTACCAGCTGGTGGATTGAATTCTGCAAGCCAATCACTCCTACAAATCACTGGATCAGTACTGCCAGATGGCAAGGAAGGAGGAATAAGGCTGAAAGCTTCAAGACAGCCTTCTTACACAATTTGAGAAGCTCATGGTGCCAGATGTGAACACTTTGCAGACTCATTTGATTAATGAGGCCCATTCAACACCAGTAACAGCGCACTCAGATAAGACTAAGACAGCAAAGCTGTTGTCAGGTCAGTACTACTGACCAGGTCTATCAAATGACTGTTCAGTTTTTATTTCAAACTGCTGAACATGCCGCTGAACACATGTATTCTGAGACAAGACTCCAGGCCTACTCCACCTGTTACTAATTAAAGATAAGTGCTGGCAGCATGTCTCATTCAACTTCAAATCCTTCCTACAGGACAAGAAGGGCTTTGACAACATATTTGTCATTATTGATCACTTTGAAAAAAGGGCCTTCTCACTGCCATACCAGAAGACAGTTACAGCAGCTTAAGCTGTGCAATTGTACTACAAGTACATCTGAAGAATCTACAGAACACCTGAGACAGCAATGTTGAACTGAGGGCCTCAGTTCATCTCAGCATTTATGAACAAACTCTGCAAGCTTGTGGGGGTAAAGTAAAAGCTTTCAACAGCATATCACTCACAGACTGACAGAAGCACTGAGGTACTGAATCAGTACATTGATCAACGGCTTCACCCCTTTGTGAATCACTTTCAGAACAACTGGTTGGACCTTTTGCCAGCAATGGACTTCGCCCAAGCGGTTCTCACCCATGAGTCCACAGGCATATCACCTTATGAGTTGGAGCTGGGACAGACCCCTCATCTACACTTCCATTGAAAAGAGCAAACACAATCCTCAAACACAGTGAGAGAGCAGCTCACCTACAAGGAGGCTCAGACCTTTGTCATCAGGGCACATGATGCTGTAAAATGGGTAAAGAGCAACCTGAAACAGGCTCAAAATAGAATGACAGACCAGGTAAATAGGCACTGAAGGGAACCAGACTTCTTTGTCAGAGATTGAATCTATGTTACTTGAAAGGGTTGGACCACTGAAAGACCTAGTCTAAAGTTGAATCACTAAGCGGCAGGCTCCTACTGAATCCTCAGCATGAAAGGTCACTTCTACATTCTGGAACTACCTGAACACATGAAGATGGACAACGTCTTCCATGCCAATCATTTAAGGAAGGCGGCGGATGATTCAATGCTGGACCAAATTCAGGACCCAGAGCTGCTGACTGAAGTTAATGGCCAGCCCAAGTACACAGTGGAAAAAATCCTAGCAAGTCAGATCCGCAACAACATCTTGCAATATTAAGTGGCTTAGGAGGGATATGATTCAGACTCTGAATGGTACAACGCTGATGGCTTTATAGAGTCACCTCAAAAGGTAAAGAACTACTATGACACTTATCTGAATGAGGCAGGGCCACTGAGAAGACTACAAGTTTGGTTAGATGCCTACAAGTCAGGTGAAGAGCTGGACCTAACAGATAAAGACAACATGGTGGTCAATAGGGAATTCAAGAGGCAGTTAAGATGAAGGGCTTAAGATGAGAACTGAAAACAGTCCTCCTGTCTGAAGGGGGGTGATGTTACAACATGATCAGCTGGCACTGACAGATATTGAATTACCTGATGTTAAACTAGATCAAGACTAGTGTGTCTTAACACCCTGACATTTATGTTATGGCTGCTCTCACAAGACTGCTTCCTTCTTTGTACTTTTCTAGGTTCAAATAACTCACCTCTTGCAAGGGTTTCAGGCCTGCTGCTGAAGTGAAATAGTTAGCCGTAACATTATTCAAATTGAAAGCAAAATGAGTTAATAAACTTAAGAGAACAGATAGTTCACTTAAAGAGAAGTTTTTACTTAATGTAGATTTAAACAATCTTTAAATATACAGTCTGTTAAATATTTACTGTTTAAAGTCTTTCTAATACATTTAAGCTCTTATCTTCTATTAAATTACAGATTATACATTCTGAACTGTTAACTGCAGATATTTATATCTTTTTATTAATAAAAGCTAACTGTCTTATATTTCAGTTTAGTAATACAGTATAACAATAAGAAATTAAATCTGTTTACTGAAAACATTTTAACTTTCTTATTAATTAATAACTTTTTCTTATAGCTAAATATGTAGTGAAAATACTTAAAGTTTATTAACTCAGTAAGTCAGCATCTTTAGTTATGTTAGAAGCATGACAGTGTTCAGGCATTGTTTACTCAGTGGCGCGCGCTAGCGCCTGGTTGGGCCTAGCGCGGCTCACCCCTATATAGTAGACTGCTCACTCGCCCATATGACTCCTTACAATTAATGTCCTTTCATCACCATATCTGCATGACTTGCTCTGCATGATCCTGACATTACATTAATTGTCCGTCAACCCTACAATATGGGTTTGAAGCTGAGCACTGAAGGAAGCCCATGTCGCCATGACACACTCTGGTTAGACCCGCCAAATTCTGCTGTTTTCAGCTTCTCCTCTCAAGCTACGTTCGTGGGACAGTCGAACTGAAATAACCTGTTCAGAAAGGCCTTGGGTTGTGTGTGTCGACGACTCCGAAAGACACCGGTAACACTACTCATGGTAACTACACCTCCTAAGCCATACAGACGTGTACCAGTCTACCTAAGCCATACAGAAACCTGGAAGCTCGTGGATCAGTCGAGTCTAAATAACCTGTGCCTCAACACCTCCTAAGCCATACGGAAGTGTGCCAGTCTACCCAAGCCATACGGAAAACTGGGAGCTCGTGGAGCAGTCGAGTCTAAATAACCTGCATCATCATTCGAAGTCGACCTCTTCAGTGAGCCTGTCGACAGTGAGCCTGCTTCAATGGCGCGTTCGAACGACTGTTCGGAAGTGAGCCTGCTTCAATGGCGCTGTCAAAGATTGACCTCTTCAGTGAGCCTGTTTGATCAGTGAGCCTGCTTCAATGGCGTGTCTGAACACCTGTTCGACTAGTGAGCCTGCTTCAATGGCGTCGTCAAAAGTTGACCTCTTCGATGAGCCTGGTCGACAGTGAGCCTGCTTCAATGGCGCATTCAAAGACCGACCTCTTCTGCGAGCCTGTTCGGTCAGTGAGCCTGCTTCAATGGCATAGCCAAAGTCGACCTCTTTAGTGAGCCAGTTCGACTAGTGAGCCTGCTTCAATGGCATTCAATTCTCAACACCTCTTCCTCCCTTCCTCCTATACACATCTACAACGGTACAAAGTGTTTGCATGGCTGGAACTATGAGTTGTGGCCGGAGTCCACCATAAGTCATGAGCGCTGGGGTATGGCATGCAAGGCATGGCCGGAGTCCACCATAAGTCGTGAGTGCTGGGGTATGGCACAATTGCATAGGACTGGGGTGGAATACAAAGCACCTGAGTGGGTGGTTAAGAGTCAGGGGTTGAAGTGGTGGATTTTACACGCCTGCGTTGGTTTTATATGCGTTGATTTTATTCAATTCTCGACCTCCTCCTCTGCCTCCGCCGCGGCCGCCTCCACACCAGCTGCCTCCGCATCAGCTGCCTCCGCTGCCGCCTCAGCTGCCTCCGCCGCAGCTGCCCCCGCCGCGTCCACTGCCTCTGCCGTGGCTGCCTCCGCCGCGGCTGCCTCCGCCGCGGCCGCCTCCACATCAGCTGCCTCCGCTGCCGCCTCAGCTGCCTCCGCCGCGGCTGCGCAAGCTGCAGTAGGTTCAAACCGTTCGGACTGTTCGGACCGTTCAGACTGTTCGAACTCAGGGATGCGACTGAGGGTGTTCCTGCGGGGTGAGGACAGTCAAATGGGGTGGACTAGATAGCTGGCAAGCGTTGCGGACAACGCTTTTTCAGAGAGGGGGGTAATGTTAGGAGCATGACAGCGTTCAGGCATTGTTTACTCAGTGGCGCGCGCTAGCGCCTGGTTGGGCCTAGCGCGGCTCACCCCTATATAGTAGACTGCTCGCTCGCCCATATGGCTCCTTACAATTAATGTCCTTTTGTCACCATATCTGCATGACTTGCTCTGCATGATCCTGACAAGTTATACTGAAAAATTCTTATAGTATAACATCTATAAAAACTGAAATAATTATTAAAATAATAGTTAAAATAAGTTAAAGTTTTATTAAACAGTATTAGTAAACTATTAAGTTATTACTAATAATACTAGAGGTAGAACTATTATCTTAAGTTAAGTATAAACTTATAACTATTTAAAACTATAAGTTCTTTTATATAGTAATTTATAATTTCTTTACTTAAGAGTAATTAAAGTTTTAAGACTTATTTATCTTAATTACTTATATAACTGTTAATTTATTTTATACTGACTAATTATTTCTAACACTAGATTTTCTTTTAATATATTATTATTTTGTATTATTAAATTTACTTTTAAACTTTTTACATCTTGTTACTTAATAGAGTCTATTATTAAGTATAAAAATTTAATTATACAATTATTGCATTATTTTAGAAAAAAGTATAAGATGTTAAAGATATTTAATTACTACAAAAAGTGTATTAATTTAAATGTAGTATATAATTATATAATGTCTTCTGCTAAGCTGAATTGTATTTAAAAAAGCTTTATTAACTTTATAAGAAAAAGATAAAGTTTAAGATAAAGTACTTATAAAAGCAGATTACACTTATAAAGAAGTAATACTTAAAGTTAACTTATACTGAACTTTATAACATTAAGAAAATTAAAATAGAAAATGTTTTTTTAAAGAAAATTCTAACTAGCACTTCTAAAATTAACTCTTTATTGTCTTTTAAAAGTCAATATATTTTTTTAAAAAAGATAAAAATTTTATTAGTAAAACTTAAAAAGAATCTTCTTTAAGTTAAAGTATTTAATAAGTTCTTCTTTATAACTATGGGAGACAAAGAACTCACACCTTCACACAGTGTCTCCTGTCAGTATCTATCAGAATTTGTAACCCTGATAGAGAAGCCAAGATGAGTTCATGAAGACAGTGTCTTCAAGCTGAAAGCTTCACTTACCAGGCATTGTGAACCTGGTAAGAAAGCATTCAAACTGAAAGCTTTAACTATCAGACGTTGTGAATCTGAGAAGAAAGCATTCAGACTGTTTGACCAGACTTGTTAAGTCTACAAACATAACTCTGAAAGTCTGCTACGCGTAGCCAGTCTCCTACATGTGGCCAGTCTTTCAAAACATCGCCCAAAACCGACCATTCAGAAGCCCACTACGCGTGGCCAAAACGCTTCCAAAAACATCGCCCAAAACTGACCATTTGGAAGCCCACTACATGTGGCCAAAACACTTTCAAAACATTGCCCAAAACTGACCATTCAGAAGCCCACTACGTGTGGCCACACTTCCAAAAACATCACCCAAAACTGACCATTCAGAAGCCCAATACATGTGGCCAAAACGCTTCCAAAACATCGCCCAAAACCTGCCTATTCAGAAGCCCACTACGCGTGGCCAGTCTTCCAAAAACATTGCCCAAAACCGACCATTCGGAAGCCCACTACGTGTGGCCAAAACGCTTCCAAAACATCGCCCAAAACCTGCCTATTCAGAAGCCCACTACACGTGGCCAGTCTTCCAAAAACATTGCCCAAAACTGACCGTTCAGAAGCCCACTACATGTGGCCAAAATGCTTTCAAAACATCGCCCAAAACCTGCCTATTCAGAAGCCCACTATGTGTGGCCAGTCTTCCAAAAACATCACCTAAAACCTGCCTATTCGGAAGCCCACTACGCGTGGCCAGTCTTCCAAAAACATCACCCAAAACCGACCATTCAGAAGCCCACTACATGTGGCCAAAACGCTTCCAAAAACATCACCCAAAACTGACTGTTCGGAAGCCCACTATGTGTGGCCAAAATGCTTCCAAAACATCGCCCAAAACCGACCATTCGGAAGCCCACTACGTGTGGCCACACTTCCAAAAATATCGCCCAAAACCGACCATTTGGAAGCCCACTATGTGTGGCCAAAACGCTTTCAAAACATCGCCCAAAACCTGCCTATTCAGAAGCCCACTATGTGTGGCCAGTCTTCCAAAAACATCGCCCAAAACTGACCGTTTGGAAGCCCACTATGTGTGGCCAAAACGCTTCCAAAACGTCGCCCAAAACCGCCAATTTGAAAGCCCACTATGTGTGGCCAAAACGCTTTCAAAACGTCACCCAAAACCGCCAATTCAGAAGCTCACTACGTGTGGCCAGGCTTTCAAAAAACCACCACCTCAAAATGCCAATTTGAAAGCTCATTATTACTATATAGTGAGGGAGGAAATCTGTGCAATTAAGCACCATTAGCAGATGACTGAACCAATTGATATAATAAAGATTGAATAGAGAGATTTCTCTCACAAATGTATGACTAGATTACTAGCTTAGTGTCATAGTCTTAGACTGCATACACTTAATGAAGAAATAAAAAAATCAAAAAAAATCTTTATAACTATTATTTTTTACTATATTAAATAGTATAATTAATTATTAGTTCTTTATGTCAGGATTATGCAGAGCAGGTTATACAGATATAATAATAAAGAGATTAATTCTAGAGAGTCATCTATCTAATGACAGTCTGAATATATATACACAGGTGCTGAGCTGTGCTAGGTCTAATTAAATGCTAGTATAGGTCACTGAATGTCAGACATCTGAATCAATAACTAAACATCTGAACAAATAACTAAATGCCTGAACAACATTATACTTATAACATTACTCTCTTCTTTAAAAAAGTGTTGTCTGCAACACTGTTATTACTGTTCAACTCCTCAGAAACCTCAGTTATAGCAGTGAAGCTTGTGATTTCTTTATAAGATCACTCATTGAACCTCAATTTCACACTTTTTATAAAGGCTTCAAATGTCAATAATATGATACTTTCACAGAAAGTAGTTATAGACAGTGAAACTGCAGGGCCTTCTCTTCTTATAAGTACAGAGAGAAGAGAACTGAGAAGAAACTAACAGCTCTAAACTACTGTAACTTATTTAAATACTTCTGATGAAACTTCACTAGAATGTCAGCTGAGTTCTCAAATTTATCTTTATCAGTGTAGTATCACTTGTTATCTCAGTTAAAACTGTGTCATTTAATCTTGTATTGAAGTCTTCTGCAGTATTGTCTTGAGTTCAGAATGTTATCAACCTTTCAGTACTTCTTATCATTCTTTATAACAATAAGAGCTGATAAGAGTATCTGTTAACCTGAAAGAGGGTCTGTAGCACATAAACAGAGCAGTTTAAGACTGAAGACATTATAACTTCACATGATAGCTGACAGCTTCAGTCAATTAGCAGCTCTCATCTATTCTTTAACATAGAATAGTTTCAGCTGCTTATTCTCTAGATTTCAATATAGTCTGATAAACTTAATATTGCAGCCTAACAGTTAGACTATGTCTTCAACCTCATATGTAACATCTTTATAATGTTTATCTGCTTGCACTTTTATAGATTTCTGGCTCTTTTTCAGTTACTTAACTCTGAAGTCTAGAATCTCTTACATGTGAGTGTTGATGTCCTCTACCTTCACTGACTGTAGTTGTTTATGTGTAGATTCATACATAGTTTTGTTGAGGCTGAAGCTTATTCAGGGGTGAAAGCCCTTATTGAGGTAGAAGAGTAAGAGGAAGGTTACAGAGAAGGTGTTGTTGTTGTTACTGAACTCCATTATAAGTAGCTATTTCACTCAGTCATCTTGCATGTAGTTGTAATAGATTTAGAGGTCTTATTCAATGTTTTAATTTATCTGTTTAGTCTGACTATCTGTTTCAGGATGATAGGCTATTGATAAGTTGATCTTAATCTTCAATCATTTGCACATGCTTTGTCAGAGGGTGGAGACAAATTGAGAACCTCAATCAGAGACTATAAAGCTGAGCAGTTCATGTAGACAGTAGACATTTCAAAGTATAATCTTTATTACTTTCTCAGTTAAAGTTTCTTTGTCTCCTGAATGGCAGAGAATGTAATGCCTTTTCTTTAACAATCAGTTAATGATTGTATAAATGATGTTGTAGTCCTCTAACAGTGAAAGTTCAGTGATAAAGTTTATAGCAATGTCTTGCCAGTGTTGCTGGAGAATAGAGAGGGGGACAAGAAGTCTGTTGATGGCATTACAAGATGACTTACTTCACTGATAATACTGACAGTTTCAGATGTATTGCTTCACTGTAATCATGTGTTCCAATCAGTAGTAGTAATGGTGAATCAGATCTACTGTTTAATTGATGTCTGAGTGGCCAGCTGACAGCTGGTCATGAATTTCCTGAAGAAGCTCAGTGTGTAAAGACTTTAAGATTCACAATAGATTGTTCTTAAACAACACACCATTAATGACTCAGCATTTATAGAGACATCAGTTATGAAGTTTGACTGCATTGTTAATAATGATCTTACAGTACTTATTGCACAACTTATTTGTCTTATTGACTGTGTGCACCTGTTTAAAAAGGCCTTCTTTCATCTCTCTGACTCAGACTTCCACACAGTCTGGGGTGAGAATGGTCTGATAGGCCAGATTCTTCTCCTCAGAGTTAGATATTCAGGTAAGAGCATCAGCCTTATTATTAGTCTTGCCTGACTGGAAGATTATATAAAAGTTGAACTCTGACAGAATGTTTAAATATCTGGTCTGCTGATGAGTCAGCTTCTTATTCTTTATAAAGGTCACTAATAAATACACCAGCAGAAGTCCTTCTAAAAACTAATTAAAAAGATCAGATAAAAGAGTCTCAAATGTACAGCTCTGCAAGCTAAACAGATTTTTAGATTTTAATAATCTGCATAACTGAATTCAGTAGTGAGCTTTAAACACCTACAAGAACTATAGAAAGAGTAATTTATAGTAGCTATAGTTGTAGTATAAGAAAGTAGAATTTGTAGATAATGTTAAGATTACAATAAGTTTAGTCTAGTCTTAAAGAGGAAAAAAATTATTTAAAACAGAAAAACCTACTCTAAATGTAATTTAAATCCTCTATTGAAACTTAAATATAAGCAAGCTTATAAATAAGATTATACTTTCAAGATTATCATTATGTTTAGAATCATTTCATTATTGAGCCTCAATGTCTAAGACTATAGTATAATAGAGCATTATAATGTAGCAAATCAGATCTAAAATAATAATATAAATATTTAAGGCATTTTCCTCTGTAACTAATAAAAATAATTCACTGTGAGAAAATCTCTCACTAAAAGTATAAGCTGTTAAACAGTCTTTTTATCTGCTTAATCTGTACTAGTGTTGTTTAGATTATACTTGCACTCTTTTAGCATATATATAATATGACTACTAGTGTGTTTTCTCTTCTTCTCTATATAGCTAGCTGATTTTTAGAGTATGATTCTTAATTAATTACACAAAATATCTATCTTTCTCTATCAGTCTGTATTGACTAATCTTCTCTTTTTTAATAACTTAGACAGAATCTGCATAACCTATCTATAATTGTTTTTAATTACTTTAATTCTTTACAGAAGATGTTGATCTGATATATCTATTTGCCTTTATTTATCACTGTTTAAGTCTGTAAGTTACATGTTTTAAGTCTTTTATATTGAGACAAATGTTGATGTACTATGTTTTTATTATTATATCTTAGTTTTAAGAAGTCTATGTATTGTAAGCTTCTTATTAGATCTTTTCTACATACTGTATTATGACAGCCATATTTTAAAGCAGTGCCACAATGTTTTAGTGTGAGATATTCAGTGAAAAGAGTGAATAGTCAGTCACTCAGTAATTAAAGAAGCTGAAATAAAAGATAAAGAAGTGTTTAAATAGAAAAGAAATTAATTTAATTAATCTTCTTTAAATAATTGACTTTCTGTTAATTGAGAACACTGTTATATAAGTAGAAAGTGCTGCTATTAAAGAACTATTAAAGAGTTCTACCTCTACAGCTGATACAGTGACTCAGTTTACAACTCTATTTACTCAGAGATTTTTAAGTAAGATTCAGAAAATTTCAGCTATTCATTTCAATACAGAGATAGCAGATCTTTATTAATAAGAAGAAGAAATATTATTAATCTACTATTAATGAGCTGCTAGCCTGCTAGCATGAGTGAGAGAGAGAGACAGTTTTAAAGTGACTATTTCAGTCTTTAACTTATTAGCACTGTTATCTTTGAAAGAAGTTATGTTAAACATCATAATGAAAGTATTTATCAGAGACATTAATGATCTCAATATCTGCTGAGACTCTCTTTAAGACTTAATTTCTGTTAATAATTCTCTACACAGAGTCTATAAAGCTGCTGAGAAGATATAAAGAGTAGACTAGTAGATGGGTCAGATTGAGCTGAGTTTATAGCCTTAAACTTGATCTATAGATTCAGCACCTCTAAGGGCCCAGTATTCTATAACTAACTGAGTTGACTCTGAGGTACCTACATGAACCCTGAACTAATTATATTCAGCTAGTTTCTGCGCACTAAATCTTATTTTTTAGGCTGTGAACTTCAAAAAGTTAATAAGTTTGCAAGGTAATGCCCTTGATAAAATTGATTGCAGCAGTGAATAATTATGGTAATTTAGTGAATAATAGAGGTAAGTGCACCCATCAATTTAATGCAAAAATCATTAAAAACAGATTGCAGCACATTAAGTTATGTGAGGTTGAAGTTTGAGGTGATGAACATCATCTTTAGAATTGTTGTCTATTAACCTCAAACTTCAACAATTAATAACTTAATGTGCTGTAGTCAGTTTTTATTAGTTTTTGCAGGATTTTGATGGGCGCATTAAGTTCTACAATATACAAAATTGCAAAGGGCTAAGTTCTAATTCTCAGGTTATTCAGGGTCTCTAAGAACACTGCAGGTTCATATTCACTACTCACTCTGAACTGAACCTATTCTATGGCTGCAGACCTGCCTTAACCCAGCTCAATACCTGATTTAAACTGACTTAACTCAGTGCTACTCTAACTCACACCACCAGCCTAATAAAGAGTGAAGATAAAATATGAGCATCTACAGAAGAAGTTTACTCTGGCTTACAATCTTCACTTCTATAGAGATATGCTTTAGTAAAATATGCCTTCAGCTTAAATTGACTCACTGAAAGCTATGTATCAGATGCATCTCTTACCTCAGATAAATCAGCAGATCTGATTAAAAGTGTCTAATTATATTTACTCTTTTACTTCATATTCTGCTCTGTCTTCTCACTATACTCTGCCTCCTCAGTTGTCTCAGTTGCCTCAGCAGCCTCAGCAGTAGTTATTCAGTACTGTTCAGAATAACTACTGAACATTATATCAGTCTGCTCTCTACAACTTAAAACTGTCAGTAATAACAGAAGCAAAAGATAAAAGATTACAGTTTAACAACTTATACATCAATGACAGCAAAGTGTTTACCTCAGAAAAAAGAGTGTTAATGTGTATAAAGTGTAAAGAAAATGATTATATCAGCTATAATTGCAGCAATTTAAAGCTGTTAAAAGAGAAGTAGAGCATTTTAAGAGATATAATACTTAAAGATAGAAAGCATCTATTTTATAGATCAGCTATAGCTTTAACTGTATCAGTGATGTCTATAGCAGTCATTTTTTATCAGTGATTCTCACTACAGTAGAAGCTTATTCAGTAATATACAGTCTTGTCATTCTGCAGTTACAGCTAGTAGATAAAACTGCTTATTCTGTAAAGACATTTATAGAGAAGAGATTAGAACTGAATAAGTAGACACATATTGAGAATGTTGCAGACTCTTTAATTTCTTCAACTGCTTTTTAACTAATTGCTTTTGCAGTGTAAGACCTTTCTCAGAATGTATCAGTTCAGAAAGAGAATAAACACTTAAAAAGAAAGAGACAGAAATGAGCTGAGAAGATGATTATAATCACTTTATTAATTAATCTAATTAATGATAAGACAGAAGCTATAAATAAATTTATATTAGTTTGACAGCTTTTAAAGTTTTAGAAGATTAATATAATCTGAACAAATTTCTGCAAATAAATATTTTCAGTCTCAGACTCAGACTGAAACAGTTAACTTCATTATAGTAAACAGAAATATAAGATTTCTTAGCACAGTTATAAGAGTGAATAAAGCTTTTTGAATTTCTTATATAATTTATATAGATGCAGAATAGAAACAGAAGCTGAATTATTTATAAGTTCAGACTGATTAAAGATCAGATATAAATGTAATATTAACAGTTATAGCTAAGTGGCTGAGACTACTGTTTCACTTATTGTTAGATGTGAGCTTTACTGATCTGATAATGAAGACAGCAGATTATTAGAAGATGCTTTTATATTATTAAGTATATTTTAAGCTTGATGTTGAGGGAATTTAGAGAAATATTTAATGTTTTATAACTTCTGAGCTGCTCTTATCTGCACTTAGTATAAAGCATCTAAGTCTGCTGTTGAGTATTTTATAACTCTACTCTGTAAATGTCATCATTGAAATTTATGAGTTCAGAATTAAGATCAGTGATTCTTATACTAAAGAGACAGTTAGAGACATTGTTGAGTTAAAGCTTATTTTCTTTTAAAACTACAACCTTCTGATGTATCTGAAGATTATACTGACTCAGCTTGCAGATGAATCAGACAGCAGTGAGATAACAAAGAAGTTAAACAGTTCAGTAAGTCTATCTGAAGATAATAAGTCACTGAGCTGATTAAAGAAGAATTTTTAATAGATTCTCTGCATAACTCTAAACTGCTGAGAACAGTGCTGATGTCTTACTTTATTTAAGCTAAAATTGCTCTTTTAAAGAAGATTACTATTCACTGTTTAAAGTATTCAATTCAAAGTTATAATATTTAACATCTTTATTATGTCAACTCATTCTTCTTGTTGCTTACAGCTATATAAAATATGAGGAAAGTAAGTATAAAGCTCTCTCTATATCTTAATTAGATCAGTCCAGAAGTAGTTAACTTAATGACTTTACAGACTTCTTTTTCAGTTCAGCAGAAATCAGTGAGACATATTTTATCAGTGAATTTAGATAATTTCTCTAATTATGCAGAGTTACTAGAATGAGCAGCTGAGCTGAAAATTCAGCTTGAAACACTTATATTAATAAAGACAGATGAGCTACAGATGCTTTAACTTCTTTACTTTTACTGACATCTTAACAGCATAAAGTTGAATAGTTTATCAGCTACAGATCTCATTATACATTAAGTACAGCTTACTTCAGACACAAGATTATTATTAAAGAGAGCTCAGTTTTAATTAACTTCTTATAAGAAGTGATAACTTCAGAAGCTTGTGCAGAACAGTATATCTAAAGAAATATATAAGAGAACTCAGCACATCAACAGCTAATTATCAGTATAGAATTATCAGTATAGAATACTTACTCAGTTATTATTAATAAAGAGGAGAATTTTAAGTCTACTAATGAGCTGCAAATTATATTCAATTATAGTAAAGTTAAGAAAAAGATATTTAAGAGTTATCTAAAGCTTATATTTAAAGTTTATAACTACTTTTTAGACTCTCAGCACTGAACATTCTTTCAAACAGATGTAAAATATAAATATTTCAGTGTTATTTTATATTTGAATAATTGTCACTTATTTATCTTCTTAATATTAAATATTGAGCAGCTACAGCTTATTTGCATATCTTAAAGATTCAAATTAGCTGGTTTCACAATGTTTAAACTTATAAATATTGTGTTAAGACTTATTTCAGAGCTCTATTTAGAGTTTTCTTTAATATATAAAAAGACTACTGATGCTGCTTCTATAGTCTTTTACATAAATAACCTGTTTAGTGGTCATTTAAACTTTAAGTCTCAGTTTATCTTTCTTTAAAACCAGTTCTTCCCTCAAATAAAATGAGTGAGACTAACTCTATTATTTTAGAAGTTTTGTTTATTTGTGAACTACATCATTATTCTGAGAGTGAATCACTATGTGAGTGAAAAGATTTATGTTCTCTTATTCAGGGTAAAGATACTGATTAAATAGCTAAAGTCTATAAATATTTAAAAAGTTCAGAGATTTCTAGAAGCAGTAGATATAACTTATCAGTGAGTAAAGAACTTTACAGAGATTGCTCAACTTCTGAACTAACTGACTGAAGATGTTTCTTAAAGATAAATACAGTTAAAGCAGCTCTCTTTCAAGCTTTTATTAATCAAGTGCACATCTAATATTGTTATAAATAGAATTGACTAATCTCTAAATACTCACTTTTATATTGATGGATCTGATTTTGCTGAGAGACTGATGATTATATAGTTTTAGAGAAAGAACAGGATATTTAAGCTAATTAAAGTCTCTATAATCTATAATACTCTGACTTTCTTCACTACTAAGAGGAAGTACTAGATGTACAAGCAGGAACTCTGCATTATAATTAAGTTTATCACTAAGTTTTAGTACTTTCTTTAGAATCCTGATTGTTCAAACATTATTTATACTAATTATAAGCCCTTAATTCACTTTTTGAAGTCAAGTTTACATAATAACATATATAAGCATTAAGCAGTGAGACTCTAAAAGCTCTACATCAAGGTTGTTCACATTAAAAAGAAGTGAAATATTGTAATAAACAGCCTGTTCTGCATTATATTCTTCAAAGAAAACTGTAAAAAGGACAACATTATTCAGAATATTTAAAAGTACCTTCAGTAAAAAGAATGTCAATGAATCTAAAAGAATAAAAAGGAAGAATTTAAAGCATTCTTAAAGAGCTTAACAGAAGAGAAATAAGTAGAAATAATAGATTAGAGTATTTTATATAATGTTTTTGTCTTTATTCTACAGTCTTTAGTATCTTGAAAAGAGGCTTATAAATGTTTAAAGTGATTTAGACTTATATATTACTTTCTTAAAACAGACAATCTATTCTTATCAGTTACAGTCAGCTTTCTATAATGATGTCTTAACTATTAAGTCAATGAGAACTTCAGATTGTAAGTGCATTAAGAAGAATTATATCTACTCTACATTTTAGAGTCTAAGATAGCTGGTACACTTCAAAAAGTACACAACAACAGTAGCTATTAAATTAAAGAGAGTACTTTCATTAAATTATACAGCTTTATCTACTGACCTGATCAGTTTATAAATGTTAAACAGTATATTATAAAATATCTGCAGTATGCTCATTATACTTCAGCTTAGAGAAGTTAGCTTCTTTAATCTATCATTACTCATTATTTGTTTCAGCTGATGACTATGAATTTTATAGATTCAATAAAGAAGACACAAGTGAGCTATAAGTATATACTGCATATTATAAACTACTTCAGTCAGTACTTTACAACCTACCTGAATATAACTGTGAATGTCTCAGATGTGATATAAACTCTGAAGAACTTGTTTAATTAATTTATACAGTCAGCTGCTTTCTTTTTTAACTGAGAAGTCAGGCTGTTTTTTAACTCTAGTAACTTCTCTAAGTCCTTTAATCTTATTGAGTAAGGAAATCACATTTTGAAGAACATTATCAGAAAATCTACATTCTTAGAAGCAAGATGAAACATAGTTCTTATAAGAGTTACTTATAAAATTAACAGTTAAGTAATTAATCATCTTTATCACTTCTTACTGAGTATTCTAATGGAGTTTTCTCTTACACTTTTATTGACAATCCTTCTTGATCATTTGAGTCTGATTAAGGTCACTATTTCTCAGTGATTTAAGTTTATTAAGAAGTTTTAAGCTCACTATTAGGCAATTTAGAGTTACCTGCTCAATCTAGTCACTCAGTAAGAAAAGATTTCTCAGTCTAATGAGAAGGAGAAAGACTGTATAATAGAGAGATATAACTGAAATATTGTTTTAAAGAAGTTCTCTGTCAACAATCTGATTCTTCTACATCAGAAAACTGCAAAGAAGTTAAAAGCTTATTAAAGAGACTTATTTATTGTTGATAGACTCAGAGAGCATGTAAGTTTCTATCTTAGATAGCTAAATAAATGATATATAAAGTGAACATATTACAGTGATGATTTACAACTCTTTCAGCTACAAATAAAGTGTCTCAGACTTTTAAATAAGCTTATCTATTTAATGTCTTAAACACTTAAATAGCTTCTTTAAAAGAAGTCAGTTGTTTCACACTTTGAGAAAAAAAGAACATAAAGGGAAGTAGAGTAAAAGAGAGCATAATTGAGAGAGGTCTATAAAGTAGTCTATCTGTAATTACTTTTATAAGATAGTAAAAAAGCAGTTGAGCTGAAGTCTTAACTATGTATGTATAAAAAATGTTAAACAGTCTTTTTATCTGTTTAATCTGTACTAGTGTTATTTAAATCATGCCTGCACTCTTTTAATATATGTGTAATATAGTTACTAGTGTATTTTCTCTTCTTCTCTATATAGCTAGCTGACCTCTAAAGTATAATTTTTAATCAATTATATAAAATGTTTATCTCTTTCTATTAGTTTGTATTAACTGATCTTCTCTTTTCTTGAGCTTGCATAACTAAGCAGAAAAGGGGGCAGCAGTAATATAGTAAAAATTCTTATATAAAACTCTTATATTAAGTGTATAGACATTTAAATATTTATTAAATATATAGATACTGTAGCTTTATAGTATTTAAATTTGATTTTTAATAAATTGTTTTCAATTAATATTAAGCTTAAAGTGATTAGCTATTTAAACAAAGTATTTAATATTTAATATTTAATTAAATACATGCATTTTTAGAATTATATATATATAAACATTATTATTTAAAATAATGTTATTTACAGTAAGTTATATCTTTATTATAATATCTCACTGTTTTAACTGTGTATATAATAAGTAATTAAAGATGTAATAGTAAAAATAAAAATAACAAGTAAATTAATCATCTTTATATTTCAGTAAGTAATGAATTTAATTACTTAAAATGATAATCTTCTCTTTTTATTTATAAAAATTACCATGTCTGTACAGAAATAGCCTCAGAAATATCTTTAATAAATAAGGTTTAAATTTTATTTAGTAATAGAATTGTCTGCAATAAATGCTATAAAAAGCATATTAAAATTTACAAAGTATAAGACTATAATATTTTCTATTTTAAGAAGATATATAGCAGAGTTTATAGCAATATAAAATAAAGTAAAATATAAATATATAGTTTATATATATATATTAAAGTCTAGAACTAATAACTAAGAAGAGAAAAAGAAGCAGATATAGAGTTTTACTATATACTATTAAGCTACTTAAAGAATGTTAAGTCTAATATACTATTATATTATAATACAGAATGTATAGTTTGTGTTAATATTTACTAAAGCTGTTTTATTTCTATTTAATTAAAAAAGCAGATTAAATACTATAATAGTTTAAAACAGTTAATTTTTATTATTAAACTTATTTAAATCTGTATTTAGAAGATTGTTTAAGTTTAGAGAAAAGAACTTATTTATCTTATATATAAACAGCTAATTAGTAATATAGTTATCTTTAAATAGAGTTAGCAGATTTTTTGTAATGCTATAGCATTTCTTACTAGAAAGAAACAAATAGTTAAAGTTATAGTAGTATAAAATACTGAAAAAAATATATTATATAGTTCTAACTATATAGAACTAATAATTAAGAAGTGAAGATGAAAGTAATATAGAGTTTTACTGTATATACTGTTAAATTACTTAAAAGATACTAGTCTCAATATACTACTATATTATGACATTTTTCCTATTAATTTTTAAATTTTTATAGTCAGAGTGATTAACCTGTAATATATATATATAAATTAAAAACAACCTTTCTTTAAATATATATTAATAAGTTAAGCTACTGTTTTTTACTTTAGTTAAAGTGATTAAAAGAACACTTTAACAGTAAAATCTAAATAGAGTTAATTATAGTATTAAATTAAATAAACTGAACAGGTTTTAAATAACTTACATTAAGTTTAAATAGACTGATAAATGAGTTAAATTGAGCTGAGTTTATAGTCTTAAACTCAATCTATGAGTTCAGCACCTCTAAGGACTCAGTATTCTATAACTAATCAGGTCAACTCTGAGGTATCTATATAAACCCTGAGCTAATTATATTTAGCTAGTTTTCACGCACTAAATCTTATTTTTTAGGCTGTGAACTTCAAAAAGTTAATAAGTCTGCAAGATAATGCCCTTAATAAAATTGATTGCAGCAGTGAATAATTATGGTAATTTAGTGAATAATAGAAGTGAGTGCACTCATTAATTTGATGCAAAAATCATTAAAAACAGATTGCAGCACATTAAGTTATGTGAGGTTGAAGTTTGAGGTGATGAATATCATCTTTAGAATTATTGTCTATTAACCTCAAACTTCAACAATTGATAACTTAATGCACTGTGATCAGTTTTTATTAATTTTTGCAGTATTTTGATGAGTGCATTAAGTTCTACAATATACAAAATTGCTAAGGGCTAAGCCCTAATTCTCAGGTTATTCAGAGTTCTTAAGAACACTGCAGGATTATATTCACTACTCATTCTGAACTGAATTCATTTTATAGCTGTAGACTCACTCTGATTTAATCTAATATCTGATCTGAACTGACCTGACTCAGTGCTGCTCTGACCCACACTGCCAGCCTAAGTTTAGAGAGTAAAAGTAAAAGTTTATTATAAATCTTTAAAGTGTTATGTATAAATATTACTATATATAATTTATACTTAAAGTACTGCTTTTTTATCTATTATACTTAAATATAAATGTGTAAATAAGTAATAAAATACTCCTTAATCTATGTTAATATAAACAAATATTTAAGAATAGAGTTAATAATTAGATAATTATACTTAATAAATAATAAATATTTCTCACTTTTTTTAAACTACTCAGTGTTTGCAGATTTGTTTAAAATTAAGTTTTATATTAAATTATTTTTGTTATATTAAATACATTTATTCTGTTGTAGTTAAGTCAGATTTTAATAGAAATTGCTGATATATTTTCAGTATTTTTCTAAATAACAGAGTTATATAAAAATAATAAAGCTACAGTGACTGTTTAATTATTAAAAGATCTAAATTAACTATTAAATAAAGTCTAAACAGATTTAAACCTATTTTAAACAAATGTTTATAAAAGATTATTATAAATATAATTCTTTATTCTTTAACATTTTTAATATATAGTAATCACTGCAGCAGAACTTTTCTACTGCAATAATTAAAATTAATTAAATAACTATAAGCAGTAATACTAAGAATAAAGCTGTTTAAACTATTCAGACTATTTAACTTATTTAAATAATGTTGAAGTTAAAATATTATCTCAATTTTATATATACTGTTAAGTTTGTATATTTTTTTTCATCTCAATAACATAATGTGTTTATTTATCTTACTCAGCTTTTATCTTAAGATAATTAAAGTGAATATTCAGACTTAATTTACTAAGTAACAGTCTTATACAGATGTATTTTTACTGAAGATAAATATAATTTATTCTGTACTGTAATATAAATACACCTGTGTAAGCTCTTCTAAAATATAGGTTAAAAAGATTATAGAAAAGAACTTTAAACTTACAGCTTTATAAACTAATTAGATTTTTAAATTCTAACAGTCTGTATTATTAAATTCAGCAGTGAGCTTTAAACACTTATAAGCACTATAGATAAGATAGTTTATAGTAGTTATAGTACTATAATAATAATGTAACTTACAGAACAACACTACATTATAGATAATATTATATTCTCTTTTCTCTTTCTTTTCTCTTTTAGAAAAAATTTGAATTTTATTAATTAAGCTGTAGGTTTTAACTTTTTAATTTAAATAAAAAATTTTAAAGCTCTGCATTATAATTTATAATAGAGCTGTAGAATCTATGCATTTTAGTATTTCTAAGACTGCTTTTACTGTAACAACTGCAGTCTTAACAGTTTACTTCTTCTCTTTATTCTGCAGTTATTTTTGCTGCACTATGAGTTAAGTTTAAGTTGAGTTTTAATCATCTTGACTCAATCTAGTTTAAGTTGAGTTTTTTTTTAAGTTGAGTTAAAATGAGTTGAGTTTGAGTTAAGTTTGAGTTGAGTTTAACCCAGTGAAATTACTAAAAATACACTATGAAGATCTCAAAAGTAAAGAGTGAAAGAAGGGTTGAGTTTTTTTTAAGTAACAAAGTTCAGATTGACTCTCAATAAGGCTTCTAAAACAGTCTTACTAGACAGTAAAAACAGCCTTCTTAGAAGGTGAGAAACAGCCTTATTAGACAGTAAGAAACAGCCTTATTAGAAGGTGAGAAATGGTCTTATTAGAAGGTGAAAAAGTGACTATATTAGAAGATGAGAAAGCAATCATATTAGAAGGCAAGAAAACAGCCTTATTAGATAGTGAGTGAGAAACAGCCTTATTAGAAGGTGAGAAAGCAATCATATTAGAAGATGAGAAAACAGCCTTGTTAGACAGTGAGAAAGAAGGTGAGAAACAGTCTTATTAGAAGGTGAGAATAGCTTTCAGAATACACTCTTCTTTCTTCATTAAATGCATGCAATTATGATGGAGAAATGGGTAATTTCATTTTGAGAAGAGGGTGCAGCATTGCCTATAGTGCAGTGTTGCCCTGTAGGTTACATTTACAGCAGGTTGTACCAAGATTACAGTGAGTTTAGTCTAGTCTCAAAGAGGAAAAAAACCATCTGAAACAGAAAAACCTACTTTAAATGCAATTTGAACCCCCTCTTAAAACTTAAATATGAGCAAGCTCATGAATGATAAAAGCTAGGTTTTAATTCTTAGCCACAGTTGAGGCTCTAAGCATTTTCATGCACAATTAAAATGCTTATCTCAGTGCTCACTGCCCCTGACCCTTATCTACTGAGCATCATCATTGCATTATACCTACATGTCAAAATTGTCAACCCCAGAATTAACCTTTGCAACTGTCAGTTAAGTCCTCCTTACAGTAACCATCATGATGTCAGCTACTAAAAAACAGCCTTATTAGACAGTAAGAGAATGATTATATTAGAAGATAAGAAACAGTCTTATTAGAAGATGAGAGAACAGTTATATTAGAAGGTGAGAAAACAATCATATTAGAAGGTAAGAAACAGCCCTATTAGAAGGTGAGAAAACAGCTATATTAGACAGTGAGAAAGAAGGTGAGAAAATGGCCATACTAGACAGCAAGAAATGACCTTATTAGACAGTAAGAAAAAAGGTAAGAAACAGCCTTATTAGACTGTAAGAAACAGCTATATTAGAAGGTAAGAAACAGTCTTATTGCTGAACAGGTTTTTAGGTTCTAACAGCCTGCATAGCTGAATTCAGCAGCAGACTTTGACCACCTACAAGAACTACAAAAAGAGTAGTCTATAGTAGCTATAGTTGTAGTATAAGAAAGCAGAATTTGCAGGCAGTGCTAAGATTACAGTGAGTCTAGTCTAGTCTTAAAGAGGAAAAAAACCACCTGGAACAGAAAAACCTACTTTGAATGTAATTTAAACACCCTCTTAAAACTTAAACATGAGTAAGCTTATAAATAATTATATGTTATCAGATGTCTTGTCTGATATAGGTTTAATATTTCATCAAGTTTGTAACTCAAGCCCTTGAGTTTCTGATTCATAAGTGAATGAATGACCTTATTGAATTTATTCAGTAGAGACTGACTTATTGCTAGAACAAAGGAGAATTCACCTAACTATAAGATTATAATTAAGGAGCATAAACCCCAAAATTCACTCTAATATTACTTCAAAATGCAACAACTAAAGCTGACAGCATGCATTTTTAATAGATCTGAGTAAGAAGTATATCTGATGCAGATTCCTGAGTCAAATAAGAAATTATGAGATAGAGGAAGGATCTTATAGCTTTTCAAACATTTCTTATGTGCTGATGAGTTAAGATCTCCCATAACTTTAACTGTTCACAAAAAATATCACTGATGATGAGAGGGCTAAACATTTCTGATAACTCTTAACCTCTAGACCTTTTCATCAGATTCTATATTTCTTCAATGAATCTGAACATCACTTTTGAGTCACTCACTGAATCTGAAGCACTGACAATATTTCTGTTCATAATGCCACAATGTTGTCCCCTGAGTTGCATCATTTCAGCAAATTCAACATTGAGATTTTGAACCACAGTGCACAGCTGTTTAGAGTAGCTGCTTAGATTAAAATGCATAGCTGATTAATTGATCTCTTACTCAGTTTATACAGAAGAAAGCTTTAGTGTTGAACTCAGAAACTATGTTAACAGCCTTACTGTCAAGAATATAGCTATACTAAACTTGAACATCAACCTGAACAATATCAGCATTATGCAACAACTACATTCAGTTCATCTCAATAGGTTAATATAGCATAGCTGGTTGTGATATTCTTCTACAGAGATCAGTGACTACTCAGTGTAACTGAGATCTTGAGGCCTCAGAAAGTGAATCTTCTTTGAGTTAATCATTCACTTCTGCTTTCCTTCAGTCTGCGGCAATACAGGAGGCTAGCTCTTTGATTTGCATGAAGAATATTTAAGGCTGTCATAGATGCTTTTTGCTGTGACCTGAATGGGACTTAATGAGAAGAGAGAAATCCAACGCCGGTCACCAACCTGCCATCCTCCCTTCCGCTGCCTCAGGGTTTCTTCCTCAATGTTTATGCATTTCATAACCAATTCCTCCGCGTTCGTCTAGCTTTCTTCCCTAGATCTCCATGCAAAGTATGCGGATAGCTTTCCTACAGCATTGCCCTTAGGGAAAGCCCAAGCATAATGCTGCATGAAAGTCACAATCTGAGCGTCCATCATAGTTGCCACATTCTGGCTCTCACCACTTTGTGCCCCTGTAAGGTGCTGCAATTCAACTTCGCCGACTGAATGACCAAAGTTAGTGGTGTCAAGCACGATTCGAAAAGTATCATCCGCTTTCAACTCATGTCTCAATGTCACGTAACGTGCGGTCTCCAGTAATCCAAAGTTCATCGACCCCATAGCGGCTGGGGCACAATATTTCCTAACTATGTACGATATCTGGTCCGCTCCCGAAAACTCCTGGAACTGTGAATTCATGTAGTCTCCTCCTTGACGGATTTTTGCTTGCCAGCGTTCATTGCGCTTCCGTACCCAGATCCCGTTCGAGGAGAGAATCGCGTTGTTATCGTAGTAGGTGTCCTCAAAGCTCCTTTGCCCACAGTATACGAGGCTATGGAAAGCAGGCGTGCTCTTGTTTGCACGCAGGAGATGGATTGTCCCTGGCACGCATCGAAACTTCCGTTCAACCTCGAGAACAGATTGACGAGAGAGGCAGGCAGCAGTGGGTCTCATTGGATAGGCTGGGCGCTCTCCCTAAATGCTCATGTTAGTATGCGGTATCAAGATATTGTCGCGAAGGAAAAGGTCAACCAATCTACCAATAGTTGAGAGCAAGTGTTCAAAAAGCTGGAAACTGTAGGTCAGGATGTAGGAGATCGCGTTCAAGGGCTTGAGTGTGATCAGGGATTGGGCCCAAAGCGTGTTTGAATCAAGATCGACGACGGCCCACCCAAGTATTCATACTGTCACAATGAAGGGGTCTAAAGACTGAAGTTCCAGAACGATTCAAAGCCTACTCCAGGATGATTTACTCTAAGTCATTTTGCGTTAGATCAATATCAAGACCCTTGTTGCCAGTCATTTCCATCCATTTTCGATTTCTTCGTAAGCGCTCAAGTAATCGCTTGTACGTCAACTCTGTTTCACCACTTGAGTCAATCTAAGCCCGTTAGCTAAGTAGACTGCGATAAGCTTATGCTTCTTACCTCTTCTAAGATTCCTACGGATTGGTAGTGATCTACAATACTCAGGTTCTCCTGCTCAAACTCCGTGAACTGCTTCTGAAACAATTTTCCGTCGTCTTCAAGCCTTCCTGGTAATTTACGACTCAGAAAGCGCGTTTCCGCTATCCTCTCCGGACATTGAAGATAGATGACAAGGGTAGGACCTTGATTCTGTGTACTCGTCAGCTATAAGCTTGATCAACTCTCCCATCGTCCATACATACCTTCTTCTCGAATTCAAGCCCTTGGTCTAATTGTCGTGGGAATCCATCCAGAAGGATACCGTGCTGCCCTCGTTTCTCTTCGTCATCGAGTTTCCTTTTCAGAATTGGCAGCATGACCTCAATAGGTAATAATGTGCCTTGCTCTACGCATTGGCGTGCTGCCTTGTTGTTATCAAATATTCCATCCTTGCGTCCCGCTCGTATAAGATCTCCAACTGAAAGATGATAGAGATCATAGTCTTCGGCAAGTTTTCGACAAATGGTTCCTTTCCCTGATCCAGGTGCTCCTATTCCTTTGATCAATTTGAACCCATACTAGGAAGATATCTGCTCACCCAAAATGCAAATAATTTGCGGGGCGACCATCTTGATTGATGCGTGCGATAACTCTGTGACCTACCGTCTGTGTCAGCACTTTCGAAGATGGAAAGAGACACATTGATAATCATTGTTTCTATGCACACACAGGTCAGGGTCACACAAATTACCCCTCTTCTCATGCATGTACAACATGTGTTCACCTGCCATGAAGCGGGGTTCAAGTTGCATAAAAGGTCCTCATCGAAGTCTAGTTCGCCGTCTACATTCATATCCCTTAGCCTTCCCACGCATGTTATCACCGCCACTCGACATCTTCCTCAACGCCAAGATGATGTTCGGAAAGTTCTTATCAAGTAATCTATGGTGTCTTCTAGCCGCAGTATGCATCACAATGATCGCTCTAAGTGTCTTGCGCTGGATCTATCCTTGTCCCAAAGCCAATATTCCTATCTCAGTCAACTACCATTTCACGCGTCAGTGCAACAAAAGCTGTGGGTTCTGTTTCCACACTGCCACAACGTCCTTCAAGCAGCCAGAGGATGAAGCAAGACGTGGCCTGGCGTTGCTGAAGGCGGCTGGAATGCGGAAGATCAATTTCGCTGGCGGTGAACCTTTCCTATACAAAACGTTCCTGGGACATATGGTCACCTTTTGCAAAGACAACCTCAGAATGGAATCAGTGTCCATAGTCTCAAACGGGAGCCTCATAGACGAAAGCTTTCTGCAAAGATACGGTCGACATATCAACATCCTTGCTGTATCTTGTGACTCTTTCGATGAGCAAACCAACATCAATATTGGAAGAGGCAGCGGGAGTCAGGTCAAGAAACTATTCGAGATAGCGGGGTGGTGCAAGAAGTACGATATCAAGTTCAAACTAAACACCGTAGTTTGCCGGCTCAATTATCAGGAGGATATGAACGAGATTGTAACACAGCTTCAGCCGTTTAGGTGGAAATGCTTTCAGGTTCTGCTTGTTGCTGGAGAGAACGATAGTAACCAGACACTTCGAGACGTCCGCAAATTCCAGATTACAGATGGTGAATACCGATCATTCTGTTGCCGACATCGGCATCAGAAGTCGTTTGTCGCGGAACCGAACAATCTCATGGCGAAATCATACCTGATCCTCGACGAGTATATGCGGTTCTTGGATAGGGAGGGGCGGAAGCCTTCATCATCCATACTGGATGTTAGTGTGTCCACGGCGCTGGGACAAGTCTACTGGGACCAAGACAGCTTCTTTGAAAGAGGAGGGCTATACGACTGGAGTAACGGTCAGGCTGGCACTGTATTTGGGACGAAGGACGATCCTAAACTGAGATGGTGGTATTGATAGGCCTGTGGGAGTTTGCCTTTACAATACGCCTGAAATGATATGAATGCGGCGGAGCAAGAACTGGAGCTGGAGGGGCAAGAAATGGATCTGAAGGAGTAGGAAATGGAATCTATGAATTTGCTAAACGTAAGGTTATGTTGATTGGAAGGAGAGAGACTGGAGATGCCTGCCTCTTATGTTGCCGCCGAGCTGGGAATGAGACGGTACATACAACTAACCATGATCTGAGAATACTGAGATGAGTTCATTTGGCTCTCTATTGTGCCTATCCAAATGCTGAATGGATCTGTTGTCGGTTGATACGGTGAGAATAGCCCTTAAATACACCAGCGTGCAACGGCGGTGCTCCCCTACGTAAGCCACTTGAATCGGACCAACCTTTTTCTGATGGCTAGTTTGATGATCTCTGGCATAGAAGCCTTGCCAACGATATTTCTGAGGCTGGGCAGATTGAATGGTAATAGTTTAGTGTGACATATTTTTAAATTACAGGAACCCAACTCCAGACAAACCAGGTAACCTGCATCCATAGAAAGCTCGTCCTCTCATCCTTACATGCCAGTCATATCCCTCACCTAAATAAAATGTTAGTAGTCATTTGTAAAGGGCGGAGTGGAGCGGGCTTACCTCAAGCCTCCGCTTTGCCGGAGCCCCAATCTCCTCCGCAAGCTCCTTCTAGGAGTACATGACCTCCCTGCTCTCGTAGACCTCGAAGCCTCCGTCTTCAAACATAGAGACAAAATCTTCCCAGACTGCCTCATCCTCCAGCACCCCCCCAAAGATGTGCTCCTGCTGCCACATATGAGCGCAAGGGAGCTGGTACTGCCGGAAGTACAGGCAGTCACATTCCAGCTTGTCACTGAGGGGTTTAGGGTCCACCCCCTCAGCGAGAAGCTCATTCCCCCGCTCCAGCTGGGCCAGAACACGCTGCTGCACGGGGTGTAGGAGCTTCCGCATCCCCGGAAAGAAAGCAGTGTCAGAGAGGTGGAGGGAGCGGAAATCCACCTCCACCTTCGCTGCTCTCCGGTCCCGTTGAGCAGCTGTATTTGACAGCTGCTCAATGAGGCCAAGCAGAGACCATTTGGTCATTTGCTTCTTGACCCCGTGCTTGAGGGACGCGTACTAGGACTCAACCACATTGGTTGAGGGCACCTGGAGCAGCAGGGGGGAGTGACAACGGGCGTAGTTGGCCCACTCCGCCCTGGTGCTCCACCACTCTTTCTCAACGTAGCTCCGCCGGTGCTCAGGAGCTGCGTTTATGGCAGCCTGAATGCTTTCCTCGCATCCAGGCTTCGTTTTTCGATTGTAGAGAGCAGCCATCAGGTGCTCTCTACACCGCTGATTGGCCTCACCGGGGAGGGCTTTCCGGAGCGTCCGGAGGGAGTGCACCTTGCAGAGAAGGTGTGAGACTTCAGTCTCTCCTGCAGAGAGACCGGGGAAGGCCTTCTGAACTGCAGACTGCTCCCCGGCGGAGTCATCTGTAAGCATGTAGCGGAGATGCCACTGATTGTGGCACCACCGCTTTATCTGTAGAACTGTTAGTATAGTCACAGTGCAGGGTAAGAGATTTACTGTTCGTAGGCCAGTAGCGCAAATGTCGCTGTCTTCTCTGGCTGTAAGCATATGGGCCCCTGGGACCCAGCTCCCTGCTCGTCTCGCACCGTAACGGTGTATAGATACCACCGCAGCCTATTCGTGTTATGGGTGGAATCCATAACCACGAACTGGCCGCGGCGGCAGAGAGTTTTGAGCCGCTGGGGCTTAGCAAAGACCAGGCCGTCTGAGAGCTCACGATCGCTTTGCCGTACTGCCTATAGATGTGTTAGTAGATGTAGAATAGGGGGTAGAATCCTACCTGTATGGGCTCCACATGCCAGCCCTCCTTCTCCAAGCTCCCCTGGACTGCCAACACCTGCTCCTGCCAGTTCTCCAAGCTCCCCCACTCCTGGGAGGAGGGGTGCTGCTTCTTCGAAGCAGCACATGCATTGGTTACATTCTTTGATATCAGCCAACGCCCCCTAGCAGCAAAGAGAGCCTTCCGATCCTCAGGACAGTTCACCGCGCGGAGATTTCAGGACACCTCCGCCACGGAGTAGCCATTGGCCAACTCCCGGCCAGCGAGGTCTCGAAAGACTGAGGGTCGCTTGAAGCGGTCCGAGTCATTCAAGGAATGGGTGTGCTCGGAGCCTGCCAGGGGCTCCGCAGTCACAACACCCGCGTGGCGAATCACCCGCATGGTCTGCGGGCAGGCAATGGCAGTTCGGGAGGGTTTATGCCTCTCCCGAATCCTCTTCCCTCCCCCCTCAGGTATCCAATCCCCCTTCGGATGCAGGCGGCAGCTGAAGTACTCCGTTCTTCGCCCCTCCTCAATCCTCATGGTCCCGCTCGAGCTCCAGATGTTGTCGACATGGGGCCAATAGGCCTCAAACTCGGCCGCGGAGAGGGCGACAGTCTCATTGAGGCAGAACAGGCGTCGACGAACCTCCCCCATATTAGGGGGGTAGTGGTGGAGGGCAGACATCGTCAATTGGGCGGTGACGGCGACGGCGACGGCGGCAGCGGCGACGGGGTGTATGAAGCCTGCTACGCGTTAGCAGGACTGCTTTTCTTGTTTACTACCTACGCGTAGAATGCTTAACCATCGATTATTAATATGTATGTTATTTATTTAGGGTGTTTGGGGAATAGACATTCCCTGTTCAGGTCGCTCCAGGGAGTCAATACTGGTTGGCGGGGTGCGATAATGAGCTGGATACATCCCGCTACTCTCTCCTTCAATCGGTGAAACAGGAAGAGATTTAACGGAGCCATCGGGGGTAAGGATAAAGTCCCATGGCCTGATGACCCCCAAGGAGCTGTTGCTCTGAGAGCCCCAGATGTAGTCAGTAATTCTTTCAACCCATTCTTTCTGTACTTCCTCAAAGCCATCAAAGAACTCATTCATGTTAACAAAGTGATCCTCATCATCGCTGTGAGCAATTCTCACGCGAATGCGATAAGTGACGTCTTCGGTGGTCATGTCGGCTCAACGTCAATCGATCCTGATGCTTACTGTGACAATGCTTACAGGTGCTAAATTCGCGTCGCAAGGTTACATATTCGGAGAGGCTCATACCAGCAAGTATAGAATTGCGTAGCTGAAGATTCAACTGGATGATCACCAGCATATATGTAATTATCAACCTTTGACCTTAACATCGTAGCCTCAGTACTAGCCCTTAAGCTTCAACCTCTTCGCCATCTTTTCACTGATAACGGCGCTGAGTCAAGCGCCTGAGAGTACCGTGACTAGAGAGGCTTAGCGCTGTACAGTAAAAGCGTAGGTTAACTTCTACTGTACACCACTAAGCCTGTTCTGGTTAAGATTTGTCAATCCCTTCCTTGAACGTCGGCCTCTTGGTGAATCAGATCTTCTGCTCATGTACTACAATTACCAGATCAGCATCACTAGGTATCAAGATCGTTATCCCAGAATGGGCAAGGCGCTGAAAATGATCGACCGTGATGGAGTAAGTTCACTGTCTTGTGAGTTGATCATGCTAACCATGTTAACAGTTCAAGGCCGCCTATGAGAGATTCCTTGAAGGTCACTCTGTTGAAGAAACAAGGGCACTTTTGCGAGAATGGATCATGAATCTTACCTGCGAGCCATCTACTGCACAAAAGTGTTTAGTCGTATCACTCACCACTGTTGGCACTCCGAAGCTTTTGGTTAATACACCTTTGCAGGAATCATCTGGTGACATTAGCGAGGAGCTTCTTTCTATAGCAAATTCGCCTATATCTGTATCAGATACACTACCTCGGCCGACTGGAGCATTGAGACCCTCCACGGATTGGATATACAGTCGGTCTTATCCATGGAAGGGAGCCAGCTTAAACGACCTGTACAAACTTGAAAGCCAATTGCCTCCAACATCTTCTGGATTTCGTCTGATTGACGTTGGCGTCACGTTAGAAGTGGCACCAAGGCTTCCTTTGCGCTGAGGAATTGTGCAGCGGCAAGTCTTTTTGAGGAATAGATATGGTATCTTGGTCGTGAACGAGGATTCGGACGAACCACAAAAACTAGGCTCAGCGGAAACATTTGCCATGCCACGCTTCTCAGCTCAGGATGTTGACCATCTGCCAAGTGATCTGGAGGAGCTATTTGAGTCACATCTGGAGCGACTAGAACATAGTAAGACTATGCACAATTACTTGAATGCCATGTCGCACTCCCCTGACCTTCGCAAGAACTTGGGACTCCTGAAGATGGGCCTTCAGCCAGGTAGTTGACTACTGAGCACTGCTAAGCATTTTGCTGGCATTCATTTGAGTTATGTATATATATCTTCTCCCTCCGGCTCAGTATTTTGGCTTCACTGTGAAGATTTTGGCCTACCATCAGCCAATGTATTATACGATGGAGACCCAAAGCTGTAGGTAGTAGTTAATCCAAGCTCAACAAATCAAATGAAAGTTCTTTTGGTGAAGGAGCTTAGGATAAAACCAGATTGCAACCAATTCCTCCGGCATCAAAATCTACTTCCTCAGCCCTCATTGCTGCGCAAATGGGAGATCAGATTCAAACTTGTCCTTCAGACACCAGGGTGTCTGGTACTGGTGTAGCCTCATACCTACCATTATGGGGTGAATCTGGGGGTCAACATAGCAGAAGCAATCAACTACACTGACCCAAAATGGATTGTGCATCCATTATACAGAGAATGCTGACAAGGCCCACCCTGTTCTAATGCTGAGCCTCTACATGTTTCTGACATGAAAATAGGAAAGGTTAGGGCGCTCAAGGTTGATACATCCTGGGAAGATCCTATCCCCTCGTTGAAAGAAGCGCCATCATATAAAAATCAAGCATCAAGAATCCCTGTTGTCCGGACACCTTAGCTATATAGAGAAGAAGAGAAAACACGCTAGTAGCCATATCACGCGTACGCTAGAAGAGCGCAGGCATGACCTAAACAACGCTAGTACAGATTAGGCAGGTGAAAAGACCGTTCAACACTTTGGAGAAAATGATAAACGTCACCTGCACAACTGAGCTAAACAGGCAAAAGGCAATCGCGGCCAGTGCGGGAACAGCTCTCAGTGCAACAGATAACGACTCAACAACTCCCAGACAACATTTGGGGGCTTGACTAAGCAACTGTACGGAAGCTAGACCTATTCACGTACAGTCACCATGCACGGGCCATGGCTGCTAATGATTGATTGATTGATTGATTTATTCATAGGTGACCGAGGCTGCCTAACGCTGCCATACACCGCGTCCTGAAGTGGACTAGCGCATTCTGCACAAAAACAAACGAGTGTGGTTACAAAGGAAACCCAGGGGCACTTCTATTCCAGCATCATGTGCATAGAGTAGAAACACCCATCCCAATGCCTTGCTAGTCCTCCTCTTCTTGTGACTGCTTCTTAATGCCTCCTTTGGGTCGTCACCCGCAGGGATGAACGTTGCTGTAAACAACTAATACCTTAGTCACCCCTTCTCTCTGTCTCCGTATAGGCCTGACTGGTGAAGGCGCACCCATGCTATCCTTCAAGTGTCTGTCGCTCAATGATTGTGCGTAAAGGAAAGCCGTAAGAGGTTTGATGAGGGTGTTAAGAAGGCGTTATGTGACTGCTTTTTGTGACGTGGAAAAGATGTGCTTTCGAATGGAATAGATGTATGACTGCTGTATGTGGGTGACTCTTGACGCGTTGAACAGGCTTGACATGGGCTCAACATGTCAGGAGATCTCTGGTTTGCTGAGTAGCCAACTCAGTAGTGACTCTGATCTGCATCATGTCAAGGCTCCGTCATATCAGGGGCAATTGATATGTCACGAGGCTTTGACATGCCATTTTGACGCGTCGTCGAGGTAGGTGGTACTGTGTGTGATTCGATATATGGAGACCCAGAAGGTAAAGTGGAGCTTCTCTTAGTTTCCTCAGGGTGGACAAGGTCCTGAGTACTCATAGGCGACACCACGTAGAGGTGGAAGCTCATCGTCGCCCGGGCCATGGCTGCTGGAGTGCTAGATGAAGGGATATAGAGGCATTATTGGGAACGACAGCCGAGAGGCCTGTCATAGTAGTCTTTTGTGGCTCAAGTTTTCGCGAGCAGCCCAATAACGCTATCACTTAACAGTAACTATTAGGCTATAGCACCTCCTACCATAAGGAGGCGTTCAGCTAGAGGTCTACAGCAGTGTGAAGGCAGGTGTATAGTATATAGTCTATATGTAGTAGAACTAATAACTAAGGAGGGAAGATAGGAGCGGTATAGAGTTTTACTTTGTGCCGCTAAGTCGCTTAGAACTCGCTAACGTAACCCACGGGGCAACGCCGCACTATAGGCAACGCTGCACCCCCCCAAAATAAAATTACCCATTTCTCCACCATAATTGCATGCATTCAATAAAGAAAGAAGAGCGTATTCTAAAGGCCATTGAGGCCTATAATGACGCCCTTAAAGATCCAGAAAGCAGCTGGAGACACAGGCTAGAAAGTCAAAACGGCTGTAGGATAAAGAGGAGAAGCAGACTGCCAAGACTGCAGTTGTTACAGCAAAAGCAGCCTCGGAGGTACTGAAATGCATAGATCCTACAGCTCTATTATAGACTACAATGCAGAGCTTCAAAGTTCCTTATTTGGATCGAAATTTACAGCTCAGTTGGTGGAATTCTGATTTTTTAAGAAGGGGGGGGGGGGTGGGGGGGTTTGCGGCGTTGCCTATAGTGTGGCGCTGCCCCGTGGGTTATGTTAAGCCTATACATTACTATATCGTGACAATAAGATATAAAGAACTTGAGAAGCAACATGATCATGGTATAAAAATAATCACATAACTGTTTCATTACAATAATTCTGTTGATATTTGAGTGCTGAGTAAGTAATTGCATCCTCAGTACGAGTGCGTGTTCCAATTTCTTCCTTCATTTCCGGTAAGCCTTGACGGCTTCTGCGCCACTCTCTTAAACTGTTTGCTGGTGGAGCTGGAAGTAAATACCACTCTTCTCTCCTAAACTTCGCTAGAACTCCTGCTATTTCATGTCCAGCAGCCTCTAGCAGTAACAGCCTCTTGAAGCAGCATCTTAGTAGATATGAGTGACGAAGTTCGTTACAAAACCGGCTTCTCCGCTCCATCGCTAATCACTTTGTCGAGTTATCAAGAAGCCCTGTGCTACACTGACTATTGTTGGTTAGTCAGTTGCTAGGGTCCGCTTGCTCGACTGGGGGTAGAAGAATCTTGAGCAACGCTGAAAGGGGAAGCCGGTTTTGCAAGCGACTGTAGTAACAGGCGCAGTAAGGGAGTTAGAAAGGGAATCAGAAGGAGCCAGAAGGGGAGCCAGACGGACAACGAGGGGAGCCAGAATCAGACCGCATCTTCAACAAGGAAGAGGCCAACGAGCCGGAATGAGGACATCGATTAGGGAGCCCAAAAAGGAACAAGTCATCACAACGACTTCCAGAGTCACTTCAAAGAAACGCCTTACGCAGAATCAATTCTAATGACTCCCTTCGCCTTATCGATCGGAAGTCGTTGAGTAGCTGCATCGCCACCGACGCTGCTCGATAGTTCCCGATCACCGGCATGACCGCCACGACGATGTTGTGCGTCCCAATCCGGCCCAGTGTATATCCATTCTGGTCGCGACTGGACGGAAGGCTCTCGTGGATCTCATCCAGCATCCCTTCTACCGCTGCCAGTTCGACCCCATCGGGCAGATGCAGGCCACCGTGTAGTCATTGTGGGAGAGGTGACGACCCCGATAGTCCATTCTCGTACAGAGATTGTGGGGGAGGAAGTCAGGAATGATGAGGAGGGCCGCAGGGACGTCAGTGATAAGCCGTTCTCGTCCTGACTTTTGCCTGATCAGCGCCTCACGAGATACCGGTTCAAGCTGCAAAACCTCACCTAGGAAGCATCTGCTATGAGCAGCATTGCCGCACTGCACTGCCTTCGTCACATTCATGGTCGGAGTCTTTAACACACTTTTTGAGGGTGGAAACGGGGAATGACGCCCATAGCCGCCATCTAGCCGCCATCAAGCCGCCCAACCTGTGGCAGGACAGTTTCAGCCTTGCCCAACTCGTTAGCCTGCTGGGAATAGGATTCTGACCAATCAGGCCGGACCGAGCCCTAGCCCAAAGGGCGGAGACCAGCGCGTTTTCTTGGATGTGTTTAGCTCCACCCAAGATCATCGCGACGACGATTCAAATCGCTAAAGAGTTACAGCAGGCAGGATCTGATGTAAAGGGCCCGAGGCAAAGAGCGGCAGCACTCCACTACATATTATCTTTAATATATGCGCTAGATAAACAGTTGATGTAGTTATTGAGGCACAGATCTGCTTCTAATGAGGTTGCCTGAATTGTTTGGGAAGTTGCTGTGAAGATGTGCTGTGAAAGAGAAAGGTCAACAAGAGCTCCAAAATAAGCTAGTGACTCGAGAACTTCTCCGGAAGCAAAACCATGAGCTTGTGACTGAAAAAACTGAGCTCTATAACCAAAAACTTTGTGCTGCAATGGCGAGTTTCTGAACGAGGGTTGGCTCTAACACCTGCGTACTGCCTTTCCGTGAAGTCGGTTGAGAATTTTGCTGGGAGAACCCCGTCGATCCTATTCGTGTCCATTCCATTAGAGTAGGCACTAGGGAGATGGCGCATGGCCACTTTCACCCCGCGTATGAATGAAGGATTTCTCGAAGCAAGAATCGAAGCAAGCCGCCAGCATATGCATCCTCCTTAGGGAAGTACTTCTCATTCTTGATTGTATAGTCCTGCAACTTCTTAAGATTTGGGAAAACCTTCACCGATGCTCCCGTACGCGGAGTGTCCACGAGGTCCACAAGATTCACGTGTGTCTGACGAACTCGCTGATCATCGTCAGTCTCAGCTATCCCAAAGGGGCAAATACTCACCTCGCGACACTCCTTTAAACCCTCGGGCACAGGTTCAATATTCAAGATACGGCACAGATTCTGCCACGAATTCAGATCCTCCTCATCTGTACCATATGTTGTGATGTGAAACGGCTGTGGATTTTCTATGTGGGCAGCTCGCTACTTATAACACTGACGCTAGTCCTAATAGGTCCAAGGGCGAATTCCAACACTCCCTCTCGAACGAAAGATCCTATTAGACACGTGTGTCTTCTGTACACGTAGCTCCCTCTGAAGTATCTCCCTCTGAATTGCAGCCTACTCAGCCTCTTCTTAACCACCCAATCTGAATTCCAGCCTACCCAGCCTCTTCAAAACCACCCAAAACCTCTCATACCGTAGGTGGAAATGGTGGAAAGAGTACTGTGTCCAGCCCTCTGATTCATGACTGTTCTCTTCCTTCCAGCTCTGTCACATCGTTACTCCACCTAACCTCTGGATCATCGTCTCTGGGTTCCGGCCTCGTTCACTCATCGGCTCACTGGCTCGTTGACTCGTTTGGCTCGTTGGTGTGCTTCCGACTGTGACTTGCATCGCTATAGGAGGTGGTCAGATCGTCTCTGAGCTTCTGTGATATACAACACAGCCTGCGTTCAGTGCTGTGAGGGAGCCGCCTCCAGGTGTAGACAGCGTGTAGTAATAGAACTACCAACGCATACCGGGCTCATAACCTGTTGTGATGTGAAACGGCTGTGGATTTTCTATGTGGGCAGCTCGCTACTTATAACACTGACGCTAGTCCTAATAGGTCCAAGGGCGAATTCCAACACCATAGAGATCGTTGAACTGCTGAACCATTGCCGACTTGAACTTCCGCCTCGCCTCCCGCATCTCGTAATCATCACTATCCCATTCAAAGTCATCGCACATGCGATTGAATTCCGTCCATATTGGTGCTGATGAATCATAGTCAAAGTCGGGATGCTCAGCGAAGAAGTCATCGATATGGCCCGCAGGCAGTGGTCCTCCTCGACGTTTTGCTTTCGATCGCTTCCGAGGCAATTTCGAGCTTTGAATGAAAGACTATTACGCCATGGGCTTAGAAGGGACGCCCAGACGGCTATGGAGGAGATAATGAAGAATTCAGAAGAGCGGAAATAGGGTTAGTAACGTGCCTTAGAGCAACCATCTTTCTTGGACTCGTCATGGGTGTACTTGCATCTCGATCCAAACCGGCAACTACCAGACTTGATATACTGGAAACAGATGCCCCCACGTTTGGTATTGCTCATCGCTAAGTGAGGGAAGTAATATTCGTTCAGTGCTAATCAGACTCCTCACATAGCCCGATGTCCGATTTTCCTGTTAGGTTAGTTGGGTATGCACGGAAACTATAAGTAAAGCTTGCAGTGAATATTCAGCGCATCCCACTTAGCACTTTTTAAGCAACCCCGCGCAGAAAGTGAGCATCAGCCTACTATTGAAGCCACCTAGAGGACCATGCGGAAAAGGACTCGGATTGAAGCAGCTATTGGCTTAGGAAAAGCTTACGTTACGCAGGCAGGGATCCCGGCTGGTTGTGGCTTGATCAGTACCAGTAGCATCAATTGTCTTAACACTTACGCAAGTGGGAATCCTGTGGAAAAGTGTAATTTCGAATCCGTAGCATCACATGTGCCAGAGATTAGGTCAAAAAATTCGATCCACCGCGATGTCTTCTTGCAAGCCGCTCGATTGATAGAATTGTGGAGGGGTGCGAGAGGTCAAAAACGCTCTGCCAAGGCAATGAGAAGTCCTATGAGGATGTATTATGGTTGCACGCGGTGCAGTGGTACGGTATTTGACAGGCTTTGGGCGAAAGTCACGTGATTTGCCTTTCTCTGGGGACGGGCAACAAAACTTAGCAAATTTTGGAATCGCTCGCCTAAGAAAAGTCTGGAGACTCTTGACAAGTCTCCTAGGACGGTCTGGCTCCTGGGAAAAGCGGTGTGCTTCCATGGGTCCCTAAGATCAAGATATTGGGGAGCCACCGTTTACAAACTGAAGAGATTTCCAATCAAGGCACAGAAGATGTGAGCAGAGCTTAAATGTTAATCTTTCAAAGCCCTTGTCTGCTCAAGGTTGCAGTTCCATATATTACAAAGCTCTACGAGTTGACACGTATTGTTCATACATCTCAAAGTCTCATGACAGGTGGAACGATCAATGACCTTAGAAAGGCCCCTTGTGTACCTTGGCCGAGTGACTCAACAAGCAGGCACTAGACAGATGATCGGTCCGTCCTCGGTGGGTGTTTCGGAGTGAGGCTGTGGCAGACCTCGAAGGCCGTAGTCGTGGCGTGACGCTTGATTTAGATGGATTCGGAGCACATGGCGGCGGAGCGAGTCGATTCGCGAATACGGGCGCGCGGTCCACCATGGGAAGGCTATCGTCAAAGAAACAGAAGGGACACTGGTCCAAGGACGGCCGGGGGGACGCGGGTGTCGAAGGCGGTGACGGCTTTACGGCCTTGGTGTCTTCACTGTGTTGGGGGAAGGATGGTGTCGTTGGTGGTCTCTTTCACTTTGTTTCAGTTGAATGTGTTACGCAGAGTGTGCGATACCGTGTCCTAACAGAGCATGATTCTTGTAGTGGTTCGCATCTTGTAGAAGACACCCGTCTAAGGAGCACGACGGGTGAGGACATTTGAATGGCCGCCTGGCAGGAGGGTATTTAAGGTGTTGCTTGTGCACGTGTCGGGTGAGTGAAAGGGTTCGCGAAACACCGGGTCCTGATACTCGCTGCCAGACTAACATCGCCTAGGCAGAACAGACATTGGGTCCCAGGACAACGCATCGGGTAGGTATCGGTTCGGTATCAAGAAAGCAAGGCTTGATTTCAGTCTCCTCTTTTGAATCGACGGTGTCGGACTGGTCTTGGCCGTCCTGTTGTGCTTGGTGCCGCGTCCGTGGATACTCATGGCGGCCACAAAGCGAGGCGTAGAGTCTGACAATCTGACAGCTGTCTTCAATCTGCTGTCGATAAGAAAGAGGCTTTGGGGTGGGAGACGGAAACAGCAACCTCGCAAGGGCTTCACGTTCACTGAACAGGAACACCGGCATTGAGGGACCGGCAGGCTCATCTTGACCAGTGTGCTGATTGTCAAGACAGGCTGCCCCAAGGGTTGAAAAGTATTTCTCGCGGGAGGCTTTAAACAGCGCCGTCAGCTTCCTCTTGGAGAGACTGTCATGGTCCTTTCTAAGCCTCGTGTTCTCGTCAAGCTCAATCTGCACGGTCGGATCATCCTGAGCCTTTCTCTTTGCGGCCGCAACTGAGCCATGGCGATCGCGGAGGGCCTCCGTGCTGACGTCAAGGAGCCTTTTCGCCGCAACAACGTCCGGGTCACCTCGTATCTGGCGGCGCTATGCAGATGTAGGTTCGGCAGGTGCATTCGGATCTCGCGTAAGTGACATGTGGCCCATCAACTTCATGATCGCTTCGTCTGAAGGTGTCTCCAAGAAGGCAGATACAATATCAGTGTCGACAATTTGGTTGCGGTAGCTCTTTTCGTAGATCGAGCCATTTACATGGCCCATCGCCTGACTGCGTACCTCCTCTGCCGCCTGGTTAGTAAGGCCGCGGGCTTCCTGACGAGGCTGAAGCAGAGACTTACCAGGGAGTACGGCCGCCGCAGCGCGACGAAGCATTTTAAATTCAAAAGTTTTCTTCCTGCCAAATGATCTTCCCAGGCGGCGATTCCAAGTGGACATCTGGTTGAACTGTGAGGCCATGGTCAGTGAAGTGTAGACCTTCCCTGTCGTATCACGGACAGAACGACGGAGCAGCGGGACATTCATCCACTCCTCAGCCCACTCAATCGGCACGGAATGAAGACGATCAGGGATAGCGACTCCCCAGAGGTCCCAGGGATCGCGGATCCACTTGCTGGCAAAGGCGTTATCTTTGAACGCGAATCCCAAGATAGCTTTAATCAGGCAGAAGCTTGGGGTATCACGGCGCTCCGTTATTTTGATTTTGGGTCTGTTGTTGACTAGTTAGTCGCAACATCAATCCATTTTGGGTTGGGGAAACTGACGAGTTGCCACGGTTCCGCCTACCCTTCAACAGTCGCAGCTGGAGAAGCATGCCTAGCTTGACACCGCCCGGGTAGTCGTTGTCCCGCAGAGCATATAGTTGAATGTCGCGGTACTCAACAGCCTCATTCCGCCCGAAGTAGCAGCTCGACTCGACGACAGTTCCGGCCCGCGCTGTGGTGGATGAACAGAAGATGTCCATAATGGCGTGCTAGAGTCACTACCGCTCTTCTAGATAGTAATCGTTACAGAGGACCCAATGATGGTGAAGGATGGCAAGAACTTCGTCCGAATTCACGACGCCTCTGAATCGGCCGGTTTGCTCAAGTCCAAATTGGTCGATCAGAGTGTCCATGATAAACTAGGAAGAAAATGTCCAGTGAGCAGAGAATGGAAGGCAGACATGGGAAAAAAAAGAGCGTGCTCGCGTACATTTTTCATGTCCATCTTGATTGCCGGATCAACTGGATGCCGTGCGTGTTGGATGACACCCATCCTCCACGCTTTCGCGTAGGTGAAGAGGGATGACGCCTTCATAAACCTTGACTTCTGACAGCTCCATTCTAAAAATGACCTCACGACTTCGTAGTGTAAATTGACTTCGACGGGATTAGGACTGCTGATATAGTCGGACTCGTCGTAGACTTTCTGACAGAACCTGGCAGAGTCTTGTTAGCCTCAGCCCATGAAGAAAGATGAGGGCGACGAGGATAAGGGTAGATGTACACGGTCCAACGGCCCCAGACTTGTGCGATCCCAAGCTTGGTACTGTCTTCATACTTAGGCGCCGCCAGCTCAGAGCGTTGACCGATTTGGCTGAGCAGCGCACCGAAGAGTCTGGCTTGTGGTTTAGTGTTGCCCACCTTGTGACTGGAGCGCAGGATTGCCATGGCTGGGCGTTCGAGATTGGGTCAAATGGTCCTCTGGTAGAAACCGAGGAAGGCAATGAGGAAGAGGCCATTTCGTCCCGGAGAGGGTTGCGGCTCTATATACTTCTGGTTCCATGAGGTCGTTCCTGGACATAGGGGAGGGAGGGCAGGAGAATCCAAAACGGGCACATATAAAGTTCCAAAGTCGGCCTAAATTTGGCGCCTCAAGAGGGCAGGGATTCTGAATTAGACCCCTGTCTAGCGTGGGTGTGAAGGGTGCAGAAAGCGGCGGCAAACTATGCACAATTCGGCGGCCATTTCACCCAGATGTACAGATTCCCCGCATTTATCTCACACCAACAGAAGAACAGACGCAATCCTTCACCGATAATCACGAGCGTCCACAAATTCATCTGACGATTAAGGGAGCTCAAGCCTCAACATACGATTTCAAGTCCTACCAAGTGAGCAGTGAGTATGCGGAAACCTTCGAAGAAGAACAACGAATACTACGCGGTCATCTGTTCCAACGATTTTCTCGTCCTGGTAAGCATTCCACAGGCAATGGGACTGTCCCGTCTTAGGGTCACTGATCGAAGGCCACTGCTTCAGGGGAGATGCGCACCCTTTGGTGACTGGTTTTACGAAGCCATTATTTCAGGGGTTTGTGACTTTAGCGGAGGCTAAAGCGTAGTTACATGAAAGACAATGGAGTGGAGGGCTACAATTGCGAAATCAAAGACGGGGCTGGGAAAACAACACCAGAAAAAGGGCAAACGGAGTATTACGCAGTAGCGAATGGTCGTAAACCGGGGATCCAGGAATACTACTAGTAAGTCCCAGAGTCCGTTCACAGGTAGCCCTCCTAACTCATGGAAAGCAGGAGCGGTGGTGCCGAGCCAGAGGTGGTAAATTTTTCCGGGGCGTGTCATAAGCATTTTCGAACGTTGGCGCAGGCAGAAGCCTTCATAGCGGATTGGGTGGAGATGTATGCTTGCATTGTTAAAGCTAAGATTAAAGAGGAGCTATCAGATGGTCATCGACCGGCGAGAATGAAGGGGACGCCAGTTGGACTTAGTTTGAAGATCGAGGGTAGCGACGAGGATGATAAGCTCACAGACGGCTTGAGCAGGATCCGAATTGAATAGTGCTTGAATGACTTATATGTACAAATGACACAAGCCCCCCCGGGTTTTAAGTTTTGCCTTGAACCTTTGTTAATGATTGAAACTATCGTCTACTCGCCGTCTAAGCCGAGGTTCTTCATTATCTGGTCAGTCCATCTTCTTGAGCTCTTTCTTGAAAGATTTCAATCCAAAGCAGATACTGTCGCATGTCGACGTGTGGTAACCGAAGGCCTTACATATGACGTTCACCCTTCAACCCTGTTGCTGCTGTGTAACAAAGCTTGGTCTGGTCATGCTTATAGCTTCATCCCGTTCCTCCTAATTCATCTTGTCAAAATTATGACTCCGTTTAGGCTTCTCCAGCGTCTATGGACGTTCTGGATCGTAATCGCATAGAACAGGGAACCCTGACTGGAGAAAGAATGAATTTATTCAAGCAGGAGTGAGGAGTGGCAGCAGGAATTTGCTGGCTTGAGGCTTCAATGTTGAATTTGCCGAAACGATGCGACTCAGGGGACAACATCGCGGCATTATGGACAGAAATATTGTCAGCACTCCAGGTTCAGTGAGCAACTCAAAGTGGTGTTTAGATTCATCAGAGAAATACAGAATCTGGTGAAAAGGTCTAGAGGTCAGGAGTTACCAGGGATGTTTAGCCCTCTCATTGTCAGTGATATGTTTTGTGAACAGTCAAAGTCATGAGCTCGCCAGCATGTGAGGAATGTTTGAGAAGCTACAAGATCCTTCCTCTATCTCATGGTTTCTTATTTGACTCAGGAACCTGCATCAGATATGCTTCTCACTCAGATCATTGATCCGCTCATGGATCAGAAACTCAAGGGCTTGAGTCACAAACTTGATGAGATATTAAAATCATACCAGACAAGACATTCCATAACATATAATCATTACCTCACAGAGACTATTCAGAAGGTGAAGAAAAAATGTCACAAAGAAGAGATTGCTCATAGACTACAAGAATTCCTTGACCACAAGAATAACATGGTGTGTCAGAGTGAAAAGCACTAGAATGACAAGCCTGCTATCTGCCTTGACTTCTTGTAGTGAAGCCAGCATAGATCAATACACTTGCTCAGAGATTCTAGACTGTATAAAGACCTATTACAAGGTTCTTATTCCTTTGTTAAATCAGGAGTAACTTATGCTAATGCTGATCAGATTGCAATGGAATTAATAGTTGATAATATTGCAAATCAAGCAATTGGATGTTGCCTCATTGTTGATGTCAGTGACCTACTGTCACCATCCTCCATTCTGTAAATGAATACAGAGTTTGTAAGATTGTGGCTGAACTGCACCAAAACCAGTCACTTTGAGAGCAATTGCATCAGCAGTTGCTGGGTGTTGGAAGTAGGATTGAATATATGTAGGCTGCATATAAGTCGCAAAGCCTCCAGTACATCTCTTTTAGCTAATACCAAACCCATCATCTTGGAACATGGGATTGAAATTGAATAGAGCCGGCTTCGCGATTTTCACTACCCGATTCAAGCGTATTATCAAGCCAATCGGGACTGGGAAGTGACGACGATGGAGATGTGCTGAACGGTAAAGAAATGAATGCGGTAAGCAATTGCATACTGGAGTGAATCAGAGTCTGCTAATAAATTAGGTATGAGAATCTCGTGACAAACGGGGTTGATGGATTGCCTGAATCAATTATCATCTCCTCTGAGTTGGAGCTTGTTGCTGAGCTTTCCACAAATCTAGTTACTCCTGCTGTTAAGTGAGAGGATGGACCGTTCTCGCCTTCTACTCATTCTTCCTCATTTTCGGTAATGTGCGAACAAATGAAAACTAAACAACCGTGATGTTATGCTCTTGAGGGCGCGGGCATTACCAAATCATACTTCTGCTCTCTTTGTGTCAGCTCATTCTCCCCAGTAGTCTCAGCCTGTTCCTCCCCATATTGTGATGAACGGCCTATCTTAACGATTATACCAGCCCTTTAACGTGCACGAGCGAGAATGCCTGGGCTTTCCTTACGCCGTCGATTCTGAACATACCAAACTATCCTTCTCCACGGTTTCCATTTTTGGTCTCGTTTCCCAGTATCTGTGACCGCGGCTGCGGCTTCTCTAAAAAAGAGCCCGTGTTTCCAACTCTTGAACCGATAGGCACGGACACTATGCCCCTATCCCTTCCATCAATAAGCAATGATTGTCTCCTCTCTCGCCGCGTCGAAACGCTCCCATTCAGCCCACGCCCACCGCAGGTTCTTCTCGCCCTGATGTAGTCCCTAAGTTCCTGGTCTGCGGCGTGAACGACGTTTTGGTCAGACCATAGGACGACACCAGAGTACACCTTTGTTTCGTCCTCAGGGACAAAAATACGCGGAAACAGATTCAGCATTTCGAACTTCTGCAGGTCTGGTTGCACCTCGGTCGGCGTAGCGACGCTGTTGAACTCGTCTAGATCATCCCATAGCCATTCTTCCTCGTCTTTCATGCTTGCTTTCACCATCTTCTTACTGTGCTGCGCCTCCTTCCACACTTCCGCAGCCTCATACAACAGCGTCTTAAGATCCGTGTGGAAAGCTTCAGCTCCGTTGCTGAGAAAGAGGCTGAGGAGGGTGAGAACTTTTCTGGACGTAGTCTGCACGGCCCGCTCAATTGCTGCATCAACTTTCTCTGGCATGTATGCAGACAGCAACAACGCGCGCATAATAGGCTCCCTCCCCACATTGGTCCTAGATTGTTGAGCTAGAATTTCTTCGATCACTTCACCGGGTACAGCAGAATCAGGAATGTAGCATGGCTTGAAGAAACTAGTGTAGAGTTGGTCGGCAAGAACATGTAGGGCGGTGGCCATGCGTACGTGTTTAGCTGCCGGTGTATTGGTGGGAGGGAAGCTGAGAGGAACGGTAAGGGACTTAGATAGGGCGTCCCATCGACCTTGATCCTATGAAGAGTGAGTTTGGTATCTTTGCATATTTTCAGAACTAAAATGAATATAGAAAAGGATGGGTGTACCGCAAAAAGCTCTGCTGGGAGGTCAGGGAGAAAATGAGTGCGGACTATATCATAGCAACGCGTGAAGAGCAGCTTCATTCTGCCACCACTGTGGACAAAGCGTTAGTATATTATAAGTTTGCAAGTCGCAGCCATAGAGGTTTACGTACAATGCCTCCAAGTCCATATCCGTAAGTATGGAGACATGACTCTCCCACGCCCTCAATTGCCCTTTGCAGAAAGCAAGGTCTGTCTCCGCTCTCTCAATCCTCTTATTTGCCTTCTCCAGCTTCCCTGTCAGATTGGTTACTTTGTTTTTCTCCACATCCAGCTCCCTTATCACTTCCGCATGAGCGGCCTTTTGCTTCCTCAAAATGCCTTCGTTCTGTGCCATCACCTCATCCTTCACAGTTGCCTCCCGGCGTTCAAGGAGGATCCTTTCCTCGTTCCACTTGGAGTAGCGCTTTTCAAACAAATTGACCTGTCCTTCAAGGGTCGACTCCAGGGAGGAGATACGCATATCTTTTGTTCGGGTTTCAAGCTTCATGGCACTGTACTCATCCATGATGCCCTCGATATCGGAGTATGCACGCGAGTACTTTGCCATCTTTTTCGAAACGGTCACATACTCGTGCCAGACGGTAGATGCTTGCTTCTGCGATGATGCAGCAGGGCCTCTGGGTTCTTCCAAATGACTACTCATAGCAGTAGAGTTGTTTGTTGTGGTGGTAGTGCTTTTCCCCCCGTTGATGCCATTCCTTACGGATGTATTATCCGAAGCGTGCGATTTGGGTTGTGACATTTCAGTGGAGCTGAGTCTTTAGATGACAATAATAAACCTAATGGCAGACCAGTATGAAAACGATGTTACGAAATATGCGTGGTTCTAGACTGAGTAGTCGAATAAAAATAAAGACAAGACAAGCCCTTCACTTCCTTTTTTGATATATGAAAAGCCAAACAGAACTAGGCTCCGCTACGTCTTAATGCGCGCGTGATCAAAATACTTGCGTCACAAATCTGTTCATACAGTTCTGCATGAATAGCGCTGTGCAACACAACCTCATGCACGTCCCTTTACCCGTAGAGCATACGCCAAGGGAAATAATTGGGCGTTGCATGCTTGCGTTCATAGATCAGTTGCAGATAACAAGGCTGCCTGTGTGGGTATTGGCACAAACGATGCCACGATACCATGCGGGGAATTATATATTAATTCCGGCCTCTTGTAGAAACAAGCTAATGCGCTCGCCACAATTTCTCAACAGCCCCATTAGTTGAGAGCCCTGTAATTACGAATTACGAGGAGCATAACGAAAGGACGCAAATATAGACGTGCGAAAGGAGACACATTCTCCTGGCAAGGCAACGAATACGTTATTCAGCTTTCTTGGTATTAAGTCCCTCGATGGTTTCCCCCATACTCTTCCTCGCTCCAGTTGTTTACGGATCGTGGTGAAAGGTAGAAAATGTCCCCGAAGCTTGAAAAATAAGTAGAAGTCAATGGTGTTATTGTGCGAACTATGGTAGACCATTTTAAAGGGAGAGATGTCGTATTGGAAAGTCCCTTGTAGTCGTAGAGGTCGAACTCTTCATCACTAACTTGAAAACACACCCGCTTATGATCCACGATATGCTCTGACCACCTGGTGGTCCTGCACCATTTTGAAGATCCAATACTAGCTCCCCAGCTCCAGCTCTGCCTTTAATACCATTTTCTGAAACGACGAGGGACGAGGGGCGAGATGGGAGGTACGTTGTTGGTTGCGGTGTTGTTCGCGCAATGAGGTCGAATACACACAGCCGCCCGTATCCGCGTGTCCTCTGCTTGGGTAAGAACAAGCTTTGGGAGTGGGATAGCGTGTTTATGGCGTAGCTCACTCTTGATCCATCCATATCTTCACCTTTGTAGCCTCCTTATACCATGAAGACTACCAGACTTGTCACTTGGCTGCCTTGCTGGGATTTCGGTTTGTACTTCTGAGGACTTGCTTTGCCCGGCCTTCAACTCAGCCCTCCGTAACAAACACAGCTTTTACTCAGTTGAGCTCTCCACCACGCTTCTCATCATCAGCGCGAGATCGCCATAGCCTATGGTAGCGACAGGGAAGGTGGAAAGGTTAGACGGAGAAGGAGGCCTCCAAAACCCTGCAAGTCTTAGTGCGCAGCTTTAGCCTTACAGTCGACTCTGCGAGATAAGGGCGTGCCCCTCCAGGCTCGAACGTTATAAGCATTGCGAATTCCAACCATCTCGATTCCTCGTGGGGTATGGCGAACTGCGCAGGATATCAGTGCCACTCCCCACCTGTGCTTGATCCTATCCATGCTTAGAATCGGGCCCCTATTGTCGCCGACTGCCATATGCCCGTACCACAACTCTCCAATCCACGAAAGCGCCAGCCTTCGGACCCGCTTCAAGTGGACGATACATTGTAACCTCTATCGAAAAGGTATAAGCTCAGCCATCTCAGCGATTCTTATCCACAGGCAGCATTTTGGGACAACTTATCGAAGATCTGGTTGACCAAACGTGCGTTGAGAGAGCTAAACCGAAGGAACACTCAACCTGCTCCGAGACCGCCCATTTCATCGTACCAACGACCCCACCGGCCTATCACTCGACGCGCCCTTGCTAAGCTAAAAGAAATTCGCAAACCTACCCAATCTGCCGCTGATTTTCTCTGCCATTGTGGATCGAGGTGTTCGAAGAATATAAAGTTATTTGCCAGACACGGTGGTCCAGACCTATCGGACCTGAAGGGCGTTTGTGTTGCCAAAAATAACTGCTGGTGCCAGATCTGGCCATTCTCCCTCTAGTATCCCGGTGCAACCAGTCCGATCTGTAGTAGTGGCATTAACTTGTCATTGAACGAGCCGCTTCACAACTATACACGAAAGCCTCCGAGTTCAGGACCTTCGAGTTACGCAGGTACTGCAAACAGGCAAGAAACTGTCGTTCGTTGCTGACGCGGATCCGGTTGTTGACCATCAGGAACTCACGACCCTCCGTGAAAGCCAAACCGAGGTTGTCGTCGGCCTTCAAGACCTCGACCAAATTCACCCAGGACGGATAGTTAGCAGAAGAATCAAAGATATCGCTCATACTGACTATGTCTTGTCTGTTGGCATCGTCAGCTCGTATAAAATGGAATACCATTGCGGAAATTGGAGTCGAGTCGCTGTTTCCCAAGCACTGCTCTGGTGGGATAGCTGTGAACGTTTCATGGAAGTTAGTAGGCTCGATTTTCTCGTTGTATGACGTAAGGTTCACAACCTCTATCGGGTTAAATAAACATTCTGATTCAGTAGTCTCTTCCTCCATCGTAGTGCGTCTCCCTACTGTGGCGTACTTGTTTACTACAGATTCGCTTCCCGATCCGACAGGAACCTGAGTTCCTACCCCTACAGGACTCGACTCTGTCAGGCCAGAGAGAGATACGCCAGCTGTTGAATCTGCAGGAAAGTGTTTGCGTTGGCTACCTAAGCGGCCTTCTAGATCCTGCTTCGCTGTTGCCTCCAACACTTTGCTCAGCTCAGTCGTAATAGCCTTGTATCGCTTGTAGACGCTGGGATCGACCGCCGGTGGAGGTATCCAAGACACATATAGTTTTTGGTGGCAGGACGAAACGCCAAAGGAATCGGGGTGAGTTATAAAGAACATGTGACAGAGGTAGCACGATTTCTTGCTCACTCCTATGAAGCGGAAGGAGGGTCTATACTGACGATTGTGGTCATAGAAGCCGACGAGTTGCATTTCGGCATGGACAACTAGATTCAGAGAGCATGCTCTCTGAAAATGCATCTCCGGATTTGTTGTATTCCACACTCTGGCAAGGCGAGCAAGGTATTCCTCTTCACGGCCCCCAACTACCCTCCGTAGGACGGAAGTCAAAGGCATCTCCTCACCGGGGATGGTAAACCGCGTATTCAGAGGCGCCGCTACAGGCTCAACACTCATTGTATTGAATAGAGCCGGAAACTCAGAGGCAAGTTGTACTAAAGCTCTTGAAGCAATGCCGTACCGTCCCAGCTTGAAAATAATATAGATCCATCGAGGTAAGTCTTGGGTTTCGGTGGAAAACGCAGCCTTGAGGAATTCAAGGTAATTTCGTTTAGCCTCCTGGGCCCATCTGATATGATGGATCAGAACCTCGGGTTCCGAATCGGAAGCCAGGTTTCTGATAGCGGAAATGTGTCCAAACCATTCCAGGAATTGCTGAAGAGCAGAAGGGGTCGTGTGCGAGGTTAATGTCGCTGATTCTGCCACGCGTACTTCAGCGGCTGAAATGGGCTCCTCGAAAACGCCTTTGATAGCGCGGAGCTCTCTCAAATAGGTTCGAATCTTTATAATATCGAGTCTTATAATCCTGAGTAGAATCTCGGTTTCTTTACCAGATATCTCGAGAACTGTTAAGGATAGTATCAGTTCAACAAGCTAACTTACATATAACAATGCGAATTATGGACATAGCACCTCCACTTGCAATACTGTTTAATACATCCACGAGCTCTCGGACCTGGCTTAAGGTCCTTGCTCCCACTCCGGCATTACTAGCAATCCGAATCACGGTCCCCTGCGGCAGGCCTTCCTCCATACATGCTGCCGAAACGCTGCCGCCATCCCTTCTTGTAGCGCATACAAGGGCAAAAGAGTCAAGAAACTTCCGTTTGAGCAGACGCTCTCTCGGCGCTTCAATCTCATGCGGATCTTGATCAAGACCGTACACCGTGGGCTCGCCGCGCACGGGATCGAGCATGTGAAGGAGAACCGCGGCTTCGATGAAGCGATTCCGAACCTTGCCAGTTATGTTGAGGGGAGCCATTGTCTTCAAAGTCCTAGAAATATCTCCTAAGAAAAGAAATGAGGTGAAATAACCCCGCTCTTCCTTCGTATGGCAGTCTGGCAGCCAGGTCCGTGCGTTCACGCGCTAGCCAGGGTTATCTACGGGGGGGAGGGGTGGGGTAAGAACATCAATTACCAGTTTGTTTACTGTATAACGTTAGCAGCAGATAAGTAATATTTAAAGATCTTAAACCTTATTATAAAAAGCATTATACTTCCCGTCGTGTCGGCTAAGAATGATTATGCCAACCAGATAGTGACCAAGCTCGCGCGAGACGTCGAGGGGAATGCTATTTCTGAGACACACTAAATAGATAACATACATATTAATAATTTAATTAATAAATCCCCCCTTGCTAGTAGTAAACAACTAACATGACGCGCAGGCTTCATACACCCTCTCCCCCCTTCCCACACTGTTGACCCACGCCCCCCCCCCCGGGGCCGCCGTATGATTCATGAGCTTGCTCATGTTAAATCTCCATAGGGGGGCTCAAATCGCGTTCGGCCGCTAGTGAAGCAGATTTCTCCGTTCCGGAGGGTGTTTATTCCCTCTTCAAGACTAGACTCGCTGTGATCTTGGCACGACCTGCAAATTGTGCACTTCGTATGACTGTAGACTGCACTTACTATGGACTACCTTCTCTGTAGTGCTTGTAAGCGTTCGAAGCCCGCTGCTGAATTTAGTGACACAGGCTGTGTGAACTTGAAGACCTGTTCGGCTTGCAGAGCTGTACGTTCGGGGGGAGTTTCTATTCTGCAGCCACGCTAAAATAAATTACATTACTGCTTATTAAGCCCCCTAAACCCCACATATCTCCGTTCACATGCAAGACGCGTGCTTTCAAACACGCGTCAACATCACCAACATGGTGTTTAGTATCTAAGATGTAGAATTTGAAGTAGGTGTCGTACATAAGATGTAGAATTTGAAGTAGGTGTCTATTATATGTAGTAAAACCCCCCCAACGCCGCCTCCCCCACCCCCTCGCTGCCTCCCCCACCTCCCCTATTCCTCCCAACCCCTCTACCCCTCCAGCTCGCTATCCTCGTCAAGTCCCCAACCCCCAGGCATTCTCCCAGTCTGCCTCTCCTGCCTCCTCTCCTCCAACTGGGACTCAGTTGCCCCCTCCGCTCGTAGCTGGGAGTCTGTAGCCTCCACCCACGCCCAGGGAATCTCTGGAAGGCTCCCCAAAGCCTCTGTAATCCCCATTTTCCTTATGGGACCTGTAACTTTGCCCAAATGTGTAATCCACCTCGCAAAAAGTGAGTCTCTTGCCTGCTCTGAGAGCTCCGCCGCTGCATCTTCAAGTCGGTAGTAGCGCTGGAGGAGGGAGTCGCAGATTTCCCGAACCTGTGAGTAGTTAGTAATGTACTGTAAAAGAAGACAGGCGTACCTCAAGTCTCCGCCTAGCTAGAGCCCCTATTTCCTCCCCCAATTCCTTTGTGGAGTATGTGACCTCCATGCCCTCATAGATTTCAAGGCCGCAGTCCTCAAACATGAAGGCATAGTCGTCCCAGACTGCCTCATCCTCTAAAATCCCCCCAAAAAGGTGCTCCTGCTGCCACATATGGGCACAGGGGAGGTGATACTGCCGGAAGAAGAGGCAGTCACACTCCAACTCATCTGCAAGAGGCCGGGGATCCACCCCCTCTGCAAGCAGCTCGTTCCCACGCTGCATCTGCCCAAGAACGAGCTGCTGCACAGGGTAGGGCAGCCTCCGCATGCCAGGAAAGAAGGCAGTGTCAGAGAGGTGAAAGGAGCGGAAATCTGCCTCTGCCCTCACTGCCTGAATGTCCCACTGATGGGCCTTGTTAGCTAGGTGCTGAACAAGGCCCAGAAGAGACCACTGAGGCATCTCCTTCTTTACCCCATGCTTCAGGGAGGCATGCCAGGACTCAACCACATTGGTTGAGCCAACCTGAAGAAGCAGAGCAGAGTGACAACGGGTATAGTTGGCCCAGTCTGCCCTGGTTTTCCACCATTCCTTCTCAATGTAGTTCCGCCGGTGCTCTGAAGCAGCCTTTATGGCAGCCTGGATGCTTTCCTCACATCCAGGCTTCGTTTTTTGATTGTAGAGAGCAGCCATCAAATGCTCTCTACACCGCTGGTTGGCCTCGCCGGGGAGGGCTTTTATCATCGCTCAGCGGGAGTGTACCTTGCACAGGAGGTGGGTAACCTCCTGCTCTCCAGCAACAAGACCTTGAAAGGCCTTCCGGACTGCGCATTGCTCTCCAGCGGAGTCGTCGGTAAGCATATAGCGGAGAAGCCAGCGTTCTCCACACCAATGCTTGATCTAAGGGGGTAAACCTGTTAGTAAACTGCACTGCAGGCCCAGAAAAGACTCACCACTTGTAGCCCAGCAGCCACAATGTCACTGTCCTCCCGGGCAGTGAACAGATGTGCCCCTGGAATCCAAACTCCATGCTCATTGCGGATCAATAGGTTATAGAGAAACCACCCAAGCCTATTAGTGTCATGGGTGGAGTCCATAAGCACAAAATGGCCACGCCGGCAGAGAGTCTTAAGCCGTGCAGGCTCCGCAAAGACAAGGCCGTGGGACTGCTCCCCATCAAGTTGCCGAGTAGCCTATCAAATAGTTAGTAGCTGTAATATATGGGGTGGGAAACCTACCTGTATGGCATCTACATGCCAGCCCTCCTTCTCCAGCCACTCCCAAACCTTCAAAGCCTGCTCTTGCCATATACCTTGACTCCTGTCACAACGGGAGTCAGGGTTCTCCTTCTTCCAAGCAGCTCCTGCATTGTGGACGTCCTTTAAGGATAGCCAATGCCCGCCAGCTTCTTGGAGGGCTTGCCTATCCTTTGGCCGATCCACCCCCCGAAGATTCCTGGCCACATTAGCCACTGGATAACCATTGGCTACCTCCCTGGCCGCAACCTGACGGACAAAGGAGGGCCTCTTCCAGCGATCTGAGTCCTCCAGTGAGTGGAGGTGCTCCACACCCGTCCCAATACGTTGCACAGTCACTGAGCCAGCCTCAGTGACCACCCGTATCTCCATTGGGCACCCAATGGCCGAAAATGCAGGCTTCTGCCTCTTCCGAAGGTGTGTTCCTTCTCCTTCTGGCATGTGGTCCTTCTTTCTATACTTTCGACAGCGGAAATAGGCCACTATCCGGTCAGGATAGGTCCGGGCCTTCCTCGACGACGAGCAAACATTGTCAACATGCGGCCAGTAGGCCTCAAAGTCGGCAGCAGCGAGCACCTGGGTCTCAGAGGCAGAGAAGAGGCGTGCTCGTACCTCTATGAGGTTGGGAGGGGCGGTGTATAACCCAGACATCGTGTCTGGGGATGAGGATGACGGCGAGGACGACAGCAAGGACTGTGGAGGGGGCGTCAACGAGAATAGGGGGCGATGGGGCAGGCGTAGACGGCGACGGGGGCAGCGTGGGTAGTGGGGATGGCGACGGGGAGGTTGAGGACGATGGGGAGAAGGGTGTGAGAAGCCTGCAGACGTGTCAGCGCGTTGTTTACATGCCGGGGGGGGGGGGCACACAAGGGGGGCAGGCTTAATAAGCAGTAATGTAATTTATTTTAGCGTGGCTGTAGAATAGAAACTCCCCGTTCGGGGCCCTCTTCCATAACCTTTCTAACCAGTGTCTTAGAAGGGCTCACGCCGGCGTGTTCGTGCTAGAGTACACAATGAGTCGCATTCACCTCCAGCGAAACGCACCTGTGTAAGATCGCCGCTCGGTGGATTGAGCCCAAACGTGCGCTTTAATCGTCTTGAGGTGGAAGCTGAGCAAGATAAACAAACGCGTCGTGTTGCGGAGGCGAAGGAGAAGAATGCACGGGTTCGACAGCGTGCACGGAATCGAGGTGATATCTTGACTCCCACACCACCTGAGCGAGCCGAACAGCCTGAACAGCCCGAACAGCCTGAACGGCTTTGTTCTCGGTGCCACTGCTCACGGTCACTCAGTCAATATCGATCGTTGCAGCAGGAAAGCTCTGCTGCAGCATCAACTACGTGTCAGGAATGTCGAAGAACAATGAACCGCGTTCGTGATAATCCGTTCCAAACACCTGTTCGAAATAATTCCGAACCTGTTCGGACCTCATTCGGTAGTCAGTCTACACCTTCTACACCTTCTTGCAGCCAGGCGGCCGCTGCAGCTCCACCGTCTTTGCATGACCCTGCTATCTCAGAGGAATACTGGGGATATATCAGTGATTTCTATCAAAACCTGGCTCAACTACGACAGGATGAATGCGTTCGGTGCAATGAAAAGTGGTTTGATATGAAGCTCAATTCCGAACAGATCTGCAAACGCTGCATTGCCCGGGAGAGAAGTGAGAAACACCCATTGTTTACTGAGTGTAATCATCTGGATGTCGGCTCTGTTCCTGAACATCTGTCTGAACTAACACAAGTTGAAGAGCACCTTATTGCTCGTTTGCACGTTCATATTCAAGTATGGCAGATAAAAGGGCAGCAGTTCAAGTACAAATCACATGTGGTGACGTTCATGCAGAACACTCCAAAGGTTTATGATAAGCTTCCACTTTTACCCTCTGAACTTAACGTAAGTTGTTCGGAACCTGTTCGGTCCATTCAAATTAATACTACAATTAACTTTATCTAGATTTTGCTGTTGAAACCTTCTGGCCACTCCAGCCGAGGCATTGAACAGCGGTTCAACTCGTCAATGCGTGTTTGAAGAAAGGTTGTTTTTGACTGGTTGGTGTTTTTGCGGGCCAATCACTGCGACTACAAGAATTTGGAAATTGACAACGACAATTTGCTGGCTCTGCCTGAAGATGGCTCTATTACTGATCAGCTGCCTGCATGTGAGGTGGATGAGCCCTTTGTTCCAAACCCGAACGATATTCTGAACGGCCAAGGTCTTCCGAACGCGGATCCGAACGAGCTTGATGATGAGAATCAACTGCCTCAAACTGCTGTGGTGCCTAATCTGCTCCCTGATCTGACGGAAATGGAGCGTCTTCAGCGGGTGTTAACGCAAGTTACACGACCTGTAGATTTCAATGTGCTCTCCATGGCATCTGTTGCAGATGACCCCGTTTCCGAATGGGATTCGAAACCTGTTTTTCGAATGGCATTTCCAGGGCTATTTCCGTACGGACAGGGCGATTTTTATGAACCGAGAGGGGAGGCTATCAGTCTGGGTGATTGGATCCGTCACTTGCTGAAATACAAAGACGGTCGGTTTGCTCGTCATTCCCGGTTCCGCTATAACGCCTTTAATCACTTATTGCGTACGCAGTCAAAACAGCACTCCAGCTATGTTTGCAAGAAGCTAAATGGCAAGAACATCACATTCCAGGATCTGGAGGAGCGAGTTCGGGAGGGGAAGGCAGATTTGGCCAATCATATTGTTCGTTCGGCCGAACAGCTGCGCGGAACCCGACCCTTTTGGGCCGCCAGAGGCCGTGAACTTGAAGCCATGGTTCTAAATTTAAACGCGCCGCATCTGTTTATCACAGCCAGTGCTGCTGACCTTCAGTGGTTCGACCTGCAGGCTCAGATGCCAGGGTTTGAACGACATTCCGAACGGACCGAACACGAGCAATACAGAGCTGCGTCGGACAATTTGACTCACAACCCTCACATTGCGGCGAAGTACCTAACGTGCCGATTTGAGCTGTTTCTGAAACGCATTATCTGCAGGGTGTTCAAGGTTCGGGATCATTGGTACCGCTATGAGTGGCAAGCTCGTGGAAGCGGTCATGTGCATGGCTTTCTTTGGCTTGACGGGGCACCGGCGGTTTGTACAGGAACGGACCTCCACCGTGAAACTCTTACTCAATGGTGGAGTGATTGGGTGACTGCTGTGAACCTCAATTCCACATTGCTGCCGGGCAAGAATCCAGCGAGTCTGCCTATTACTGAACGTTCGAACACCCGGCTCCATTTGACCGAATGCCTCAATCGCTATCAACGCCACAAATGTAGTGACGGCTACTGCTTGCGGAAGATAAAGGATGTTGAAGAAAAGCGCTGTCGTTTTCACTTTCCCCAGGCGTTCCGAACAGTCGCCACACTCTCCCGTGACCAAAACCCGAAATACTACAAATATCTGGCTGTTCGGAATGACACGATGATGAACGCTCATATTCCAGTATTCACCCTGGACTGGAATGCCAATACTGATATGTCTCCCTGTACCAGTATTCGTGGGGTGATTTACTACGCTGCAAAATACGCCAGCAAAGCGGAAGTCAAGTCCGAACTGTACAAGGAGCTGTTCACGAATGCAATTAAGGGACGGGAACACAAGAAACTGCCATTTCTATCAGTGGCCATGAGGGTTATGAATCAATTGATAGGTGAGCGTGATTGGTCCGCTCAAGAGGTAGCTCACCACCTTCTGGGGTTGCAGCTTGTGAATTGCACCCGTGATTTCGCTACTGTCGATTTCCGGCCACTGAATGAACAGGATACCCTTGCTGAGCCTGAAAACGGTCAATTCCAGAAAAAAGGACAGTCCTGGCTTGAAAAGTACATGCTGCGTTCGTCATATACACTTCGTTCGGAGGACCGGCTTGAGGATGTGACTCTATTCGAATTTGTTCGGAGTTGGGATGTATCTAACAATATTGTTCGGCGACGCTCTAGAGCACCGGCAAGGGTTCTACATATGTTTCCTATGTACAAGTCGACTCCGAACAGGCCAGGATTTGAAGATTACTGCCGGGTGAAAATGATGCTCCATCATCCCTTTTCCGAACCGTCCGAACTGCGGATGGCGAATGAGGTCGGTGAGCAAACCTACACTGCAGCATATCGTTTATGTCAATTGGAACACCACAGCCAGCACAATACAGACCCCCTGGACATTAAAGCGGAAGAAGAAGCTGAACCTGATGAGGATTTCACACCCACTCAATATGAATCCGAACCCGGGAGAAGAACGTGGACCTCAGGACCCCTTTGTCGAACTGGCTGCCAGATGTGGAGGTGGAGGCGCTGACAGCTACTCACAAAACAATGTCAGAGATCTCGGCAATCGTCCAGAAGATTTGGCTCATGATTGGCATTTGAGTGATTATCTGTTTGAACAGTTCGGAGAACAGCTGGATTTCTTGACTCTGGCTAAACTTGTGCCTGAATGCATCAAACGCACCCGAAATGATGTTAATACACTTACAGAGGCCCAGCGGGTGGTGTTCGATCGGGTGTATAATCATTGTCAAGACCGAATTTCTGGCTGTACCCCAGTTCAACTTTTGATGCACGTTGATGGGCCGGCAGGCACCGGCAAGTCATATCTAATTGATATGATATCAACCCACCTGTTTGATATGGCGAAGCAGCATGGGCAGCTGGATCCAGTCCTGCGAGCTGCACCTACTGGAGTGGCAGCGTTCGGTATTCAAGGACAAACACTGCATCGGCTGATACGGCTGCCTGTTCGCAAACCGTTCGAACCACTGTCCAACTCAGTCTTGCTTAGCCTGCAACAGCTGTTTCAACAATGTCACTACCTTATCATCGATGAGAAATCCATGATTGGCCTGCCGGAGCTGTATCAAATTGATGTAAGGTTGAAACAGCTTTTTCCGAATCATTCAGATGAACCGTTCGGAGGCATGAGTGTCTTGCTGTGTGGTGATTTTTACCAGCTGCCCCCTGTCGGTGCCTCTCCTCTATATGACACTCGGCCTACGGTGAAAATTGAGCTTACTGCAGCCAAGGAACTTTATCAAAAGTTTGATGAAACTGTTCGGTTGGCTCAAATCATGCGTCAGCAGGGTGAGGACAACAGCTCCATTCAATTCCGAACACTTTTACAGAGCCTGCGGCTGGGTGAAATGACTGATGAGAACTGTCAGTTCCTGCAGCAGAGAGTGGAGGATAATTTGCCTTCGAGTGTTCGGACTGCGTTCGAAAACAGTCTTCGGATTTACCCAACCCGTGCTGCTGTTTGTATCTATAACTTTGCAGCTTTACAGAAGTGTGGACGCCCTGTGCTTCGAATCCAGGCTAAACATCAACCTCCAGCGGCCAAGAATAGCTCAGAAGAAGACGCTCAGGGGCTATTATCAGAGCTCCTGTTAAGCAAAGGTTGTCGGCTGATGATTACATGCAATCTTTTGACTGCGTTCGGACTTGTCAATGGGACTCTGGGCACACTGTACGATATGGTATGGCGTTCGGAAGATGATCCACTCATCAGTCTGCCTTGCGTGCTTTGGTTCATTCCGGATAATTATGCTGAAAACGGGCCTTGCCAGCGAACACCAGAGGGGCAGCCAATGATACCGATTATACCTGTTCAGCGTGAATGGGAGGTCAATTCAGTCACTTACAGCCGGGAGATGTTCCCTGTTGTCCTTGCATACGCCATCACTGTTCACAAATCACAGGGTTTAACGCTTGATAAGGTGGTTCTAGATATCAGTACAAAAGATCACTCTCTTGGGCTTACATATGTAGCAATTTCCCGCGTTCGAACAATTCAGGGCTTGATGTTTGAAAAACCCTTTCATATATCTAGATTCTCACAGGCTCCCTCTGCGATTCGGGATATGCGGGAGGAGGATCATCAGAAGAGAGCACATCAATGCATCAATTAAGCAACTTTTCATTCAGAGGGTGTGTGGGCATGTGTTCGAACAACTCCGAACAGTTCTGAACAGTGAAATATTACTGGTAAGCCACACTACAAAGTCACATCACATTGCAGCAGTCTGAAACACATATCAGCAGGGCAGAAGAATGTTGTTTGGCCTATTTGGCCCTGTCCACACCGCAGGTGCCAAGGAACTCCTCGGCAAAGTCCAAACCGGCCGCGATCTCCTCCTCCCACATCGCCCCCTCCACCGCCCCCTCCACCGCCCCTTCCCCCCCCTCCTCCCCTTCCTCTTGCTCTTCTTCCTCCGCTCCACTGTCTCCCTCATCTGAACAGTCGGTGGGAGGTACTGTGGTGTGGTGAGCCGCTTCACGCAGCTCAATGATTGCCTCCACCACAGTCCTTAGCAGGGCCGCTGGATTGGCGCCTGCCTCCACGTCCTCTAGCATCTCTGCTAGGTCCTCATTTCTATGCCCAGTCAGCATCCACCGTTTGAACTCGTTCGGCAAGGGTTCGGCTCACGGGGACGTCCAGGAAGAGGGACGTCGGACAGTGCCCGTTGTCACGGGAGGCCGGACCCTCGCAGCCGGTGCCGCTTGGGTTGCCGCGGCCTGTGACACACGGGGGCGAACGGTCCTGCCGAACGTTAGTTTCGAACAAACCGAACGAAGAAACCGAACAGAAGAAACCGAACAGAAGAAACCGAACAGAAGAAACCGAACAGAAGAAACCGAACAGAAGAAACCGAACAGAAGAAACCGAACAGAAGAAACCGAACAGAAGAAACCGAACAGAAGAAACCGAACAGAAGAAACCGAACAGAAGAAACCGAACAGAAGAAACCGAACAGAAGGTATACTCACACCCGGTTTGCGGTGGGAACGCCGACATCCACACTGACCCAGTCACAGTAGCCGGCACCCTGAGCTGTGCAGCTGGCACATTTGGTGCGATCCTCACGGACCACACACAAACGAGACCGAGCCATACAGTCTGAGCACCCGCTACCTTCTGGGAAGGACATACTGGGCTCACTCAGTATGTTCCTCGCAAGCCGGCGATGCTTCGAGTCGCCCCGAGGCCCCGGACTTGCCCAGTCAGGCATCGCACCTGAGACCACCGCAGTAGGGGCTCGCTTTCGCTTGCCCTTTCCCTTGGAGGCCTGAGGTGTGAGAGGCCCAGGAGCTCCTTTCCCCACCACAATGGTGTCACCCTCCTCCTCCTCGTCGTCGTCTGCATCGGGCAGCACGACCTTGTCGGCGGGCAGGTTGCCCTTGGTGTTGTAGGGAGGAGGGGGAGGAGGAGCACCGCCAGATGCCATCGCCGAGCGGAGCGACATTGAGGTGTTCACAGCCTACATCACTGTTAGCTTATGCTCACAAGCAGGATAGTGAGCTAAACAGAGGCAGCAGCGGCGGCGGCGGCGGCAGCTGCATGGGGGTATAACTTACTGTGAACGACGTCATTTTGAAATAAGATGTTTTGGTGGTTTGAAAACGCGTGCATCCGAACAAACATACCTTACCGAACTGTTCGGGGCGCTAGCCGCTTTGGGCTTAGCCCCGAACAGTTCGAAAACATCTATCAAAAATCGGAGAATTTCTCAATTGACCCCCGTTTTCTTTATAGGCCTCAGAGCGCTCCGGCGTACCCATTCTAGACTGCTTGTCAGGGGGAATACTACCTCCACCTCCCCCGCCCTCGCCTGCCTGCCGGCGCGGAAAAAAATTCCGGTCTGGGCAGCCCAGGCCGAGCATCATATGTAGTAATCTACCCTACTCATGGCTGGCTTAACTGGTCAATTGGCTGGTTCCAACAGGAACTAGCCCATGTTGTCCCCCACCCAAGTACCAGTCTGCCAGCTCGCCGCTTATGTATAATAAGCGGACGGGATGCCCAAAATTGCTTAATCACGTGCAGCCAGAGCCCTACCGGGTTTAATGTTATTTCCGCTAAACGTCATTATATACCAGCCTCGGGGACTGCCCAAGGCGTAGATACACTTAATTCATTGATATTATATGGTTTACCCCTTGCTTTCTACCCCTATTTGCCATACTTGCTTAGTCATGCAAGCTCATGCCCCTAGCGAGAGGTTTCCCTCACGGTGGATCATTTTATCTACCCTCCAAAGGCACCCCCAAAACTCCCAAAGGTCCGCCGCTGCCTCTGCCGTTGAGGAGACCGTTCTTCTCCCTTCCACTAACTTTGAGGCCTACTAGCCGTATCTTAACGTCTAGGAGTCAGTTCGGAACCCCCAAGTTACCAATGGGTGTAAGACAGAGTATTTCTGCTGCTGTTGCCACTCCACGAAGGAGCATGTCCCCGCCGGGAAAGGGAAACGCGTTCAGGAGATCACCTCATAAAAAGCGCCTCAGAAAGCAGCATTAGCTGGCTCATGAAGCAGCCAGTTCACTGACGAAGTGGCTAGTCAATTCACGAAAAAGCAGTCACTTCATGAAGTGTGGAGTGGTTGGTGAGCCAACCGAGACGATTCACGAATCTTTCATGACTAACGTATTCTACCCAGCAACGCCGCAGTATAGGCAACGCCGCACCCCCCCACCCAAAAAAAAACGGAATTTCACTAATTGAGCTGTAGATTTCGATCCAAATAAGAAACTTTGAAGCTCTGCATCGTAGTCTATAATAGAGCTTTAGGTTCTATGTATTTCAGCACCTTCAAGGCTGCTTTTGCCGGAACATGTGAACTGCAGTCTTGGCAGTCTGCTTCTCCTGCAGCCGTTTTGACTTCCTAGCCTGTGTCTCCAGCTACTTTCTAGATCTTTAAAGGCGTCATTATAGGCCTCAATGGCCTTTAGAATACGCTCTTCTTTTTTTATTGAATGCATGCAATTATGGTGGAGAAATGGGTAATTTCAATTTTGGGGGTTGGGGGGGGGGTGCGGCGTCGCCTATACTGCGGCGTTGCTGGGTAGAATACGTTAGACTATAACATATTTACAATAGCGCTTCAATGGTTACACAGTAATAACCCGGGAATGTGACAAAACGAAAACACAGAACCGCTTACAGAACAATTGGGCATGCAGAAATATCAGCTCAACGAAAGCTGCTTACTTGACGCGTGGATTATAATTAAAGTGAATACTGGTCAAGTATAGTCGATGCCATCTCCACCTAAACCACGAGATTGGGAGGTCCAGTCATTCCTTGCCTTGGTAGCAGTTCTGATTGATACCAACTAAAATCCGACCCTGGAATCAACGTTGTTAGAAAAACCAATGATAGCGGATCTTACGAAGTTGCTGTCCATACATCTTACATTCCATGGCTCTCCTCTTATGGACTCGAACTGAGCTTCAAGTACAATCCGACGACGTCAACAGGGAAAGACATATTGGGCCATGGCAGCTGGGAGGCCACAAAGAGGGGAGTTTCTATTCTGCAGCCACGCTAAAATAAATTACATTACTGCTTATTAAGCCCCTTAAACCCCACATATCTCCGTTCACATGCAAGACGCGTGCTTTCAAACACGCATCAATATCACCAACATGGTATTTATTATATAAGATGTAGAATTTGAAGTAGGTGTCTATTATATGTAGTAAAACCCCCCCAACGCCGCCTCCCCCACCTTCCTGCTGCCCCCCCACCCCCCGAAGATTCCTGGCCACATCAGCCACTGGATAACCATTGGCTACCTCCCGGGCCGCAATCTGACGGACAAAGGAGGGCCTCTTCCAGTGATCTGAGTCCTCCAGTGAGTGGAGGTGCTCCACACCCGTCCCAACGCGTTGCACAGTTACTGAGCCAGCCTCAGTGACCACCCATATCTCCATTGGGCACCCAATGACTGAAAATGCAGGCTTCTGCCTCTTCCAAAGGTGTGTTCCTTCTCCTTCCAGCATGTGGTCCTTCTTTCTATGCTGTCAACAGCGGAAATAGGCCACTGTCCAGTTAGGATAGGTCTGGACCTTCCTCAACGACGACCAAACATTGTCGACATGCGGCCAGTAGGCCTCAAAGTCAGCAGCAGCGAGCATCTGGGTCTCAGAGGCAGAGAAGAGGCGTGCTTGTACCTCTATGAGGTTGGGGAGGGCGGTGTATAGCTCAGACATCATGTCTGGGGATGAGGACGACGGTGAGGACTGTGGGGGGGGCGTCAACAAGAATAGGGGGCGATGGGGCAGGTGTAGACGGCGACAGGGGCAGCATGGGTAGCGGGGGCGGCGCCAAAGACGTTGGGGACGGCGACGGGGAGGTTGAGGAGAACGGGGAGGAGGGTGTGAGAAGCCTGCAGACGTGTCAGCGCGTTGTTTACATGCTAGAGGGGAGGGGCCACAAGGGGGGCAGGCTTATTAAGCAGTCTCGGCCCCTCTATGTAATTTATTTTAGCGTGGCTGCAGAATAGAAACTCCCCACAAAGAGGGCTCGTGCTTGCTTTACCCGCAACGCTGTCAATACGATCCGCTGCGGGCTTGGTCAAGGAGACGAGGAATTCTATCGTGATGTTGCCCGGCCATATGATCTGGCTATACCGCTTGAAAGAGCAATCCTGAGTCACGACATACTGGTAAGCTCTTCGTGCATTGGTCTTCAATAATCCTATCGACGTTCTTCAAGAATCTGATCCTCGAGTTCGCAAACATTTTGCGCAATGTCTTTTGTTTCTTGGTTTGGGAGAATACGACTTTCGTCATGTCCCTGAACTCCTTGCGAAAGACGAAGATGATTTGCTTCAACCTTTTCAGAAGGGTCATACAGACATATTCAAGGCTGCATCAGAAGATGATGTTGATTATTGGTACAGGCATCATGGGTCTACCATACGAGGCCACTATATAGGCTACGACATGGGCTACGACGCCAGCTACGTATACGACAGGGATTGCCTATTTGTCAGCTACCGAATCGGCAACATGACACGTCATCTAATGGGAAATTGCATTACGTCTCCTGTTGCTATCTATTTGCTATATATTGCTCGTTAGATAGCCTTTACATAGAACAATATATGCGTTCTCCATCTTCTGCGAAATGCTTTCCCAATAGATGAGGTACCTGTCAAGACGTTAGAACGCTCAGAGCTCCAGACCATTTCACTAGTCTGAGGTCTGCTTGAATACTGTGGCGGTAGGATAAAGTGTCGCTAACATGCACTTGACCAAGAATATACAAGCAGTGACAACACCAAACTGTGCGGTCTCCTTATCGGCATTGCGGGTACAAACCGCTTTGGATATTTTGATTTGAAGCAAATGCACAGCGCGCTTTCAAAGTCTAAGATTTTCGTTGGAGGCCCAGATATCAGCAGGTTCGATACGGTAGAATAGAGTGTACAGATAACGCGCTTCGTTCCCGTCGGCTTTCCGGAGAGATACCTGGTAAGACGTCCTAAAGGGTGGCCTTAAGTAACGCTAATGGTTCTAGAATCTTCCGTCGCAGGTGTTGAGCGGGTTAAAGTCAGGAGAGGTGGATCTCGTTCACATACACCTGTGACTTGTTTTCCTGTGAAGACAGAAAAGTAGCGCTAATGAGAGGCAGAGAGCAAACGTACCGCCAACTTCCATCCCTTCAAAAGCCAGAAGAACAATGTACTATTGCTTCCCACTTGGAGCTCAATAGTTCACGGTCATCTTCCGCGATTACTTAGGGAATGGGCAAGCTCAGATGATGGTGTAAAGCTATATCAAAGATTGGTTAGAGATCTGCAGGACTACCAAGGGACAGAGCAGCTCACATTGATCTTAGCTGCCTTACTGTGCTATGAACGACTTCCTCCTGACTCTCCAAACGATACCGTTCAACCCATCAAAGGCTGCTATCAGGCTGACCTAAATGCTCTCTTAAGTGGCAAGTCTCTGAGCAACAGACGAATGGTCTGCGAAAGGATGTCTTTTTCGTTTCTACGGGTACTCTATACCCTCGTGGATGAGTATGAGGGTACAATCCAACTTCTTGCCGTTCCTCTTGACGAAGAAGCACCCTTACTGGAACCATTCGACGGATTTACGGATCAGTATTTGGCATGAAGAATCAAAAGCAAACTCACTCACAAGAGCGCCTTCAAAGAGACCGGGGCTTTGCGTTTAGTGAAGGCGATGCTAGAGCTTAGTAAGGATGGTGGGATGAAATGGATTGTGGTACCACACCCAATTGTTGATAAACCATCTACCAGCGATTCGGACGATGAAATGGTCTTTCCTTACCTTAACAATCTAAAGTAGAGCGAGATGGGGTGGGGAGTTGTGGTCTGCGTGGGATCGCGGGTGTCGTTTGAGCTTAGCCTTGATTTACGGCGATAGCTCGTATTATTCTTTGAGTACCTCCCTGTAACTGTTTAATATCCTCGCATTTACCCTACGCAAATTCATTATTCTGGGGGCGGCCTATAGTGCTACGGTATATCATACACTGCACATGTATCGTCTCACAGACATCTTATTTGCATCTCTTATCTTGTCAGTGATTTTTCATATCCCTCTCTCAGCCTCAGAGCTCAAATCAGAATATCTCTTTCTAACGTAGGCGTAGCACTAGCACTTATGCCAGCACTTACGTTTGCCAACCATGGCCTTGCTCTAAAAAGACCCTGATCCTGTTTGTCGAGGAGAACAAAGACCCACGTACGTACAATAAGCGGATTGGTTGCATGAGGTATTATCCGAATTGGCGCAGGGGGGATACAACTGTTACTTGTTTTGTAAGGTCAAATAGCAAATTTTCAAGTTATAGCGTCCTACAATTGGCTCAACAACAGCGAGCCTATTATCCTTGTCCCAGGCACGTCTATCCCTTAACAACAGTCCACGCTGGCTGAAAAGGTCGACTGTCAACGTTCCAAACTGCAAAGGTTCTCCCGCGATATGGTCCCCTCCAGCTCATCATCAAAGGGCATATCGGGCGTGCATGAACTGTAGGCCGATGTGACCACTCATAACTCAACATGTGTTCACCGATGCACAGCAATTACCCCGCATGGGCTTATTGCTGCCTGAGGGTCTTCTTGCTCTACTCTCTCCACTTCCAAACTTTGTTTCGCACAAATTGTTACAAACCAGAGCCTCGATCAGATCTCAAATTGGTACCTGTAAGATGGCGAGCGTTCCTCAAGGACCAGATTACGGGATGAGTGAGCTTTCAAAGAGACACCAACAATCGATCCAGCGGGAGGCGAGAGCCAGAGAGCGAGAGGTGGTTGCCCAAAGGATGCAGAGGGTCGATGAAGCAAGGAAAGTCTCTAGGCGTAGCCCTCTGCTCAATTCAAATGGAGATAACGACGCCGTGGATTCGATAGAAGGTCGAAGAGATAGCATTCTGGACGGTCAGACCATGCCAAGGCCTGCAGCATCATTTGCACCAGAACCCAGTTCCCAGCTATTCCATGAGTTATACGGTGACGACCCCATAACACCTGAAATCTCCACACGAGATACAAGCAGTGACCACCAAACCAACGGTGAGACCAGCAACGAGACCAGCAACGAGACGACCCAGATACTAGAGCACCAACTTGAAGATCAGAGGAAAGCTCGTGCGGAATTGGAGCAGGAGTTGACGCAGAAGGACTCCAAAATTGCACAATTGGAGCAAGAGCTTACAGAGGCACTAACTCATGAAGTGGAATCAAAGACCAAGGAGGAGGCCGCCCCTTGGAGGGACCGATACGAGAGATTGAGGGGTATTCTACAAAGGTCTGAAGATGAGAAGAAAGATCTTCGGCGCCGGCTTCGCGAGGCTGAGGACAAGATATACATTTTGGAAGGGCGACTTCAAAGGGCAGAGAGGGATCTACAGAAGGCGCGGGATGACCTGGCGGAGCAGACTGGACGGGTGGAAGAGGAAATGGCTCGTAGGAGACTTTTTGAGACGGAGTTAAACAATCGCGCAACACTTAGAAACACAATCACTCCACCGGACTACTTTGATGGGGAAAGGGCGAGAGTTGACAGGCGGGTATCACCGACATATTCAGGCGGTATTCCGCATCATTTGGACCACCGCCACTATCAATCATCACGAGCGAGCGCTGGCTCCAGCCAACATGAACTCCCATCCACCGATGTACCATCCACTCGTGCACCAGTCGCTCATGCAACGTCTGCTGGTGCATTATCCATTCGAGGCCCATCCACTCGCACCACTTCTACTCGTGCTTCATCCAATCTTTTTGTAGTCAGAAGCCGTACAATGGGTCTTATGTTGGGAACCCTAACTTAGTGTTCTTTTCGCGCACCTTGTTCAAGGGGTTGAGACTCTTTTCGTCATCCTTTGTCAGTGGCCTATCGGCGGAGCAGTTGGAAGAGATTGCTAGTGAAGATGCAGCCTTGAGGAGAAAGCGTACGGCGCTCACTGAGGAGATTAAAGATCTAGAGGCTGGCAAGAAGATTCTTACTTAGCCGTACAAGAAGAGCTGAAACAGATTTAACAGGTCATCTGAATGCAAATGCGAAGATTCTATGCAGTTTGGTGGAGATAAAACATTGCATTATCTGACGTGATAGTTTCTCTGGGTTCCTCCTCACCAGCCTCAGGCATCTGAAGAGGGCCCAGTGCCCCAAATGGAAAACCGATGACGCCTAGAATGAAACGTAGTCTTCTTCTCAGCCCACTGTCTCTTCGGACTCCGGTCTTGTGCCATTCAAATCCTCCGTTGTTTGCTTTTCTTTCATGTATGTCTCCGCTTCTTCCTTGGCTGAGAATCCTTTGTAGACACCGTCTTTCAAGCCGGTAACTATATGCTTTACTTGATCCCTACATAGAATACCGGTAAGGACTATCTTTTCGGGGATTACTTTCAGGACCATGACGAGCCAAGAGGTGAAGATTCCAGGTGCCGGAGGATTCCCTTGCACCACCGCATAGAAGTTTTTCTTCGGCTTTGATTGAATCGGGTTTCCGATGCAATACCTGTCAAGTCAAATGGTTTGTGAGACATTATGAGACAGTTGAAAATAAGGGCTAAGGAATTTCAAGCGTTGAAGATCTATGGGAAGCACGGCAGGCAATTATGCAGCCTTGGTAGGGATGACGTGGGCTGGAATACAAGTGTTACGTCCCATTCGGAAATAACGCCGATTCATCAATCGGGCGCCCCATTCATAAACATTCTAAAGTTCATGAATCGTACGGCAGCAGCTAACCTATTCACGAATGCACGGACCAAAGCTGCTGAGTTGGCCATCTAAGGGATAGCGCAAAATTGGTATATTTCGACGCAAGTAGTTCTGAGAGAGAGATATTCACTCCGATTCATCCTTCCCCGTCAACGTCTACTCCTTGCTCCCAGCATCCACTTCTTGGTCCTAGCATCCACTTATTGTCTGCTTGTTGAACGTGTCTTCTTCCCTTGTCATGTCTTCTGGATGGCCTGATGTAGACTCGTCAACCTGAGTCTGTCCCTTGCCTTCTCGAGTATTCTTTTTATATCTCGGTAGAGCGCTCAATAGTCATTTACCGCCTCCCGGAAATACTACTTTATGCAGCTCCTTCAAACTACAAAGGCTTTCCAGGCGTCAAATGGTGCGGACAACTTACCGTGCAAGGTCTACCATGAGACCTGCTCAGATAAGGCCCTTGCGCAAGTCAAACATAATCAACTTGCTCTTATCCGGTTCTGCTTCCAATTGTGAAACCCTTCTCGCTTTGTTTCGATGGGACAAGGACCAGAGGCTCTTCAAAGGAAGCCCAGCCTTTTTAAAGGCTTTTGCGTGTCCTTCCGGCGGTGGATGCATATCTGTCGATTGGTCCTTTCTCTTCCCTTTCTTGTACCTTACCAGGATTTTGCGTTTCCGTCGTTGCTGTTGTCGAGCATGCTGTTGTTCTTTTGCTTTACTTGGTATTGAACCTGCATCCTTCTTTTTATCTTCACTAATCAGTTATATCGAATAGTTTGAGACACTCTTTTGACAAATCCACCTTTCATATATTTGTTCACTTGTGTAGCTGCCACCAGGGCATCTGTATGAACCTGTCTGCTGGTTTCTTTGTGCCTCAGCTGTCTTCCAACCAATCATGCTGCTGGGGACCTAGCATGCTCGTTGCCGCTTGTTCTCTGCCTTCGATCCACTGATTGTTCGTAGCCGGTGTGAGTTGGAAACCAAGGATCATGCGGCCAGCTTGATCTGGATGGTATGTAGTTCTTCGCCATGAGCCACCGCCTCTTCAGCCTTCACTAATCGATCGACAACTTCACGAGATATTAGGGTCTTGACATCCGCTCTGGTAACTTTGTCAGTATAAATCTCAATTCTTTGAATGCTATTGCTCACGATCGGTTTATCGCGCAATAATAGCGACGAGACTTTCCTGTTAACATACATTAGATACTTACATTGCATATTCTATGCAACTGCTGGAAGCATTAGTTAGCTGCACTAGGAATAGTGGCTATGACTCATATTCCGCTCTGCTCATGAGCTAGCCGCAGGGGTCAGGGTTGGCGCTAACTTATCAAACTCCCTTACATTCATCTTGTCTTATTTCAAGCCAGCGCCTATATAGAGACATGTCTTGCCCCTTCATACGAGTCGACATGGCCTGCGGCCAAGCAAAGCCAAACATCAAGAAGAATGGGCGATAACCTCCAGTGCTAAAGGATCAAGGTGGAGTACTCAGAGCCTAACTTGGTGTTTGAGCTGACCATCTATAGGAAAGTGACCTCAAGGCATCAAGAAACGACAAGCTGTCCGCAAAAGCGTACACCTGGAAGCAATACAACAATCTTGCAACCAATCCATATCCTAGAGCAGTCTCGTTCGGGAAGCCCAGGCACTTCCCACCCCCCCAACAAGCAACCTCCCCATGGACAGAAAGGTATGTTCCACCATAGCCCTTCATGCCCTGTCATACCACTGACCTAATGAAGCCAAGGAATCAGCGGGCTACAGGGCAGCAGCGCTGAAATGTCAGAAGCAGAAGGTCTTATAATTTCAATCAGTTTAAGAAAGCTAAAGAACAGTTATGTCTCGGTTGGTTTGTCATATGATGACTTGGGCTAGTTGATGCGCGCCATTCAGCCAGCCGTGTGGCGATAGTGGCTGGTAAGACACGGATTCATGGAGCGAAAGGCAAACGTGGATGAAAGGGCAAATATAAATAGATAACAAAAAATCAATGATGGACATCGCTTGTGACCCTGCAGAAAATAGCTAGTCTGAATAGCCAATTTGTCTCTTCAACGTTTCCTAGGAAAATATGTTACAAGCAGATAATATGGTTTTGCACCCTCTGCCTTGATCTTACAGGCACCATTCCAAGGCACCTACACTCGTCCCTTGTTCTCACCCACTCGCCTTCCTCCTCTCCCTGCCCAGTTTCCTCTTTCGCAGCACCCGGTACCATCTGCACACAAATGGCAGGCAACTTTTGCCGCATCACGGTATCACAAATGTAGCACCGCATGAGGGGTGTTGAAGAGACAGTCTCAGTAAAAAACCGTTTACAATGACGCTCAACCATATCATGGATAGTTAATCTATTCTAAACATTCTCTTATATGTTTCAAAGTCTCCTAGTACTATAATGACTCTAATTTGGGCTCCCAACACTGCTTTTTGAGAAGATGCCCTCGAGGTCAGATTACTATGTCACGCTTAGCATCACAAAATTATATACCACATACACCACTATCATCCAACTAGAAAGTGGCCTAAGCCCCACAATGACCACACGAGCCATATTGTCAACACCTCAGTACTCAGCTTCTTCCACTATCAAGCCTACAGTTTCTATCCACGGCGACAATATCTCAGGGACAACGATTGCAATCATAGTGATATGTACTCTTGTACCCTTACTCCTCTTTTTACTGTGTTGCGCTCATCTCTGGAAAGGAGATAGAGGACCTCAGGGACTACAGGGACCGCAAGGTGAGCAAGGACCGCAGGGAGAGCGCGGACCACAAGGGTTACAGGGACAATATGGACCGCAAGGAGATCGAGGAGAACGGGGACCGCAGGGAGAACGCGGGCCATGGGGTTTACAGGGACCCCGGGGATTACAGGGAGAACAGGGAGAGCGCGGACCACAGGGATTACAGGGACAACATGGACCCCAGGGAGATCGAGGAGCACGGGGATTGCAGGGAGAATGGGGAGAGCGGGGAGAGCGGGGGCAACGGGGAGAGCGGGGGGAATTCAATGAAAAGTGCCGTTGAGGTCCGTCTGGATGACTTCGTTCCAGGCCTCGACGGTGCCGTCAAGAATGCCGCTGTCAGCGGTGCGACCGGCGTTGGCGACGAAGGCGTCGATTTTGCCGAACTCGGAAATCACGTCGCTGATCAGTTTGGAGACGTTGTCGTAGTTGCCGACGTCGCATTTGTACGCTTTGCACTTGATGTGGTATTTTTCCGCCAGTTCTTTGTGTTGGAATTCGCCCTACGACCTATTAGGACTAGTGTCAGTGCTATAAGTAGCGAGCTGCCCACGTAGAAAATCCACAGCCGTTTCACATCACAACACTTTGGCGTTCTTTTCGCCGCCTTCGGGCCGCGACGAATAGGTGATGGCGAGGTCGGCGCCCATCTCTGCGCAGCCGCGGGCGGCTTCGATGCCCATTCCGCGTGCGCCGGAAGCACCGGTCACGACGACGACTTTGCCTTTGAGGCTGAATAGGTCCATTAGGCTATCAGCCTTCGGGATTGAGATAGGCATGACGAGGGGTGGATGAGGGTTATTGGTTGAGGTGGTTTCACGGACCTTGAATCGAAACAATTCCGTGGGATGGCCGTAGATGCAAACCAATCGTTTAGCACCCTGACCGGACTGGTCAACAAGCTCGTCCTTAGGGGGGAGAACGACTCGTCGCGCAGCGTCATCATCCCTCACGGCGACGTTCTGTTCAAGCCAGAGGGCCCCCACGTACGTGTACATATTGATACCTCAAAATAGTATCTTTCGTATCATCTCTATCACGTTGACTGTCAAATCGGGCGACTTGTCGATAACGGTAGCCTCAAGAGCAAGCTGTTCAAATGTTATCTTCACGCTGTAACAGCCCACTGTCTGACCGACGAGCTCACCGGTCGCACTGGCACCGAAGAAGCCCTCTCAACACTAGCGTCGCCCTCCGTCCGGTCTTTTCTCAGCCTTGATCAAATGGAAATTGACCTGCTGGTCCTCCTTGCACGACTGACCCCGCGTCGTCAGTACTACCCGCAGCACCTCCGGGTGATGCAGGAGGTGGAATGGGAGACTCTCTCTCCACTTTCGCAGCACATTTCCTTTTGCACATCTGTGCGCTCAATTTTCGAGCAAGCGAGAGCGTTTGGTCTATTTCATGATAAACCCGCGAAACTACCAGATACAGACATCTGCGGCGACCAACATTTGCTCGAGAGGGCCGCGATCCGGGATTCTGCATATCGAGTACACGGATTTGGGGCAGAGAATCACACGGCAGATCACGATATCGTCTATGTCGCCCGAGACCATGTCTCGAACAGCGTACGAGAGTCCCAGGTTTGTCACATTGCAAAGCTGGTCGATGACTGGTCTGCAAATTTGAGAGGCTGTTCACAGTTGCTCCATGAGATCGAGTCATGGGGGGAGCCGATCCGCAGTTGCAGAACAGAGGATCCCTTTCCTCTAGGCTATGATACGAAATGGCTGGATCTACCCGCCAAGTGCCTCCCGAGCGATTGGTGCACGCTACACTCCGCTTTATTTCACAGTGTCGTCGAAAGAGATCAATACAGAATCATGATGTTTCTGTCCACCCTAACTTATTCACAGCACTCAAATCAAGTGCTTGTCCAGACACTTCTGGCATTCGCAACGGTCCCCGAACTTCGTGCAACAAGACCGCCAGACCTTGCCTCGTTCCAACTATCGCATGGCTACAGACCGGATAAGAAGATATTGATAGACGTGACTACTAACAGGAGCCGGCCGTTTTATTTGTGCCCGGAATCGAACCAGCCTCAATTCTCCAATGAAACTTTCACAGACGCTGACGAGCGTCGAAGGGATGAGCACCAAGCGGCAGTGGATGAATGCATCGACCACTTCGTGGACGCTCTCATTTGCCAGTGGCCCGATGCAAATCTTTGCGATCACGTAGGCGCTGATTTCGACACCTACATCTCCGTGAATGAGGCCACAGAAGATGCACGGATCTGGTTTCAAAGCTGGTTTCGCAATACCGAGTTTAAAGAGACTATTGGTCACATGCAAGACATACTAGACGGTCTAAATGCCGGAGACCAAAAGCTGCTGGGATACTCCTTTCCGCAGCCCCACTACCGTTATCGTCCAAAGCGGAGTCACGTCGAATTCAATGACATCATGGGGAGATCTGCTCCCAGCCTTCCTCGGGCTGGCCTTCAAGACTTTGGTTCCTGGGTCAGTCAGCAAGACGAAGATGGGGTCGACCATGGCGAACTCAAGTCACTTTTAGTGCGCCTCTTGTCGAAGTCTTCGGGTCGCTATGAGCAACGATACGCCATTGACTTGTTGGAGAGCTTCGACTCACTTCACGGCAGTGCAGAAGGCAGACTCAGCGGATCACCAAAGGCACTGAAGCCACTGCTGGAAGAACATCTAATGCTGTGCAAGAACCGTGTCAATGATGTATATCAGATCATTCGTCATTGCCTCCAGGCTGAAACGTCAATCACGCGTCGGCTGGCTTGTGGGGTGAATATGTGGTCCCGCTTGTCGACCACCTCGCTCCTCCAACATCTAGCAGGTGGCAAAGGAGCCACGTTGCGCGACGACTGGAGAGGTTCTTTGATTGAGTATGGTGTGGCCATATCGAATCTGCAACGGGCCGAGCGCCTCATTACGTGTATCGGAAACAATTCGGAACTGCTGAGCGAACTCAGCAAACCGGGCCATCGAGGTTGGGACCCGATATACTATCCGGACTGGCTGATATTTCACGAACGTCTCGAAGTCCCTCTGCTCCGACACAGTCGGTACCAATTGCTGAGTATCAGGAGTGGCCTTTTCAAGGCTTCCTCAAACGCACCAAGATTGGAAATGAGACAACGTACAATCTTGAGTTCAAATTGCGCTGTATCTCTGGGGGCCTTAACCTACCAATCAATCCCGAAGCGTTAGATATCTGTTCTAATACGGAGACGCCAGTATAGGCTGCAATCCCTCACAAGGCTGTCGCACATTCCAAGATGTATACAACAGCGCTGCGGCCTCAGATAAAGTGCGTTCGATGGACAACAGAAGAGGACGCGACGCTGCTCCAGATGAGGAATGATAGCTGTTCGTGGGAAGACATCCATGCTCCCCTCCCTCACCGGAGTATAGGGACCATCCAGGTGCGCCATTCTACGAATTTCAAAAAGTAATACGGTGATCCTGAGAGATCACTCTACAATGTATAGATAGGCCAATCGCTCTTGAACTGGACGAGGGGCGGAAGTATCAATTTCTGACTAGGGCTAGGCTTTTGGGGTTTCATCATTCTGGAAGTCACGTATCCCGGCTTTTCGGAAGGGAACTTTTCCGACACTAAGCGTGCCCTGCACGGCGTACCACTAACTCTATCACCACCGCCGCGGACGCTTTTTTTAACCTAATCTTCTTCCTGAGGCTAGGAGGCTTTGGAGCATTCGCTCAAGGCCATCTTCGCCAGCTTCTGCGGTACATTCGTACGCAGCTGCTAGGGCCCCAGGATGCTAGGGTAGGCCCTCGACCTCTTTCCGACATCGATTCAAACACTGAACATATACTATTACGCAATAATAGGTTTAGCTTCACGTTCGCAGTAGGAGCCTGTCGACCTTAGCACGCCGCCTGCATACAAATGGAGCGGGCAGAGGTAGCAACAATGACAAAGTCGCTTACACAGATTGTCGCTGCAAGACCTGAGATGGCCGAATGAGGGTTTGTGATATCTTTGGCAGGGAAGATGTCACTGGTGTGGTACACTATCTCGTGGAATGGAGTGATTAATGCGTGGCTACGAATTGGCCACCTTGAAGGGATCTTTAACAGCCACTCCGACACTCAAGCTTCATGTTCATACATTCCGGTGTTACATTCCGCCCTTATATTATATAGTCCGAGACTGGCCAACGAAAATCATACCTCTTCAAAGACAGCCCGTGCGGCAGAAATATTCGACTTCTTTTTTGGATTTCTTGGAAGAACCCCACCCTAACTCTACAAACTCACTATCCGGAGCTTCTGGGGCTGCGGCTGGTGCAGGACCAGGAGTGTTCTCTTCGATCACGCGCTCGGATTTGTCAACAGTTGGACGCCTGGGCCGTACGGATTCGAATGAAAGTCTAAACGCCTTATCAGAGTCACTAGACTCATCGCTTGCAGAGTCGTTATTGAACTCGGAATCGGATTGAGTTGCGCCATCATCTGCACCTACCCAGTATATAAGCAACTACTGAAATGGAACAAGTAGGGGCCTACCTTACCAAGGAGTCTAACGCTGATGAAGCGCTTACAGGTATCAGAGCCTTTAGTGAGGACGTCAAGCTGCTTGGTCAGTTGTTCACGCTGGGCACGGCTCTCCTCGGGTTCACCAGCCATGCTCGTCACGAGCTCGGCGGACATAGCAGAGACAGCTACGGGAGTGAAGATACCGCCGAGCGGGGAGATGAGCTTCGCTTCGATTACTTCGATGGCGATGTCGTCGATGAAGCGTTTCAAAGCAACCTATAATCACACGATGGGGTTAGCAATGGAGATGATGGAAGTAGGGGCTGGATAGATATGGAGAGTCGACCTTGTAATAAGCCTCCATACAATCCAAAGCTTCAGAACAGGCGAAGCGATTCATGTCTGGTTCTGTGCGTTGCACCAAAGCACTGACGAGTTGGCGGAGGTCATGTTTGCGACCACAATAATGAGAAGTTTCAAGGGAAGAGACGCCAAAGAATCGTTCTATGATCTTGGAGTATTCATTCTGGTTGCGTTCGATACGAAGCTTCTGGAGAGTTTCCGTGAAATAATGGTTGTACGATGGGGTCTTAGCAGCTCGGTGGTCTTCTCATACAAAGTTTCCAAGAACTGGTTCAGAGCAGGCTCGAAGATCTTTTGAAAGAGTGCTTTGGAGGTTGTGACATCAGCGACGTAGGCGGCTGCATGGACAAGGAATTCTTTAACGGCCTTCCAAACTCCGTCAACGTGGCTCCGAGCGATGGCTTCCCAGGGAGTTGATTGCTCCAAAAACAAATCCGACACGATCATGGGATTGAAGGTCCCTGGCAACTCTCGACCCTTGGTCCTCTTTATCAAGTGCTGTATATGGTCAATGAATTTATCTCTGGTGATAGGAATTACGTCTTTAGACATGTGACTTGTGTCTTTTGGATCGGTGACCTCGCGGCAGTGACCTCGTCTAGCAATGTTATCCGCAAAATCTGAATTGAGGTTCTGCACCACAGCTCGTATACGCTTTTGATAGCCAGGTTCGGACTTAGCGTCTTCAAAGAACGGCTCGTTATATGTACCATCCACAGCAGCTTTGACCAGAGATTGGAATGATTGACTTAAGTGGAATAGGTAGAGCTGCTGCTCTGCTAAGGTAGCTCGAGGGTCCCCAAGCTTATCCAACCGGCTGCGGCAAGCGCTTGACTTGACTTCAATCTCATCAATCAAGCTGGGTAACTCGGCAGCGATTTGTCCAAGCAGGACCTTGCTGAGCCTGCTCCGTAACTTGTCGACGCCTAAGAGCGACCGAAACATGTCTCCCCATATCCCTTCGGAAAAGAATTCCTCTTCCTTAACATCACGATCCGCCAATGACCACTCCCCTGTTTCGGAGTCCATGTTTTTCAACACATGCCACCCAAGACGGAACTCCACGTCCTGGTTTCTGGCTAGAGAGACGTACATGGCTTCACTCTCGGAACCTGCAATCAATGTATCAGGCTTCGTGATGACACCCAATGTCCGATTACCCTTTTTATCAGCTGCACGGGCAAGCTTCAACACGATTTGGTTCGCATAATCATTCTTTGCCGAGATCACGGCGAGAATGATGCTTCTCGGTTCTTTCATATAGGATTGAACGACGTCTTGCACAAGCTCAACATCGGAAGCAGACTGCTGTCTCGTTTCGGAATGGATGAGTCCAGGTAGGTCCACAATTGTCAGGTGAGGCCGATCAGGACCCGAGACCTCCACTCGAAGGAGGTCTTTCGAGAAAGCTTTGCCATGGGTTGAGATTCCCATGGCCACTTTCGCGTTCTCAATCAGATTCGGAAGCCCTTCGAAGTCTTCCAGCTCTTCGTGAAAGCTGCTGAGGTCAAGTCGTTCGGACTCACTGCGAGCTTGATGCGGGACAATCGACACACTTACACCTATTTGCGACGTCTTGCGGAGGACTAATTCTGTCGGAAATCGAGTGCTTAGGTTGCTTTTGACAGGAAAAGATACGCCAGAAATTGCCTCCAGCACGGAGCTCTTTCCAGACGACTGGTCGCCGCATACGATGATCTGTGGCAATGAGACATAATGACTAATGCCTTGCGAACGGAGACAGTCTACGGAGTCCAGCAAATCTAGTTGATCCTTGGAATCAAATCCGTTTAGGGCATCTGTCTGGAATGGTTCCAAAATCATTTTGAATGTTGACAATCGAGGTAGACTTGATGGAGATAGAATTGAAGGCGGGGAGACCAGAAAGGTGATAAGCAAAGTTGCAGACGCGTAGCAATAAGGATGCAGCCAAGCAGTCAAGGAAGATCAGACCTGTGACGAAGCGCAGCGTTAACATGTGGATTAATAGTGAGTAGACTGATTAGCAGCCTCATCCCAACATCTAACATGGCTTGCTGCTAAACCCACGCCGTGGAAATACAGGCTCCAATACAAAGGTGTGGTAGCGCAAGTTAGCTTCTTCCCTTTCTGATACCGAGAAGTGGGTCAGAGAATGACACGTCGCATCCAGGTAAATAAGGCTGCAGCTCTGCCGGATGCATACTAGATGTGTTGTGTGGGATCCATGGTTGTAGGAAGGGCTATCATTGGATGCAAGCTGCACTGTGACGCTTTGGGGATATACACCTGTTGCTCGATTAGTTCACCGACTCGGACGGCAGAATGGCGGGACCCAGAAACATCTTCTCTTTACTCCCACACTCGCTACAACCCTATGCAGGAGGCCTCTAGCTTTCATCCAACGGAAACCACCTAATGTGTTCGGGGAAGTGGGATGATCAGCAGATATGATGTCGAGTCTGGACGAACACTTCCGACTTGTGACGTGGCAACCGATCGGGGCAACCATCATGAGTTGTTATTGAGAAGGCCCAAAGTTGTAAACGCAAGGCTCTCCAAACAGTGAGCGATGTTACATGCAGTAAGATAAGTGCCTAAATACCACCAACTGGAAGTGTCGCGCTTCTTCCGCACCAGCCGACATGAGGCAACGGAAGACAATACACCATTCAGAGAGCTGTGATTGTGGTTATTGCAGCGCAATGCCCCACGTTGGCGTCATACTGTACCACACCACAGCACTATCGTAAGATAGTTTCATCCAATGCCACTGCCTTCAATCTTTATCGAATCTAAAACATCAATAATGGAAATGCCCATCATTGCGCTGACTTGTGCCGTGACGCTTCTCGCGTCCAGCCTCATATCCCTTCGACTTGTCAGTTCAGCAGCCAGGTCCGTGCGTTGAGACTAGACAAGAGGGGGGGGAGGGGGATGGTAGAGCATCAATTTCCGCTTTGTCTATTGTTGTTTTTTGGGGGAATTGATGCCTGCTTCATTTAGTACTGCTTTTTGAGCACGTTTGAATCAGGCAAAGCGCTCACCAGAATCAGGATCAACGAAGGATGCTCGTATTCGAGAGGTCTGAGTGTGTCAAAACCCAGGGGACTTGTTTAGATCTCGTCCAGACTTTGGTAAGTCTTTTTCGATCACTTTCGTGAATCGACTGGTTCCCCAGTCTCGTTGCTCTGAAAGTGGCCGGTGTACTCCACCAATTCCGCTATCATTCTACCACCATGACTGCTGTTTGTGAAATTCTTTCTCAAGCCATGGACGAGCAAAATGCGACCTTGATGATCCAGCTGCAACTTGAAGACACCTACTTGCTTTCTTCGTCCACGAAAGGCAAATCTCGCGAAGACGAACTGTCAGACGCAGAAATCGCACTACAACTGTATCAACAGGAGCTGGAGGTTGGTGCTTCAATCATCTCGGACCGGCGGATGACCCAAAGCATTGCGTATGCTGTTCAGGCTGATGGGCGCATCTTGACGGAAGCCCTGTTACAGGAAGATAATGCCGTAAGGGATCGAGAGGTGGCACGCCGCTTGACCGATAATGCAGACCTATCCGATATGGAGTCCCAAGAAACTGCATCTGAAGCAGAAGTCATGGACGACGAGCTCTTGGAAAAACTCGCAGTCTTGTGGGTCTCTGGTCTTGGAAAGGGTCAACAGATTCTCGATGACGCAGACCTAGATGTAGGAAGTATAACTACAAATGCCGAGTCGTCATCTTGGGCGGCCAATCGAAGCGCCATTACCACACCAATCAACCACCGCTGTGTAGCGTGTCGGGAGGACAAGAAGTTCTTCGATGTTGCTCGTGTTCCTTGCCGCCACGAATATTGCCGGGATTGCCTCGAAGATCTATTTCAAATGTCACTGACGGACGAGTCCCTCTTTCCGCCGCGCTGCTGTCGTCAGCCGATACCTATGAAACTTGTGCGGATGTTTCTAGAATCGCAGCTCGTGCAAGCTTACGAGGCAAAGAAGATCGAAATTGAGACACCAAACAGGACCTACTGTTGTTCACAGATATGCTCAGCCTTCATTCAAGCCGAAAGCATCACGGACGATGTCAGCACATGTCTGAACTGCAGTACAACGACCTGTACCACCTGCAAAGCAGCAACCCATGTAGGAGATTGTCCAAGTGACACAACTTTGCAGCAAGTCCTGGAAATAGCTGCTGAGAACGGATGGCAACGATGCTATTCATGTTGGAGAGTTGTGGAACTTGATCATGGTTGCAACCATATGACGTTAGTAACCCTTCTCTTACTTACTGGCATTCATGTACTGATCTTATGTCAGCTGTCGCTGCGGAGCTCACTTCTGCTATGTTTGTGGAGAACGCTGGAAGAGCTGCAACTGTGAACAATGGGATGAGCATCGTCTTTTCGCTCGTGCGAACCAGCTCGTGGATCGGGGAGCAGAACAATTGGCTCCACTCCCTGCTCCACCCGAGGATTTGGCTCCTCTCCCAGCTCCACCCGCGGACTTGGCTCTTCTACCTGCTCCAACAGAAGAGCTTCAACCATTGGCAGACACAATTCCACTACCTCCGGAAACGCAACGATTGGTAAATTCTGGCCCACCTCCTCGGGACATCCTAGTTGCCCAAGCGATACAAAATCTGTTGGCAAATCACGAATGTAACCATGAGAAATGGCGATGGATTCGAGGGCCACATGAATGCGAGGAATGTCATTATCATTTACCTCAATATATTTTTGAGTGTCGTCAATGCCAACTCCAGGCATGCAACCGGTGCAGGAGGAATAGACTTTGAGGGACGAGTAATTGTAGGAGATGACCCCTAATGATATCTATATTACAATAAGCCAGCCAACTAAGCATAAATTAGTGGAATGCAGGATGCGTTCATCATTTGCTTGGAGGATTGTGGCGAAAGAGTCTCGTGTGTGGTTGGGGCCGTAAGCCGAGTTTTTGGTGGCGCTCGTCGACTGGGTTGCACATGCCAAGCTTTCTTCGCAGTTACCCTGCAATATTATTCATGAGCTTGCTCATGTTAAATCATCATAGGGACTTCAAATCGCGTTCGGCCGCTAGTGAAGCAGATTTTTCTGCTCCGGAGGGTGTTTTTTACCTCTTTGAGACTAGACTCACTGTGATCTTGGCACAACCTGCAAATTCTGCATTTTCACTGTACAATCAAAACTTACAGTACTGCAATTACTATGGACTACCTTATCTGTAGTGCTTGTAAGCGTTTGAAGCCCGCTGCTGAATTTAGTGACACAGGCTGTCAGATTTTGAAAACCTGTTCGGCTTGCAGAGCTGTAAGTCCAGGGTCCTTTTCTGTAATCTTTCTAACCTATGTTTTAGGATGAATTGCATCCACCTTCAGCAAAACGCACCTGTGTAAGACCGCCACTCAGTGAATTGAGCCTGAACGTTCACTTTAATCGTCTTGAGGTGGAAGCTGAGTAAGATAAATAAACGCGTCATGTTGCTGAGGCGAAGGAAAAGAATGCACAGGCTTGACAGCGTGTGCAGAATCAAGATGATATCCTGACTCTAACACCATTTGAGCGAGTTGAACAGTCTGAACAGCCTGAACAGCTTTGTTCTCAGTGCCACTGCCCACAGTCACTCAATCAATTTCAATCATCGCAGGAAAGCTCTGCTGCGGCAATCACTACCTGTCAGGAATGTTGAAGAACAACAAATCATGTTTGTGATAATCTGTTACAAACACCTATTCAGAATAACTCTGAACCTGTTCAGCCCTCATTCAATAGTCAGTCTACACCTTCTGGGAGCCAGGCGGCCGCTGCAGCTCCACTGTCTTTGCACAACCCTGCTATTTCAGAGGAATACTGGAGATATATCAGTGATTTCTATCAAAACCTGGCTCAACTACAACAGGATGAATGCGTTCAGTGCAATGAAAAATGGTTCAATATGGAACTTAATTCTGAACAGATCTGCAAACGCTGTATAGCCTGAGAGAGAAGTGGGAAACACTCATTGTGTCAGACAGTGCCTGTTTTCACAGGAGGTCAGATTCTCACAGCAGAGACTGCTTAAGCTGCTGTGGCCTGTGACACACAGGGGTCAATGGTCCTGCTGAATGTTAGTTTCAAACAAACTGAACAGAGGATATACTTACATCTGGTTTACAGTGAGAGCGCTGACTCCTGCACTGGCTCAGTTACAGGAGCATGCACTCTGAGCTGTGCAGCTGGCACATTTAATGTGATCCTTGCAGACCGCACACAGTCTGAGCATTCACTACCTGCTGGAAAGGACATACTGAGCTCACTCAGTATGTCTCTTACAAGCTGGCGATGCTTCAAGTCGCCTCAAGGCCCCAGACTTGCTCAGTCAGGCATCACAACTGAGACCACTACAGTAGAGGCTCACTTTCACTTGCCCTTTCCCTTAGAGGCCTGGGGTGTGAGAGGTCCAGGAGCTTCTTCTGCCATCACAGTGATGTCACCCTCCTCCTCCCCCTCATCATCTGCATCAGGCAGCACAACCTTATCAGTGGGCAGGTTGCCCTTGTTGTTGTGGGGAGGGGAAGGAGGAGGAGCACCGCCAGATGCCATCACTGAGCAGAACGCCATGGATGTGTTGTTGACTGACTATATCACCGTTAGCATACGCTCACAAGCAGGACAGTGAGCAAAACAAGCAGCAACAGCAAAGGCAGCAACAGCAGAGGCAGCAACAGCAGAGGCAGCAACAGCAGAGACAGCAGCGGCAGAGGCAGCAGCGGCAGAGGCAGCAGCGGCAGAGGCAGCAGTGGCGGAGGCAGCAGCGGCACAGCAGAGGGAGACAGCAGCGGCGGAGGGAGGCAGCAGCGGCGGAGGGAGGCAGCAGAATGAAGGTATAACTTACTGTAAACAACATCATTTTGAGATATGATGTTTGGTGGTTTTAAAAACGCGTGCATTCGAACAAACATTGAATATTGAACACGTTCAGGCAGCGCCGCTTTGGGCTTAGCGCCACTTGAAAAATTGAAGTCAAATGCCATGAGGCTACAATCTACGTATCTAACTCTCTAAATGTCTATGCGCTTGTATATAAGGATTTTCACCATGTTGCCGCCGCCCCCTTTTCTGCTTAGTCATGCAAGCTCATGCCCCTAGCGAGAGGTCCCCTCACGGTGGATCATTTTTTTAGAAATCATGTGCAGGCGTTGCAACAACAGCATCGGCTCGTAATAATCGTTGCAGAAGCTTCCAGTCAATGTTAACCGTATCAGGCACAAGCTATGAAGAAATAGATGCCTTCCGCTTCGATATCTTGGACAGAGCTTCAGATGGGCTGTGTTTCTTCCCTTCCAGGATAAATCAGTAGTCAGGACTGTTACCATCCTTTCAACGATGAAGAGCAAATCGAGGCGAGATTTGCATCCCGCCAATTCCCTGAGTTGGAGTCTCTCCTGGTGAATCGCGTGACCCACAAGTGCTGGGCTGGGGAGTATGACTCGGCCGAGGAGGTCTTGCAAGATCTGAGACCCGACGCTGCATGTCCTGTGGCTGGGGGCGTGAGAAATGAAGCAATGCACTTGGAAGACCTGTGGGACGTTGTGTATGTGGAAAAGAGAAGCCGGCAATGCTAATTACGGTGCAGAAACTAGATACACCACGTTCTCCTTCACCACGTTCTCCTTCACCACGTTCTCCTTCACCACGTTCTCCTTCAACACACAATAGACGTTCTATCGAAGCGTTCATGGCACGGGATACAGGTGGTTCGCTAGCAGTTGGACTTCAAGGTGTACCTCTGAGTCTTGAGGTTGCCAATGTTCAAATCGCCGGGGAAAGGGTATGATGGTCCTGATTTTGTTATTGTAGCCTTCGTAGTGCTCGCCGCATGCAGAAGTCGGGGTTTCCGGTAAGGGTGCGCATACATATAGACCCCTGCTCTTTACCCACAGACCTTTTATCATACCCATAGACCCCCCCATCATACCCATAGACCCCACTAACCGGAAAGGGTATAAAGGGCGTAATGACACCGTGTCACGAACATGTGTAGATTTTCCCCCAAATTGAAGCCTGCTCTCTTTATCAGCAGTCACAAAATGGAGGACTTCTCCAGTTCAGCACCGGCGGAGTTTCATGACGCCATGGAGGAAGCCTTTGATGACACCATGGAGGAAGCCTTTGATGACGCCATGGAGGAAGCCTTTGATGACGCCATGGAGGAAGCCTTTGATGACGCCATGGAGGAAGCCTTTGAGGACACCAACGAGAACATCAATGCAGTCAATGAGTCAGACCCCCCTCCCCGAAATCCTGCAAATGGTCCCATGCAGCTACTGCCTCCATCCACAAGTGGAAATTATCCTACACTTGAAGCCCTGATACAGGCTGTCAACAAGCACGCCGCTGAGCAGGGTTACGCCGTTGTTAAGGGGGGTCTAAAGAGAAACAAGGACAAAGAGATTGTAAAGAATCTATTGAAATGCAGTTGTGGGGGCGTATACAAGAATACAGTGGAACCAGAGGAGAGACAGCGTGACAAGGTTGTGAAATCAACAGGGTGTAAATGGGAAGCATATGGTAGAAAGGACAGCGATGTGTGGGTTCTGGTTATGAAGAGAAGCAGTCACAATCACCCAGCTGCTGCACCGGAATCCTTCCCTGTCCATAGGAAAATGACCGACGACAATATCAAAACTGTTAGGATAGACAGGCAACGGAACCTTTCTGTCTACAACATTGCTGAGGGACTTCATATCGGCAACCCTGATTGATTCTTCAAAAAGCAGGACATCTATAACGCCATAAGCACTGTAAGACGACAAGACTTGGGCCCATTGACTTCTCTACAAGCCCTCTTAAAAGAGCTGCAGGCCTCTGAGAAGTGGTATGTTGCATATGAAGTTGACTCATGGGACCAGTTAAACCGCCTCTTTTTTGCCTACCAGCCTGCTCTGGAATGGCTGGCGAAATACCCCGATATCCTATTCATAGACGCCACATATAAGACAAACCGATATAACATGCTCTTGATTATATTGACGTCGATGACTGCCTGCAATAAAACCTTCTATGTAGGGTTTGCCTTTCTCCGGCACGAGGATGTGGAGTACTATGTCTGGCTGGTTAGCCATATAAAGATTATATGGGCAGATATAGGGCGTCCCCAGGGGCCTACCACCGCTGTTACAGACAAGGAAGAAGCTCTGATAGGGGCCCTTGAGGCTAGTCTTTTGGAGACAAAGCTTCTACTTTGTCAATGGCATATTAATAAGAATGTCCTGGCCCGAATGAAGACAGGGGGTTACTTCTCTGAGGCTGGAATGCAGCAGGCTTGGACGCAGTTGTGGTTTGCAGTCCTTCAAGCCCCTACCCCTGAGGAGTTCCACGAAGCCAAGGCCAATCTTCAACTTGGAGATCCAGGGTTAAGCCCTCAATGGCCTAATACCCTCTATGAGTATCTCCTGAAGGAGTGGCTCGTTGAGGGCATGCGAGAGAAGCACTGCCGAGCGTGGACAAACCAGATTCTACACTTTGATAAGCTTGTGACGTCAACAGCGGAGTCAGGGCACTGGGGAATCAAACAGGGGCTGGAAAGCAGTCTTGGGAACCTTGAGACTGTTGTTCGAACCATTCAGGGCCGGCTGGACAATCAGCTGCAGGAGCTCCACCTTCTTCATGAGGATCAGAAGGCTGGAGCTATGCTTCCAAAGCATAACGCCCCTATCTTTCGATATCTACGCTATGAAGTTAGCATACATGCCATTGGATATATGTATCAGCAGTGGGAGCAACTTACCAAGGAGTCCACATGCCTAGTACCCTGTACCAGAGTCTTCCGAAGGACTATGGGCCTCCCATGCAAGCATGAGATTCAGACTCTTCTGTTTGCCACAGAAGCCCTGAAAAGGGATCACATCCACCCTCATTGGTGGCTTGATCCACTTGTGGAAGAGAGGCCTGTAGACCCAGCAACTGTGGTCCAAGAGCCTATTCGAGTTTGACGGCGAGGGAGACCCACAGAGGCTTCCACCAGGCGAGATCTATCCCAGTGGGAGCTTGCTTTAAATCAGGTTCGTCAGCGAGAGCAGCAGCGGGAGCGGCAGGAGGAGCAGCAGGCTAGTCAGCGGACTGGCCTGCCAAGGGGTGGTGGGCGGCAGCGAGCTCCACGACGTCCGCGGGCTCCACGGGCTCCACGGGCACAGGCTTCAAGTCAACGAACAACAAGGGCAACTAGTCAGCAAGCCCAGCAGCAGCGAGAGGAGGCATCTCAAGGACAGACAGCCCTGTCTCAGTTCACTGACTTTGCCCGTGTGGCAGACCGTCTTGGGAACATGAGGCAGCGAGGACAGCAAGCCTCAACTGTTGCTGACACATCAGGCATCCCCCATGAGATGCTTGACGTGTGGAACGTTCTTGACTAGCTAGCCAGCTAGATCTCCACCCCCGTGGCGTGCCCTAGAGGCAGTGATCTAGCTGGCTGCTGACCTCTGCAATTTTGGCAGAACTTCGTTGGCTGGGGCCGCCCCAGATTTTTGGCAGAGGGGGGTGTGGTACAGGCCTTGGGGGGGTGTATAGGGCGGTAGGGGGGTGGCAGCAGCGGCGAGGTCGGTAGGAGTGGGGGGGCAGCGGCGGCGGCGGCGGCGGCGGCGGGGTAGAAGTCTATAGATATGTTAGCAAAGATCTCCATATGTTGAGCTTTGAAATCGCGTTAATTCAGGCGTTCTATGGCCTCAAAAGCATGCCTTCTAAGCGTTCCAACTTGAAACATATAAGTAAGAACAGGGAGTCTATGGGTATGATGGGGGGGTCTATGGGTATGATAAAAGGTCTGTGGGTAGAGAGCAGGGGTCTATATGTATGCGCACCCTTCCGGTAATGGTTGCGGAGGATCGGCCCAGCATTTAGCCGATTCTTCCCGCGCGCCTAGGCAAAGCGACAACGGAATCATCTTTCAAGGGATGCGCTCACTCGACTTTACATATGGTCAACTAGCGGGCCATTATGACGACGGCAGCTCCATAATCCCGTCTTACGTCTACAGTCCTGATACCTTGTCAAACCTGCAGCGTTACGTGGAATGATACAAGAGCCAAGGTATCCAGTCCAACTCCGGAAAAGCACCTCGCAACAAGCTCTTTTGATACAGGCTCACATGATGCATCTCTTCTATGGAGGCTTCAACTTCACTAATACCGGTAGTATCGGTGCTGGTGTTGGCAAATTCATCCATGACTGCTCGCTGTTCCTGCAGATTTGGACCTGGGCCTCTGATCAAGGCAACAATGTCTTGGGGTGGCTCAAGCAGCCTCGTAGGCAACTATAGGAGGGATGAATTTGGCAAAATCAACATTGACTGACAAGGCTCGCAGATGTGTTGGTGCTTATCATAGCATGGTGGATCACCTTTATGGTCGTGCTTCTGCTGTTGTTCGCAGTGAGCTTCAACCCTATCGGCATTGGCGCAGGTATGAGCGCATAGTATGTTGTGCAAATTCTGGACACCCTTAGTTTTTTCGGAGGATTTGATTTGGCACAAGATATGTAAGAATCCCAAATAGTTAAATTTCTGGAACTTTCGCGACCAAAGCTTACTATAGTGCTTGATTGATTCATACACGGTTCGAGCCTCCAATATGGGGGAGTTTCTACTCTGCAGCCACGCTAAATAAATTACTTACAGCCCTGTAACTGCTTAATAAGCCTGCTCCCTTGTGTGCAACCCGCCTGCCCCTGCATGTAAACAACGCGTTGACATGTCTGTAGGCATCTTCAACCCTGACACCCTCCTCAACCTCATCATCACTGTCACTGCTGCCCTTGTCGCCGCTCCTGCTGCTGCCATTGCCATCTACATCCCTTCTACACCCCTGATTTCCCTCTACTGTCCCCATTGCTGCCAACGCCCTGTCCTCAGATATGTGACTTCCTCCTTCACAGCTACTACCGACTTGAAGAGGCAGTGGCAAAGCTCTCAGAGCAAGCAAGAGACTCACTTTTGTGAGGTGGATCACACATCTGGGCAAGGTCACAGGGCCAATGAGGAGGATGAGGGTTACAGAGATTCCCGGAGTGTGAGTGGAGGCCACAGACTCTCAGCTACGCCTAGAGAGGGCAACTGAGTCTCAATTGAAGTGAGAGGAGGTAGGAGAAGCCTGGGAGAATTGCCTGCTAGTAGAGGACTTGACGACAATGAGCTGAAGGGTTAGGGGGGGTTAAGCCGGGTGAAGGGGGGCAGCACAGAGAGTGGGGAGGGCAGTAAGAGAGTGAGGGCAGCAGTGAGGAAGGGGTCTTACTACATATAATTGAGTTCTACTTCAAAATCTACGTTTTACATACAAAACATCATGTTGACGAGTGTTCTTAAGCACCCGTCTTGTATGTGCACGTGCATATGGGGCTTAATAAGCAGTATTGAAAGATATTTTAGCGTAGCTGCAGAATAGAAACTCCCCCAATATGGTGGCTATTCCGGAGAAAGCAGTTTCAGCAGACCGCCGAAGCGCGTTGGACTTGTGCAACACACCCCATTTCATCACGTCTCCATGACCAGCGGCCCCCTCCACTGCGCCTGGTCTGGCTTCTATCTACGTCTATATACATATTTGCTTCAAGAAGTGCTTTGCTTGCGTCTTCAAAATGTGCCAGGCTCGTTGGCAGCCGCTTCTGCTGTCCATCATGTGTCCTCATACCTTCAGTCTCCCCTCAACACTTCAACCTGACACTTCCGGCACTTCCTGGAGTCCCAGCTCCTCCGTCTCCGTGTTGAGTTCCTATGTGACAGTTTGCTGTGTGTAAAGTGTTCGATCATAATGGCGGAGAACAGTGCGTAGCATAGCCGTACGACGTGTAAGGTTCCACTCGGTTCGAGCCATCAAATTACTGAGGATGAGAGTTTCGTCGTGATCTGCGCAGACGTTGTCGTGTGTTAAAGGGTCACTACTCCTTCTCCACGAGGGGGCGACAGGGACTAACTGTCTGTTCTGTGTGTTGTTGCACCGAGTGTAACATGCTATATGTCTGGATCGTGATCAACGAAAAAGGTGATTCTGTTCTGTTCGAATGTTCGTCGAGGCGGGTTCGTAGGGCGATAGTATGCCCCTATGCTGCCGCCGCCGTGATCGAACGCGTCCTGTTGTGTAGCTTGCTCTTGCGGTGTCGTGTCCTTTTCTCCATGTGGTCACAATGCCACCTCTACGGCATCAACGCAACACTGGGAGAAGCGTGTCACTCCGTAGAGGCATTGTGACCACAGGCCAGATTTCTTGAGGCTGTCTTACCCTGTGACTTTCAAAAATTTGTTCTCGCTGTTTGTTGTTGCGCTGGCTATAGTGCACCTTTTAGCCTGAAGGCATTCTAAAGGCATTGGAGCCTAACGGCACCGGGGTCCACTTTGCAAAGTTTCCCGTAGACTGCGTCGCGGCGAACTGCCCCATGCGGTTAGCCACCGCCGGATCGGGGAACGCGCGTCCGCGCAGCCCCTCGCCGCTTTCCCCCGGCACATAAAGATCACTCTCCCCTGGCTCTCCCCCATCGCCCCTCTCCAACTTTCTTCCACGTCCCTCCCTCGCTCGCACAGGCGTGCGCAGCTGTGGGCTCTTCCCTGGTTGCGTGTCGTAACAACTCGGTCGGACCGGGCCTCGATCTACGCCGACCGCTCAGGCTACGGGAATCGGGAAGCTGCGACGATCGATGTGAACTCCAACGCCGCCGACTCCCAGTCGCAAGGCCTATCGTTACGACTGCGATCTTGGATGCTTCTAGCATCATTATCTTCGCCGGGCACATCACACCCCGAGAAAATCTCCCTCACCGTCCATTTTTCAGCGCTCTCTTGACTACCCTCTCTACATCCCTTTCCCTTTTCGGCCTCCCCACGCATTGCCGCTGCGCCCTGCTGCACTTCAACTAGCGTTCTAGCTGGCTTGACATAGCCGCCCCCCTGCAGCCAGCTGTGTGCGATCGGCGTTTGCGATGAAGGAAATGCTAGCACAGTGGAGCCCTGGTCGGAGCTGCCCTCGTCGCGACAAGACCGATTGAACAAATGCCTCACGTTCCAAGTGGGGATCCTTTCACTGCGCTGCCAACGCACAGCTTAGGGCTGAGCTGTTGGAGAAGGTCTGCTGACACCTCCTGCAACAGTTCGGCCTGGGATGATTGGGCAACCTCATTGGTTTCAGCTTGCATGGATTCCAGGCGCGGATTCGGTCTGACTTGACAGCGACTGCAGCGTTCAGCATTGCCTGGATCGGGAAGTACGCCCGAGGAGTTGTAGGCAATTCAAGTCACATCCCCCAAAGGACAAGACCTCACTGTGCCTCAGTCAACGCGCACAGGTGTCCTTCAAGTGCGGGCACGATATCATTCATCCCCAAGTCGAGCGTTGGTGGAGCTTTCATCCAGTGAGCCGTGAATAAACGGCGCTTGGAGTGTCAGCTAGTAGAAGCTGAAACGGATCTCGATCAGGATGCATCCTTCCCTGGTGTCCAGGAAATGTTGATTGGATGATGGAAGGTCCCGGGAATAGAGAGGATTCTGTTTGAGTCTCCTGACCACTGCGTGCGCCGGTCACCAGTGGACTTTCCTTGTTGGCCTCGAGTCGTCAATCTCATCTTTCGCTGAGAATTGTGGAGGGTGCGGTACAGCCAATGCGTTATGAAGTCTCAGCTCGAAGGTCCAGACCGCTTCCGCTGACGTGGCTCAATGGATGTGTCTGTCCCCGAGGGGCGCGGTGGAAAACAGGCTGCATAGGGTGCCAATTAAAAACGACGCTCCAATGGCCGAGAGCTGCGCCAGGGCATGCAACTTGGTGTGAGACACATGACCGGAGATCGGCGATCGATGGACTTAAGGAGAAGTAGGAGGCAAACAGGGTTGCAAGCCGGCAAGGTTCCAGTGGATGGCCTGGCAGCTCTGGGCGTATGCAAATCGAGATAAGTGAAATCTAGGTATTACAAGCCTATTCACTCTCACTGCTCAGGGCATTCGCTTGCTTGCATCTTATTCAAATGCTGTTTTGGCTAAGACATGTGCTTCAATTCGTGGAGCAGCGAACTTGCAATGAAGCCTTACCTTTGTGAGGGGATTCGGCCTCGGTCTCAGCAGAGCACAACCTATACTTGTCCTTCAGACTGGCCAGTTTCGCATCCTCCATACAGTTCTTCAAGCAGATTTGCATAGTCCGAGCCAAGATCCTTTGCGCGGAACTGGGCTGCTCGAGCTGACAAAGCAGAATCAATGTGCGCATTGAGGGTCAGCATGAGATCTTCGTTCTTTCACACAATGAAACCTGCAACCGGAATTTGTGGAGACCGCTTCTTACTAGATGCAGCGCCGTTGTTGTGGACAGGGCATTCAGGGTTTGAGAGAACGATGTCACCGTTCTTGTCAACGCAGTCCCATATCTTCCATTGTGCGTCAAATTGCCATCCAGTTCGGGTGATGGCCATCCACATTGAAGAACTTGATGTCTCATGTCTGAAAGCGCTTCTCAAACATGAAGAGAGCACAGTAGTAGACTTCACTCTTGACGTGACGTTCTATACATATATGATAGGCGTTGTGCATGATTACCCTAAATTTGATATTTTTGGGGTCAAATCCAGCGCGGCTTTGTGAACACATCAGCAGGACTCATTTGGCGCTGAATCACAACCTGTTTGCACGCTTGGCGCCTTTTGGGAAGTCAGACTACTTCTTTCACTTCCCCTTAGGGAATTGGAGTGTTTTATTACTTCTCATGGCAGGCATTATGGACTGTTCTTCACTGAGTTGAACTTCTTTTCTTTGCTGCAGAGCTAAGTGGGCACTTTATTAGTCAGTGCAGGTGACATGACCTTCTTCATTCTAATATTATAAAGATGAGGGCCTTATATGCCTACTTTATAGTATGAAGTCTTTGCCCATTAAGTGTGAGGGAAAATAGTCTATTTCCTATCTGACTGCAGGTCAAGAGTATGTTATCTGTTAGGACACTAGCGTGTGTGTGCTCACCAATGTGACTATGTGCTCAGAATAGGGAAGGTTACCTGCATCTTTTTGACAAAGGCTTACCTGGCTTCTTTCACTCTTATAGAACAATTTAAGGTATCTGAACATTATTTCACAAGGTTCTAATTAATTAATATATGTAACAGCCTACATTACAGCTAGTGGCATAAAGAGGTGTCATTGACTCAACGCCTACATTTTAATGCCCCTTTCTCCTTCCAGTTTTGCAGCAAATCCGGTGCGGTAAGACGACCTCCGTCCACCCAGGACTGTTTCCATTGAATAAGATATTGCTTATGGGGCCTACCGCGCTTCTGCTTCACATGCCTTTCATCGATAATTTCACCTTCCCACCTCTGCTGCTCATAGATGACGGCCATGCGAGATGTCGGGCGCCGATTTGATTGTTTGCCTACCAACTCCATTGTACTATCGCGGGCGTCTCCCTTGAGAATGATCAAGTGGGACGAAGTTGGTCGCGGGGTTGAAGCATCATGAGGTTTGGTAGGTGCATAGCTGCTGATGTCTGACTCGTCCTGCGTTTCGGTTTCCTCGTCTGAAGAAAGAGGTGACGAAAAGCGGCGACGTTTGATACGGCGCTTCCAGTGAGATTTCTCCTGAGCGGTAGCCAGAGATCTTTTCTTCGCGGAACGCAGTAAAAGCATATTTTTCTGGTTGTTACCACCGTTGGGTTCGTCTTCTTGGTTGTCCGCCTCTGCCTCCTTATCGCTCCATTGATCTCCCTTGTCCTCACCGGCGCCGGGAGCAGGCTCGATGTTTCTACGACCGCTGTCGCTTGACTCGTGGGTTCGTGTATCATGCCTTAAAGAGACAAGGCCGTTACAGTGTGGAGGAGGGGTATTTGGGGTACGATGTTCACTCTTCTCGTGGAGGGTGGGACATCTGGATCGACAGTCTATCAGTATCAGAATCATCAAGTGGATTTTTGGGTCCTACCTGATTTCTGAACCCGTCACGGAAGTTAGTGGGGCGCTAAGCGAAGCCTGGTCCCTATCCTGCCCCTCAGCATTCAAGCCATCGCTGGGGTAGCCGCTGCTGCTGCCGCCAGACTCTCGCTCAGCAGGCTCAATATCACCACTCTCCAAACGATCGTCATCCAAAACTGTCGGCGCATCTGTAGGCCGTCAACGTCGTTTTCAGCGACACGTGGAGCTGCTATACCCACCTTTGTTATCATCTCGTCTTGAATTGCGACTGGCAACCCCACCGTAGTCTTCCTTAATCGTAAGTTCCAAGTGTCCCTCTTCGTGTTCACTGCTCAAGCCCGCCCGTTCAAACTTTCTCATCTCTTCGGCATTGAGTAGCAACTCCTCTAGGAGTGGGAGGTCATCATGGTCTTCGGTAATGCTGTGATCGAGGTCGCCGGTGCTATAGAGTCCGTTGGAAGTATCTAAAATCGTTAAGGACTGTTTGTTAAAGAACGACTGAAATCCTTACCTCCGGCGTCTGCTTCGGTGTCTTTGAGATCCGGTGCAGGTTCGTGGAAAGGACTAAGATGTTCTGTCGGCGGCGAATCGATCATGTTTATGAACTCAATTGGATCGTCGCTCCACAGTCCTCCATTCCATCCACTGCTTGGTCTAGGAGCCTTGGGAGGTTTCCCCTCTCTGAGGACGGTGGGGGCAATAGCATTCGACGCCTTGGGCACCTTCTCGCGAGGCAGGCCTGCCTTGGTCGGGGGCTGATAGAATTGAATGAAATTCAAGTCAGCTGAAACCATTGTGTGGCTCAAGCGTAAAGTTACCCCGAGGGAGGGACAAATAGACGGATAATATTGGTTAGAGTGTGAGATAGAAGTCCAAAGTGAACAGAGGCGGCGAGACGAGGTTCTTATGCGTTTCTGGATCGTACCCACAATGGCGTTGCCGTGCATGCGTCCAACGAATGAAGCGCCGAGGGCCACCACCGCACTATTTCCCTTGCCCGTAGAACCTCTTCTTTCCCCCAAAATATCGATCGCCGATCTCCAGTCGTTTGTCTCATACCGAGTTGCACGCCCTGGCGCGGCTCTCAGCCATTGGAGCCCCGTGTTCAATCGGCATCCTATGCAGCTTGTTTTCCACTGCGGCCCGGGGAGACGTCCACATCCGTCGAGCCACGTCGGCTGAAGCGGTCTGGATCTTCGAGCTGAGACTTCCATGACGCATCGGCTGTACCACACCCTCCACGATTCCCAGTCCCAGCACCATGCATTATCCACTCAGCATTCCTTAGACTCCACGGAAATACGCATTCTGGTCGGGCTCAGTCTCAGCTTCGACCAGCTGACACTCCGCGTCCAGCTCTTCAGCCGCTTGTTGCCTACAAGATCCACCGACGCTCAACTTGGGGACAAATGATATCGCTTCCCCGGCTTGAAGGACAAGGATGTGGGTCGGCCGAGACACAGCGATGTCTCATCCTTCAGAAGATGCAAGTTGGATCGCGCACGCCTCCTCAGGCCTACTTCCCGATCCAGGCAATGCTGAACGCTGCAGGCGCTGCCATGTCAGACCGAATCCGCGCCTGAGACCCACACGAGCTGAACTCGACAAGGCTGCCCAATCATCCCAGGCCGAACTGATGCAAGAGGTGTCAGCAGACCTCTTTCAATAACTCAGCCCCGAGCCGTGCGTTGGCTGCGACAGCGAAAAGATCCCCGCTTAGAACGTGAGGCATTTATTCGATTGGTCTTGTCTCGAAGAGGGCAGCTCCGACTAGGGCTCTATTGCGCTAGCACCCTCGTCATCGCAACGCCGATCGCCCACAGCTGGCCGCAGGAGGGCGGCCATGTCAAGCCAGGTAGAACGCCGGCTGAAGTGTAGTAAGGCGCAGCGGCGACATGTAGAGAAGCTGAGCGGGCAAGGGATGTGGAGGGTGTTCGAGACAGCGTGGGAAATTAGACGGTGAAGGATGATTTTGTAGTGTGGTATGCCGGCGAAGATGATAAAGCCAGAAGCATCAAAGATCGCGATCGTGGTGAGAGAACTTCTCAACTAGGAGTCGTTGGAGCTGAAATCGATCGTTGCAGCTGGGTAGCCTCGGTTACAGGTGTGGGTCGTGGTCGGAACAAACAGTCATGAGACAGGAACAGCGGAGCCGACAGCTGCTGCTCAAGCCTGTGCGAGCGCGGAAGGGATGTAGAAGAAACATGGAAATAGAGAGGGGGAGAGCGCTACTTATGTGTTGAGAAAGCGGCGAGGGGCTGTGCGCGCGCGCTTTCCCCGAACGGGGGGACGCCAAACTCGGCCGGGCAAGCACCGGCAAGCAAATAACAGCAGTAAATAATTATAGTAAATTAATAAATAATAGAGGTGAATGCACTCATTAATTTAATGCAAAAATCATTAAAAACAGATTGCAGCACATAAAGTTATATAAGCTTAAAGTTTAAGATGATAAAGATTCACAACAGATTAACTTAACAAGAGTTTTTAAACAAATTAACTTTTAATATTACATAACTTAATGTGCTGCAGTCAGATTTTATTAGTTGTTAACTCATTTTGATGAGCGCATTGAACTCTACAATATATAAAATTACTAAGGGCTTAGCCCTATTTCTCAGGTTATTCAGGGTCCTCAAGGACACTGTGGGTCCATATTCACTACCTGCCCCAAACTAGACCCATTCTATAGCTGCAGACCCGCCCTGACCCGGCCCAATACCCGGCCCGAACCGGCCCAACTCAGTGTCGCCCCGACCCACGCCGCCAGCCTAGTTCTCACACTGGCCACAATTGCTTTTTGCCTGTTTAGCTCAGTTGTGCAAGTGACATTTGTCATTTTCTCTGGGTACATTACGTTATGTGTCCGGTTCGGTAAAACCCGCCTGAGTACATGTATTGCTGAGGTCACTTACTCCTCTCTTATCACGTGATGGACGCGCATCTTTGGTGTTCCGCCCGAATTGCGTCATGACTCTGAGGATGACGAGACTTTCTATTCTTTTAAACCTCTCTTAAGAACTCGCTTTCACCCGCACTTCCTATTATCTCAAAATTTCCACATGCGTCTCTCTACACCTTTCTCTTTCCAAAGAACAATCAGATCCCCCATCAAACCAAACAAATCGTTGACTGCATCTTTCGTCAAGGTCTCTCCGATTTACGGGGCTCGCAAGATGTCTACAGGTATGACTAGTGAAGCGGTCTTGAGACGTCGTACCTGGATTTGACACCCAGAACAGGAAGTGGGGATCTCGGTATTGAGACTACTAACATCAACACTGCTTCCGGCGTCAGTCTTGATGAACATCAGAAAACCCTTGTCGGCAGTGTTCTAGATGTAAGATCATGGAATGGCAATATATTTTGACACTCGCGTTGCTCACTGCGCACTAGCTGTTCGCTGGGAGGCCGTCCTTGAAGAAGCTGCAGCTATGGGCCGATGACGGTGTTTTCGAGGATCCCATCACCAAGGCCGAAGGGCGTAAGCAGTACGAGCCTCAATGGGTGAGATCCCTCTACCTACTCACAGCCAGTACCCCACTGAGAGATTTAACTTAGTACGGCCTACAAACAGCGTTCTCCGAGATCGAGCGTCTATCCCACCAAGTGACCGATGCCGGCAACCCCATCGTCATGGACCTGAAGACTCGTTACGTCATGAAAGGCCTTGGCAAGGAGCAGACTATTGCGAGCAAAATCTTGATCTATTATGACCAGTCTACCGGGAAGGTTACAAAATTGCAGGATAAATGGGACGGACAGCTTCCCGACAGCTCTTTTAAAACAGTAAGTCTAAGACAGCTCTTTAGTCCGTGGTGGTGGTTCCATTATGGAGAGGGCTGGGCCTGGTGGATGTGGAGTTTTACCTGGGATACGTGGTGGTGGCAGGTGTGTGAGCGCGATTTGCCTACCTGCCACCGTCACACGTTGCAGAATTTTTCTGGAATCGTATATCAATTCTTGCTAACCACCAGATCCATAGGCTCTCCGCAACCTTAACTCTGTTACTGTACCAACGATGGTCAGCGTTCCAAAGAACGATGAGGAGGATGCTAAGAGAGGCAATCAGTAGTTTGCGCTTGCTCAACGAAGCCCACACGTACTCTAGCTAGTTGCGGCTATATATCATCTCAATCAATGTAACGAGTCAATTGTGATAGAACACTTCCATTACCATACTGCCTTGCCTGATACAAAAGCTACAAGCATCACTCCCATAAATTTCATCTATCTCGAACCGCGGCGACTTCTCGTCGCACTCGAGTGCCACAGCACAGCCCCCTCCCCAGCCGTCTTGACCCCCTCGCCGACCCCTGCCTCGTTGCTCGTCGCAGAGGATCCAACCTCACTTCCCGCATATATGCTCCCTGTACCTGCACCATAACTTATAGTACCCTTGCAAAAACCCCCAAGTGGACAGCATGCCACATCGCCACCGTCGTCGAAAGCGCATCGCTGACGGGACGTACAACACCAGCTGGGCTCGCCGATGCCATCACAAGAGAGGTTATTGACAGGGCAGGCGGGTGGAACGGCGGGGGAGAAAGGGGCAGAACTTGGAGAGAGAAGTGGTGGTGGAGAGGGGCCTGTGGAGGCCGCAGGCGTAACGGACGAAGGGGAGGGGAAGCCGCTACGGGTTGACCATCCGGTAAGTAGACTGCCGGATAGAATGTGTTATATTGAATGTCTGGAGAGGCTTTGACAGACTGGAAAAGGAAGAGATAGAAGACCAGGAGGAGGAGCCATCCTTTACGGGTTGACGTAGAGAGAGGCATACCGACAGTGAGTTTATAGTATGACAACGTAAAGAGCAGACTGTGTCAGTAATCTTCCAGATCACAGCTTTGATGAATAGACCCAAGCAATAGAGGAGAAGGAGAGGGATAAGTAACAGGTGAAGTGGTGCATTCTAATAGACTGCCAAAGACAGTAGCAAACAACAAACCTCCGCACGGCAAATGTCGATGAGACTGGATCTTCCTGGCATAACGCACTCGTTCAGATCAAAGCACAGGTGGCAGATATCGATTGATGGATTGCTAAGAAATATCCAAGTATTATCCATGAGAGGAGACGGTCATAGTTTGATATTCAAGACAAGGACAAGCAAACAAGTTCAGACCTGGTGTAACAGCACACTGAAGAGAAGTTGAAGGGAATGACGATGATGTACGCTGTCAACCTTTTCAAACCTTTCAAACCTCGGCTCAGGATTCATCAAGCGCCAGATCAAGCGCTGCGCCTCTTCAGCCTGAGGAGCCCGTCGTCGCACTGGAATCGCGAAAGCTCCTGTTACTATCAGTGATTGATGCATTCCAACACTTTGCTCCGCTGCCAACCCATGCCGTGCTATTGAAGATGCTATGCCCAAGCTCTCTCCAGCACCCTTGACCTTCTACCCCGCCTACTGCTTTCCCGTCTCCCCTACCTTCAACACATGGGCCAAAGTCACAGCGACCGAGGTGCACACGCTGCAGGAGCACCAAGGCTTTGAAGGCACGCTCACAAATCATGCCATGCCACAAGGCATACTCAAATGCTGATAGCAATGCTTCACAGGCCAGAAAATCTACTTCCAACTTAACCATCCCATAAAATGGATCTGCATCGTCGGCGTCATCGTCGCTTTCGACACGCATCCAACGCGGTGGATATTGACAATCGACGATAGTAGTGGAGAGACACTGGACATTACGTGCCCTAGACCAGTGGCGAACGTGAACCCTACAAATTCTGCCACTGTTGCTGTCGATGAGTACAACGGTTCGAACGTCCTATCGGACATCTTTCGCACAGAGACGAAAAACAACACCGTGGGCATCACAGCCACAGGCTTGTCAATTGACCTCGCAGGCGTCGATGTCGGATCGATCGTCAAGGTCAAGGGAGGAATCGGGGAATTCAGAGGCGTCAGGCAGATGACGCTCGAGAAGATCAGTGCGTCTGCAAATGTCCTTCCTTGTCTCCGTCAGACCGCATCCGGCTTCGACTTGCTGACTTGAATCACCATCACCAAAGGCATCATTCACACGACCAATGATGAAGCAGCCGCCTGGAGCGAACTGTCGCATTTCCGCGCGACGATCCTCTCTCAGCCATGGCTCGTGTCGCAGGAAGAACAGAAAAGGTTGCTTGAGGAAGCAGACGGCACCCGTCGCCGGGAAGAAGAGCGCCTGCGGCGAAGGCAAGAGCGGGAGAGAAAGATGAAGGCGAATAGGAAAATATCCTCCACGAGGAAAGTAGAAGGTAGGATTGATGCGAAGACGGCCAAGGACATGGCACCGGAAGCGAGTAGGAATGAGGGGAGAAGTAGGGAGAAGCGGCAAAGGAGGGTCAGCGACAAAGCCACTCATGCCCGAGCGGAGGGACCGGAGGGCGACGGAGTGTGGGCGCGCGAAGAAGTCGAGAGGCAGAGGGATGCGGCGATAAGGAATCGGCATCGGCGAGCCAAGGGTGTACGGAGAGATCCACCTGAGGTGGTCATAGCCACCGTCGTCAGCAGGGTAGATACATGATCGACCGCGAGGGTTTTGGGAACGAACGTTCTGTATTCATCATGCGAGGATTTCTGCACCATGGGAGTTTTGGGCTGGCGGGGATACCTTGTACTTTTGGAGCGCTTGAATTTCCTCGAGGCTCTCTTCCATTGCTTTGATGGTAAGGCACGAATTTTCCGTGGACGATGACAACGTTTCTGGGTATCTGAAATGCTTCAAAAATAAATGCATGCCCCTCCCAGCCCAGCCGCCCACCGTACTCAATCCTCCTCTCCGTCCTCATCCCAGCCCCCGGTTCTCACCAACCAGCCCCTCACGCGCTCCCTCACACCTCTCAACTCCGCTCCTAACCCTTCCTCCCACAGGCCCTCCACAACTCCCACCTTCTCTTTCAAATCATCCGTCAGCCTCCGCTCCTCTGCTGTCCTCTCCTCCTCGACCGTCCGCCCATCCATCTGCATTCCTTTGACCTTACCCTCAGCTACCAAGCAGGCCTCCTTGACCCCGTGCAGGAGACAGAGCAAATTGATCTGACTCTCGATGAATTGGTAACTGCTCTTCTCCGCATGGCCGAGGAGCGAAAAGAGGTACTGGAGCGCGTGCTCGTGGTACGAAGGATTCTCGACGTATTCTTGCCACGGAATCTGGATCTCGAAACCATACAGATCTTGGGGGATCTGTTGTAGTAATGTGAGAAGCGAGGGAGCGATATCCCAAAAAGCGGATAATTGAACCTCGACGCCTCGGACAACGTTCGCTTCGATAACGTCAAGCAATGTCGAGGAGCGAGCTAGAGCATTCTTTTCGAACGCAAGTTGTCGGTCGTGCGAATCCCGCGCGAAGAACGACTCGGCTTCAGCCACTTTGTCGGTGTTGTGAGATTGATTGTAGGGGAGAACGACGATGGCCTTGTATTTCTCGTTGCGCTCGCTGAGGAGGTCGTAGGTTTCTCTGTGGAGGACCTCGCGGGCCTCAAAAAGCCACTTGAGTTGGGTGAGCTTTTCGAGCAATTCGGGCTGCTCGTCACCTTCTTCTTGGGGCAAATCTGGGCTCTGCAGTTGGGCGTCGTTGAAGAGACGGCTGCTAAGCTCGTCAAAGGCCGCGGAGGCTTTGCTGATGTGGGCAGAGAAGAGGGCATGCATAGGGGAGACAACATTCGTCTGAAAGAGATCGAAATCGGACTGTACAATGTCTTTCTCCGCTTCCAACTCTTCGGATTCGATAGCTGCTTCGGCTCCAGCAAACTCCTCCTGCGAGATTCCATCACGTGCCATGCGGTGGTGCATTTCGTGGTTGTAACGAGAACGCAAATGCTTCCGCCATGATTTATTGCTTTGCCGCCTTTCCTGCATTTGAGATTTGTGGGATTGTCTCGCGAGGTCGGCTTCGCGGATATTTCCTAGTGACCGTATCGTGGTCCTGATTTCAGACAGGTCGGGGTGACTGTTGTTTACCGCTGGATGATGTCGTGGGTACGGTGGGGGTAGAGTCACTAGTCGTGAAATATCAAATTTTTTAGGGCTAGGAATATATGGGCCTGGTGGAGGTGTCGACGGATGTGCAGCAGGCGGTGAGGCCATGGGCGCCTCCTCATGCCAGCCAGTCTTCTCAGGTGGGTATTCGTTTGGGACATATTGTGACCACTGACCCGGTACTGCCGCACTCTCATCCTTGGGGTCAGCTGAGGTTGAAATCCCCTTCTCGTTGTGGGAACATGGAGGCTTCCGGGACTCCCGAGGCAACCCCATATACTTTGACTCCCGCTTAGATCTTTCCAAAACCTTGAAAGCGTCGGCGTCGACCGAGTCACAAGAGGTACTCTCCCACCACCGACTTGGTGCTCGTCCTCTCGAATCCATCTCATCTTGCCCGGTTACGATACTCATGCTCGCAATAGGCGAAAGACAAGGCACGTATTCGTTCCACCAAGTAGATTCTGGTCGACTATGCGGATTACTGGTGCTGCTCATGGGAGAGTTGGCGTCTTGGCTAGCTGTGGTGAACGTTGCTGACTTCTGAGAAGTGTGTGAAGTTGTCCTGGAAACCTGCTGGTCCCAAGCTTCAACAGACTGTTCCACACATAACTCTTGCTCCGTCTCACCAGCTTTGGCTCCAGCAGAGGAATGCTCGAACATGCCCTCTGTCAACTCGTCAATGTTGATGCTATCCTCATCGAAGACTAGAGCGTATCGGTCTCTTCGGATCCTTGATTCAGCAACAACGAATTGCGTGAAGAGATCTAATCTCTCAGCATCGTTGCTCAAAGCAGCCTCGCGTTCTGCAAAGTTACGGTGACGCTCTACAGCGCGTCTGGCAAATTCTAAGGGGCTTTCTGGACCAAAAAGATCGGACACCGGCCGTTCGATGCATCCATTCGACGGCACAAGCGGTGCCGGTATCGAGACGTCCGAGTTCGGCAAATGGAGTAGATGAGAGACTGGCCGACGCTGGGCAGCATATGGTGCGTCAAGGAAGGATGCATTGCTTTCTTCGCTCGGCCTGCGCGGGGGAGGCGTGGCTGATAGTTTTGGCGGCAGCGCTGGCGATGGGCGAGAACTCGAAGAAGATTTCCGAAAGGTGTCTCTGCCTGGGGACAACGGCGGTGTAGGAGTGATGGGATTTGGAAAATGATTCGAGCGAGTAAATTCCAGCCGTGGAGTGGAATAGCGCAACTCGTCGGACGAAGTTTGGGCAGACGATGATCGACCATCAGCACAGTCCAAGGCCTCATCCAAGCCACGGATGCTCTTGCTGCTCCTAGGCGTGGACTTGGTGATAGTGTGTCGGCTTGACAGACTATTCCCGCTCGAGGGTAGATCTAGTTCTACCATTTTGGCATTGTTTCCCGAAGTACCCCAGAGATTAGCGGTGCTGATGGCGCTGAGATCCTCTGGTGACCTCCCTTTGCCATTTCTGCTCTCACTGCGACGTTCGCGAATACCTTTCGAGCTACGGTTTCTGACCGCGGGACTACGTATTAGGGCCCCATTGACAGAGTCGCTACGCATTTGCGGGGACCTTGTGCCATCTGCTACAATAGCAGACTGCGGATAATGCTCCGCGCTATGGTTAGTACGTCCAGCGCGGCTAGTGTCAATATGCAGCGGTAAGGTTCCAATGACTCGATTAGGCCACGAGCCATGGTTATTGGATTCTTCCTCTCTCCAGTCCGCTGGGGTAGGTGGTACTGTTTCCAGACTTGTTCCTTGAATCGCTGGACGACGAGTTCGTGGGGCGGCAATGTAGTCCCTTGCGGACAGCGGAGAGAGATCTAATGACCGACTCATGCTCTGAGACCGGACGGTGGGTGGCGGTCCTGGGGGCGGCGGAGGCAATGGCATCCCCGATTCCCAAACGTGACGGTTAGGAGATTGACTCAAACCCCGCAAGGGCCCGTTCACGCCAATAGCCCCCGTCGATGCTGCCCTGCGCGATCCTGGAGCTCGTAGTGAGGAATCCGTTTGGGGAGTTTCGGTTGTCTGTGCCAGCGCTTGAGCGGTAATCTCCTGCAACGCATCGATGGCGTTCACTGCCGGCGGTGTGCTTGTGTTCCTAGCTCTTGATGCCAATGAGGATAGTAATCTGTCCGTGTGGTTCTTTGAGGAAGATCGAACACGACTGTTGTTGTGGTTGCTGCTGCTGCTGCCAGACGTAGGGGGCGGGGGGGGGAAAGTAAGGACATGAGAGCGTACAGGCGATTCATTTCCCGGCAGTACTAACGAAGAACGCGGGGAGCGAACAGAATAGTAGCTTGACACCCCATCGGGAGAGATCGTAGTGGCCGCGCTGATGGGTGTGTTGTACTGAGAGGCATCGGCTCGAGGAGACAATGTATCGGACGGCGAGGTTGTGCTACTGGTGTTTCGAGTTGAGACCTGGTGCTGTTCAGTACGGCGAGGGGAGTATGGCGGTGGAGGAGATGCAACAGGTTCTGACCACAGACACCGTCAACGACTGCTGTAATGTTCAGGAGGGTTTGCATACCATCTGGGCCGGTTGGGGCCGCCAGTAGCGCTGTCACTCTCGTTGGCTGGTTTGTTCGTCTGGTCGATGAGCTGGTCCCTGATCCTGAGGTCGGTGAAGCCCATTGTTGCGGGTTGTACGGGGCATTGAAACCGGCAGAAGCACGCAGTGCCATTGGGGAGGTTCCCCTCAGCGTCCCGGCCGGTGATGCAGGATACGGCGACTGTTGAACCACGTTGGAGGAGGAAAAAGGGCTACTCAGCGAGGTCGTAGAGATAGGTGTCTGGCTGTTCAATCCAAGTCCTGAACCAAGGTTTTGCCCGAAGCCGATTGTCGTCGTAAGGGTAGGAGGCTGGACAGCCCGCCGACGGCATCGATGCGATGCTGCGGCTCCAACTTCAACCTGGAGGTTGGGTGCGAAGGGGTATGGGGCGCTCATCGTGAGCAGCGACGGCGAGCCTCAGAGTAGGCCGCCTGAGAAGTATTCACTACGGCATTGACGCTCTCAAGATAGCATGAAACGCAGCGACAATAGAAACCAAGTCAGCGTTCGGAGTGCGACCAAGTGTATGCCCTGCCGAGACGTAGTGCATGTGAACTGCGACCTCTTTGAGGACTGCAACGCCAAGGCAAGGCGCGAAAGATGAAAGGAAGGGAAGGTCGGCTTGTGGATGTGGCATTGCGGGCAAGCAGGCCGTCTTCATTGGACTGCTCCTCACATCAGGAGCGCGCTGCGTGAGAAATGTGCGGGATTCTGATCTTGTGCAGCCGGATCTATTCTTTGCAACCGTTGAGCGAATCAGACGCTTCGCCCACTTGGTCGGCGCTTAGAGACCGGGCTCCTCAGGCCTGGAGGGACCAATCAGGCATGGCGATTGAAGCCTTGACCGTTGTTGCTATTTGCATCACACAAGATATCCGAAAGGTCTTCCACACTCATCGAGCTCTCTAAGTAATCATACATGGCCGACTCTGTGTGTGGTAAGCCGTCGCTCGTTGAGCCGTGAGCGGTGGACACTCATAATGCGCACTGTCTGGAATACGAGTTCCTATGCCATACTCGAAGAACCAACTTTCATTGATCATTGCCCGGAAACGGTAATCACATCTTAATCTTGGTCAACTCGTCCCTATCAGCGTAGGTCTGCTATACCACTGTGATGGCGTGATAGCATGTTAACTTTGATTGTGTTGATAAGAACAACTAATGCTTAGTGTATGATCATCAGTGTTGTCTGAAGTTGTTGAGTTGTTATCTGTTGCACTAAGAGCTGTTCTCGCACTGGCCGCGATTGCCTTTTGCCTGTTTAGCTCAGTTGTGCAAGTGACGTTTGTCATTTTCTATCAGAACTTGATCATGCTGGAATATTACTTGTTGCTTTAACCGGCTTGAAGTTTCTACCTTGCCATGCACGGCCGTGACGAGTCATTCAAACTGATTATCCTAAACTACTCCGTACATGAGGCCTTACCGTCATGGTAAGAGTACTACCGGCATAAATCTTGCAGGCATGGCCAGAGTGATGCTATCCATATTCCATAGCTTATCTCCAACACTTAGAGTACACATGATGACTCGGCGAGATGGCAACAGTTCCCTACACCGCAGATTGTCTGGTGGAGCGTGGTGCACATCAGTATGTTGAGAAATCTATTTGTGTTCATTATGAGTGGCATACACCACCGCTAAGCATACAGCAACATGGTTACATCCCATTACCATTCGCCGTGCCTGCCAACCACGGCTCGCCGATCATTGGTGGCAAATGACAAGCTGCTGGAGCCAGTGTGAAGCAACAAGACGCAACCTCTATGATACAAAATCCCGATTGCAAGACCGAGACAGAAGAGAGCGAATCTCCCGTTCCAGTCCGAGTGTAGTGGCAAAGTAGTAACGTCAAATGTCAGGATGTCGGAAGACATATAATCGACACAGACGGAAGTAGAAGTGATAAGGCTTTTGACGTGGCGCCAAAGTCCAAGGATAGACCGATCAAAGGACAAACCGATCAGAGAGCGAGGTGCAAGCGGCTGCACGAAGAAGTCGAGAGAGGTAAAGTCGAATATGGGCGGCTTGAGGCCGCGTTAGGTGGTGAAGGCGAACGGAAAGATGGTTCTGAAGTGCAGCTCCAATCCTACCTGCATAGGATACGTCGTTGTGAGGCTCATAGGTGGCAAAACATCCTAAGCCTTATCCTCTTCCGACCCGGCATCTGCTGCTGGTTCCTCAGGCTTGGCTTCACCGTCGGTTTGGCCGGCTACGTCGTCGCCTTTGTTCTTTACATACTCGTCGTACACGTTAAGAGCTTCATCAACCTTCTCGCGAAGCTTGTCATCATCATCAATCCTGTCACAATTAGCGCTGAAAACCGAGTGCATTGAGATTGGGTTGCAGTCACGTACAAGCCAACCAGCTCTGAATTGTCCATCTCAAGCAACATGCCTGTAATCTTTCCAGCTAAGTCGGGCTGCATGACCGCGATCTTGGGATAGAGAGCTTCGCCGAGCAACTGCTTTTGCTGGATCGGTGGTGCCGACGTCAACGCTTGCAGATTAGGAAGAGTGAGCGCAGCGTCAGCACCAGGTTGCATCATGCCCGTTTGAACCATTGAAGGGATCATTGGACCACGACCCTGCTGTGGGAAGCCACCCATCTGACCTGCTTGCATACCCATCCCCATACCTCCTCGGCCAGGCTGCACAGGGAATTGCTGAGGCCTGCCGTCTCTACCTCGCATACCTTGTTGAAGGCCCATCATCTGAGGTGGGATACCTTGCATTCCCTGCATTTGTCCGCGTCCTCCTGGGCCGCCCCGACCCAGCTGAGCTTGCACTTGCGCCATGGCTTGGGGATACGTCATGCCATTGGGGAAACCGCCCATAGGCCCACCTTGATTCATAGGGAAGGGCATGGCCTGACCGGGCATACCAAAGGCATTCGGAGGCATTTGCTGCCCAGCATTGGGAGCTCCACGCCCGCCTTGTTGACCAGGCATACCTGCGAACTGGCCCGGACGACCGCCTTGCATGCCCGGCACAGCCATACCCTGCTGAGGTGCGAAAGGTATGCTAGCACGCCCCGCAGCATTTGGCGGCATAAACCCGGGTTGTTGTCCCGGTCCGTAGAACATAGTGGGCTGCATGAATGGCTGGTATTGTATTAGCGACAAGATGGCAGAAGACTGGATTAGATTGCTTTGCTCACCTGCTGTGGCATACCAGCTGCGGCCGCAGCCTGCTGCATGCGTACTTGGTTACGCGCTTGAATGGTAGCTTCCAGCTTTAGGCATTTGTTAGCGCAAGCTTCGGGATAGCAGAAGCAAAAGGAATTCGTACTTGACTCTTGCGAACGTCCTTGCGCTGGGCCAAGGCAACATATAACGGCTTGCCGTTGACCATCTTCCCGTTCAGCTCTGTTACTGCTTTCGTAGCCTCGTCTGGGATGCTGAAACAGACGAAGCCAAAGCCCTTGCTCTTACCCACAGGTCTCTTGATGGACTTCGTATCTTTCTTGCCACCATCCTCTTTCTCCTCGTCTTTCTTGTCGCTGTCTTCATCGCTGCCCTCCTTCTCGATATCCTTTTTGTTCTCCTTGCCTTTCTCCTTGTCTGGGGACTCGCTCCTCTCAGGACCCGAGTCACGCATCACTTTCGCTGACGTGATCGTCCCAGATGCAGCAAAAATCTCGCGCAACTTCTCGTCATCGACGTCATCTTCCAAGTTTTTGACGTATAGATTTACGCCTTGGTATTTGGATGCTTTCTCTACACGAGCTGCCTCGTGTTGTTTCCGAAGCTCCTCTTCACGCTCGTGTTTCTTTTGCGCTCGACCAACGTAGAGGTTCTGGCCCTTGAAGTCCTTGTCATGTAGCTCCTCTACCGCAGTAGCGGCATCCTCGTGTCTAACGTAGTTGACGAAGCCAAACCCGCGGCTCTTCCCAGTCTCTGGATCCCGCGTCAAAGAAGCAGATGTGATGTCGCCGTATTTCTCGAAAAGCTCACGGAACTCTTCATCCGTGGTTTCTGATTCAACGTTCTTAACGTAGATGTTTGTGAAGTTTGCCTTCATCTCCTCGAATTTGCTCTCGCGATCCTTACGCGGGATGTGATGACCAACGAAGACCTTCTTCTCGTTCAACAACATGCCATTCACATGCTTGATGGCATTTGTAGCTGCTTCGCCCGTTTCGTAGTGGACGAACCCGTAACCTTTAGAGTTACCGAACTCATCCTGTGCAACCTTGCAACTGAGGATATTGCCGAAGGCGGCGAAAGTATCATGTAAGGCTTTGTTGTCGATGGCAATGTCCAGGTTCTTAATAAATACATTGCCCTGTCCTGTCTTTCGCAAAGCGGGGTCGCGTTGAGACCACATTATACGGCACGGACGTCCCTTGATGACCGTGTAGTTGAGTTCCTCCAACGCACGTTCTCCATCGGCGGTATTGTTGTAATTGACGTAAGCGTATCCAAGGGAGCGACGAGTAACAGCGTCACGGCAGACACGGATAGACGCTACGGATCCGATAGATGAAAAGAGTTCGAAAAGCATAGCTTCAGTCACGGCCGGGTCTAATTCACCCACATAGAGAGATACTGAATGAGGCTGATTCGTGCCACCAGGAGCGGCTGAGCTAGGAGTCTGGATAGCATCAGGGTCCGTAGGAGTTTGTGCTGTACCAACGCTGGTATCGATCGTGGTACCGTTGGTAACAGCGCCGTTGGCAGGAGAGGCAGACTTGTCGTCGAGCGACAGCTTCTCCAAAGACGGAGAAGCTGAACCAGTGGTAGCGCCCTCGGCAGACATGATGGCGAAATTACACTTGTAGAGAAGGAGTCAGCAGAGCACCACTTTCTGTGTATGTGGAGCCAACAGAAACAAAGAATCCCGGAAATAGTGTTCAAACAAAGAGGAACAAGGCATACAGAGATTGCAATAGACTCTAGATGGATCAGGATCTAGGCGTAAGATGACGCGACTGTATTCGCCGCACTGCCGATAAATGACTGATGGAACACAATATCTGAAAGACTAAGAGTGTATCAGTTGCAGGTGTTGCGTGCAGTCAGGCGACTCGTTTTGAAGCGGGAGGTGAGGTCGAGTGTTGTTGGTTCTGAGGTACGACTGAGCGGGGTTTCGGGGGTCTCAACTTTTTTTGAAGGTTACGACGGTTTTCTGGAAGGGTACGGTGCTGAAATACAAGGGCAAGCCTTGCGCGTAATACACGGAAAGATTTGAGGTTGGTTTTGTGCTGCCTTTGTGTGAGCTCACAAAAAATCTTGAAGATTGAAATCGGCTAACGCGAAGACATTAGCGTCAAAGTGGGCAGGGGCCAACCGACTCTTCCAACACTGAATGCCGTCAATGCCAAGTGTAAATTGTATGCTATGGATGGGAGGCCACATTGAAAGGGGACATTACAATAGGGCCTGCGAAACAACCATTGCATTCAGAAGAAAACGTGTCTGAAGCCACAAGCTAAAGTTCGAAATGCTTGCTGGCCCTCAGCTCTCAGCTACACCCGAGAAATACTACGAAGCCGCCCCGGCTCCAGTGATATTGATTACAGTTACACAGAACGCACGATGCGTGTCTCAGATCGTACCTATATCAACACGCCCTGCCTGAACGCCCCTGTCGATAAGCCACTGTCGTTGAGGATCACGAGAGACACCACGCCCCTCAATCCGTTGCGCAATGCTGCTAATTCTACATAGAATCGGACACCTGACGGCGTCGTGAGATGACCGAACGCCATCAGCCCTAACTGAGATCGAATCCTGCCCCTGAGTTTACGGCGTATAAAAGCTTCTCCCTCAAGGTCTCGGCCTCCGAGTATCTCGGAAGCTTGAGTAAGTTGACGCAGGTGCTGGTACTAGGTAGCCTCGTCTGGTCATCCCCAGCATCTCTGATGCTGAAACGCGGGTTCAGCTGAGCGAAGCCGAGTAGTGGAGCCCGAGGCGTGGATGTGACGAATTTGAGAACTTTCCGGCGGTCTGCGTCCGACAATGAGCGCATGACTTGCCAGAAGAGCTGTACTGAAGGATGCTCTAAACCATCGTCTCCGATCACGTAGACGCCTCCATAGAGTGTGTTCGCCCGGAGATCAGCGACGTCGATCTCGGAGGAATCGCCTCCAAGAAGTGTCTGCAATTCAGACTGGTTGAACATAGACAACCAGGAGGGCTGAATGATCTGACCAAGTCCGCGGAGGAAATCGCTTGTCTGCAAGCGTGGTTGGTTTTGTAGCCGATGGATGGCTATGTATGAGATATACGAAAGTCTGTTTTGGTTCGTGACTGCTATGTTTGATCCGTTTGGGCATAGCTCACGCGTGATCGTCCTCTGGGTTGGCTGAGGACCCGGCTGGCTGTCATAGACCGATGAAGAGACGATGTCAGTAACGGTAAAGTTCAATGAGAAGTCCTCCACATTCCCTGGATAATTCTTTAACTGAAGCTAGTGAAGCCATTAGCTACAGCTTCTGCATCCAAACGAGGGCAATGGCCATGCTTACTAGACCTTGGTACAGCCCGTCGTCCAAGTCTTTCAGATCGTTCAAGTTGGCGCGATACCCAGATTCTTTTGTGGCAGCTCCAGATCCACCCGTCAATGCCCATTTCAGCAGGAAAAATCCAGCAAAATGGATATCGACAAGTATACCTTCATATAAACACTTCCCAATCACTCGACCAAGAAATTCATACCTTTGCAGTAAATCTCTGATTGGTTCATTCCACTCCGAAGATCCTTCCTTGAAGCCCACTTGGCGCAGAAGATCTTTGCGCTCTTCTACAGCAGCGGGATTGGGGTACAATAGATGCTGATCGTTCTCCACGAAGAGGTTGAGGCCTGCCTGCGGGCTGAAAGCTTCACTGGTCACACTGGTAAGGAATTCCTTGGTGACGCCACCTCCGTCAATACCAGCCTCGACCGTGTCAAATTTATCCACGAACGTGATCTGAATGGGTTCCTTAAGACCATCACCAAGCTTATAATAGTGTTCGAAGGCATCCTCGAACACATGCTCCCTCCGGACCCTGGCATGGTGCGCCCTGATTATATCTTCCCCGGACCTCCTCATGTCAGGGCCCATGCGCGGAGCGTTATGCATCACTGAAAAACGCCAATGATCGGCGTCGACGTGTCCGTTCCTCCGCCTCATTTGATCTAAAGTGACAAATTCTCTGAAGATCTGTACACGTGTGGCGAAAGGGATGAAGAAGGGCATATTTTGCAGAATCTCCAAGCGTGGCGTTAGTGCCTCGAGGTATTTTCTCCGTGAAGCTTTGCGTTGCTGTAATCTAAGGCGCTCAACATATCGAAGCTGTTGTGTTCGATGTGTGCCAACAAGAGCACTCGCATCTCCGCCACTATCACCGGCTCCAATCTCAGCATCATCACCGTCTTCCTCATCTGCCTCCTGTACTTGATGCCGGCTTTCCTCTTCCGCAACGACAGCTGGAATAAAACCTTCCATCTCAAACCGCCCGGTCATAAGCCAATGACCTTTGGGAAGGAACTTTCGCCGGGAGCTAAGGACTCCATTAGTCAAAGTCCGTGGCGGTCATTTGAGAATATTGTAACTTACTCTCGCTCATAGATCATCCGCAGCAAGCCAGTAACCATTCCTTTGATATAATTCACGGTCATACCGGCGACTCCAGCTATGGAAACCATATCCCCGTCACTCGATGGTTCGTTGGTTCGGCTTCCGAGCGACGAATCATTTGAAGGGCTGAAGTAATTCGCTATTCCGACCTTAGTCTCCAAGGTTCCAGGACCTGACAATTCCGCGGCATTCCAATACATAGTGAACGCAAGATTCTTAAGGAAGACGGTCAGATCCTTGACTTGACCCAGGGTCAGTGCACTTGCACGAGTCCAGGACGGCTTTTCAGCGGAGGAAGAAGTTCCTCCAGCAAAGAACTCTTCGTCGTCCATCAGCCTCAATGCCAATGTGTATAATTCGAGGAAAAGCAACAAGATCCTCCATTCTCGATCCTTACTCCCGTATCCGACCCGTGAGAGGGCTGTCCTAGAACCCGCGTCGGCGGTCTCCGTTCGTAAGAGGCTCAGAGCTGCGCCTGGTTCCCGTCTAATTAGTTCATATACTCGACTCGTACTTGCCGAGCGCCAGAAGTACTTGATAGCCGGTATGCTGTTTTCCATTGATCCATCGCTTATACTTCGGCTAGAGGTTGAGCCAAGTAGTAACCACATGCGAATATCATCTCTTCTTCGCGGGAACCCTCTCAGGAGCATCAAGGCGTAGCTTGCCACCGCCGATGCCTGTTCAGAACCTTGAGACTTCCACACCTTTGACATGGAAATAAGCTCCGAATGTGTTAGGAGGCTGCTTATGTTGTGCTGATTTACGAGAGTCAAAATTTCACTCCGCACAAAACCTGGTAATGGCAAATCCATATGCTGTGTCCGTGAAGAGACTCCGTTGAAGCTCCTCTGCAAGTCATCGGGCAGATCGATACGGGCTCCGATCTCGTCTGCCAAGTAGGAGAGGAGTCTTGAGATAACACTGATGTATTCGGCATGAGGTGCCTCGACCGCTGTATTCGTGGGGCCATGCTGCCAGCGCCGGAAGAAGATAAAGTATGCCAGAAGCCAAAGGAGTTCTTCGTTTGTTTTGTGCCTGGTAACATCGGTTTCGTTTGAGGACAAGATAATCGTTGTCAAGGCGGTGGCAAGTGTATTATAATCTATCCCTTCTGCAATGGTGTCCAAGCGACCGAGTTGAGAAGGAAGGTCAGGAACTGTTAGATATTCACTAGCAAAGCCGGCATAGGCGCTGACGGTGGCAGATGATTTAGACTGTAACAATCCGAGGACCGCACTTTCCAGCAAAATCTGATCATGCCGAGAGGTTTCCGGCTTGCAATGCGGACGAGCAGTCAATGCGCCGAGCGTTGCGTAGTAATTTTGGGAATATCGAGCCAGCTTCTCTGGTATGATGGCGGACAATTTGATGAGAAGGGCTAGGAGGTCGTCCCTCTCGTCATCTCCTCCAAGGGCGCTCATGCTCTGTTTGAGTGTTTCGAGGCACAACCTCCCCAATCGCTGTAGCGTTATCACCCATTTGTCCCCTGTCAATGCATCGGGAAACGTCTCAAGTGAGCTGCAGAATCTCCCCGCGAAGCGGCAGATGCGTCGCCTATCGACTGGACTCCTTGCTGATGCGAATTGCAGAAGAAGTCGGAGCTGACTCAAGCAATCTTCAGCGCTGCTGTACGCGTCTACGTGTGACACTTGTGTTGCATCTCCACAAGGCCTGGCCAGGACTCGGCCGTCATTTGAGTCGGCGGACTCACGATAGTCCCATTCTCGTCTCCACTGAGACTTCACCTCGTGACGGTGATGATGGCCCCGCCAAATGCGCTGCAATGCTTTCACGGCGTTCAAGCGGTCCCTCTCTTGCTGCCTTAACAAGCGCTCTTGTTGTGCCTGTACAAGGGCATTCTGGGCTCCCTGTGTAGTAGAAGGTTGCCGCGTAGCCGAAGTCGCAGCGAAAGGGTTGGTGTTTCGACCGGACAGGTTTACTTGTCGAGGCCGGCGAGAGTTGCCGGTGAACGACTGGAACATTTTGATCAGCTTAAACGTTTGTAGAGGAAGGAGAATCTAGTCAGATAATGGGTAGTTGGCAGGAACATAGCAGCGGCATCTGGTCAGCACCACGGAGATATATCCTGTTGGCAGTAGCAAGCTTGAGGCGCATCGAACATGTTCGAAGCTCCAATGACTGACAATCCGCCTGCCGGCTATCAAAGCTCGCTTACTTTAGCCACCGGCCAGACCGGCTCCACCTTGCAATCATCCTCCGACCATGGATTGCCACCGCCTCGCAAGCCACCACAAATCCCCTCTACCTCTACACTACATCTACGAGGTAATCTACAAATCACGTATACGTGGAAACAGGAAGTACGGTAACAATAGACCAATGGTCTCCATACCTGTACATAATCGAGCGGTATTTTTGGGCTCCTGTCCTTATCCAGCATTCGTGATGCCACGGAGAATTTTCTGGATGGCGCGTTGCGTTCCGTCAAGCTAAATTGTACCACTTTGGCAAGAAAAGTCGTGATCTGAGCAGTTGTCCTAACCTGAAAGGCAACAAGCACCCGCTCCTGCTATTGATATACTGCTTCTAAACCACCGACTCGTCCCCGCTCGGCCTTGCCCATGTGGCACTGCATCCTAGCTTGGCAACAATCAACCGTGGACCGGTTTTTCGCGTCAACGCTGCTCCCACTGAGGAACAGAGGCATCAACACCGTTGGCCCTGACCCGCCTGATCATTTCAGGCACTGTGCCGCCTGTGAGTCGTTCGTTGATTCCCCCAAATCAATCCACGCCGTTCTCCGTCTTCCAGCGGTGCAGGTATCGTTCGCCGCTCAAGCCACCTTTAGGGTCTCCGTCAAAGTATCCTTTCAAGGGTTCCATGTTCTTCGTAACAAAGGGCGTAAGCTTCAAGCCGGGTTTCAGTAAGTCAGATTCGTTCTCAAGGCATGCTACTCCACACCTTAAAGTCTTGCAAATCCTTTGGTACCATGTATGTCCGGACTTTGGCCCATTCGATTACATACCCTCCATGCTTAGTATGTCGACCCATGGACCCCGAACCAGTTCCCTTGTAGTAGCCTCCATTCACTTGTTTGGTGGTGAGAGCAAGTCGACGAAGGCGCCGCAGCAGCGGCTGCGTAGGCTTGAACATAGCGAGGGTGATGTGACGCGGTGACAAGACACAGAAGCTGCTGTAGCTGTGTCTGTATGTGTACGGGTCCGGCCTACCGAAAGCGATGAAGTGGCGGGGTGACAGACGGACTCAGTAGGGATGGGAAGTGGCGATAACATGAAATACCTGAGCGAGCTGTGAGGTAAGGTAAGGTAGTAAGGTAAGGCAAGGTGATGGAGGTCTTGAGTCTCGACCAGGGTGCCGCAAGGCAGCTCGGCTGTTTTCGCTTGTGGCACACCCTTGTGCCGATCTCCCGCCGAAAAATGTCGCCGATGCGATGGATTTCCAACTTTCGTGCCTCTCTACCTTGCATCGCCATTTACCGAAATATTGCATAGAATGACAGCGCTTGTCTGTTCACGATCTACGAGGATCCAAAAACATGCCGGGAAGGCAGCCGACATCGGCCGCCCCAAAGAGCAAGCCGAAAACGAAGAAACAGAATCAGAAACGTTCGCTGAACGCTTTGGCAATCGCATCGCAGCAAGATCCTGAGAGATTCAAGAGCAGGCGACACCGACTTGGTGAAGCAGAACAAGATAACGTCAAGCGCAAGCGCGAGATCCTCCAAAATGAAGTGGATGACGAGGGCGGTACGCGGAATTCGAAGCGGCCGCGGGCGGGGGCGAAAGACCGGTTCGGCAACGAGATAGAGGGCGGCAGCGACAGTGAGGGAAACGAATGGATGTTGGGACACGTCGATACAGATGACGATAGTGACTTGGACAGTGCTGAGGCCATGGGTAATAGTGATGAGGAGAGGTTCGAAGGGTTTACGTTTCGGGGAAGTTCAGGGAAGAAACCACCTGCAGTACGCAAAGGAACTGTTGGAGCCCAAAGGAACATGCGGAATGAGCTTCATGACATCAATCTTCAGGAGGACGAAGGAGAGCGGGTTGGGCCAGGGGATGAGAGTGACAACTTAGGGGAGGACGCCGTTGACCTTGTGGCTATGCTCGACGCAAGCGAAGACGAGGAGACAGAGCTTCCGGGATTGTTTTCGAAAGTCAAAGGTCGGAACGTTGCATCCGATAATTCTCCGTCAGATTTCGAGAATGAGGCTATCGATGCGGAATCAACGGCAGAGGACCAAGGTTCTGAACTCTCTATCTCAGAAGATGAAGCGTCAACCAACGACATTGCCAAGCTCTCTGCGTTACAAACGCTTGTATCATCCATAAGTGCTGATAAGTCCATCTCGTCATCTCACCGATCGCCTCTCCATAACGCTCAAGAAAGTGCAACTCCTTCGGACTTTGGTCTCAACCCGAAGCAGAAGCTAACAGTTGCCGATCTCCTTCCGTCGGTTAGAGACACTCGGCTTAAGAAATCTTTAAAGCTCCTGTCGAATGATGTTGATTCGAAAGCGTCGAGCAAACGGATCCCAAGGAAACTAGATGTACCGCTAGCGAAGAGGCAGCAAGATCGCCTCGACAGAGCAGCGGCTTATGAGAAGAGCAAAGAGGTTCTCAATCGCTGGGTAGATACCGTCAAACACAACAGAAGGGCTGAACATTTGTTGTTCCCCCTTCGCAACCCTGATGTGGTTGCGGCTCAGATTACGAATCGGCTTCCCCCGACCGCCCATTCCAAGCCATTAACGGACCTTGAAAGCACAATCCAAAGCATCCTTCAGGAGAGTGGGCTTGCACCTACAGGCAACAAGTCTCAGGAAGATCAACTCCTGGCATTTGAGGAACTACAAGCAAACAAATTACCGCTGGAAGAAGTCCGAGCACGCCGCGCAGATTTGAGGAAAGCTAGGGAACTGATGTTCAGAGAGGAAATCCGAGCCAAGAGAATAAAGAAAATCAAAAGCAAGTCTTACAGACGTGTCCACAGAAAAGAGCGCGATAAGATCGCCAGTCAAGAGAAGGCGGCCCTTACTGCTGCCGGCATTGACCTATCCGAGGATGAGCAGGAACGGAATGACCGACGACGAGCTGAGGAAAGGATGGGAGCTCGACACCGTGAAAGCAAGTGGGCAAGAAGTATTAAAGCCACGGGCCGAGCAGTATGGGATGAGGATGCGCGTGATGGAGTCATTGAAATGTCGAAAAGGGGGGAAGAATTGAAGAGAAGGATCCTTGGCAAGGAAATACGGGAGGCCGACGACGAATCCATCTCATCCAGCGCAGATTCGGAGAACGAGGACGCTGTGTCCAGCGAAGATGCAGAGCGCAAAATCAACGGGAGACTCCGCGGTCGGCTTGAGCAGCTGGACCAAAGTAGGGAAACCCCTGGCTCCGGAGGCAACGGGACGAGATCTACGCTGGCTTCAATGAAGTTCATGCAGAAGGCTGAGGCGACCCGAAAAAAGCAGAACGATGCAGAGGTAGAAGAGCTACGGCGGGAATTAAACGGCGAGGATCCTGAGAGTGATACCGGGTTGGAAGAGGGCGTGGGCCGGAGATCGTATCGACCAGCGTCTACTGTGTCCACACGCGCAGTAGACACGAAAACCGTACACCAGAACGAGTTCGAGGAGCGGGCAGCTTCCGATGATGAGAATTCGGAAGTAAGGGGGGATTTTGAGGCTAGGGATCTGGAAGTCATCCCTGACCACGCGCCAAAAAAGAAGAAGAGCATTTCACCACGGGAGAAGGTCAAGGACCAATATCTTCATCATCGCCGAGATAGCAATCACCTGGGCAAGAAGGGCACATCAGATACTGTGGAAAACCCTTGGCTTTCTGCTAGCATCAAGAAGGTCAAATCCGTGACGACTAAAGATCGCCAAGCTCCTGCCATTATCACGTCAACTTCTGATATGGGTGCGATAGCCGCAAGCAAAACGAGCAGCAAGCCGCGACGGACATCCAAAGCGGCATCGGCGAATAAGCCGGACCAACAGAGCGTCGACAGTGCAGACAGGAGACGGCTTCTCGATGGATTTGAGAGTGAAGAAGAGATTGAAGAGACCCACAGATCACCTCTGGTCATCCGAAACCAGGAGCTTGTGAAGCAGGCATTCGCTGGTGACGAAGTTGTGGCGGAGTTTGAGAAAGAGAAGCTAAAGACCGTCCGGGACGAGGAGGAGAAAGTCATTGATAATACACTTCCTGGCTGGGGCAGTTGGACGGGAACTGGCATCAGCAAGAAGGAGCAAAAGCGCAACAAAGGGAGATTCTTGACGAAGGAAGCAGGCATTAGAGAAGAACATCGCAAGGATGCAATGCTCGCTCGTGTGATCATCAACGAGAAACGGGCGAAGAAGGTAGGAGTGATCATTCGGTCCGTTCTCGGACTTGCAGCATTGCCATGCTGACGTTAGCAGAATGTCAAATACCTGGCCTCGGCCCTGCCCCATCCCTTCGAGACCAAGCAACAGTACGAGCGGTCACTTCGACTCCCGGTAGGACCCGAATGGACAACGAAAGAGACCTTCCAGGATGCCACGAAGCCCCGAATCCTGCTGAAGCAAGGCGTTATTGCTCCGATGGAAAAGCCTACAATGTAATGCTCGGTTTGGTCCACAAGACCATGTAGATCCTTAGCAAGTCTCAAATGACCGGATGCAAAGCGTGCCAACACTTGCATCGTTGCAGTCAGAAAACAAAAGTCTCACCGTAGGGTGTCTCGCTTCCCCAGTAATGCAAAGGGTAGATGGGTAGATGGGTAGATGGGTAGATGGGCGTACGAGAGAGCGAGGTCGAATGGCGGCTGTCCTCGCTTGGCCGACTGAAGCCGAGAGTCGAGTGTCACCCTGCGCACTCCTCCGACCTTACCACCACACGCTCTACCGTCTTGCAGCTCAAGCGTGCGCGCGAGCGTGAGAATGCCGATGTCATGGTCATGGTCATGGTCTTGGCCATGCTTAAGGTAGCTTGACGTGTGTTGTTGTCCTCGGTCTAGTGACACGGCTTTGATTGGATACCTTTTTCTTTCTCATCGACCTCGAATGGCTCCGTTCATGCCCCCTGGTACTTACCCAAGTCATGCCCAGGGCTCGCGGGGGAGCTCGCGGGGACTCGCGGGGTTCTGTGAGGATTGAGCTAATCTGACAGTGGCGCCGGCGGGCTGGCGGGCTGGCGGGGCGTGTGACGAGGAACGACGACGCTCAGACGCAGATTTCCGGACACGCTCCACGAGGCCTCCTCCCCAGGAACAATGCAATTCCTTACAACGCTTTTACCCCTACTCGCCCTACAACGCACATTCTTGTGCCACTCGCCACATGCCACCTTTTGGGAAACACTCTTGGAAAATACTGATCTGGTGTAACCCGAGCTGATCGCTGGGTCAGTCGCCCCTGGGCTGCACTCCGCTTTCTGCAAACCTAACTCGCGTGGCTTTCTTCATGCACTGACTTCTTTGCCGCCCTTGGAGTGCATACTGGATAGAGTGCGTGGTCATTCCTCGTTGATCCTATACACTCTCTTTGCCGTGTGCTTGGATGTTTTGGGAAGCATGTTATGGCTTCCAAAAATGTCTCGTGTTCTGGTCACCTCCATCTTCGGTGGTATTCTGATGTTGTATTCCAAGACATTCTCCATCTCAGTTTTCCAATTTATTTAGTCGTCTCTGGCTGGCTTTGTACAAATACACCCAATATCATCGTCGTTGTACAAATCCTTGTCCGACCGACCTGGCCGGTCCCCTGCACAAACCCTCTCAGCCCTTGTTGCCTTGCCGCGTGATATCCAGACTCATTGCAGGAGTCCTGTATTCTATAAAGCCCAGCAACCTGCGAAAAGAAAGACGCTTTCTAGCTGAGCATGCACTCCCACTCTACATGCAAATGCAGCTCATGATGGGACCCATTTGGCATTCATTTCTGGAGGTGATGCTGATACTGGCTTCTTTTCAGGGATCAGTTTGTGCTTCGCCCCAGCAAGTGGCCGGAGCGGTAAACTCATCGACATCGTCATCGTCTGGAACGACAACCACTCTAGCCACACAAACGCCAGCCGGAACACAAGCTTCCACGGCGACACCAGGCACCGCAGGGGTCAGTCATATCAGTTTCCTTAGCTTTGAGATTTGAATAGTCCAAGTAGACCAAGAGCCGTCTGACATGTGTACACAGAGCGTAATTACAAGTCTCGAGACCTCGGGGGAGCCGTCCGTGCAGCCGTTTCCGACATCCACACAAGCGGGAAGTACAGGTACATTCTCTTCAACAGAAAGCCTCTCTCTACCCACCGGAGGCTCTGAGCTCAAAGGGTTGGCTTTGGAAGCTGCCATGACTGTCCCTGATATCTTCCAACCTATCGCTACGGGAAGCCCGCCGAGCCAAATTTCATCACGGGGGGATCATCCGGTACCGAAATTGGGAATCGTAAGTAGGACCTTCACGATTGCTCCAGCATTTTGTTTACATTACGCTGGCGTAGGCTTCTCAGACCTACCCGATCTCGACGAACAAGTTCTACGCAAATTTGTTCCTAGGCACACAAGGTCAAGGAACTTGGACCCACCCGTATTCAGTAACCTGGTGCAAGGGAACCGGAAATGCCCAAAGCTGGGGCATGTGTATCTCCCACGTCGACGCCGACCAACGAGCGTACGGGCCGCAACAAATGACTATACCTGGATCTCCCGTGCAATACTTTATCAACCCAATCGGAATCCAATCAATGATACTATCAGCCGCCGAATTTGATTCTTCTACGGTCTTGACTACGGACACGCTGCAGGCGTTCTCCGCGAATGCTAACCTTCGACCGAAGAACGGCTCGAATTCGAAGTTGACCATTCCATTGGTTCAAGGCATGGGCTTTGTGACTGGCATATATACCAATCTTCGCCCTGCGATCCAATCAAGCGTATTCTTCCGTACCGCCGTTTCTGCCGGCTCTCCGAAAGCAGGTGTATTCAAATATCGCATAACACTCGAAGACGGAAAGTCTTGGCTCCTTTATGCAACCCCATCTGACGGGACGAACCCGTCTCTAAATCTCATCTCGAACACCCTATTTCAGGGGCCATCTGGGTGGTCTGGCACCATCCAAATCGCCAAGAACCCAGCCGGCTCCGACGGGGAGTCCTTGTACGATGGCTCTGCTGGCGTCTATGCAACAACAGGGCAAGTCATCGGGTCTGTACAAGGAACGATGGGCACATACCAACTCCAGTGGACCAAAGCTGGTCTTACTGCAAGTCCCTTGCTGATGTTCGCCCTTCCACACCACATACAATCTTTCGACCGTAGTACTACCTCTGGGGTCACGAGGATTCAACTCCAAACTTCTACGAAGGGCATGGCGACCGCCGTGATTGCAAATGGCTGGACTTTGGTTGAGTCAAATCTGCCTACGGATATGGGCTTTGCTCCATGGTCGCCAACAGTAGGAAGCGCCACCACACTCTCTGCAGCAGCAATACAGGCAATCATCAAGGCAGGATCTAGCGAGATTAATCAAGATATGAACGCACAAACCAACCTCAATAGCATGTACTTTAGTGGGAAAGCTCTGAGCAAGTTTGCAACGATTATTTACACCCTCCACGACCTCGCGAATCAGCCTGATCTTGCAGCTCAAGGCCTGACGAGTCTCAAAGCGGCCTTTTCACGGTTTGCTAACAACAGCCAGATATACCCCCTGGTCTACGATAGCGTCTGGGGAGGCGTCGTGTCCGTGGGGTCGTATCGTACTGGAGATTCTGGACTGGACTTTGGGTAATATATCACCCGTAGCTAAGTGAAATATAGAAAAATAATCCATAAGGCTGACTGTGTTGCAGGAATACCTACTACAACGACCACCACTTCCACTACGGCTACTTTGTACATGCGGCTGCCGTCATAGCATACCTTGACCCGAGCTGGATAGCGGCAAACAGAGACTGGGTAAACATGTTAGTTCGGGACGTGGCGAATCCGAGCGCACAGGACAACTACTTCCCGTTCTCTCGGAACTTCGATTGGTACCACGGCCACTCGTTTGCCAAGGGATTGTTCGAGTCTGGCGACTCAAAGGACGAAGAGTCTTCTTCCGAAGACGTCATGTTCGCGTACGGATGAAGATGTGGGGTCGGGTCATTGGAGATGCCGCCATGGAGGCTCGGGGTAACCTGATGCTGTCGATCTTGGCCAGAAGCCTTCGGAATTACTTCCTGATGCAAAGCGACAACGTTAACCAGCCTACGAATTTCATTGGCAACAAGGTCACGGGCATTGTAAGTGATTTAGAGCCATGCCAAATCGGCAAGATTGGCGGCTAAGCACCGTGTAGTTGTTCGAGAACAAGATCGATCACACCACATACTTCGGAGCTAATCTGGAGTACATCCAAGGGTGAATATGCCAGCGTCCTGAGCACTAAGGTGGTAGTAACACTTGGCAGGATTCACATGATTCCTCTGATTCCAGCTTCGGCATTGACACGAACGCGGCAGTTTGTGTCAGAGGAGTGGGACACATATTTTGCGAACGGCGCAGTCGACGCGGCGGCGAACGTGGTGGGAGGGTGGAAAGGCATCCTATATGCAAATCTGGCCCTCATCGACGCGAGAACGTCTTATAGCTTCTTTTCACAAAGCAACTTCGATCCTAGCTGGTGAGGGTTTCGTGTCTTGTCTTTGGCTTCGCAGGTGCTCATGACGTGTTTCCAGGTTGGACGGAGGGGCGAGTCAGACGTGGTATCTTGCATATGCTGCAGGTGAGTAGAGCAAGCACGGCAGTGAACAAAGAGCCACGGTTGACAATGCACAGGTCTCGGAGGAGCGTAGGATGTGTTAGATTATGCTATTCCGTACACAGCTGAGGGTCGCCTCAACTACTCAAATGTTAAGACAGATTTTGAAGAGCTTCAAATACTGAGATGACAGAGGGCCCTCAGATAAGTGTTTATGATTTCCTTGCCAACGAATGGACCGAGTCCGAGAACAGTCTGAATAGGCACGCTGAGTTATACAAAAGGCCCCGCAGCAGTGCTCAGCACAATTGTTATACACACTATCTCATAGACTCTTGTAAAGTGTGAGGAACTAGCTGTTAACTCGCAGTTACTTTACGCGCCGTTAGCTATCTTTGAGACGGGACCGTAAAGTAGCATAGCTCATGGAACACCTTACCTATCAGTCTGAGCGCACGCGTCTGCTGGCTCGCTGAGCACGTGCACGTGTCCCGGGTGTCGAGTACTCGGAGTAGTGCTCGCTGCCCACTGCCCACTGCTCACTGCGCAGCGAATGCAAAGGCCAATGGAAGAAGCGCCGGAAATCGACTGCGAAGTCCGCTGCTGTCCGCAAATCCCGCCAATCCCTTCAGTCCCTGCCTGACTTTTAGTGTCTTGGCATCTGTCCGCAGCACTGCCTTTAGGAATTCTTATTTTCTGTCATATATTACAACTAGCAGTATAACAGTCGTTATTAATTATGTAAGCGGGCAACTATCATCACCAAGTTTGAACACCGCAAAAGTGTGTGCATAAAAGTACAATGAGATGCATAATTTAGTGTGAAAGCCTCAACATGAGCGTAACTGTATATTTGATAGCATGATTCGTTGCACAAGTTCTTATATCCATATTAATACTGTGCATAATCTCTGTGCAGATGATGCATAAAATTACACAAGATAAGCTGACTTGTCATATGACACCAGATTGGGTCAATTTAGTTTACTGTCAGATTACAGACTGTCTTGGCCTTGGCGCATTCGGGCTTTGGGCCTTGGCGCGGCGTCATCAGCGACGGATGGGACGGGCTCGAGGGGGCAATATTGGTCAATCGCTCAGTCACTCAATCGCAACTGCTCGGTCGCATGTGGACAGCGATGTAATGGTGAGGGTAAGCTTCTGCTTCGTGCATCCTTCCTTCTCTCTCTCTCCCTCTCTCTCTCCCTCTCCCTTTCTCTCTCCCTCCCATTTCCCACTTTCCCATTCACACCCGTGATCTCTACCTCAGCCCTCTTCTACCCTTGAGCGCGTCGCGCAAGCTTCCAAACCCTGCGCTACCCACCCAAGCTCCGGCCACCTTTACCAAGTCCTCTTTCGCTGCCCTGCCCCGTCGCTCTTGAAGGACAGCTTCTTGGAAAAATGGGTAAGTTTGCTTGGCCCTATGCGAAAAGTGTTATATCTCGGTTCGCATCTTCTGCGCTACTTTCTTTGCTCAGTGTGCTGCTGTACACATCGAAGAATAGCCCTAGCTGAGCATCTGTGATGGAAATTCCAGCCGCCATAAGGTCCAAGTTCCACCATCATGCTTCAAGCAGAAGCGTCTCTCGCGTCGGCTCCAACAACCCAAGCCGCGAGCCCGCCGACAACCATGAGGATGGTACAGAGCGCACCCCCCTCCTGGCCCGCTCCGAGGACCCGCGAGTATGGGTACGATGGCCGGCATATACGGCATGGGCTACGAAGGAGACCCTACTGAGAAACTACATCAATGCGCTGCTGGTCTTTGTGCCGCTGGGAATCATTGCGGGCGCGATAGGCTGGAATCCAACGGTGGTCTTCATACTGAATTTTCTGGCCATCATACCCTTGGCGTCACTGCTGAGTTTTGCCACCGAAGAGCTATCTGCTAAGCTGGGACAAACCCTCGGTGGACTGCTCAATGCGACGTTTGGCAATGCGGTGGAGCTCATTGTGAGAGTAGACTGACACCATGGAAGAAGCTACAAGCTAACAAAAGCCGTAGGTGAGCATCGTAGCGTTGAAGAACGGCGAGATCCGGATTGTACAGTCCAGTATGCTGGGATCCATTCTGTCAAATATCTTACTGGTGCTGGGCTGCTGCTTTCTCGCCGGAGGCTGGAAATTCCATGAGCAAAGGTTCAACTCGACCATGGCGTCGACCATGTCTTCTCTGATGGCAGTGGCGTCGGCATCGCTGATAATCCCGGCAACGCTATATGCGGTTATGGCGCAATCCCCCGATGAGCAGACCAAGGACAATATCCTCGTCCTCTCACACGGGACTGCGATCATTCTCCTCATCATCTATGTGCTCTACCTTGTCTTCCAACTCCGGACGCATAATGACCTATTTGAGCAGGAAAGTGGCGATACATCCGACGATGATGGAACAAAAGAGGACAAGGAACCGATTCTCACGCCCTGGGCCGCCGGTGTTGCTTTGGTAGTCGTCACGATTGCTGTTGCCGTGTGTGCTGAATTCCTGGTGGATAGTATCGATTCCATCGTGCAAACTGCGCACATCAGCAAGACGTTCATCGGATTGGTTCTTCTCCCGATTGTCGGCAACGCAGCCGAACATGTTACAGCCGTGGTGGTTTCAATGAAAGACAAGATGGACCTTGCCATTGGTGTGGCCATTGGAAGCAGCATGCAGATCGCGTTGCTGGTGACTCCATTCCTGGTTATTCTCGGGTGGATCATTGGCCAACCCATGACTCTCCACTTCGAGACATTCGAGACTGTGGTGTTCTTTCTGAGTGTCCTCGTCGTCAATTATTTGGTAGGTTACTGCCAAATACCGGGTTTCATCAGTTACTCGCAGCTAATCGCTTCTAGATCCAAGACGGGAAGTCGAACTACCTTGAAGGAGCTATGTTACTCGGAACGTGAGTCATCTTCTCCATCTAGCATCCGTCCTTGGAGTTCTGCTAATCCGAGCAGGTATATCATCATAGCCCTTGCTTTCTTTGTCTACCCCGATAACGCAGGAGGCAATGGAGAGAAGGTCCCCAAGCTTTTCTAGCAAAGGCTTAATTGGCCGATGCAGCGGCCCTTGTATATAGCACCACCGAGGCCTTATATCTGTCCGACAGACTTGGTCAAATATTGGTAGTAATTTTCAATATCCGATTCAACAAGCACAGCACAAGCGGGTATCAGGCGCTATTTGAAAACCCATGGGCACTTTCGGTGGCGCCAAAAAAGTTGTTTTGAAATTTGGCAGTATGGCCTTGGGGAAAGCGGTCTATTACTTTTGTATATTAGAAACGGTAAAGCTCGTTGCTGAGCTGTACCAGTCCGTGTACCATATACCTAGTCGTGCTAGTCTTACAACTAAGAGCCTAGTGCACAGACGAAGGAAGGTGGGTTTCGGATCTCGGCGGCTGTATTCCTCCGTGCCGCGATCTGTGTCCGGAATGGTGTCGTGTCGAATGCCTCCTCGCTCTCCTCGCTAAGGTACCTTATCTAAGGCACGGAGTAAGGTAGCTTAGCCGCAGCAGCTGAAAGGTTCTGTAGCAGCAGTATATAAGGAGGACAAGAGAGCTAAAGCTTCCTCTTCACTCCCTCTCGACCCTAGCATCATTCTTCAATCAAGCACGCTTTCGGTCCATCAGACCTGAAACTGGACATGACGCTTTTGACCACCCTCCTCCATGCCACCAACTACTCCAACCCCTTTCTCCGCACCTTGATTCCTTCCATCTCCCTCGCCTATGGCATTCAAGGCTTAGTCGCCGTCCCTTCCGTTCTCGCCCAGTCGGAAAGATTCTACGACCTCTCGGGATCTCTGACCTACCTCTCCTGCACCGTTCTCAGTCTGTACCTGCCGACGCTGCGCGCAAGGGCCGCAGCCGCCACTCTTGGAGCCGCGAAGCCTGCTTGGCCCAGTGTACTGGGTGCCTTGGCCGGAAAGGCGGGTGCTGGCTTGAATTGGAGGCAGGTCGTGTTAAGTGCGGCGGTGAGCGTGTGGGCGACTCGACGTAGGAGATGACCCCTCTTCTCCTGTTTTCGTACATTTCATCCGGTCGAATACATGCTCACCTTGATGTAGTGGGTTCTTACCTCTTCCGTCGGATTTCCGCCGACGGAAGCGACTCGCGCTTCGACTCCATCCGCGACTCGCCGCCCAAGTTCCTCGGTGCATTCTTCGCCCAGGCGACCTGGGTCACCCTTTGCCTGCTGCCCGTTCTCGCTCTCAACTCCCTTCCCGCAACGCTCCTTTCCACTCTCCCCGCCGGTATCGCCATTACCGATATCATTGGTCTGCTGTTGTATGTTGGGGGCTTGAGCTTCGAAGTGACTGCGGATAGGCAGAAGGACCGTTGGGTTCATGAAAAGAAACAGAAGAAACACGACGAGGATTTCCTCACAAGGGGGCTGTGGAGTAAGAGCCGGCATCCGAATTACTTTGGTGAAACCACGCTATGGACAGGAATCGCCACGGTGGCTGGGGGAGTACTGGTCAGTAATGTGGGGCAGGTGGGGATGGGGCTTGCCGGAGGGTTGGGAGGAAGGGCGTTAGGGCTTATAATGGCTGGGGTCAGTCCGGCGTTTGTGACGTTCCTATTATTGAAGGTAAGACCGAATTTCATGTAGTCATTTGGTGTGGAGGTGCTGACAAAGGATTTAGGTTTCTGGCGTTCCCCTTAGTGAGAACAAGTATGATAAGAGGTATGGGGATAGGTATGATTACCAGCAGTGGAAAAAGAACACACCGATGTTCTTTCCGAAGCTATAGAGCGAGCATATAGTCAGGAGGATTATTCAAAAGATCATCTGGTTCTCAATTTCGCCAAGGCTCATTCGTTGATTCTGAACTCGCTACTAGCTAATCGGCCAAAGACTCCTAATGCGGCTAAACAGAATGGAAGCACGCTTCACTAAAGATCCTACTATGCAATTCAGTGTGTAATCACTGCTGACAGTGGAACTAATTTAATCGACTTACCGTCAGGTGGGCATTGGAGAAGACTGAGGAACCTTAGTGGTAGCGCTTGGGGTCAGGCTTTGAAGCGGACTGGCAGCTACGTTGAGCGTGGCGCTCCGGAATCAAGCGAGCGCTATGAAGGGATGATTTAGCAGAGACGTGGAAGAAGGGGCAAGGAGCTTTCTAGAAGGTGAGATGTATATATATGAAGAGGAGAGAAGTGGCATGAAGGTTTGTGTAGCAACCTACCCAGCGACAAGGTGGCCCACTGATTGCAGCCGGCCCGCTGAACAGCTGGTCAGTCATGCCTTACCATCGTGTATTAGTGGGGACCACCTACGGTGCATACGGCTACTGCAGCCACGAACGTCAAGATGCTGACACAGAAGATGCCAGGCGAGGGCAATCATTCTACTAATTCTATCTCCCGTGTGCTTGCACGTTGGAGGGCCTCCAAGGCTATATAAATGGTTACTTACGGGGCCAGTTGGGTCGGTCAGCTGACTGCAGAGGAGCTAATGATGCTGGTTGTGTCGTTACCGAAGATGAAGTTTGAACTGGACTTGGGTTGTCCGGGGCAGTCACTGCGGATTGCAGAGGCCACAGCGGCGCTTTCACTTTGTACATGAATAAGCAGCACAAACAGATCGTGCCCCAGTACATCATGGAGCTCTCCAGCAGCATACTACTATGATTTCCAGAGGCGCCGTTTTCCAAGCCAGGGTATGCGCTTTAGGGGCCTAGCGGCCCCCAAGCCCTAACATAATCAAGCGGGAAGCATCTTAGGGCATGCTCCCTCACTCGGGTCTGGCGCCCGAAAGATAATGAAACAGATACACGGAGACTCTCCTACCTTGGTCAAGAAACAGGTCAGAAATTGGAGAGATGTACTTTCGCAGCAACGAAGGTGTATGGATGAGGGGGGCCTCAAGCTCCAAAGGCTTGCATGGGCGAGGAGCTCTTGACCAGGAACGCACTGCCATATATTATAAGCTCGTAGTGCCACGAACTTGGATTGGTGCCTTGTTAAAGATGATTCAATAGTTCTAAGTCTTGAATCATTTTAAATTGCGTTGTATTGTGTCTGGCGGACCAGAGTAAATGCATATGAAATGTGACAGTACTCGGTCCCTAGCGCGGAAGAAGCAGCATTGCAACATGGTATTTATGAACAGGGCGCCGGTTGTGTTCCATTAGTTGATTGCGATAATATTAAATGAAAGATTAGCATATCAATCTAGGGCAAACAAATGTCTCTACAGTATGTGCAATTGAGACTCGCCGTGCGGATGCCTTTGATCTTGATGCGGACCCTGAACCGGTCCATCATCACCGTGATCGACGATCGTTGCGCCTCTAAGGTACGGGTACCTGAGGTACCGTAGCTTCAGGGGACGCGCACATCCTTTCGCTTTCACTTTCACTTTTCACCCCGGCTGAGGAGGCCCGAGGCCACTCATCGTCCCAAGCTTACTCCGAGTGAAAGTTAAGGCACCTTAGGCCGCTTTGTACCTAAGGTACCTTAAGCTTCCCTGCCGTGCTTGCCCAAAGGTAATCTTACATGTACTCGGAGTACTGCGAAGAGTACGAGTCCTCTCCCTTACCCTTACCTGACGCAGCACCACGCCGCCTATGCACTGTTCCGTTCCTTTTCGTCCCTTCATTAACCCCGTCAATCGTTTTACATCTTGCGACGCTGTTTCTTATCCATGGGCTATTTCCCGTAATACGCAATCATACTCCATCCATCTCCTTCGACATCGCTATATCCCTACTTGGCCCACGGCTGCACAGTTTGACCGGAGCCTCTGTATGCTAGGGACTGTACGAGTACCTCATCATCAACAACATCAACAACAACGATCGTTATATCACTGTCGAAACGTACATCCAGCGACGCCTGGCACTCTGAAACAGTCTCTTTCACACATTCATCGTCGTCCTCTTCCTGGACACTGTAACCGTTAATCAGCCTTCGTTTCCCATCCCAGGAGGAAATCACAGCTGCCTGGCACGACATCTCCCGCAGTCCACTCATGGGGCTGGAGTCAGGCTCGGTTCGCGCATCGAGTCTGCATTCAAGCGGTGCCCAGATACCGGAATCTCTTGGGATATTGGGAATATTATTTTGTCTACGTCTTGCTATATAGGCATTGTGCTCGATGATGGTACATCTTCACCCTGTATCGAATTGGAGAGTCCCACTAAATCTGCATAGCGACTATTCCGCGCCTCATCAAATGCATCGCTCTTCACACCCATCTGCCTTCTACTGCAGAGTACAGTCACCTTTGGACAATTCCCGCCCCCGTCTTCACGCAGTCCAAACGTCACAACCATAAAATCACCCGTCGACGGAAACATCACCATAACCTTCAAGACCCCTCCCATTGGCACCTGTACCACTGTCTTCTCGACACAAAAGCAATATACTGGATATGTCCAACTTCCCCCCTTCACACTCGCACCTATCCAGCAGAATTACTCAATCAACACATTCTTCTGGTTCATCGAAGCACGAAACAATCCCGGCACAGCTCCGCTGACGATTTACATCAATGGCGGGCCAGGAAGCAGCAGCATGGTGGGCTTGTTCCAGGAAAACGGGCCTTGTCAGGTTGTCGAAATCGCAGAGGGACAAATCGGTACGCAGGCCAGGGAGTGGGGCTGGGACCGAAGCTCAAACGTCATTTATATCGATCAGCCAAACTTGGTGGGCTTCTCGTTCGATGTCTTGAAGAACGGATCGCTGGACCTCCTGACTTCTGCGCTCGAATTCCCACCAAGTACCGTTCCTTCCGGTCAGTCGGCTTACAGCTTTCTCAATGGGACCTTCAGTTCCAACAACAGCAGTGCGACTGCAAATACGACCGAAATTGCAGCTCACGCAGTATGGCATATGCTGCAGGGCTTCCTCGGAGCCTTCCCACAGTACAATCCCGGGAGTCAACCAAATAGTACACTGCCAGGCGTAGTCGGAATCAACCTATTCGCGGAGAGCTACGGTGGAAAATATGGCCCTGCGTTTGCGGCTTTCTGGGAGCAGCAGAATTTACTCAGAAGTACCGGCTTTATCCCCAAAAACAAAACGCTTGAGATACAGCTCACTTCGCTGGGTATCATGCAAGGATGTGTAGACGATCTTGTTCAGGGGCCCTTCTATCCCATCTTTGCGTACAACAACACGTATAGTATTCAAGCGATCAGCCTGGTGGATCAGCAGACTGCGGCAAACAGCTTCCTGAGTGCGGATGGCTGTCAGCAACAGATAGAAGCGTGTCGGAATGCTGTCAACTTATCGGATCCCCAGAACGACGGTGATGTAGCGGCCGTTGATGATATTTGCAAGTCAGCGCAACTCAACTGCAACAACAATGTCATTGGCCCTTACCAGGCCTCCGGAAGAAACGTGTACGACATAAGACAAATGAACCCTGACCCGTTTCCTCCAAGCGCTTATCTCGAATATCTCAACTCTGCAGTTGTGCAGGCTGCCATCGGGACCCCAGTCAACTATACCGAGGCCAATTCTGCAGTTTCGAACGCGTTCCTGCAAGCTGGAGACTACGACCGTGGTGGTTATATCGAGGACATGGCGTACCTACTTGCTATAGGCGTCAGAGTTGCACTTATCTATGGAGATTCTGATTATCTCTGCAACTGGCTTGGCGGCGAAGCAGTCTCCTTCTCCGTGGCTGCAAAATCACCGTCATACTCGCCGTTTTATTCCGCGGGGTACGCAGCCATCGTAGTAAATGATACGTATGTCGGCGGCGCGGTACGGCAATTCGGGAACCTCTCTTTCTCTCGGATATATGACGCTGGGCATCTTATCCCAGCTTATCAGCCTGAGACTGCTTTCACTGTCTTCACCAGAGTCATAATGGGCACTGACCTTTCGACCGGCAAACCCGTCAATCTTACGAGCTTCGGCACCACCGGCAGTGCCAATGCTACGCACACCAATAGCGCCCCTCCACAGAACTCACCGACGTGTTGGGTTCGAAACGTTGGGAATACATGTACGAACGAACAGAAAGCCATGATTCACAACAACCAGGGTGTCATCATAAATGGTGTCCTGTACGATCAAGCAAACGACTGGCAGGCCCCTGCCCCTTCTGTCGTAGTGCAGGCAGGAATGCCGGGTACAGTACCTTCGGCCATGACGGCGACTACAGCTTCTGCATCTAAGAGCAGCGCAACCTCAGCGACGACGACGATGTCGAACACTCTAACAGGTGTGTATGTGGCTACGGGTACGCCTTCGACTAGCAAGAAAGGGGCTGCTTGTAGGGGTCGAAATTTTAGCAAAGCTATGGTCACGCTGGCGTTAACGTTTGTGGTAAGCCTGGTTGGGGACTGATGACCGAAGGGTGGGACTGGCGCCTTTAGAGGGGGAGTCTGGTGCAGGAAGCAGTCTTACATTGTTTGTCACAAGAGTGATGTGTGATGGGACCGCCGTTGTTTATAGATACCCCAAAAAGCCTTCTTTTCGATCGGAAAACATGAGCTTCGCCGCAGCCTGTAGACTGTAGGCGGTCGGTGATTACCCACAGATGCGATCCTGATGGGTCGAATTTCTACTTGCAGTATGTCTCTTTTACTGCCGTGTAGGCCGATAGGGTAGGGCGAGTCCCATGGAAAGAAAACCCGGCAGTTGCCGCAGGCGTTTTCGGAATTTCTAGAGCTTTCGAACATCCATCGCCCAGTCTGAGGAGTCGAAACCGCTACACATCAAGTCTTGTCGAGAGCGCGTACAATTGCAATCACGTTCAGAAAGACGAGCAGCAAGTGTGAGTCAGCTTCCATCTTGTGTTTGTTGTGCTTTCCCGACCTTCAATGATGATTAATATTGCTGGCACCCGTCCTAGAAGACTTGTACTCTTTTTGCTGCGGATTAGCTTTTGCTGGAGCATAGATCTCCTTCTTCTCTGACATCTAAAACCTCTGGCCTCAAAAACCACTATGTTAGCGCTTATACCGGCCAGCACGCTGACAGTGGTGTAAGGAGCTTCGAACAAGCCTGCTGTGAATACACCCTCGAGACGACTAGATCAAGGTCGCAGGTACCTTGAATTGTGCTCTCAAAATGGTGTTACACAACCCAAACAACTGGCACTGGGTTAATAAGGATGTTGCTCCATGGGCCAGAGAGTACCTGGAGAAGAACCTCACGGCAATTTCAGCTAAGGAGGGCGATGTCTCCGCGAAAGTGTCAAAGATTGTGAGCATGGATGGTGACGTAGACGTCAGTCAGCGGAAAGGCAAGGTCATCACACTTTTCGACGTGAAGCTCCAACTGGAATATGAAGGTATTGCTCGCCGACCGAAGCCAGGTTGGGGGCTACTCACGTGGTTCGTAGGTGCTACGAAGGAGGAAGAGGACGTTACCGGAAACATTACTATCCCGGAGGTCGCCCATGATACCGAGGAAGATGAGTACGTTGTACGTTCGCTTTGTACCTAACCGGGGCAATGCCCCTCTGCGAAGCATCCTAACAAAGATTGCTCCTTTAGTTCGAGATCGACATCCATTCTGACAACAGCGCGAAGCAACCCGTGAAAGACCTAGTCCGCTCCAAAATTGTCCCTCAATTAAGAAAAGCATTGATCAAACTTGCTCCGGCACTCATTGCAGAACACGGCAAGGACATTCAACACGCTCCTGGTTCTGGCCCTTCAAGTGGCACTGCAACCCCTCTCGCCACCGTTTCTAGCTCCTCAACCGCGGCTCAGACGAACGCAAAACCATCAAGCACTCAAACACCATCTAGTGGCAAAGGCCCATCGGTGAATGTCACCTCTCTTCATTCTACTGAGGAATTCCGTACCACAGCCGCCGAACTCTACACCACCTTCACCGACCCTGCCCGCCTCACAGCCTTCACCCGCACCCCGCCCAAAACATTCACCGGTGCCCATTCGGGTGGTAAGTTCGAACTTTTTGGTGGCAACGTCTCCGGCGAGTTTCTGGAATTGGTCAAACCAACGAAGATTGTCCAAAAATGGCGATTAGGACAGTGGCCTGAGGGACATTACAGTAGGCTTGAGATCAACTTCGATCAAAATGATTCGGAAGGGGTCACGATCATGAGGGTGACGTGGGACGGAGTGCCGGTGGGGCAGGAAGAGGTCACAAGGAGGAATTGGGGCGAGTATTATGTCAGGAGCATCAAAACAACATTTGGGTAATTTCATTCTCCTCCTTCTCTCCACCGTGTTGTAGGTAGCATGAAAGGAACGGCTCTGCTGACAACGAGCGAATAGGTTCGGAACGATACTGTGAGCATACGTGCTGCTTCAACACGGAGTAGGGGCACAAGGACGCGAGGAAACGTCAAATCAACGATGTGGATGACCCGGTGCAATCAGGAGGCGGATTCTTTCGATACCTAGACCTGGTCTCTTGTGCTTAGCACAGAGACGAAAAACACCATCTTTCACCATTTTTTGTGCTGCCAAGGTGTGCTCGATGACTCGCTCAGAGAGACGCGTGACTTTGATTTCGCTTTGTTACCTACCAGTGCTCAGGCCCTCCCTTCGGAGTCCGGCTTATGGCCGCCATCGTTGCATCGACTTCAGGTGAATCATTCCAGGCCTTGTCTTCTTTCAAAGTATACATGTCACATGCGATTCAATGACGTACTTTCTCGCACCAGTAGCATTGCATGTTGGTACTATGCCAAACGCCAATACCATGTAGAGTACAGTGGTCATCGCACACGCTACGTGTGTTTTGTCTCTATTTCGAGTGCTTTTGGTGCATGTCGATGACCTTCTGTACCTCGTCGTAGCTACCCATGAAGATACCGGATCGGTCGTGGATGTGCTCCGGCACGATTGTCAACATACGCTCCATGCGGCTGTTGACCGCTTGGCCACCGGCTATAGTGCCATGTCAGTAAAAATGTCCTCAGATGCGAGATGTGAAGCTCGGCACACGCACCGTTCTCGAAGACCATGGCCATTGGTGCACACTCGTACAGGATCCGCAATTTGCCTTTGGCACTCTTTTTATCAGCCGGGTAGGCAAAGATACCTCCGTACAACAGCGTCCGGTACGCATCCGCAACCATACTGCCGATATACCGCGCACTGTACGGCTTCGCGCCCTCCCCGGTCGGATACTTCAGGCTGTCGAAATACTCCTTGACCGGGGCCTCCCAGTACATGCTGTTCCCCTCGTTGACGCTGTAGATGGAGCGCGATTTCGGCATCCTCATGTTCGGATGCGTCAGAATGAACTCGCCCAGCGCATTGTCCATGGTGAATCCGTCGACACTGCCCCCTTTCATCGTGATCACGAGCTGGGCACTGGCGCCATACATGGTAAAGCCGGCAGCCACGAGGTCTGTCCCCGGCAGCAGCAGCTCCTCTTGCACGCCCTTACTCCCCTCGGCCAATTTGAAGATGCCGAAGATGGTGCCAACGCTGACTCCCGCGTCCAGATTGCTCGAGCCGTCGATCGGGTCGCAGACGACGGCGTAGCGGGCCTTGGGGGATTCGTGGAAAACGATGCACTGCTCTTCTTCTTCCGACACGAGCAGCTTGCATTTGCCGGAGGTGCGCATGGCGCTGATGAAGAGGTCATTGCCGATGATGTCGAGCTTTTTCTGGTCGTCGCCCGTTGTGTTGGAGGAGCCGGCTAGACCGGTGAGGTTGATGAGGGTGGCTCGTCGGATGTAGTAGGCTATGGATTTGAATGAGAATTGGAGAGCATGGCAGAGGAGTCTAGGTTTTGTTAGTGGCTGTAGGACTGGGGTTCGGAGGAGCAGGAGCTGTACGTGAAGTCGCCCGTGGCTTCCTTGTGTTTTGATTGTTCTTCGGTCAGGAAGCGGGTGAGGGTTACGATGTCCGTGTTGATCTTCTCTGAGCTCATTGAGGCAGCGTCCGCATTAGAGCCGTTTGTAGCCATGGCAAATTTCGTCTCGCTGAAGTTCGAGGGGTTGTAGCTGTGACAGATTCGGGGTTCTATCGAAGAGTAATACCTATGCCTCGGCAAACGGACGTCAGGGCAGATGCAGCAGGAGAGATGGCAGATCAAACAGCTCAAGTGTAGAGGGTGGAGATTTCGAGCATGGAAAGGATGTGCGAGATGTTGAACGGCGGTCAAAGTCCATGGTGGATTGCCGCCGAGGCACCTTATTAGCAATGTCACGACGATTGACGCTCATCACATCATCCACGAGCTTCCTCTGCCCCGCAATTCAGCAGAGCCCCGCCGCCAATCCCATAATCCGGCCGCCCCTCCGGAGATTTATCGAGCAGAGAGCCCGAAGTCACCCGCAAGCTCAGGTACATTGCCAGGATTCGCCACGACTCGCATTGAGGAGACGACCACTCTGAGTTTATTGGATTGCACTCGCAAAAGATCAAAACATAAGGTATTTACTGGGTACGAGGGTCCTTCACAATGGTCACGTGCTTGCAAGGCTTAGCCTTTTGCTAGCCAACCACGCCAACGTACCTTAGGCGAGAATAGCTTAAACAATCATTCCGAGCTCTCTTGCACTTTTCTTTTCACTCCTCGTCCACACTGCAGGACACCCAACGCGTATCTTCGGTGCCCTCCAACCCTGCGTGCAAACCATGGTTTACGGATCACAGTAAGTACTCGGCTCTCTCATCTCCTTGCAACTCCTCTTCTTCTTACCTGATGATTTGTTCAAACCGCAAAACTAGAGTCTTTGACCTTAAAAAGGGAATGAAACTTGTATTGCACACGTCAGTCTGATACGTTCTTCTACTGCTACATTATGATATGTCTAGAGTCTTTTAGCCAACTGTCACTGATCTGGAACAGCGCGAGGCCTGGACAACCGGTCGCTTTGCCTTAGATTCTACAGGCTCTTGACGCGTGGGTTAACATGGTAAGCTCCCAATCCTCCACAATGCCAACACAGAAATACGTCCAGAGTGATGATGATCAATTCGTATTATATACGCTGGAAATTACCGACTGAGATCCTATCGGGTCCTAGACGACACCAAATGGCTTAGACTGAGCTCCTCTTCACCGATTTTCAAGACGAACATGATCCTGCTCAAGGGCGACACCGCTGACTCATGTCGCTTTCTTAGGCCCAACAGATCCCTGGGTACGCGCAAAGTACGTCGTGATAGCTGTTAGACGGTATGGCACATCTTATACCCCCATGTCTTCCAACTACAAGGTCACTACAAGATGAACGGCACTAGGCTCCGACAGTCCTCAAAACATGAGACTGCTTTGTGAAAGGATATGCCCTTTCGTGGCAGGCCTAGAAAACCTAGCCCACTGATGAACCTGACCGAGTCCCCTTTGTTTTCACCGACTGTTTGCAGTTCATGTCGCTAACAATGGGCGGCGTCCAGGACCCATCATTTATCCCGTAACCTCGACTCAGCAGTATTGTACGCAACGTACAATTGCCACTCTCACTGAGAGCTGCTTTCCATCATCGCCGTCACAGTAACGTAAGGCGTCTTCCTTCTTAACCTCGTTGCTTCTTCTATGATGAACATCTAGATGACGAGTCTGATTCGGGTTTCCGATGTAGACACATTTTATTATATACCATTCATGCATTTCTGATCACTGCCTTGAGCTTCTGACTGCTTGCATCCAAGTGGAAGAATCTTCGAGCTGATTTTGAAACAGTGTCCTTCCGTGCCTCCGCTCCGTGTATCACATGGAATGCGAGTTAGTACGCCGAGATACAATGTCTCGTCATTGATCTAGATAGGAACACGGTACGTCGCGAACTTTATGATCAGCTGTCATGTCTCGCACCCCGTCCTTAAATGATGACCTCGACCTACAAATGACAAGCATATGTCCAAGCGGCTTGACCGCCTGCGAAGACGAGAATGTCTGCACTGATATAGTTGCGAGTCTTAGATGCTGTCATTAGCGCTTCTCCCCACGTCGTCCCTAGGCTAACACTATTACTAAAAAGACGCTTCCAACAGCTTCCACAACTTTGTGATCTTGCTGTCAATCTTTCTTCGCTGCGCCAGCTCAACCTATCTTAGTCTCGTCATGTGCGTCCTAGTTATCTAAGGGGTGGTCACACCAATGATCCGCTACCGGCTGTGAGCTTGGTTATAATCCACCGATAGATGCCTGGCGCGAGCGGGTGTGCCTTGACAGGAACCTGGAGCAGGTACCCCGTCTACTCTCGCCGCACGGGAAGTGCACCGAATCTGAACCTGACACGGGGGGCTTCAAGAATCCCTCGGCCACTGTAGACGAGAAAGCTTATAGTAAGTCAAGTTTCATCGAAACGATATCTCATTGTCTTGTTGTGTCTCACACTCCTTACATGATGATCAAACTATTATAATCTCACGACGGTCGGCATAGCTACAAGTTAGCATTGATGAGATTAGCCCTTGACCGGGCCTTAGATCTGACACACTTCCTTTCTCATTTGTTGATTGATACATCTCCTCGTGGACGAAACAGGGCTGGCTGGCTGACCATGCGCAGTGTAGTACGCGCCAGAAGACTGCAGTTCCTGCAACAGCCGATTGTGCCTCCACACACTTAATGAAGGATCTCCACCGTGCCTGGCAACGTCGATGAAAGGAATATGGTCTACGTCAGCAGTACACGCGCTTCAATGAAATGGGGCTCGGGCAGTTCGGCTAGTTGTCGACTCCACTGTTCTCGTGTTTCAGCGGAAGGCCCAAAGGAACCCGACCAAGGGGACAATTTACGCAATACGCTGCTAATTGCAGTATGAGGCAACACTGTTTAAGATCACTTCAGAACGTATTTTCAAATCTACAAGGCGGCTGGGTTTTGTTTCCGTCGCACACAGCTGTGTAATATGCAGGGGAATCAACGCGAACATAGCTGTAGAGCAGAGCTAGCGGATCAAATGCGTTTAGTTGTAAATTCACGGCATGACTTGAGCCACTTTTCTGGTTTTGGGTCCTACTTCTACTGCGCTGTGCATTCGTAATTGTCCAGTTCAGGCAGCACCATGTGTAGATGCGCTTGAACACCGTCTGTACCTGTTGTACGTACATTCTCAAGCGTTATATGGTGTGACTGCTGTCTTGCTGCCAAAGTGACAATTATTAAATGCGGATCTCGACTCGAGACTTTTCTAGTGGGAGTGCGGCCCGGCGGAAGGCTGAGGGGCTTACTCGGATACTTATCGTAGTTGGCTTCCAATTTACTCCGAGTAGGCTTCGGGCGCTACGGTTACCTGACTGGAGCGCAGGTCTGAGGAGTCCCTGGCCTCCCTCACCTCCTCAGCCTCGAAAAGTTTCATGCTGTATGTCTCCCTCTTCCTCCGTGAAATGGCCTACCGGCGCACGCACGCCTTCGCAGCAACAGTTGTCATGAGGGGCGGATTGGGTGTCAATTTTGCTCCACTGCTGTGGAAGCGCGGAGCTTCATCCCAAGGCAGTGAGCTTAGACGGCTGGCCAGGAGCACCAGCGGCACAGTCCAACGAGCTGATGAAGCCATCTCTAACACATCAAGTGCCAGTCTAGCCTCTGAAGAGGTTTGACGTCCTATCGGAGTCGCTGAGCTTCAAGGATTACGCACGAATTACCACCTCAGGACCATCGCTTGTGGAGGAGTGCAAGCTCTGAGCCCCCAATTCGGCTAGCAATGGCACAGTCTTTCTGCACACGTTTCTTCTACCTCGCCGTGGGGGACAGCAGCGGACTGTCGAACGGACTGCTATTTCTGATGGAGCTTTCCTGCTTTCTGCATCTGAATTTGTACGATCTGTTTGGCTTCGCTGCGATTTACCGTCCTTTCTTTACGTCTGCATTTGCCAAGGCCAGCTCTCTCAATACAGATTTGATCTTTCGAATTATGAAGCGAGCCATTCAGACCTCATATCTTGCACTTGTCCTTCTGTCTACGATCCCGATCGGTGCTCTAGTCGGGGGCACATCTTGCCATGTACGTTTTCCTCTCTCCTTGACTTCTTTACATGATACATTCATGATCTACGAAAAATCTGAGCGTTCTTATTCTCCAACGATGTTGATCTACTGCTAGTCGACGTGTCAACATTGTCGTAACGACAATAAATATGTAAGCACGACCTCGATTGGGTATTTCTGGAGCGACATCATTATACTCTCGAATAAAGCTACCCAGCACCACATTCTGATGACGCTAACTACTCACAGTCTGGCTGTGGCCATACCACAGCCAAATCATCGTACAAAGCACTAGTATCTACGAGTCTAGCATCCAATCTCACCACAAAATACACATCATCATCCACACCTACGGTAGTCTCATCGGTTACAAATGTATCGAGTATAGATGGGACGAGAACCGCAGGGGTATCACCGCCAACCACCTCCGGTTTGGGTCCCACATTATCCAACAACAGCATCCTGTCGTGCTCTAATATGAGAGGCTCGGTGGGATTGCGATCGACAGCAGTGAACGGAGAACCGTCGGTAGCAACATTAGCGCTCAGCGGCCCTGCGTCCAGTACACCAGCCTCTAGTTCAGGTCAAGTACAGAGTCCTACAGTGACATCTTCGACTTCCGCAGCCGCATACGCGTGCGCGTCTCCTACGAACCCCAATTCCAACCCCACTACCGCCAGCACTGCTTCATCCAAATCCAAAGCCGTGCCAGCGGGTACCATTGCCGGCATTGTCATTGGATGTCCGGTGGCATTGGCTGCCGTCATATTCCTTGGCATCTTCTGGCGTCGACGGCGTATGAACAGGAGGGAATGGCCGACTGTCTCTAACATTGAAGCCAATGGACCGCTCCCACCGCAGTACATGCAAGCTACTGAGATCAAAGCGCCCGTGCAGGAGCACGGCTATCACGATGCCGCTATTCCATTCCAGGTCTCTCCGCTGAACTCTGAAGAAGACCTTCCCTCCACCCTTACTGGATTGGCACATTCGCCCCTTCAGACATCTCCGCGAGTTTCCAATGAACAAGAGGATCGGCGTGACACGAGCGCCGCAGGATAGGTTTGCAAAGAGTCAGTCGCAATCAGGTGGAGCATTTCGATTTTTTTAGCGTGGCGTGGGAATAGCAGAATGATTCATGTTTTAGGGCAACTTTTGGGTTCTAGCAGCAGTCCACGGATATGTCATGGCGATGGGAGTTATAGCACCGCCATCTATACGATGAGCGAAAATCTTTCTCATGCGATTCCTCACCGCAGCCCGTAGTGATAAATCTAGAGGACATTTGCTCATCCACTGACGAAGAACTACAGCGTACCCCTACACTTCTCCTTTTGCTTCACCGGTCACATGCCATCCACTTCCTCTGCCCCCAATTATTCTCACCGGTGCCAGTGGTCTCCTGCACCAGGACCTAATCGATCTATCGACCCCCGTCTCATGCTCGCCCGTTCCGGATTCTTTGCCATCTTCCGACGGGAGTGTGCAATAGCCGCCCCATGTGCGCATCCCCGTCTGGCTGTAGTTGCTCTGTCTTCACCGAGTTTTGGTTTGAAAACGGGCGTTGTGGGATGGGTACGCACTTCAGTGGCGGTCTCCTTCACGACGCCCGTGAGCGGCAGATGTGATCAGATGTCTCATATTACCCACGGGGCTTAGCTTATTCCTCCCACCATGTCTCGGGAACCAGGCAACTAAGGTAGCATTCACATGTCAAAATCACATGACCGTTATGTAAATCTGAAATAAACTTTAAGTAGGCATGCTTTGTTCTATCTCCACAAATAATATTGGGCCAAACTCTTGCGGGTATATGGGGCACATCTGACACATATCGCACACAAGTCTGCTTTCAAATACAGCAACTATCCAAATCCAAAAACGCCCACGGGTCCTGTTCTCGCGGCGCGAGAATATAGGACCCAGAATGCACGCTAATAGCTCCCAAAAAAATTCGACGGGTCCTTCTAGATGCCTAAGTTCCAGCTCCGGGCACCGTTGCTCTCCTTTCGTTGTTCCATCGGGGTAGATCCACCGATGATCAGCCATCATTCAGTATGTATTCCCCACCCTGACCCTCGCCGTGCCGTTCGCACCCTGATACGCCCCGGCCGCCGAGTAGAAGAACCTCTGAATGATGCCTCCGGCCACCTTCGCCTTCTTGGCCGGCTTCTCCACATCGCCCGTGTAGCTAAGCTGATGAGCTCCGAGCGTCGGACGCAGTTTGTACATGCTCTCGGCGTACGGGCTGCAGTTCCCGTCACTGTAGGAAGCGGCCGTGTCGTATTCGGAGGATACGCAGGCCGTGTCGTCCATGTAGGATGACATGATTGAGGAGGGTGTGCCTCGCGATGGTGGTGGAGATATCGACGAAGCCCGGGACGAGGAGGTGGAGCCAAGGCTGTCGGCGGTACCCGAGTGGACGAGGCCGGGAACGGCGTCCGCCGAGGGAGGCGAGACGGAGCGGGAGGGGCGCAGTTGGCGGCGATGGTAAGATCGGGGCGGTGGCGTGGCGTTTGAATAGCGCTCAAGGTCTTTGACATATGTTGTCGAGCTGTAGCCGGCAGGCGAACTGTACGCACTCTTTGAGGAATTTGTACCGCTGCGGCTAGAGAGCCCCAGATGCGGAGTCCGCTCATGGATTTGTTGTTGGTTCTGGGCGACGAGGACAAGTTCACGGAGTTGGACTTGGCGCTTGAATTCTTCCTTGGCGAGCTGCTTCTGGCGGACAGGCGCCAGGAAGAACTCAAGGTGGGTAAAGAGATCTTCATTGGTGATCCGTAGATCCCAGTCCAGGAGGAAAAGTAGTTGTTTCTCCATGAGATTGACTTCTGTTAATGAGAAGCCGAAGCCCTCGTAGCCCTTGACCGAAGAGTAGCGAGCCCAGTGCTTGTTCTTGGGAGAAGAATCATTCAGGTTCTTCGCCGCGAGAATTAGCGAGGCAAGAAAGATTCGGTGAACAGTACACCGCATCCCCTTGGCCACAGGCGGTAGTCGTTGTTGGAGGCGGGAGAGGTATACAAGAGAGCTCATCAGAGTCGGGACTTGGACATGCGAGCGGTCCACAAGCGATTGGATGAATTCCTCAAGCGAGGGCAGTGCCGGCTGGAGGGGTAGTCGTGTCACGGGGTCTTGTGGAGGAGTTGCCGGTGGGGTTGGCGGCAGGTGATTGTTCGTCAGTGGTGGCTGCTGTTCGCACCGAATGACGTTGGAAGCCATCATTGCAAGATAAGAGACCATCGAAGACGACACCGGAGACATAACGAAAGCGTCCAAGGCCGCCTGGTTCTGGGCCGGAGTAAGTAGGACCATCGTGTTGATTTGGAGAGGATGTCGAGGCAAGCTCCACTTATGTGAGGCTTGAGATAAGCTTCAGGTGGTTAGGCTATCGTCCTGTGCCACAAAATGTAAACGTCCTGAGGTTGAAGTGCTTGAGCTAGGCTGCGGGCTAATCGGTCAGTGTGCCGGCGCGGTTGGCGCGGTGAGGATACGACAGTCGCGCCTTGTAGAGGCTGAGTTGTGGTTGGTTATGTGCGGGTAAGGCCGAGAGATGGGTATGGTATTAGTCTATGAGTGCCTTGAGTTCGGGATTACTAAATCGTAGGTCGTAAGCCGTAAGGTAGTAGAGCGTGTGTAGATCGTAAGCGTTGTTATATCGTGAAGGTCAAAGGCGTTTCTGCTCCGTCTCGAGCGTCGTCGACAATAGAAGCGTCAATAGAAGCGTCAGGTGAAATCTCGTGTGGAGGACCGTGTGAATTAATAACTTTTGCAGTTTTCCGACCGGCGAAAATCTGACCAGGGTTCTATGCGTTACTCCTTTGGCTTCCTCACGCAAGGCCTGACAGGTCAGCAGTAAATGTTGCTCGTTATCTGCGACGTCGAGGCAGACCGAGAGGGGTTTGGACGCAGTGTGGTGGGCGGCGAAGCTGATAGTCGCTTGTTTAGATTAAGGTGGGCTGGTGTAACCAACGCCGATGTCTGTTAAGGAAAAGCCCCGGACTGTGCCTGACCTAAGCTAAGGTAGGCCCGAAGGATCGACGTTCCAGGGGTCGGGGCTGGCGAGGCGTTGCGGCTTGCGGCGGGGTTGCTTAGGCGGGAGGGGATGGTCGAGGAGGCAGGTCGCAAGGCGCTTCCCGGATGAATCCTTCTTTGCGCAGCAACACCAATAGTAAGGCAGTCTTGACGATTACAGCAGCAACAGCAGCGACAATAACAACAACAACAACAACAACAACCTCAAGCCGGTGAGGTGGGAGTCGCAACAGTGATATAGTTTCGTGAAGGGGCGTGAAGTCGAATGACCGATGACGAAGGAATGCGAATGCGAATGCGAATGCGATGGCCGACAGACAGTTAAATGGTTGAGAGAGGTGTGTGTTTCGAAGTGAAGGCGGGTGATGAAGATACTTATGACACTCGACCAAATGATCGGCTCCTGTGCACACCCAGGTCTGATTCCCTGACCGTTTGAAGTAAAATAGTACACGGGGCAGCAGAGGATTAAGATAGCCTGTGGTGCCAGCCCCGTGTCTCCCCCTTCCTGAGCGGGTGCCGGTTGGTTGGAGTGCAACGGATTCTCAGTTGCAGTCGTGCAGAAGAATTTCGATGCTGGCCCCGGCGTGTGGGGAAACACTCTGGTGCTGGAATGGGACTGGTTGGCTGCTTTCGTACTCTCGCCGCAGGCCTGCCAACTCAAAACTCCAACACACCCCCTTCTCTGCCCTGAGTACCTTATGCTGAATCGACTCCGTCGCTCGTCCAAGGCTGCTCCTATGCCCCCCTGTCCAGGGCTAGCCCCCCTGGTTCAGGTATGCTTGGGAGTCTTCGCCTTACAGGCTATGCTTCTCTAATGCTCTCTCCCGCTCGGGCTCGTTCTCGCCTATGCCTGCTTCCTCTCCGTTAGCGCGCGACTTTCACGAACCCCCTGCCTCGTCCAATTCTGACAGTGACTGGTGACTGATGACTGGTGAGCCCTGTGATTCGCTTGTCTCGGAGCACGGGCGCGCTGGGGAAGATATGTCTGGACCCCGCCGGTGACTGCACGCCCACGCGTTTCACCTTTTCCAAGTAGCCAACCACTCAAAAGCCTCCGAAAATGATGACTGGAAATGGCTGATGCTTCCACCATGCACCATGCACCATGCACCATGCATCCGTTTGCGGCTTCAGGGATTTTCGAGGAATGACTGGACCATAAGGGTGCTACCCAATTCGGTATACTTGAGCCGTGGAATTTAGTATTCGCTGTTTCTCCCCCTGCGTACGGTAAGGCGTAAGGAGGTAGACGGAGCTGATGGCTGGTTGGTTCTTGATGTGAGGAGGTTTGCGTCGAATGACTGATCGGCCAGATCCGGTGCGATAATCGGCTGAGGTTGGAGATGACCAAGACTCACAAGTCGCTGGCGCTCTGGAATGGTGGAGGAACATGCTGGATGGGACCGGTGCTTATACCCTTGTGGTGGATTGTCTCACCACCAGAGTGGCGATACTAGTCTTTATCGTGGTGGTGGTGCTGGATGCAAAGCCTGATTCAGCAGGCGAGTCCGTGTGAACGAAGCCATCTGATGTGTCCTTGGTGGCTGGTGATCTCTCTACTACAAGCATCACAGCCTTCAACGACCACATGCTTCCACGCTTCCAAGTCCAGATGACTTTCCTAGATCGTCACTCGGCTCCCTTGGGATAACGGCGCGCTCAACGATAGGACGTTATTATTACTGTCGAGCCGAGCCAGCGCGGATCTTGTTTTTCTCGTACGGAGGCAAAAGTCGCCAGATCCTGGAATCGCGCGGTGATTGGTCAGAGCATTGGGAATCTCGGTCCCGCCTGTCCCATTCTTCAGCCTCAGCCTCCTTCCTCAGCCACAGAGGAGCTCGCAAAAACACCCACTCAGAGGTATCCGACTCTCCTTGCGTGCACTGTGAAGGCTAACATGTCCTCAAAGGGCAGCATCCGCGAAGAATGTATACAATAAAGGAGCTGTGCTCGCCACTGCTACGTACGCAACTTCCTAATGTGAATTCCCTCCGAGCCATTTGGGGATCTGCCCAGCGGAGACGAGCACTCGCATGAGGCACATACGCGTACCAATCCTCGATCGTCGAAGATTCGCGTGCGGAAATTATTGAGCCTTTGGATGCCACTCTCCTACGAACGCTTCGAGGATTCTCATATGATACCGGCACAGTCTTTGTGCCATCTGCATCCAGCTAGCCGCCGCAAGGAGGATAGGCCAAGTGGCCCACCGTCCGAGAACCTTGCCGTGAGGAGAGTCCGGAGTGCTTCAATTAGGAAGCTCTCAGTCGTGCTACACCCATCCTGCTCACGGCTCCCAATGAGACCATCGAGCTGCTGCCAATTCCCCACCCCACTCCTTGCCAGCTGTCCATGGGTCTGTAACAAAGGCAGAGGAAGCGCCGCCGAAGCGCCGCTCTGGGTCCGCGCAGTTGGAAGGCGCAAATGCGCGAGGGTGCATTGATTTCGGCCTCGGTCCGCCATAGCCTTCAACGTGGAAATAGCATTGCCCACTTACTCGCCGTGTCCTGTGTCCCTTGGATGTAAAGTACGTAGCCTTACGGTTAATTTATATCTATGTAGTGCCTGTTTTAGATGCGCTCTTATGGTTTTGCGCATTGTTATTTCCATTTTCCACACCACACTATCTGTGCTTGTTCCTGCGACGTCACTGGTAGTCGAAGTCTTGAATGACGCCGTCTACCTGAATTTTTGGGTGTTACCTTATTGGAATATCCCTGAGGACCCCCACATGCTGCGCCTTGATGATGATGCGCAACGCCACAATACCAAGAGTGTCTACCGTATGCATGCGAACTAAGCCTACCTATGTATTCTCTGTTTCAGCTTGCGGTGTTGTATATATGGAATATAAATGCCGCGCATGCAAATGCATCTCAACACCAACCATCTCGGCGTCAATGCAAAACTTCCTCAGATGTACATGCATCATCACTGTTGACGTCTATCTAAGTTTAATATGGAAGCACGGTGACCTCCTGGGTACAGCTATCGTTAATTGCCACATTATAGTCGATGGCTTAGCTTACTATGGCTGAAAAGGCCATGGTGTTTGCATCAACTTTTCCAGGCCAAGCCGTCCTTTCAAGTTCTATTCACTAACGTTGCAGCTGGGATCGGGACTCCTAGACGTTCGCCGATGCAAGGGTGAACGACTGAAGAGAAGTTACGTTACCGTCATGAAGTGTTGGCACCAGTTCAGCATTGCGCTGAACACATGCGGTATAAATCTGGCCCCAGAACGTCAGGGGTAGGGTCAAAATAAATGACAGTCGCCACAAGGGAACCCCCTCACCTTACAAATGACCGACCTCAGGCCTTAAAGATATGAACTCCGCAAACCATCAGGAGTTGTTGAGCTCCGCAACCCGCAACAATGAGATTTCTAGATACCGCAGTCCGTTTTGAATCTATTATTGGGAGCAGGCGTAGGGTCAAAACAAACAGCATCTACAAATAGGGGGGGCTCCTACATAACAAAGTACAGATTTCAAGCCTTGAAAGATGAGAATTTTGTAAGTCTTTGGAAGCTGTCGAGTTCTGTAGCATATAGTAATAAGATCTCTAGAGTATTGCAGTCCGTCGTTGATCAGTTGCTGTGGCCCGCCTGGGTCCCTTTATTTGGAACTGCCCCTTGTTTTGACCCCACACCTGACGTTCGCTCTTGTTGCTGTATTCCGCTTACACATGTTGAACAGTATCATCAGATACTCCACCCTTCATCACAGCGCTTTGCCTCGCGACCTTAGTACACATCATTGGCTGGGCTTAGCCAATATGGCCGACGTTGGCCGTACTTAATCTGTCTCCTCTGAACCGCTCTGAGGAGCCCCGAGGCTCGATACGGTAGAACATCGTATGCGTTCGGAAAGCCCTTTCTTCCCCATGGAATTCGCAATGCTCAACATGGGTGTCTCGAGGATGGTGCTCTCGTGAGCTTGCAAACTAAGCACCCGAGCCATTGGGTTTCTTTGGGGAAACATTGCCGTTTACACTTGAAGCCGTCTTGTCTGCCGGCCGAGAAGCGCCGAGGCTCCTTCTCTCGCCTTTGGCCCTTCTGGTTGGGGGCGCTGTCTCAGGCTTCCGCCCATATGCAACGGCCCTGGAGTCTGTCAACTCCGTTCCGCACCAAGAAAGGAACGACTCACATGTTTTGATACGAATGTATACTCTTGTTCTTCAACTCCGTCTTCACTTTCGCCGCCAAGACCTGCACCTCCGCCGGCTGCCACTGTAATCCTCTTGTAAACAATCCTACGGACAGGCCTTCCAACCCCTCTATGTAGTTCAAGAATTGGAACTTTCCGACCTCTTTGAGCTGTTTGTTCTTAGGCCATGTACTGGTAGGACGCTTGTGGATCGTCTCCCGGATTTCCGCGAAGCCGGCTTCTTCGAGCCAGTACTTGTAGTCCGTGGCACGAGGGATGGGGCGGCCATAGTTCTCGGAGGCTTCGCAGATTAGGTTGGACCAAATACTGGAGATATTGTCGGGATGGAGGCTGTCATCGTCGCTTGTCATTCGCGGATCAAGTTCTTGGATTTCGATGTAGCCGCCAGGTCTCAAGTACCTGTATAGGTCTCTGAGTAGGGGCATCATATTAGGGAATGCCCACGGGTTATCAGTACCTGTAGGCTTTCCGGATGATGGAACTCCAGTCTGAGATAGCCCCGATCAACATCCTAATGTGTATATAATCGAATGAGTCTTCCGTGTATGTCCAGTCGCTCTCCACGTCCTCGATCTCGAAGTGGACGTTGTTAGGGACCCTACGGTAAAAGTCATCAGTCAGGGGAGAGAGGTTAGTTGAAGCTACGCACCATTGGGGCTGTACAGGCGAAAGGTCCGTTCCAATGACTGTTGCATCTGGGTAAAGATCTGCCATGTCAATCGCCCATATACCAGTACCGGTGCCGAGGTCGAGAATCTTCTTGGGTTCATTGAGAGGCGCCAAGTGCAGTTTCCCACCAAACAGCACAGTCAGGAGATGGTGTTGTAGGTCGAGACGGTCGAGCTCAGACTGGTGACGAGGCGCTTGGGTCAGAGAAGGACAAACTGTTAAACGTTGAGCCACGAAGCATACCTCATCGTTCGGTATGGGGTAATCTGTCTCAAGTGTCAGTCGATCGGTCTTGCCAACGAGATAGTGTCCACATACGCCCCGCCTTGTACCCATGATAACGTCTTCCATTCTCATACTCGTAGTCCAAAACACTGGCGCTGAGCGACTTCGAATCTAGTCCCCTTGGTACATGTGAGAAGTAGATCACACCGAGACAATTCAGCGTTGGTGGGTGCCTACAGAATGTCATCGTTTTGGGATAAATGCTGGCCGAATTAGCTCCTGTGGGACCGAAGGTGGTCACTTGTCAGAGCGCACCTCGTCAACTTCGAGAAGCACTTCGGCCATGATTGATGCAGATCAACAATCAAGGGAGGCAGCCATGTAGGGATCAGTGCGGCTGCATGTTGGGACGATGATGGCGCACCTCGCCACCTGAGGCAGGCCGTAATCCGACGACACGGAGGGGAAGTCGAGCGGAGTGGTGAAGCCATGCGCAATCAGCGGCCCACGGGCTTTATGTTCGCGTTTGGGGCGGGACGGCTCTTGCTTAGGCCAGCACGCTAAAGAATAAGCCCCCGGGGTATACCCTAGTTTCTTGATGGAACAGATCATGGCCGCCGATCCCTTGTGGCCCTGGCCATATCATTGATCTAGCCTGCACGCTCATCAGAGTTCGCGGGACGTCACAACCGCTTATCATGATGATGACAATGACTATGACTATGACTATGATGATAATGATCATGATGATGATGATTGTTTTCTGATCATGACATGCCTCATTGTCGGATGAGGCTGTCGATGCACAGCTCGAGTGTGGACAGTATGGGCAGAGGGGTGCCTGGTTTCTGGGAACTGTCATGTGGGATTTCACGCTTTGGGAAAGGCGGACGGACCTTTGGATTCCCAAGGACCAGGTACTTGACCCGGCGCCCACTACGTCGGGTTCGACAGCGCATCATCTTCAGCCATTATGCACTTGTGGTGCTTATGAGACGTCGAAGATCGATTGAGACATTCGCATAACGTTTAGCGGTAAAAAAGCTGTATTATATCATGTGAGCTATTTTAAGATATCAATAAGCCCCAGGAGCCATTCCAATGATAGGTGCAAAGAGAGAGACATGATGAGTTTTATTATTTTGAGTATTATCAGATCGTTCAAGAAACACTCCAGGCTGCGCACAAGAAGTATGTATAATTTGGTCAAGTACTCACACAGTATGCACAACATATGCATAACTCACTTGCACGACTAAAACTACCTTACCTTAAGGTATCTTACCTTACCTTAGGTATCTTCTATTACGTCCGTATTTCATCGGTATATGATACAGTCCCATCTTTAAAGTTAGCACGCTGCATGCACCGAGCCTTGCCGCCCGAGTGAACCGTAACCGCGGGTACCGCATCGCGCCAAGTTGCCCACCCCTCCAGCAGGCCCAGACCGTCAACGATCCAAACAAGTGGCAATCATCTGATGAGGAGGCCCCCCTCGATATTCTGCCTCGATATCTGTGACCAAAGAGACCTTCCAAGAGGCTTCGAGGGCGGAACACGCAGATGCGGCAAGTTGAAGTCATTGAGCTCTAGCACTGTACTCTTGCCTTTACTGAACGACATTGTGCTGTTCCTCATCGTTCCACTCCTGAGCATCTCTCTGCTCTAAAACTGCTACTGATCTTGATCCTTCACCTGTGGGGCATCGGAATAGTGCCACTGTTGCTGCCAACGGACCCGGCTCTCCACAGGGCACATTGTTTTCTCTACAGCTAGAAAACGCATTAATGTTGTATCTCATTTGAGGATGTCTGTTCCCTGCGTTACACAACGATTGCCGCGGGTGGGAAGGATCCGAATGAAATGAGGCGGAGGCGGATTTTGGAGCCGAAGGGAGGGAATGATAAGAGGCTGATAATCCTTCGCGGGCTGACCCAACTTCAACTTCGGATGACAAATATCGGATCCTGACATTCAAGTCTTCTTTTTTCTTCCCAGTGCGACCGAAGTGTTGGCAGCTGTGTAGCAAAACTGGTTGGACAACCAATATCGACACCTCTGCTAGATTGCAGAGCATAGACTATAGGAGTTGGACAGCCAACACACACTACGGTAAGCCTACAGCGCGGACTCCCTCGTCATTCACGCAACGTCGTTCACATCGCCCACCATATAACGCATATCACATCACAGCTGGGGCAGACGTCACATACTATGGGATGGTCCAGTGCCAGGTGGTCGTGCTTGTAGGGTCTACGTGAGCGGTTTCCGCAAGATTCTTACACAGATGGGAGACAAGCCACTGGCTCAGAGCAACTTGCAATCGGAATATATGAGGGTGCGATTGTATAATAAAATCCTACATCCATCTACAACTACTCAACTCGCTTTCGGTAAAGGAGATAGGTTTACCAATTGCACAGCATGGCAGACATGGCGAGACCACCTTGGAGACATCGACTGGCTCCACGTCCTATTTGCAATGCTGTCAATACAGAGTTGGTGATCCAAATTCGCCAGGCTTTCGAGAAGGCCAGCCGTAGCGAAGTCAAAGCTTTACGCTTGACGGACATTGTCTGTGCGTATCGTACAGCTTTAGAGGATAGATTATGCTCCTATGATAATTGAGATCGTTGACTCCGACGACGAGGAACTCTCCTACAACGAGGAAGTATCCGACGATGACGAGGCCCCTCAAGTCACCGCGTCCACCAGCCTGCCAGAGCTCGACTTCGAGCAATGTGACCACGACTTGAAGTACATCATGGCGCACGCAATGATGTACTTGAATCGTGCTGCACGAAAGGCTCGTGAACACAAATGTGCAATCGACTGGAAGTTGTTCACGGCGCTGGTAATTGAGAACAGCTTGGGGCAAGATTTCCGGGCACCGTACAAAGTTAAGGAACCATGGATCCGCCTTATCCAAGAGGTCTATTATGATCTCATCCACAAGGATCCGGGGCCCGCTCACGATGAGGATAGAATGGATGAAGGGTTCGACGGACCATCAAACAGCGAAAGTCGGAGCTAATGATGGTATTGGAATGAAAGATTGAGGACGGAGCGGCAGAACGGACTATGCCATGGCCCCTTTGCAATCGTGGTTTCTGATGTCGGCGTCGATGACTATATACATGCTCAGGAGTCCATAATGCAGGGATATATTTGACAGCAAAATCTCTAGGACACAGATCCCAAAGTTTCTAAGACCCGATTTCAGAAGTCTAGTTTCGACGAATCAAAGATATCACTGAATGTCAAGGAGTTCGGAAGATGGTGATGTAGAGGATGTTTCTAGTTTTGCAACGTCCACGCCAAGGCAGATGCTTTGGTGGAACAGGTTGCACTGACGGGACGTCCAAGTACTGGTCTGATTTTTGATAGATGGTGATAACGGTGAGGTTTCTCTTGTGGCCATGCTGTATTGACCGACCATAGTCGTCCAAGGATGTCAAGAGCCTTTTTGTACGAGTCTACTGCAGGACAGAGTGATCAGCTGCCGGGCTTGTCCTGCTGGGATGGCTTCCATTACCCTAACTGGTGCGATCCCCATATTCCCTATGTACCACTTCAGAGACCGACGGTAATTGCACAGATAACACAATATCGTACACACGCTATAACTTCTGACCGGATCGCCACTCCTCTGGGAGCTCCATACCCACCCTCCTGGCCGTCAATCTAACCCTCTCTTCCTCATCCATTGACATCCCTGGATTGTATCTCTCTAACAACGTAGCATACATCCTTTGTGCCTTCATATACTGAATGTATTGCTCTGCCTGCTCCACTTGCAGCGTAGTGCTGTCTGTGGATGTTGTCGTGGAGAATGAGGTCCGAATACGCCGTTGAATTGGTGAAGGGGTGGACAGCGGTCGATGTGGCAGTTCACGCAGTATAGATCGGTATAAGGAGCGAAGATGGGACGGTGAGGGCGTCATGGCGGATGCTTCGATGCGGATGTGAGGGGACAAGCCTGGTGAGGACGGGAAGGGAATGTCCAATGGTCATCGGGGCTTGGCGCAAGCAAAACTCCCGACTGTTTCCAATCCCTCACCCTCACATGCATCCAAACCTCCCTCTCTGAGATTTGCCCTACCGCTTTCAACAACCATATGTCTATCTTTGTCGGCGGCTTATCGTGCATTCGTCAAGCACACAGGCTGATGATCGGCGGAGGAGTCCTACCGCGATTTACATCCTCTACCCTAGTCCGCCGCAACGGTACCAGTACAAGTACAGATGAGCCACGGCACGCAGCCCTAGAATCTGGACCTGAGCTCCAAGATCCGTCTCCAATCCCGTTTTCCCTTTCGAACTCTGTGCTATCTTATTATTGGGATACTACTCCTCCAACACCGCATCAACTAGCTCACGCACAACGATTTTTCCTTGCTCATCCGCCTTCCCTCTTGTACTCCGCTTCCAAATTTCGGACTGTGAACCTAACTTCGATACCCGAAGTTGCATTCTTAGGGCGTAGCAATGTTGGAAAATCCAGCCTTCTTAATGCATTGCTTGGGCGCAACATATGCCACACTAGCAGCAAGCCCGGAAGGACAAGGACTATGAACGGATTTGCTGTGGGAGGGGAAGATGCTATGGGCAATCCTGGCAGGTTGGTCGTGCTAGACATGATGGGCTATGGGAAGGGCAGTCGAGACGACTGGGGAACGGAGATAATGAAGTATTTGGTGGGGAGAAAACAGTATGCCCCTCGATTGATGCCGGCAATGGAACATCGGTTGCTTACAAACCCTAGGTTACGAAGAGCATTCTTACTAGTCGATGCCCTACATGGACTGAAGAGCTCTGACGAACAACTACTGGCACTCTTCCGACAGAATGCAATACCCCACCAAGTGATCTTATCGAAGGTCGATCGCATCGTATGGCCTGGACCGAAGCTTCCAACGGCAGCGAAGCTCGAAGGCCGCGCTCTCGAGCTGAGAAGCATCGTAGAGCACGTACGTGGGAAAGTGCAACCAACAAACAATAATGGACCAGGGGCTCTGGGGGAGATCTTGACTTGCAGTGCTGAGAAATCGCTTGAACATGGGAAGAAGCTAGGCATAAACAGCATAAGATGGGCAGTGCTTGTTGCGACAGGCCTGGGGAGCCAGAGGAAGAACCGGGTGCCAACAGAATTTGCTGTTGACCACAGCCTCGCAACAGCGCAACCCCTTAGCCCCTAGGCGAGAGGCCAGCCCAGCATAAGCCTTTGAGATCTCTTTCTCTATCCCGGCTATAATATCGGGAAAAGGAGATTAAGGAAAGGGTTCCATGGGAAGATTTAGGAACTTTCCACCATGGGATAAGCGTGGTTAGGCCGCAGCAACATCTCGAGAGCCCTCTAGAGTATTGAGCTTGCGTTGCATTTGTTAATCTTCGTTCGCAAGAGGTATTGGTGGATGCCTACAATTCAATCACGGCTCCAAGCCCTCAAAACGCCGTTGGTCTTCTTCTTTAGGCCTTTACGTGGCTGTCATCAGGTATGCTGCGTACACACTCTCCAAATCTCCTGTGATGCTGACCACTTTCAGACCTCTGAGGGTTGCTAAGGGCTCCATAAAATTGTCCTTGCACGATTTCACACCGTCAACTATTATGACGTGCTTGATATGAAGCTCTTCCACCTTTGGTAACGTGCTTAGCACAAACGCAGCCCGTACGACAGCTCGATGAAGAGGGTCGAAAGTTCTGATGTTGGGGCGAGGCCATATCACACATGTCCATGGCCATCGGTTGTGATCATTCCACACGATGGTCAGCTGGCATTGCCTCTACTCCTATCCTGTCGGCAAGTAGATGTTTTCAGGAGTTTCCCAATTGCAACACTGGGTATCGATACACAACTGAACGGCTAAAGTGTCGCATATGATATTCGACGCTTCGGCATGATCTTGGCGATTTGCCAGAAGAATCGTCGGCTCGAAGCAGTGCGACAGTCTTCGATAATTCGCTTCCCCCAAGGGTGCAAGCATGCTGGAATATACCTTGTCTCTGATTTGGCGGGGCAGCGCCGGGAAATCGAAAGGCTTTTCTCTGGTCCTGGTTTCTCTATAACGTCGGATTGTACCTTCTCGACTGCTGTATTGGTACTTTGGCGGGTGCCTCTATAGCCTCGTCTTCGAATGGGATATCGATCATGTCTGTTGTCTGAGCCAGAGAGCGGTTTGTGGTAGCGGGAAGGCTCTATGAGCTGATTGCTGGAGTCGGAGGCCGGTCTGGCACGCAACGGTCTTCACGCGAGGTTTGCCAGGGTTCAGAACTCCTTCTTTGATACCGGTCTAGAGGGTTGGGTCCAATGGCGGCTTTGTATGTTGAGGAATCTAGAAGTTCTAGCTGAGGTAGAGTTTGAAACATGAGCCGAATGAACGAATGAATGAAAGAATGAAGCATCCTCAGCCAGAGCCCATTCACTCGCAATACGCAGTTGCTTCCGGATTGGCAAGGCGGATGGTCTACTTCACCTCCAGCGTGACTATGCATCACATCCTATCTAGTCGTTGTATACCTTTCTGAACAACCTAAACCATTGTCCCAAATCGACACCTTAGCTCACCCATTCAGTATGACTATAGTGGCCATTCATGCAGACCAACTATCTCTCCTCGAGGCTCCCCTCTCTCCATAGGTCCATCGGGTCCCGCCATCACCTTGACCATCTATCATTGCCCCCGTTTCTTAGTTTTCGGCGCTACCGTAGGGGAATGGAATCACCATCATCTTATAAGCATCTCATATGTTTCAGGCAGGCGTCAGCACCGCAATGCTGGCCTCGAGCGTACAAACTCGTGCCCCAAGTCCTGAGTCTGAATGCCTCGGGGAGAGCGTCCCGAACCATGGTGCAGCGTGCCGAGGAAGCTTGGGCTAGAACGTCGGGGTAGACGTGAGGCTCCTCAGCCAGAATGAGATCGACAGCCGGCCGAGCATTTGCAGAGCGGCCGGACGCACAAGACTAATAACTGCGTTCCAGAATATAAAGCCTCCCGGACTGTGCCATTGCTGATGCCGACGGGTGAATCGACCGTCGAGATGGAAGATCCAGACGTCCACGCGAAGTAGTTGTTCCCAAACGTCGTCTGACCTGCATTTGGGAAGAACCACCAAAAGAATCATCAGTTGTGTTCACAATGGGAAGGTAAATAATGATTCTATTCAAGCTATGTTTGGAACTCTATGATCTCTCTGCTGGGGCAATGTCTTTACATAATACAAGCAGCGGACAAGATTGGGTATGAAGCGTGGAACAGATGCTGGTTCTAGATGCCCCAAAGCGCATACAGCATACTAGAGTAAGAGCAAACGCCTAGGATATGACTATCCCAGAAAGACGACAGAACGCCATCCTTCGCTATGCTACTCTATTTGCGGATGCAGTGTCTTGAAACCAGTGTCGTTAAACAGGGACCCAGCCAAAGATAGCTAAGGGTAGAGGATATCATGACGGCAAGTTCGACGGCTGAAAATGAAAATGGTCTACGCAAGTCGTTGGAAAAGAAAAAAGCAAATGAAACCAAGGACCCGATGTTGAATCCATGATTCCCGATGAGAGAACCGTACATCATTCGTCGTCAGGGTTGGCGTCCATTTCAAGGGTATTGTCGTGCGGGTCAGCAACCTCCACACCTTCAGCATTGACGACAATACGGCGGCCACGTTTATGCTCCGGCAGACCGTCTCGAGAGGCGCCAAAGTCAAGGACCTAGTTGATTCAGATCAGCACATGTTTTGGAGGTACGGAGGATGGATCAAGCTTACCTCAATATACGTGTAATTGTTACGTTGAACCGCGGCGACGCATCTGCGCTCATCAAACTTTACCTGCCACACACCGCTTAAATCTTTCAAAAGATCCTTGACAAGCTCGCCGCTCTTCACGTTCCACATTTTCAAGGTCCGATCGGATCCGGAGATGACTTTCTGACCGTCATGCTGGAAACACGTGATCGCACCGGTATGGGCCCTCAACGTGCTCTTGCAATGTCCGTATTCAGGATCCCATATACGAAGCGTCGAGTCGGCTGCGGCAGAAACGAGGCGATTTTGCTGCAGATCCAGGAGTCCAACTAGCGACGAGTGTCCCTCAAGATTGTACAACACCGAGCCCGTATCGAGAGACCATACTTTCACCAGGTTGTCCATGGAGCCACTAATGCAGCGGTTGCGCTCATGATCCAGTACAACGCTGTATACCTTCTGGCTGTGGCCTCGCAGCTGGTGTACAGTCTCGCCAGTGGAGATCTTCCACACTCGGACAGTAGAGTCATAGCTCCCACTAACAAGAGTGTCCCCATGAGCGGCAATAGCCCGAACGGAATGATGATGTCCACTAAGGACCCGAACAAAATAAGGGCAGTCGGTGTCGTCCTGTGAAGGACCAGCTTGGTAGAATGTCTCGTCGTTTGGCTGTGGCAGTCTCCAAACTCTGAGATTTGAGTCTCGGGATCCAGTGATGATTAGTGGCTGCTTCGGCATCATGATGGGCTTGCCACTAGGGGTTCTACCGATCTCCGTGGGCATGAGAATTTGCAGGCATCTCACGGTTGATGTGTGCCCTTGAAAGACTTGTGTACACACTCCTTGCTCAATGTCCCACACCCTCACGGATCGGTCGGTAGAACCAGATACAAGAGTATTACCTTCGTATTGTAGCGCCCAGACGCCCCCCTCGTGTCCTGCAAGTACTGAACGGAGAACCCCGGTTTGGGTGTCATAGACATTGATTTTCATGTCATCACTGCCGGTCAGAATTTTGTCCGCGTCAAATTGCAAGCAAGTTACGACATGACGCTGATGTGCTCGGAAAGCTAGATGCCTCGGCTTGACATCATCTTGCATCCAGCTTTTGCGGATGAGGTGATGCCTTTGGTATATAGATTTGTAGAGATGAAGATTTTTGAGACTGGGGATACCGTTTTTGGGCGACGGTACTGCAATGAGTGCGGCATTGGCAGCGGCATAAGGTCCTTCCGCAGCGGTAATCTGCTTCGTCCACGAGCCTGGATCCGATGCGAGGTTGTTGCCGCTACAAGGCTCTTTTCTTCTCTGTTGCTTTCGACTGGTTGCTTTGGACTTGGTGGTAGACTTTCTCTTCGACCGCTTGCTATACACTCTTGGTATCTCACTGTCCCCCCCTAACGCTTCACCAGAGTCTGTAGCGCCAAGTAGGGCAGACTGGTCTGAAAATTCGTCGGCAGGCTTAGCGTCCATGCATTTGCTGAGGTCTCTTTCCCAGTCACCAGCGCCGGAAGCATGTTGCCATCCCCAGCCTTCCTGTATGGCTCGCTGCAGCTCGCCTTCTGGCAGAACGTAACCATCGTCGTCGAACAACTGTTTCCAGGCCTTCTCATCCGAATTGATGATGTTTCTCCATTTCCTAGACACTTGCGCAGCACGGCATAGACTCTTCAGATCGAGATATCCAACGATGTTGAGACATAGCTCAAGAGGAAGCAAGCTCAAAAAATCGCACTTCAGCGCTGGATTGACAGCATCGGCGACAAAATGTAGTACTGGTTTCGGGCATCGGCGTAAAAACTGATACATAACATAGGTTTTCATCTCCGGCGGCATCGCCTCAAATGAATCCAGCATTACTGGTATGTCCATCATGGTAGGGCTGACGACTTCGCGGTCGGTCGAGTCTGCCTTCGTAGCTAAACGAACTGCGAGCCCAGAACTAATCGTGTCTGGAGACTGTGTATGATCCCCGCCAGAGCAGTCGCTCACCGTTTCATCTTGGAAATTGCCATCAGGATATTCGAAACTAGTATCAGCACTAACGTCTGCGAGCCCCGAATCTTCAAAGTAACCCCTGCGATTATGAAGATTTGCAGCGGCCGTGACAGGTGATAAGCTAGGACTGGGAAGACTCATGTCTTGCGCAGCTGTGGTGTTGAGAACGGTTGGACGAGGCCTCATCGGCTGCTCTGGTTGCTTAGGCGCGACTAAGTCAAGGACCGAATCTGCCTCCACCGGCAAGGGCGTGACAGCGGCAGCGTTGCTTGCTCTCCCAATCGACGCTTTGCCCTGGGGTCCCATCATCGGCACATCAGGACGTTTAACTGAAGCATCCCGTCGATCCAGGCCGGAGTAAGCGTCTTTGCTTCCCTCAGGACGCGGACTCACAGTTCCAAACATCTTTCGCTCGCTGGGTACAATGGCTAGTCCGTGTTCTAGGGGAGTAAAATCATCCAGGTGATGCGTGGAGTGTTCGTCATCAGCATCACCGTTGTCCCTTGAAGGAGTGATTGGAGTCGACGAATGACAGATCTGGAGACGTGATTGCGAAAGAGAATGCTTTGGAAGTGCTAGGTCTGGATTAGTGCTTCCAGGGGTGCTACGCAACCTCTTGTTATTTGCTTGCCGCCCGACTAACCCAACAGCTTCCGAAATGGACACTGGAGATGCAGGTCGCTTCCGCGAGATCTGACGCAGACTTGGCGTTTCCGCTTGAGAATATTGATTGGACTCTACAACCCTTAGACCTTGTGACTTTGGTGTTTCGTAATCAGATCTAGATCTTGCAACGGAGCGGAGAACCCCATCAGAGTCGTATAAGGCCTTTTGCTGTTGCTCAAACTACATCAAGCCCACCCAAAAAGAATTAGCCATTGTACGAGTTAAAACGACGCTGGTAGGAGGCCGAGGCCGTACCTCCTGAAAAGCTTCAAGAGCATTGTCGGCTTCATGGAAAAAGGCCGGTCTTCCACCAATATCAAAGCACAACCTCTTGATCGATAATGGCGTAGGAGAGGAAGCTAAGGGGTACAGTTTCGGATCCAACTCTCGTAGATTATTAGGACCTTTCATCAGCAGCGGCGGGAAGCTGGTCGTTGTAGTGGTGGTAGTCGTGACGACCGTTGTCTGCGTAGCTGGTGCAAAAGAAAATTGGCCCAGCATGTCGTGTGAGCCGGGTAGTAAGGTCTGCTGATTGCTTGCTTCTATGACCGAAGACTGATCGTGACAAGTACCAAATGAAGACGAAACAGGTGTGCTTTTCGGTGCGGAGAACGATGTATGTGGAGTGACTTCGACGCGTGACAAGTGCGTGGGTGCTGCTCTTGGAGATCGTAGCGGAGGATCCATTCTGATGGAAACTGTAGTCTCTCGTGGTCAAGGGTCGACACGAAGGTGACACGAGGTTCGAGCGCGTTACCGGATAGCAAGGGTGCTACATGGGAATAGAAGCAGACAGCTCTCTAGTCATTTCAGGCAGCAAGGACTCTCATCTTCCGAAGGCGATCATTTGCAGTACAGCTGCCTATGGTGGTGAGAAGCGGAGTGTCAAGACTCGCAGATCATCTGACTCGGGAACGGTTGGGGATTCTCCACGGATCTCTGATGTGGATGGCGACGGATGAAGCTCTGTAATATGCACACAGGAAGTTACCAGGAGAGCTGCTGGTCAAGAGGAGTCCAGAGGAGCATACGGTGTAAATGTGACCGGCACAGGGAGTAGTGACGAAAGAGCTGGGAAGTCCGAGGAGTCTGAAGGTTGCATAATGTCAGCGGTGAGGGGCGGAATCGGGCCACGCGACGCTAAAAACTACAGGAGCGAACGAGCAATGTGAGAGCGGCGACGACGCCTCCCCTACACCTAGGAAGCATATTCCAAATTCAAGGTAACATGGTGCCTTGACAATTATGCATTCATAGCAAACTAGACGCTGTGTTGATGAACCCTCAACCAGGTAGCACTCTCAGATCTTGATTATTCGATGCTCGTCTTGCCCTTGACAAGGAGGGCCACCTCGATGCCCCGAGGGGTCAAGTTTGCTTTCCGCTCAGAATCACTCGCCATGAAACACCCTTTCATCTTAAGTTGCTCTCTTTGCAATCGTTCAGAGACGCAGAAAGGGTGAACAGATGTTCTACTGCCAGTAAATGCCAACTTCAGGGTTTTGCTTCATTCGCTTTTCTTCTGGTGCTTTTCAAACACCGGAGCTTTTCCCGTTGTCATGTTCTCTTAGAAGCCCAGCATCTCTAGGCACGAATTCAGGCGCACTAGCATTCAGTCGCGAAGGCAATGGCGCCGCTTGCGCTAAAGTACCCTGCCTAACATTCGAGACATGCCCAAATGGTTGCGTCAATGGTCGCTGGGGCTCTGGCAAGGGAAGAATAACCGTGGTCGTTCCAACGTTACCGCTAGGCGGCGACTCGAGGTATGTTCGTATCAATTCTTGGTCTATCCCAAACGGAATCGTTGATATCGTCCCGGTGAATGGCATACAAGCCGGGTGGTTGCACTGTGGACTCTGGCGTTGTAAGTCTGCCATGATCACATCTTTGCGGATCAGCCATTCAACCCCAAATCCTGTGTATAATCTTCCATTGGTATTGGTGAGTCTTTGCGCGCTGTCAAGACCAGAGCCGAGTATTCGTGCTATGCCATAGTATTTCTGTCTGAATTAACATTTTAGCAGATTTCCAAGATTCAAATTTCTCTGCAGACCTTGGACATACTCGTTGAGAATCGAGAACATGAGGATAATGGTTGTCGTGGGAACTGGACCGCCGCGGTCCCAAGCCTGCCGTAGCGTATTATATCCGTTCTCATCCACCCACCAAATACCGTTCTCCAGCGAAATCTGTACTTCAGCTTCGTTACTTACACCAACGATCAGGACCCTCGACTAGACGGTAACGTTAGAAGTAATAATCATGGCAAGGGTTTTGCAAAATCAACTCACCCCGATTGGTAAGGGAAAGGGCACGGGATTCGTGCTAGCCGGCATGAAAGACATCTCCTGCCCACGCGCGCTGAACACTTGGCTGGACATCTGAGCGCTCTCCGAGTAAGGATGTCGTCGCTGCAGCCTTATAAGGGCGTCCGAAGGAATTGCAGTATTTTGTCCCGCACCTGATCGTTCCGCTGACTGAGTTTCTAGTAGTGTTGGAAATCGACTGTGATCTGTGTACTGCAGCGGCTGGATGTTCCTTCTCTCCCCGATCACCCCGAAGGGGTTTTCTGTATAGCTCGTGCCAACGTTCTGCGTGACACGGCTTACAAGAGGCATGGGACGTCCCCCTCGGTCTATTTCCACGGAGAGTGATGGCACTGTTGACAGAGACGTCGTAGTATAGGGTATTGACGACTGACCGGAGCGTCTGTCTCCAATGAAACCGAAGGGATTTGGAATGAGTCTGCTGCTGCTTATGTTAAGTAGTTCTCGTGACTTGTTGCCCCAAAGACATGTGTCGCTTACCTTGTGGGGAACTGAAGAAGCGGCTGGCGGCTAATACTTCCACTTTGCAGGCCGAAGTTACTTGGAGACCAAGGACTGGTATGCTGCGGATTCTGATCCGTTGTAGGAAAGGCGTCCCCGAATCGGGCTCTACTGTCAGTTCGGTCGAGTGGCATATTGGAAGCATTGATCTGGTGGGCAACTGGTCTTTGTCTATGCTCACTCACGTAGCGACCACCTTCGACGCTATGCTCTTGACCATGTCCTTGACGCACTGGGCTTGAGCGGTTAAGCTCCATGGAGCTTGATGTAGGTTGGGTAGAGGTGAAGGACTGCTCAAAAGTGCTTGAGTGTTTGAAGGAAAACTAGGGGCGGTGGGTGTTGTCGATCCTGTGCTGCTTAGCTGCACCAAGGCGTTCACCGTAGATCTCAAAGCTGTTGCCGGAACCGCATGAGGTTGTTCCAAAGGGATGTCTTTTGAGCTGCGAGCAAAATACTGAACGGTTGTTACGGTCATAGAATATTTGTGGTTACTTGAGCTATGATAGACTGGGAGAAGTTCTGTACAAGATGAAGCAAAAGGTACAGGTAATTTCGTGGGTTTTGGCTGCTGTCGACAAAGCGAGCACCGGTGAGTTGGAATACCTGATAACCATTCTTCCACTAAATCATTTGCAGCAGCGCATATTGACATCAGAATATGGAAACGAAATACCGGACGCACCGTATCGACCGTCATCTCGACGGCCTCGAGTCTGTACATATTACAATGAAATACTATGGTTGAATACTTTTATATCAAGATGCTTGCCAAAGGTGTGGCAGCTTTACCCCAGTTCTCGACACCTCAGATGTTGAAAAGGGGCTATTTTAGCGTGCTTTTTGTAAGCGAGCGCTTCGTGGCGGGCAAGGGTGAGTTAGGGCTCGTTACGGATCGCGGACTGGGGATCCTAAAGTTCCCTTCTTTATAAAAGAAGAATGTTAAACATAATTATAGCTGGTCCACAGTTGGTGTCTGATCCAGGTGAGCTGGTGCTCGTACATGTATACCGCCGGCGAGAATGCGACCTCTCTGAATCAATAAACGGACCCGCAAGCGGTACACCTCCCAGGGCTTTGCGGTTTGATATGTAATGATCGGAATAAAAGAGTGTCATTTCCAATCCCATCTACCTCGAGTTCGCCCTTTCGTTGGGTTAGCTTGGTAAAGGCCCTGGCCAACGATAGATCGCTCGATGAGGTGTGCACCTCAAAACACGTGACGCCATGGTGGGGGTTGATCCCCTAGCTTCTTTCTGCTTTTGCTGGTCCTCTTCGACCTGTCCTGTCTGCCACCATCTCTTTATCTCCTCGTTCGAATAAGTCAGATAGAAAATGGCGCAGGTTCAAGCAATGCAGAAACGAGTCACACTACAACCGGTCAAGGTTGCTCAAACGGAGAAGCAGAGCCTGGACCAAGATATAGCTGCTAGCAGACCGCACTCAGCTCTGGTGCAAGCGGTGGACCAGCAACAGAGCTTCGAATTAGTACAAACTTTGCTTATGTCTTCGGTATTTAAAAGATCTTCATCACCTGTTCTCCTGGCTTATGTGAACTGATTATGTCCTGCTCCAGTTGGCCAATCTTGCTTTCTTGAGGTCACTTATTCCTAGGTTAGGACAGCGAGGGTTGAAAGCTAATACGTTGGCAGAAATCTCTTCCCAGACAAGTGCTTCGGCCAGCGCAACTATAGCGCGGTTCCCCGCGATGTCCATTGTTCTTTCAAGTCTTTTATGGATGATAGTATGCCTTCTACGGAGACACTTGCTTTGACCAAGCGGCCAAACGAATCTGGTCCCCGGCCATTGATGATCCTACTTCGTGGAAAAACACCTCAAGTGGATAAGCTTTTTGAGTGGCTAGTAGGTCCTAGAGCAGTCCAACGAAGTCGCTGTCGCTCATCATTTGCAGGACGGTATTTTCGATGCTCTGCATAAGAGTGTACTCGCAGCTGTCCAGTTCAGTATCATCGCGGATGAAGCGAATCCTTGCAACGTCATTGAGACCTACACCTTCTCCTTCACGTACACCGGCAAAATCAACGTAATGGGCCGTCGACTTGCAGGGATGTCAGTGGCTGGCCCTGATGGCAAGCAGGTCACTATACGAGATGCTCGATCTGGACTTTGGTCTATTGTACGTCAGTGCATGGTCGTCCATAATTTCCTACCCTCTCTTCCAGGTAAGTTTGCAACGCCGATGGACGCGAGCAGAAGGGCTTACTGTTGATATTTACAGACACTTGTTACTTGAGATGCCACTTGTTCTACACACCCGACTGTCCGAGGAGCTATGACCCGACTGGCTTTCAAACTTGTTCAGATTCTACGATGCAAATCCCTAACGATGAGGTTTGGAAGATGCAAGCTAATTTGTGTGGGCGCATGGACGCAGGATACCATAGGTAGGTCACAACCTATAGTGTGATCCTTAAAAACCCATATCTGACACAGGGCAGTGTCGGCCTTGAGGTGGTTGGGCTTATGCCGGCAAGCGACAATCTAGGAGCAGACGTAGGCCTGCTGCAGGTCCCCCAGAAGCTCAAATACACACAACGTGCACCCAGATTACACCGCTTCGAGAATGGTGAACTTCGTGGTGATGAGGTCACAGCTCTCCGCAAGGACACCCATTCACATACAAAATGGCCGCAAGAGATGTCTCGAAAGCCGCAGGACAATCAGGGAATGTCGCCGCTGCAAGGGACCGAACAATCTCAAGACCAGTCGTTATTCACTCGTGAAGGCCCGAAACAAGACGCAGTAAAGCACAACTCCTTTGACATGTCTCAAATCAAGGTGACTAAAGCTCAGAGAATTTTGTCCACATGTGTTTTGCTAATATACTCTGATGCGCGAAGACACTGTCCCACTCGTATGACCAGATCGCCACACAGACCGAAAGCCCAAACATTCCGCAATGTGGATACTCTGCCAGCTGGATCATAGCACCTGGCAAGCTTGCGGAGCTTGAACAAACGCGCGGAGGGAATATGCAACGAAGTAAAATGGGTGCAGGGGACGGAGAGCAACATGTAATTCAATGCCAGTGTGCTTGGCAAAGAGAGGAAGGCGATATGGTGCGCCTTTTACAGATGGCTTTGTGTGACCGCTGCTAATGCTGAGCTTGCAGGTAGAATGCGAATGCTGTTACACGTGGCAGCATTTACATTGTTATGGATATCGGGAAACTAAACCTCTTGATCATCAGACTCATGTTTGTTACCGATGCCTTCTTGAAGGGACTGAAGATGCCCTCCTCCTCAAGATGACAGAACTAGCCCGATTCAGACGGGCTCTGTGGGTCCTTTACGACGAAGCATTCTCGCGCTCAAAGAAGACAGTGTCACAGACCTTGCGTTAGTCATTCTTGCGTATCCAAGCTTACAGACCCACTGACAGTTCACAGAGCACAGATCATTGACAGCCCCACAAGTGATCAAGCGGCTCAAAGACGAAGGATTTGTGATACTCGCTTCAAGTTCTCAAGGGAAAACTTTACCCAAGAGGGGTCGCCCAGAAAAGCTCATTATCAACCATAATCCTATCGTTATCAGTGCTCGCGACCGAGACTACTTCAACCCACTGGTATGGATCGATCACCACGTATGTGAACACTCAGCTTATAGCATTGCCGTCCTTGTTGTTTCAACCATCATTAATTTTGTACGATAGTACGAGCTGCAGCAGAGCAACTTCAATCCAAACTCTCAGACCCCATGTTGGATGAGTGCATCCGCTCAGGGGACAGATGGCAAAGAAACAGAGCATGAGGATAGGGAGGAGGAACACAGTGTCACTGAGAACGAGACAGATGAGCTTGTCAATATTGTTCCTTCTTCGTCAGCCTCGAGGTCAATTCGGCGGAAGAGCACCAGCGGGTCTGGTATAGTACCATTGCCCATGGATCCATTAAAGCGCGCATTTCCTTCAGATCAGACCCAGGGGTGGAATGATGCAGCATTACGACGTGGGCTCGACAAATCGCCTTTCTATGATTCGATGACGGCGCCGAAAGCAGCGCAGAGAAAGACTGACGGCGACGGTGAAGCATCGTCAGCAGAGAGGCGCAAACGCATGAAAACTAGCAATGCGGAGCCGATCAACGTTGGGGAAGAGCGATGAGCGTGATGAAAATGCTGTTGCAAAACCGAGCTGCTTCCCTCGTCAGCTTGATGACTGCCACTCTGCTACACTGGATCTCTCAGCATACCCTAGTTGAGCTTAAATCTACCCCTTTCATAGCTATGTTAGCCTTGGTCTCATTTTCGCATGTTGCTTTGACATGATAATATATACGTGCTGCGCTTTGCCCTCCGATCTACCTTGTAATAATTGTACCATGTAGACACGTGGAGAAAGCCCGAGGCAGGGGTACTCGTACCGCGGCTCGCGTGGCAGGCGTGGGTAAGGTACATAGAAGCGTCGCCGCACTAACCGTCACAGAATATTAGAGCGCCAGTAAGAGGTTGAGCTGAGCACGCGTTCACATCTTGTTTTGTCAGTGCCCCTTACTCTAACTGAACTAGGTTACGTTAACCAAGGAGGAAATTGGTGGGACATTGTTACTCGGATAAGTGAGTTCATCCCCCCAAGGGGCTTAGGAGTTCACGATGCACTCACAAGGGCCTTGGGGGTCTAGACGATTCGCCGGTGACCTAGCGCTGTGCCTGAACCTGCCTACCTAGGTACCTAGGTATGAGAACCTAAGCGTCGAATTAGTTAGGCGCTAAGGTAGAGCACTGTGGCGGGCACCACAGTAGTGCTCGGAGGTAGACCTTCCATACCTTCCTTCGGGAATCCACAAGCAGTCGATGCAGGCAAGAGCCTTCTTACCTTAGCGATTTTGTCTGAATAACCTAAGGGTTCGCGCCTAATCGTAGAGTCCGAGTACTCTACAATTTACATGGTATGAGCCTTTTCGTGACCTACTGTCGCTTCTGCCCCTGCAAACTGTTGCCTTATTGAACCTCGAGGCTTTTGATAGAGTTGAAATTCATCGCAACTAACGCTCGAGCACATGGGCCTCAGGAGTCCTAAAGAAAGCCTTCGAGGCACTTACAGGAAATATGGTAATACTGTCGTTGTCCAAATCGGACCTGGCGAACCAGTAATGGCAAGGTATCAAATAATGGCTTGTGAAACGGTAGGAATGGCAGACGCTACGAGAGTGTTGGGCGATTTGCGCAATGGCACCAACATCGAGCCTTTTTCCGCTGTTTCATACAGAGGAGAATAATTTTGCGACAAGCGACCTCTTGCCGTGGCCACCGGGCGTGATCTTACCAATCAGCTTGCAATCGAACCCAGCATTGGACGTGGGATCCACCGCGTCACAGCTCGAGATTGGAGAGTCAGTGTTCTCTCCTGGCTAGCAGCCATGTCAGCACTGTCGGATCACACCGATGCTACAAGTAGCATGCAAGCGGACTCTGGTTGTGCGTATGGAACTTCTATACCGGCCTCCGCTCTTGTATGCAACGATATAGTTGCTCAGCACATCCGAAGCATTTGGTTCACGACAAGAACATAGAAAGACATGGCTCGCACCTCCAAACTCACCTTTCCCTTACTAGGACGGAAGTCGAAGAAGGATACTTGCTCCGGGGCTGCCGACCATCCAATGTTGCTCTACGAAATTCCTAAGCCAACCCTTAATAGTGGCAGCAAAGCCTACAGGTTACTCGGCCTCCCGGATTTAGGGTACCGCCATCCCACCCAGAAGGAAGAGGAGAGTGTGGGAACACTGAGTACAAAACAGGGCATAGCCAGTGTTATAGTGTCGGGTGTGAGCGTGGGGTCATCAAAGATCAAAAGTGAAAACGACCATCATTCTGCGAACAGGCAGCAGCCTGCAGTGGTGCTCCAAGCTCGACCCTCATCACCTCTATCTAGGAAGTGTTTCATGGATACCTCTTCGAACTGGGACAGCTCGACCGATGCGATGAGTTCAAGTCTCCAACATTCTGGTTCCTCCTCCACGTTGCGGTCATATGATGACCTTCTGAGAATTCGGCTCTCCCTACCGCAGCAGACATCGTCGTCATCCGCTCGAGATCTGACGCTCCACGAGGGCTACTCGCCAACACTTAGTCCGCTTGATCTTGATAAGTTCGGAGAGTACACTAAAACGACCACGCAGTCTAGGGATAGACTTGATAGAAAGGATTATACACACTTAGGACGGAGCTCACCACATCTCGATCAATCGGTCCTTTCCTCCAATTCATATAGCTCAAATGGCCTACTGTCTTCACCACACGGGGGCATGGAATCGCCGTTTTCCCTATCAACTCCCACCGATAGCCATCAATCTACGCCATCTTCTGGACGCAAGTGGTTTGGACTGAAGATAAAAAAGCGAAAGGTGTTCAGATCGGGGGCTTTTGAAACTGCTCGGCTTGATTCGGATGTGATAGATCAGCTCCAGCTTTCATCCATTATCGCCGTAAGAAGACCAAAGGACAAGGTTCAAAACTGGTTTGATGGTCTCGAAGAAGAAGAATGCGTGGTGCCCGATCAACGAAATGATTCTTCGGATTACCGACTCCACCAAGCTCCGAATCCTTCGAATGTGGTTCGCTTCACTGCTGCGCCAGTTCTCGGTGACATCGACAAGGAAGACTATTATCTTATGAACCGTAATCGCCACAATTCGACATGTGCACGAATTTCGAGCTTTGAGCAGGACTCAATTTCGATGCAAATCGAGCGGTTTTCTACTCATCACGGACTGCAGGCTTCGGAGGTAAGGAGCACTCGTAGCAACTCAACGCAGCAGAGTCTGGATCCGAGGCAAAACTGTGAGAGCATTTTCTTGAAGAACAATTTACATAAGCAGAGTGTCTTAGCACTTTCCTTGTCAGAAGACGATAGCGAGAACGAGGAAGAGCGAACCGCCGGAGCTCCACGAGGGCGCATTCGAGAGAGCGTTGATGAACCTGCGAGTAGTGATGTCTCCTTGCACAGTGCACAGCAAGTGGCCTACTCCCGGTCTGGGCCAATAGCCACCAAGAAGGCCCGGATCATATCAACACCCGATCCCCGTACAACTGCTAGAGATGGAAACTGTCTTAGCGTACTGGACCAGCCGCTGGCAAGGAGCAAATCTTCGGTATCTAAATACCATAGAGGTTCAAATCAGGGAGCAACTCATCTGGATCTTGAACACAATACTACTTCTGGTGACAACCATTCCTCCTCGCCTCAATCCCTTTGGCCGATCTTGCAAAGCAGAGATGATGACAGGTTGCTATCTACCGGTCAGTCGAGGAGAATGATTGCAGTTACTGAAGACGAGGCGCACCTGCTAGAAGCCATGCGACTCAAGGGGACCAGTGCAAAGTCCAAAGCTCCCAACAGCTACAGCATTTTCCCCCCGGGGAAGTCAGAGAATGGGGTCATTCTGGGGCGCAACGCTGCAGATCCAGATCCGCATCCGTCGTTTCACAGAGCGGACATGTCCAACTTTCCTTCCCCACCTTCGTTGGCATCCACCAAGATATACACACGTTCGTTTCGAGCAAATCCGACCAACTCAGTATCCCTGAACAGAGTTGTTGCATCATCAAGTAGCCTCGAAACCTTCATCTGTTTGACTGATCATGTGGCCAAACCGCGACTGTCCCCAAATATCCAGTTCGACCCGCCGCTACCTTCGCCGTCGATTTCCATGGCCTCTATTTTATGACACCTTGATCGGTAGCTCTTTTGGAAATTATATCATACATAACTCTCATGATCCTATTCCGCCGCCTGTCTCCGCTCCCCATCATAGTGGAATTTACGACACAGGACTACAAACAGCGACCTGGTGATACCGGACGAAACAAAACAACCGTAAGATGAACAAAGGACCGGCAGCACATTCGTGGAGCAAACGGCAAGACCCTAAAAACTTGAAAGCCCCGGCGGACCACCTTGTACTTTCAACCCTTGGGATTAGGTATAGCTCGTAAGTAGTGTTTACAGGAGGGTCTTTATGAATGGCTTGTACCCTTCGGATCTTGATACCTACCACTTAATGCTTCGATGAGGCTGGGAAGGATTGGTAAATGGTGTTCTGCCGGAAAGCCATGGCGGGAAGGAGGTGGGCATGAGATCAGATGGTTGAACGTCAGCGCCTGATAGCGTCCGTAGTAGTGTATCTACAATGATATTCATTTTGTGATGACCTTGGTCTCACTTTAGTGCAGCTGCATGGGCGGGTGCGCCTTCCCGTCTTTAGTGATGATCTTGTACTCCAAAAGCAGTCCAGACTCCAGACAGTTGTATCGGCAAAGGTAAGCAGATCAAGCTTGAAGTCTCTACGTAGGGTAGCACTGTGATATCTCGCCGAAATGATAGAGAGGATATGCATACGGAAGTACTCCGTATGATATACGAATATCATGAATATGGCATTTGCCCTCTGTCAAGGGTACTCGCCGGCTTCAAGGTTCCAACCTCCAGGTGGTAGCCGAAGTCAATGTGCGCTAAAACGAAGTGTGCGAGGTGCACGCGCTGTCAGCTTTAAGGTAAGGTACCTTACCTAAGTTGTCAGGCTGAGGATTAGGCTATGCGGTCATGCACAGCTCGGCAACACCCTTTTCCAAGGTCCGGTAGGTACATGTAAGATCTTACCTTACCTTACCTTCATTTGTCTCCCATGGATCACTTTCGCATCACACTCCTTTAGCCTTTCGCTGACCGACATTGACTCTTTTCTCCATAGTGCCAGGTGTCGCATAACAAGAGAACACCACCGCCATTTAATCCGGCACATCACAACACCTGAACGAACTTCCCCTGCTCCTGGTGGACCGAAGCAAGTCAATCATGGGGCTGGGCGAAGCGCCCCGACGGGCGTCGACCTGGCTGGGTATGCCCATGAAGCATGTTTCATTGGTTATTGTAAGGCCTCCATGATAATTCTGTTCAACGTTGAATGATTACCTGCTTACTACCTTGTGTAGCTCACCATACAAAACTCCGTACTCATCTTGGTACGCACAGCTGCGCTCATACCGCTAGATCTAGACACCACCATGGGACGGGCAGATGTTCTAATGGCATTGCGCAGATTTTACATTACTCCCGGATAATGCCAATGGTTGGCGGCCATAGATACTTCACATCCACCGCCGTCTTCCTCAACGAAGTCATTAAGCTCGCCGTCTGTTTGACCGTTGCGCTCTACGACATTTCCCAGACCTTTTCCCCTTCCATGACCGCAACGTCACTCTTCGGCACCCTCACGAGCGCAGTCTTCACCGGTGATAGTTGGAAGCTGGCCATTCCAGCTGGACTATATACCTTGCAGAACTCCCTCCAGTACATCGCCATCTCCAATGTTGACGCAGCAACGCTCCAAGTCACGTACCAACTTAAAATACTTCCGACCGCAATCTTCAGCATTGTCTTACTTGGCAGAAGTCTATCTGCGCGCAAATGGGTGGCTCTGGGGCTTCTGATGCTTGGTGTAGCCATAGTACAGATACCGAATGCAGATTCGGGTGCGCTGGCACCTTTGAAGGACGCACAATCACGGTTCTACTTTCCTCGCTCTCTCGACGAAATTCGAGCTCTCCGTGGCACTGCAACTGCCCCTATCTACAAGCGGTCGGCTACATACGAAGGTATTGAGGAAGACATAATGTTGCAGCATCCGCGGATGAACGCGCCGCTTGGCTTCATAGCCGCCGTGGTCGCCTGTACAGTTTCTGCTGCAGCTTCGGTATATTTTGAGAAAGTGTTGAAAGAGTCGAATAATCCTACGTCACTGTGGGTTCGCAACGTCCAGCTTTCCTTCTATTCGCTTTTCCCCGCACTTTTCATTGGAGTGGTCTTTGTCGATGGCGAGGACATTGCTAAGAGTGGCTTCTTCGTTGGCTACAATTGGGTTGTTTGGACTACGATATGCTTCCAGGCATGCGGAGGCATCGCAGTTGCGCTTTGCGTCAATTACGCAGACAACATTGCAAAGAGCTTTGCGACAAGTATCAGTATTCTCATTAGCCTGTGCGCCAGCATTTGGTTCTTTGACTTCACCCTCACCACAAACGTAAGAGCCTAGTCCTCTGTCGACTAGCTCCCAGCTAACTCTGTCACCGCAGTTCCTTGTCGGAACCCTGATCGTCGTCTTTGCCACCTATCTCTACAACAGCGAGGATCGTACTAGCCGCCCACCCCCAATACGCATTCACAATTACGAGAAGACCACAATCGATACGCAGCCGGCTCGATCTCAGGAGCCCTTACTGAAGCTTCCGACAACGCCAATGAAGAGTGAAGCTCTATCAACCTCAAGGCCTACGTCGCCGACCCTCCATCATACCAGGCATGGCTCGTCAAGAGGATACTTTGCTGCTAAGCATCGCGATGAGTAGAGAACAAGCGGCTCTCGCCATCACGGCAATCATGAACTTTTGGACTTGAAGAACAATGAATATGTACTAAGTCAATGTAACGTTGGGATGAGGAAAAGAAATTTACGGTATGTTTGAAAAGCTAAGGGTCCTGGTGGCTGAGGCATTTTCAAAGGCAGCATCTCTATAGACATTGCATAGCGGCGTTGGGCCCATCATGGCCTCAGTCAAGCGGACCTAGCATTGCAAACGAGCGGCGTTTGGGATGTAACCAGAAGTGTTAAGTGTTGACTGAGTATCTTGGGCGAATCTGTCCTCCAGTTATGTAGGAATAATCGGGCCTTAAGAAGGAATAATTCATCCTCAAGCCCTCTCGCGTTTTCGGAAATGCTTACTCAGTATCGCTTAGCGTCAATTCCTCGCTCATCATTTTTGCCGCCATCATGAAGACTACCTTATCCTATCATCCCACTTCGTCTCTTGCTCTGTTTCTGTGTAAGTAACTATCCATACAGTCCATATCCCAATGTAGTATCTTTACGAACTAGTGAAACGCCATGGAAAACGTTGACGCTCTTCTCCGCGACATTGACGCCTACACCTCCAACCGGAAGAAGCCTGACGCACAAGGACTGCCAGATGGACGACAGACTTCGACCGTGGGACACCAACTTTTTCCTGCATACCACATCCAGGAGCCACTGTTCGCCCAAGCCGGCGCATATGGACAACCGACAAAACATAACTTCGATGCCTTTCACTTGACAGATGCACTGTCCTCCAGCTGGAAAGACCAACCTTTCGATGCTTACGGTACGTTGACCATCTCGCATTTGGTCTATCTTACACTGATTTCTTACAGATCGAGCGCTGTTGACTGATCCATACGACGAGGGGCAATCTCTGGCTGTGCACGGCTTGACCCGTCACTCGCAGCCGTTTTCGAGGGTTGCCACAGCTCCTGACAGCATTGGATCACAGGCTGCAAGCGGTGGCCATCAAAACGGCCTACGTCCGCAGGCTACGCATTACAGTAGATGTGCGTGCTCTCAATGGTGTCCCTCCGCTCGCATGCTAAGTGTTCTTAGCTACATTGCGCCCGCAAGCTTCACGCCTAACCCTTTGTATGTTGCTCATATCTGATCTTTCATTCCTGCGGCTAATTCCTTGATAGTTCAACTTTCTTCTCTTTCTCTTGATGCTGGCTCTTCCCCGCTCACTTGTGTTCCTTCAAGTCCTTCTCTTGGAGTTACTCAACGCCGGACCATCCAGGATTCTCATCGTAGCGCCGCCGGTCCAGGTCAAGGTCGAGTTGTCCGCCGTTCCCCTTCTTTTGACCTGCGTTATGCGGAGGTTAAGCTACAAAACGTTGGTCTTGGCCATGCTCCGCCCATGGTCCAAGGTATCCAACTCATTTCCTTAAACCAACTCCCAGATCGCTTTCGATCTGTCTTTCCGTTTCGTCTTTTCAATGCTGTCCAGTCCAAGTGTTTTGCGGCTGTTTACGAGACCAATGACAATTTGGTCCTCTCTGCGCCGACTGGCAGTGGGAAAACAGCTGTTTTGGAGATAGCCATATGCCGACTCGTCGCAGGCTTTAAGACCGACCAATACAAGGTCGTGTACATGGCCCCAACGAAGTCTCTTTGTTCCGAGAGATGCAGAGACTGGCAGGCGAAGTTTGCTTCATTAGACTTACAGTGCGCAGAACTGACCGGTGATACTGATCAGGCACAGCTACGTAATGTACAGAACGCTAACATCATAATCACAACCCCCGAGAAATGGGACAGCATGACTAGGAAGTGGAAGGATCATTCGAGGCTCATGCAGCTAGTGAAACTGTTTCTTATTGACGAAGTGCATATTCTCAGGGACCCACGCGGCGCAACGTTGGAAGCAGTAGTCTCGCGCATGAAATCGGTCGGTTCTAGTGTTAGGTTCGTTGCGCTGAGTGCTACAGTCCCCAACTCGGATGATATTGCTACATGGCTTGGCAAGGATTCTACCACTCAACATATGCCTGCCGTTCGAGAAAGGTTTGGGGAGGAGTTTCGGCCGGTGAAACTGCAAAAGTTCGTATACGGCTTCGCCTGTAACGGTAACGACTTTGTGTTTGATAAAGTTCTGGACTCAAAGTAAGTACGAAAATCAGGTAGGCGTTGATAGAGCGTAAGTTGACTACATAGGCTTCCCAACATCATCGCAAAGCACTCGCGCAAGAAGCCAATGATGGTCTTCTGTTTCACGAGGAATTCCACAGTATCTACGGCGAAGGCTCTCAGTAACCTGTGGGCTACCAAGGGACCCCGTGACCGCTATTGGTCCGCTCCGACCCAGCCGATCGCCGTCGAGGATTTGGACTTGAAAAGTTAGTATATATAATGCCACCGTGTCAAGGTAAAGATCAAACTAATTCACACCAGATACACTGACTTCGGGTGTGGCTTTCCATCACGCAGGCTTGGATGGCCGGGATAGACACGCTGTAGAGAAAGGCTTTCTTGACGGACAGATTAGCGTGATTTGTTGCACATCCACTCTCGCTGTTGGTGTCAACTTGCCATGTCACCTTGTTGTCATCAAGAACACGGCGAGTTGGCAAAATGAGGGCATCAAGGAGTATGCGGATCTGGAAGTGATGCAGATGTTGGGCCGCGCGGGGCGGTAAGCATGGGTCTAGCAATGAAAAAGTTTTACTGACTCCTCGCAGCCCACAATTCGATGACAGTGCAATTGCAGTCATTCTAACGAAATCAGAGAATGTCAAGAAGTATGAGAAGTTGGTATCCGGAGATGAATTGTTAGAAAGCTGGTAAGAATCATGTGGCACAGCATGAAAATCTGGCTCAAATCAATACTACTTTTAGTCTTCACCTGAATCTAGTCGATCATCTGGTGCGTATATGATAGCTCACTGGTCTCGTTATAAGAAGCTGAAAATAACCACACCAGAACGCGGAAATCGAGCTTGGTACAGTCAGCGACGTAGACACAGCAAAGAGATGGTTAGCAGGGACCTTCCTTTACGTGCGCCTGGCACAGAACCCCAATCATTACAAGCTTGATGGCAACACTGTAGGGCGGAATCTTGATGATAGGATCGAACAGATATGCGCAAGAGACATTGGACTTTTGCAGGAAACCCAATTGGTGACCTCGAGTGGGAAACTCAGCGCAACGGAGTTTGGCGAAGCCATGGCACGGTACTACGTGAAATTCGAGACGATGAGGGTTCTCCTAAGTCTAGAGCCTAGAGCAAAGATGTCAGAGATCGTAAGAGCTTCTCAGAAGTCAAGTGATCATTGTGCTGACTTTTCGAGCTATCTGCACTGGTCCAGGCTGACGAATTTCATGAGGTTCGTCTCCGAAGCGGAGAAAAGAACTTATACAAAGAGTTCAACAACGCCCCTGGAATCAAGTTCCCTATCAAGGTCAACATAGCGCTACCAGAGCACAAGCGATCCTTGATAATACAGGCTGAGCTTGCCGGCATCGAGTTCCCTGCGGATGAGCAATTCACAAAACACAAGCGTCAATTCCAACAGGACAAGGCGATTCTCTTCTCGCATGCGCACCGCCTGATTCGTTGCGTTGTGGACTGCCAGCTATATCTGCAGGACTCGATCACGACAAGACATGCTTTAGAACTTGCACGAAGCTTCGGGGCCAGGGTTTGGGACAACTCTCCACTTCAGATGAAGCAAATTCCTCAGATTGGAGCAGTGGCCGTCCGTAAGCTCGCGGTAGCAGGTATCAACAGCATTGAGATTCTAGAATCCACGGAGGCGCACCGTCTGGAAATGCTTCTGAACAAGCAAAAACCATTCGGAATGAGGATCCTTGCTGATCTAAAAGACTTTCCGAAACTGAGAGTCTCCGTAAAAATGATGGGCAAGGTGAGTACGATAGAGTTTATGCCTCACAGACTGGTCTTACTAAGACCTGTGACAGGATTGTAGACCAGGACAGCCAGTCCGAATCAAACTGATAGCCGAGATTGGGTTCATCAATAACAAGGCTCCAGCTTTCTTCCACCGTAAGCCCATATTTGTATGCTTTCTGGCTGAGAGATCGGACGGCCACCTTGTCGACTTTCGCCGTGTCAGGTTAGTACATATAACTATCCCCAATGCACTGTTGACCTCTTGTAGTGCGAGAAAACTTGGAAACGGTCAAGATATCCTCACATCTGCAGACCTCGTAAGTGAGACCCAGTACATTACGTGCTACGTCATGTGTGATGAAATCGGTCAGTACGTCTGTCGGCCCTCAACGCTGTCCATGCTGAACCTCGTACCAGCTGGAACGATGCGATATGCGGAGCTGAGACCTGGTCTTCCTGCCTCAGTCTTCCCTCCTACACTGGTGCCACAAGTTGAAGAACAGTCAACCGACGGCGAGGTAGAGAACGCAAGGCCAGGCGCGGACGACCCAAGACAGCGAAGCCGCATCGAATCTAAGACTGCGGCTCAACTTCTGTATCGTGACGATGAGTTCGAAGACGGAGATCTTGACGACGTGGAGCTTAGGAAGGCTGGTAAGAGCGTCAAGTCGTTGTACTTTTATCCTGCTAATCTTGACCTCGCCATAGTGGATGAAGTCGAGTTCAACGATATCGACGCTTATGACAGAAACTCGCAGTTCGCGTATGCCAATCAGGATCTGAACGCGGAGCGGCCAAAGCACGAGGTTGCCAAGCAGAAGGCCACCATCAGTGAAGATGCCGGCTTGGACTGGGAGCCAGAGAAGCTTCGCAACGGGAAATGGGCTTGTAATCATAAATGCAAGGACAAGACCGGGTAGGTTTCTCAAAGATAGAGATATCAAAACAAGGCTAAAGGGGTACAAATAGCTGTAAGCACCCTTGCTGCCACGAGGGCCTCGATAAGGCTCCCAAACCGCCGAAAAAGTCCGCAGGACCAGCTGCGTCTGTGGAAGCAAACGCTAACAAAACCAAGAAAAATGCCTCAGCTACTGCTGGTAAAGTGCAGCCAAAGCTTTTTTCGAACCGCAATGTCATCAGCGAGGAGACATCAGGGATTGCCATGATTGATTTAGCTCATGAGAATGATCGGGCTGAGTACGCGAAGAACAGCCCATCGAACTACAAGAAACTTCATCAACTTCATGGAAGCGTGACCAGAACGTCCCCTGCACGAGTAATCGCTCACCAAAAGCCGACCTTCTCCTACACTAAGGGCGACCGGCCGCGGATCAACTTCCTCGACGAGGCCACTGAGGCCCATGGCACACCGGAGAACTTGGTGAGCGATCACAAAATCGCCTGGATGGACGATCTTCCTTCTCCATCAGCTCTCGTAGCTTCAGAGAGCAGAGTGCAGTCGCCACTCGGTAGGACAAAGGGGTCAATTTTCACAACAGATTATGACGACGATGACTCATTTGAGCTTGAGGCTGGTATGATCGGCCTCGATGACTCGATAACTTTGAGTGAGTGGATGAGTACGAATGCTACGGATACTCTGCCCTCGAATCATGGGCAAGCCTACGGTATGGAAGTCTTGGAAGAAGATATAGGAAAGGATTTCCTCGCCACCTCGATGTCCAGAACTCACGGAGGCCGTCTATCTTCAATACCACCAGATATCGTCGGGGCCTTTGGAAACAAGAATAGCGAAGATGCGATTGTCACTTCTCCAGACGGCTTCGAGAAGATGACACTTACGGACACGTACAACGGCCAGGTGAAGCGCAAAGTAACAGAGATAGAGCTGGAAAAGGAGGTGCCGTTCTGCAATCCCAGTGCGAAGAAACGAAAGACAGCGATGGACCCTGACAAAGAGCCGCGCCTGCTCTCGATGGAAGTAGAAATCCAGGCAGCAGTTGTCCCCATGTCTACAGGGGAGGAGATACCCCCGGGGTTCGAAGATGTTGATCCTGATATACTTGCAATGTTTAGAGACATTGTGGATTTTGTATGATCTCGTCGCTTTGATATGGTGGTTTGGCAACCAGCTTCAGTTAAGATACCCCGTTCATTATATGCTTCTATTTCGCTGCAATAGCCACTTATCTATTAATGCGGTCACTTCTTCATCAGCTCCAGTTCGCTAATGAAGTGCAAAGTGTGAAATATGTATGTGACGCTCATCCAATGCCAAAGGGCCACAATAAGCACAGCAACGGGTGTACATGTATTTGTGAGTGAATCTGGAGTTTGTTGCCATCGTATTACGAGTTTGAGAGATACTGTATGGTTGTCGTCGACACTGGGGATTGCTGTTTCTACTTGCCTTGCCCCGAAACGGAACAGCCAATGCCATCCACTGCCTCAGTCTGTTTTCCCTTGCACACCGAACGCGGGAGACCGTCATTCCCGCATTTCCAGAACTTTCAAGGCCTTCGTTGACAATTCACTGTCCTAAGGCCGTTGTGAAAAGAAGACGTATGCGTCAGACCATCATCAGTCAGGCCCAGCGTCCATTACATCCTTTTCTTCTGTGGCACCACTCAAGCAAAACACCAGTTGCCGGTCCGTGTTCTGTACGTCAGCCTACTTTGTTTGCGAAGTGTTCCTGCATCGCCGGGCTGGTGCAGCACTACTTAATCCTTTGTTTATAATCAACGGCGATATCCGGCCTCCGTATTCGTGAAGGTGTAGGACCTAAGGAGATATCCTCTCAACCCTCAACATCCGAGACAACACTTCAATCCCTCGGAGATTGCAACCTTTGGGCTTGTCTGTGTAAATCAAGATGGGCCGGCTCAATTACACAAATGCAAGTTTGTTGTCTGGCCTTTCTCAACTCGACAACCAGGATGAATGGCTAATGGTGGAGCTTCCAGCGGAAATCCGATGGCCTAAAGCTTGGACAAGTCATTGCGAAAGACCTGGTATACCTCCAAGACGCCGCCAATATCCTAGCCTGTGGTGCTAATCGACTGAATAGCTCAAACGCATTCCCCCGGGTTCTGGGCACAAAGCCGCTTTGCGAGACCCTTATGTGGAGATCGATGTTTCCGGAAGAGCCCTGACAGACGAAGGCTTACTGGAGACTGCCAATGCATTTACTAGTTCAGCACTGTTTGATGATGAGCACGGAAAAGTTGTCATCTTGGAGGAACTGGCTCTGAAAGGCAACCAGCTCACAGCAGGAAGTCTATCGGCACTAAGCAGAGTCGTGGCCCTAGCAGCCCATGATCTCAGAGACTTGGACCTCTCGGATAACTTCATTAGTGTTGCGACAACTGAGGAGACAGCCGCGTGGGAGGTCTTTCTCGAATCTTTCTCTAGATGCTGTGTTTTGAGGAGGATCGATTTTAGCGGAAACCCTTTGGGTCCCCGAGCATTTGAGGTACTGGCGAGGGTCTATGGAAAGGAAGAGCCGGTTGACATACTCTCTATATCCGATCTGAAGCTCAATCGGGATGACCCTACCGTTGACCCCACCTGCGCGACCGGCGGTAGGACGAGCCTGGACCAACCCATGAGAAGGATGAGCATCGTTTCATATGACCTTGTAAACGACACGGAGGTAGCTTCAACTGCGGCGAGCCATCGGCGGAAAGGTTCCCGTCAAGGTATATCCTCGTGACTCATAGGTCTGTCCGAGTACTAATATCGGGGACAACACAGATACACAATCTCCAGACAAACATACAAGCATAGGTACCCCAGAAAAGCCTTTCCAAGTCTACGCGTCAACGCGAGGTTTGCGATCAGTACCCTACATTATCTTTGGCAAGACGGCGATGACAGAGGCTTGTGCACTCCATCTTTCTTATTTCCTTGTCTGCCACAATTTCCCAGAGCAGCTCGTCGACCGCGTCCCCCCAGCCAAAGCGGGCCCTCCCCAACAACAACTTGAAGCATATGATATCACCTCTGGTTGTCAGGGTCTAGTCTATCTGCCGAACGATAAGCTGGGAACTGCAGGCTCAAGGGTACTTGAGCTCGCCGAATTAGCACGAGAAGGAATCCTAGACGAAGCATCTCAAGAAGAGACTCATGAAGAATTCAAGACACCGACCAAGCCGGCCAGCGCCCTACGAAGAGTGTCAGATGTGCGACCTAGTCCTTCGTTCAGTGCAACATCAGGGCGGCGGCGAAGCGCAACGTCTGCGACTGGCAGCGAGCACGGCGGGCGGAATGCTAGCTCTGGTACTACCAGTACTGAGTTGGACCGAGCCAGGAGCCGAATCCAGGGAAACGTCCTACGGGACTGCGGCGCTTCCAGCGTGGATCTGTGGAGGATATCGCTCAAGATGCTGACTTTGAGCAGAGCAATTTTGCTCTCGGCCGCAGAGATGGTACGACATGAACATCTAAGCGAAATAGAATCTCGTCGGCTTGTCCAACCTCCGCGACCAGCACAGCCGGCCCGGCCTGCTCAGCTGATCCAACCTGTGAGGCCTGTATTTCATACGGAGACCGCCGATAATGGGTTCCCCCCCTTGCCCAGCTCAACAGCGAGAGCCGGTATGGCCCCATCAAAACGCTCTGAACCAACCCCACTCAAAGCAGGTAATCCAAACCACCCTGTCACACCAAGGCATGCCCATCGGCGGAAGAAGAGTGTCAACCCCGTAACCCACGTTTCAGACATCGAGCCCTTCACCAGCGATGACACCGACATCCTTACTCCTCGTGCAGCAGAATCTAAGTCGGAGCAACAGCTATATAGAAGTCGCTTGCCCTATGGATTCTCTGAAGACGTATGGATGCAAATCATTAGCTACGTAGCTGGAGCCGATGGTATCGTTAACCTTACACAGCAGCGGTCGATCTTGCGGTGGGCGATGGATAGGGCGACTCTGAGTAGGGAGAGAGAAGCCTTAGGGAAGCCAGAGAGTGCCCAGATTTGGAGGCTGCTGGAGGGAATTGGATGTTTGGCTTATGATGTGAGGGCTTAGTCAACGAAACACCTCGCAAACGGAGTTGGAAACGACCTGCCAAGTTGTACATAAGGACGAGAATACCGGCTGCTAGTTCTTAGTAACTCGCGACAGCCACTGACTCAGAACATCTGTGTCCATATTGAAAACATTCCGTCCATGCTGTGCCTTGTTAGCCATCGCCTCCCCAGGCGCCTTAACCCCACTCAACTCCCCCATGTAACGCCCCACCCCCCTCACCCAGACTGAAACTTCGCAATCTGGCTCGGGATCAACCTCCTCAGCACCTCCACCTGCCTCTCATTCGCCCTCATCTTCAACCCCTCCAAGCCCGGCCGATCCCTCCGCCGCTGATTCATCCCATACAGGACCGTGAAATCCGCCAACACCTCCCCCGCCGCCACCTCACACAGAGCGCCGATCTTGCAATGCTGAACCGCCCCGATCCCGTCAGCGCCATGGCCCAGATCCGTAAGCACAACAACCCCTGACATACCTTCCCGACCACGGCCCCGCTTCCCACTTTCGCCCCCGCTTCCACCACCGTTCCCTCTCCCACTGATCGCGCCTCCACTACCGCTCCCGTTTCGACAACAACGCCACGGAAGAGTTCGACGCCTTCCCCTCCGTCGCTGTTTTCTTCCCCCTTGTGTGGTAGGAGGAGGAGGCCCACACTCGCTTTCTCGCTGATGATGCACCATTCGCCGATTTTCACGGGGGCGTGGGTGGAGACGAGTTTGGCGCGGGGGTGGATGACGCTGTGGGCGGATAGGGTGATGGGGCGGGTGCCGGTTAGGGAGGCGGTTTCGGAGATTATGGTGGAGGGGGAGATGGTTGTGGGGGGTTTGGGCGCGGGAGGGGGGCGGGCGCGGGTGGTGGTGGTGGACATTTTTTGGGGGTTTGGAGAGGGAGGTTAAGAAAGGGAAGAGGGCGTTGTCATGATGGTGGATGAGGAGGGGTCATGGCTGTGTTGTTGGTGGGGGGGGAGGGTGTTGCTGGTGTGGTGTGGAGAGAGTAAGAGGTGGATTGCTCAAGAGAAGGGTTTAAGGGAGCTTTCATGCGAGGAAGTTACGAAAACATGGGCATGGCCTGATATCGAAACCGAAATCTTTCTTCGGAAGGCAGTGCCTCATATACATAACTCATACGTTCGATGTTCTTATGTATTCTCCACATTCATTCTAGAAATCAGGATGCAGGGAATCTATATGCTCAGATCCCAGTCGTCCCAAACGCCCTGCTAAATGCTCACCACTCTCAAACCATCTCCCATCGCACCCATAACGCACCATAAACTCCCCCCAACCCACCCAACCCTACTCCTTCGCCTCCCGACCATTCCTCCGCCTCCACTCCCTAACCCCCCTATCAACCTCCGCCCTCGTAACCCCATCCCGAACCAGACACATCACCACCCCCAAACTCTCCACATTCCTATTCCTCGCCTCATCGTCAAAAAACAGCATCTCGCCAAATTCGACCCGGGACTGCTTCTGTATCCTCTGAAAATGAGCCGTCTTGCTCCCCGGAAAGATCTGCAAATAATCGAAATACTCCAACGCCTTCTTGTTCGCCGGCGCCACATGCAGCAGCTTCAACATGTCGCGCGCCAGGTCCGGCGCTTCGGTGCGGCTGGCTGCCGCGACGAGGAGGGATTTGCTACGCGCGTCTTGTAGGATTTTGGGCACTTCGGTGTAGAAGGTGAAGGATTCGCCCCAGCTGCCGAAGAAAATGTGAGTATAATATTGTGCGCTCTTGGCTGGAGGGATTGCGCCTACCGGTCTACGGCTTTGGAGTTGCCGTCTTTGGCTTTCAACGGTGGCGAGACGTGCGTGTCGACCCAGAAGGGCCAGAGTGTGTAGTCAAGGTCAAAGACTAGGAGTTTGGGGAGGGGGAGGCCGTCGGTGAAGGTTTCGGGGATGTTGGTTTTGTCGCTCAGGATTGCCGGGGGGTTGCTAGCCGGCGTGGCCTTTTCTACTGCTGCTTTTTTGACCATTGTGACAGAGTTGAGGGGGAGGACGAGGGGAGAGAATAGGAAGTATAGGAGAAGAAGTGCTGTGGATAGAATGATGGCGACGGGTAGTATGAGAGGGTTATTAATGGCAAGGGGTGTTGGGCGCCCAGTTGGGTTTGACTCGAGTTGAATGTTATCTGTTGCACTAAGAAGTTTCCTCGCACTGGCCGCGATTGCCTTTTGCCTGGGTAGCTCAGTTGTGCAAGGTGACGTTCAACTGGCCGTGTGTGGTCCCATCGGCTCCTCCTTTGTTTTCTAGGGGCTTAAAAATCAGTCGTTGTTGGTAGATTTTAGAGATAATGCAGCCAGAACAGGGGCGATAATGCGCAATGACGTCGGGCGGTGGCGGATTTGATAGGGCTGACGCTCCCGGCTTGTTGTTTCTACAACCTCACTCCAAAACTTAGTCCTGCAGATAAAACAACGAATCAAACGCTCAAGTCATTACTGATGGTATCTCTTTATGTAATCGCTTGTATTCTAGAACGCGGTAGAGTACAATAGACATAGCTCAAGAAACCTCCCGAATCGTTTCCGAAAACCCTCCGCTCGTAGGCAGAAACAGAAACTGGGTCTGGCCCCCAAGGCGCCCATGGTATGCCCCGTAAATGCAAGTAAACCGGTTATTCAAGGCTGGAACTTTCTAGCCTCCGGATAATCAGCTCTCTGCTCCCTCACCGCGTACTCTCTTCCCACCACTGCCTGTATCCCCTCCTTCCTGACCATCTTCCCTGGCCCTCTTGTTCCCCGTCGGGACGAATTGCTTTGCACCGGCATTCAACCCACCTGTCGCGCTGCCTGGGCTTGATTGTGCTGGCGGACCCGCCTGCGGCAGATGGGTTGTAACAGGCTGAGGAGCACCTCGGCCAATGCCACCACGGCCCCTTCCGCGGGCTATATTAGACATACCGCGTTGAGAACTCGGATTCTGTTGGCCTTGTGGACCTTGCGGGATGTAAGACTGCTGGCTAGTGACGCCACCACGAGCTGCACCCCTCATTACTGGGAGTCCAGATTGCTGAAGTCCACGCAATATGGCTGGCCCAGTACCGGCAATGGGACGTTGGCCCATTTGAGCTTGAGGAGGCTTCGCTGGTAGATTGGAGCCCTGTTGCAGTGCAGATGGCGGCTGTTGAATTGACTGGGTCTGCGCCACAGGTGGCGGAGCTTGTGCCTGCTGTGAGGGCTGAGCGAATGGATTTGCATTCAAAGGGGACTGTTGCGGTGGCTGGGCCTGGCCTGGAGATCCCAAGGGAGCAGAAGCGGGTCTCAATTGAGACCCAACCTGTGCGGAAGGTGGACGTAACTGCCCCTGCGGCGGTGTAGGCTGACCGAATGTCCCTTGACTTGTAGGTGACTGCGTCTGAGAACCTTGCACAAGTGGTGTTGGTTTTCCGAAAGAAGCGGTCTGCGGTATTGGTTGACCCGCTTGACCAGCTTGTCGTGCTGGCTGAGGAATTGCGGGAGATGGTTTCGCATCCTTTGCAATGGCCCAAACATCCGCAACAGGCCGCTCAGGAGTATCTGTCGCCGCTTTCTGCACAATTTCTATCTTTGCTTGAGCGGCCTTGAATCGGTTTTCTGTCATACTGATTTTCACCCCATAGCGTTTGCCTTCCATAAGGACCGCTTGCTCCTTTGCAGTATTGGCTCTGGTTTCTGCATCTTGGAGCTTCTCAGCGAGAAGTTTTTGCTGCTCTTCTTTCACAGAGGCAACGAGGGTTTCCCGCTCTGTATCCAATCTTCTCCTGATGTTGCCTGCGACGATGTTTTTGACTACGGCATTTGTTGAGAGCAGATCCCTGACTTGCGCTTCGGTGGGTTGCCATTCCGCTCCGGAGGCTTGAGGTTCAGGTTTCACGTCTTCTCCGGATGCAGGCGGTTGGATTGGAGGCTCAGCGAGCCCTTGTTGCTGAGGTTGTTCGGCTCTGGTAATTTCGCTGCGTTTGAGCTCGTCAATTTCTGCTTGGTGCTGGGCTTTTAGAGCCTCGATATACTGCTCGTGCTCCGTTTTGAGTCGTTGGGTGTCTTGATCATGTTCAGCTTGCAGCTGCTGGCGGAGTTGCTCCTTCCCTTCGGTAAGCTTTTTGGTCAGATTTTTCCTCATGGCATCTGTTCGCTTGTTCAATGTCTCGTCCGCCTCTTTGACTCGTTGATTATGCTGAGACTCGAGCTGTGCGCGAATAGTTTCAACACGCTCCGTGACTTGATCAGCGAAAGACTGACCGCCATCCTCCGCAGGCGCGCCAGTAAGCGAAGCATTGATAGATGCAGTAGTTCTCAGTGTTTCCGAATCCTGCAGTGCAAGCGCCAAATCTTGCCGTAGCTGCTGAAGTAGCTCTTCTGAACCCTCATTATGGGATGACTTGGACGACTGCAGCTGGACTTGAAGTTGCGCAATCTGTGTGTTCGCTGCGCCAAGGCTTTGCTGCCATTCGTTCTACAACACACCGTTAGTCACGATTGCGGAGTCGGCGTATAGTATCTACTCACTATTTGCCTCTCAAGCTCAACAACCCTTGCTTGCAACGTGGCGATTTCATTTTGCAAATTTAATGATCTTGCAGCTTCTTCACTTGCTTTAACTTCTGCGGCATTCGCTTTCTCTTGTAGCGCTTGGAGGCTTTCCACCGAGGGTCCTGGAGGTGCATCTTCACTGACTTGACCTTCCTCAACCCCATTTGACGTTGCAGTATCCGTAGGCCCCGATTGCCCAGTGTTTTGCGAAGTGCCGACATTGGCCAGGGCCTGGTCCCGTTCTGACTTGGCTGTCGCCAGCTCGCCTCTTAGATCTTCCAACTGCTTGTCCAATTCGCTCTTTTCCCTAACAGCACTTTGAAGAGCCTCATTGCCTTCCCTTATCTTCCCATGGAGATCCTTTACCCTACCCTTAAACTGGTCAGTCAAACGAGCTCGCAACTCCGTTTGACGCTCATTTGCCTGATCCTGTACTTGCTTTATCTCATCAGGTATGCGGCCCACTTGCTCTTGGAGGGCCTGCTTTGACGCCATAAGCTCATCGCGTTCTGTTTGCAAAGTGGCGATCTGCTCCTTTAAGGCTTCGAGCTCAGCAGGATCAATGCGATCATACTTCTGGAGTATGTTCTGGGTGCGTTGTTCCCATCGGTCCCGATCTTCCTGCAGGAGCTTTTTCTCCCCCTCCAGAGTCTCCTTGTCATTCTCCAGCTCTCGTACTCTAGCCTCCAACGGTTGAATTTGTACAGTTAGCTCATCGACCCGTTTCGACGTTTCTGCCAGCGATGTCTGTGCCTGCCGAGCTTCGTTGCGTAAAGTTACACTACTCTCACGGAATAAGTTGAGCTCCGTGATAGTTTCCATAAGCTTGTTGTGGCTCAGTGCATTCCGTTCACTGTCGCTCTCCGTACGACGTTGCTGGTTGAGCTTCAGACGAGTTTCATCCAATTGCGACTGCGCATAATCAAGTTGCTGCTTCAAGCGCTTGGCTTCCTGCGAAGATAGCTCCAACTGGATGTCGACTATTTCTTTCTCCCGGCGTAGATATTTAATGACTTCTTGAAGGCTGTCGAGACCAGAAGAGGCCGTACCGATGGTAGACTCCTCCTCGCTTTCGCCTGCTGTTGCCCGTTTCTGCTGCAGCGCAGATATCTGACTAGTCACGTTCTCAAGCTGCTGATGGAGAAGTTTGTTTTGAGCATTGACGTCCTCTCTTCTAGTTCTCAGATCCGCCAGTTCCCGCTCATACCGTTCCTTAGCATCACCCCAGCTCTCTTCGCTCTGGGCCATGCTTGTGCGAGTTGACTCCACCTCGGTTTTCATTTCGACAGCTTCAAGCTTGAGTTGGTTATAGTCGTTTCGGACTTTCTGTAATGCCTTGGCAGCTTCAGCGTGTTTGACGAGCTCATTTTCATAGTTCTGTTGAGCTTGCTGGGCAATCTCGGCTTGAGCTTTCAGATCCGCTTGGTGGAACTGTGCAGCCGTCGCATGGCGGTCGTCCTGGTCTTTCAGCTGAGCAAGCTCTGCTTCAAAAGCTGTCTTCTGCTCTTCCATACGTCGCGCATGATCAGCCTGCTGCCTACGCAGAGTGGAAAGCTCCGTGTGTGTAGTCGCGAGCTCTGAACCGATGTCTTCAATGCGTTGCTGGAGCTCTCGGATCTTAACATCCTTCTCTTCAATCATCTTGTCCATCTCTTGCCGGTACTGATCGTGCGTGTCATTGAGACTCTGTAGTTCCTCCTCAGAAGCCTGGCTGATTGCTTTGTACTGTTCGACTTGACTCTTAGCATTTTCGAGCTCGCTTTGAGTCAGCTCAAGGTCACGTTTCAACTCTGAGACCTCTACAGCGAGCTCTTGTTCTTTACTGAGAGATTGATCATCGCCGTTCGCGACTTGTTCGTCATGTCTAGCCGCAGCATTGGTTGCCGAACGTGCCGTCAGTCTGGGTTGTAGGACGTGAACACGTTCTTCAGCACTCCTCAGCTCGATTGACAATTCATCAACCCTGGCCTGAAGATGATCACGAGTGGTTTTGGCCTCGATGAGTTCTTCGCGCGTAGCACTAAGACTGGCGACAAGATCGTCAATCCTCTTCTGAGATTGATCATGCTCATACTCTTTACGAAGGGCCATCCTCTTCCCATCCTCGATCTCATCGGACAATTTCCTCTTGGTCGATTGCAGCTCACTCTCAAGGCTTTCGACTTGGCCTTGCAGCTTCCTGCGAATCTCCGAGTCCGATTGTTCACGCTCGTTAAGCAAATTTTGAAGGCCGGTATTGAGAGTGTTCAGTCGAGTACGGTCGTTAAGGAGACATTCATTGTCCTCCGTAAGTCTCTTTTCGACGCTCCTCCAGAACTCTTTCTCGGCCTTCAGATTTGCAATCTCGTTCCGCATGCTCTCCAGAAGACCCTTCGCTTCCACTAGATCCTCGACAACTTGCTGTATCCTCAAATCCTGTTTTGCAGCACTATCCGAAAGAGTGTGTGATCTCTTCTGGAGCTCATTGTTCTCAGTCTTAAGCATGTTGTAGTTGGACTGAAGCATCTCGTAGCGTTCATGGGCGAGTGTTACCTGGCTGTTGCTGCGTGCAGCTTCGCCTCTAAGCTCGCCGTTCTGTTTTGAGAAACTTTCAACCTGTTGCTTCAAGGTTGCGCGATCTGTCGCACTCTCCTGTCGATAAGCATCGAAGTGATTCTGTAAGTCCTTAAGCAGCTTAGCATAATCCGCTAGGTCTTTGGAAGTCGGAGATTGCTCGATGCTGTTCTGAAGACCTCCTCGACTAGGTGTAGCCGGAGCTGCTCCGCCATCCACAGACTCCCCAAACATCGAAGCTAGATCGCTGCCAGGCGGTAATTGGCCTCGATGGGAGAGCATTCGGCGGAACATGTCTCGCTCGCGGATGTAACTCTGCGACTGCGTGACCATTGATTGCATTTCGTCCTTGAAGCGCTCCACTTTTTGACGGAGGGACAGCAACTCCTGCTCGGTCTGGGCCTCCTCTGATCGTTTTCTCCGGGCCTCTTCACCTTCCATGCGTTCACCGAGTTCTCTCGTGACCTTGAGGAGGTTCGCATTTTGCGCTTGGAGATCGTTGATATTTTTGAATGTTGTAAGGTGTTGGCTGATAAAGCGGTTGGTGTCTGTGATCCCTTCAAGGCCGTCAACATCTATATCTCCACGCGCCACTTGCTCAAGCTGTGTCCGGTCCTCCACACTCAGATCCTCTAACCCTTGATCATGTATGTGAACTTCCAGTAAGAGTATCTTCACCTGCGAACTGAGATCCCGGAGTTGCTGCCGAAGGACTTCCCCTTCCCTCATCAAGCCTTCTACTTGGCCTTCCCACCTCTTCGCTTCCTTCTTCGACTGGTCTCTCTCTTTGCCCACGGTATCTACCAGCGAAGACATCTCTACAATGTCGGATTCCAGACGGTCATGATCGGCACGTAGCTCCTCGATCTCAGGTTGCCGGGTCTCCAAGTCCTGAATCATGTCATCAATCGTTGAGCTGAGTTTGTCGTTGCGACGCCTCTCGGCTTCAAGTTCGGTCTTAGCACTGTTGTACTCGCTATACATTTGCGTCATGCTCAGACCGCCCTTTATCCGCGAGGAGCTAGGGGAGAATGCTCGAGCGGAGGATCCTTCACGACCAGGAGTTCCAAAGACATGACCGTTTATGGCAGGGCGTGGAGTACCGGGTGTCGAGCCTTGAGCTTGCAAGGTTCCAAGGTCCGCTTCTAGCCGTTCCACCTGAACTTCAAGCTCCGCCACCTTTCGCTCCGCCAACTCCCTATTCTCGTGCTCCGTTTCGGTCTCGGCAGATATTTTACCGATTTCTTCTGCGGCATCTTCTCTGAACTGCTCCATTTGAGATTGAAGGTCTTGCTGCCGTTGCCTTTCGGTATGTGCGGATTTCGTCATCAGTTCGACCAGGCGATTAGCAGAGTCTAGCTCAACTCTGAAAGCTTCCTCTTTTCTAGAGTCTTCCTCTTGTAATTGTTGTATCTGAAATAGATAGTCATCCGCTTTCTGGCCCACTTCTTCCAGCCGCTTGCGAAGAGTACTCTCTGTCCTGCGCAGCGCGTCAACGACACTCGTGGCTTCTTCATTTTGGCGCTGCAACTCAGCAATTCGGGCGCTCTTCTCTTTGCGGAATCTGGAGTACTCCTCAGACTTGGTCTTCAATTCCTTGTCTAGCCATTCGTTCGTCCTCTTGAACGACTCAATCTCCTGTTGCAGACCTTGTTCACGAAATTTGGCAGTTGACAATGCCGCATTCGCAGATTGAAATGCCTGCTCCAGTTCTGACTTCTCGCGTCGAAGTTCGACAGTTTTTTGGTGCTGCGAGGTGAGGTCCTCAGTGAGCCTATCGCAAGCACTTGATTTTGATTCAAGCAAGGATAGAGTGTCGCGGTTGGACGACTCTAATGATGCAATGCGTGAGTTCAAAGCAGATACTTCTGAGGTTGTAGACGACGTTGATGATTTGAGCGATTGTAGTTCAGACTCTACAGCAGCTCGTGAGTTCTCTGTAGCGGAGCACGTCAGCGGACATTCTCTATCTAATTTTGAATCCATTCTCACCCTCTGCTTGTAGCTTTTGTTTAAGATCCGTAACCTCTTTCAGACCTTTATCCACAGAACTCCTCAACACCCGGTTCTTCGTTTCTCCAGTGCGCACGGCATTCTCGAGCTCCACTTCTAGTTTGAGTTTTTCCGATGCGATCTCATCGTGCTCACGAGCTTTGGCGGAGACCTTATCCAGAAGGGTCTGGACGAGCTCAGTTGTAGGCGCATCGAGTATGGTAGTGATGGTTACTTGAGGTAAGGCAAAGTAAGATGAGAGCTGAGGAATGTCCAGCTGCGCGGTCGCCATACTGGCCACCCTCTATAGTTCCAAAAAGATATCTTACTTTAAGCCATCAAGTAGCAGCGTCCCGAGCCGTCTGTTCAATGCCCCAGCGAACAAGACAAGCTCAGTGAGTAGGTGATGGAGCAGCTCTATCTCTGCAAAAGATAGACTAGTCCAAGCAGAATGGCCGGTAAGGCTCACGATATGTCTCCATCAGCGAGCATAGTATGATCGTGGTCGCAAGGGGGTATGTCGATTGAGGTAGCGTTTCTGGTGTTGACTTCCTGGTCGCGTTCGTTCCTTTGACGATTCCACATGAGATTTTTGACGAACACGGCTTAGCGTCGACTCCAGAAATGTCCGAGCTCAGAGCCTCTTAAGGCTGACTCATTGCGAAGAGACATCACGGTAGGCGGCAGCATCGACAGACAATAAGACACACAATAGCGAGATTCAGCTTGTCATAAAGAGGCCTGTTCCACTTCTACGTAGCCTCTGTCCAGATGATATGTTGTATTATTGTTCAGTCGTTCTTCCCTCGTGAAGTTCTCCGGTGTGGCAACACATGACATTCCACGTCTACTGGTGTGATATCGGACAATATTGGTCCCAACAGACATTCATTTCAATAGAAGGAACACCGTTGTATATCGTCTCATCCAGTCAAAATGTCGTATCTAGACAACCAAATCAACGCCTTCAAATCAAACCTCACCTCATCATCAACCAAGCTCTCCAATAAGCGCACTGCTGCCGCTCCCACCACATCCACTCCCTCGCCCGCTCCATCCCACGCCTCGGTCTCCAGCAAAAATGACCTCAAGCGCAAACGCCCCGAGCAGGCCAACGTCGTGTACTCCCAACCAGCCGACACCGGCACCGGCAAAAACGTCATGACACAAATCACCTACGCAGTCGACTACCTCAAAAGCAAAGGCACTCCCCAAACCCTCCAAGACCTGCTCTCCTACCTCTCCCTCCAATACCGAGAAGACGACTACAAACGCACCATCGGCACCATCCTCAAGAACCATGAAAAAATCTCCTTCGACCGCACCGGCGCCGACGGAGCCGGCACCTTCTCCTTCCGCCCCATCCACAACATCCGCTCCCCCTCCCAACTCCTCGGCTACCTCCAATCCCAACCCACGGCACAAGGCCTCAACGTCCGCGCCCTCCGCGACGGCTGGCCCGGCGCCGAAGAAGCCATCAACCAGCTCGAAAGCCAAGGCAAGCTCCTGGTGACACGCAACAAAAAGGATGACCACGCCAAAATGGTCTGGCCCAACGACCCCTCGCTCCGCTTCCACATCGACGACGAGTTCAAGACCATGTGGCACAAGATCCGGTTGCCGGAAGCGGGGGCGCTAGCCGAGGAGCTGGAGAGGGAGGGGTTGACGCCGACGAATAAGTCGAGGGTGGTGAGGACGAAGCCGAAGATGCTGGAGAAGAAGACGAAGAAGCCGAGGAAGAGCGGGAAGACGACGAATACGCATATGGTGGGCGTTTTGAGGGATTACTCGCATTTGAAGAAATAGAAGCGCCTGGACACGTGGTGTGGATGGAAGGAGATCAATCTGTGCGTGGCTGCATTGCATGGCGTTTGAGTGGGTATGAAAAGTTACAGCCTGTTTTCCAGGGCTATGGCGGTTGTGATGCGAGTCTACGGCGTTAGCTGTGTGGACGGTGGACTTGGTCGTGATGCTCGATGATACGGAGAGTGAGACATCTTGACAACGTAACGGCGAGCATAGTCCTCAGCTCAGTTGAATCAAATCACTCTAAGAGCAATGCCGAGGCATGATAGAGAAAATATGACAGTCAAACTGTTCACATAACGGCTAGCAAAACTCCAACGTACTCCAGGCTATATACAGAGCAACCCCTTGACAAGTTTACTGCCCCGGACTGATCAACAAGCCTTGCTTCTGCGCATCAGGCGCCCAACCCCCAGCTCTCGCCTCCCCGCCATTCTTCTCCGCCCAGCCCTTGACCCTTTGCTCCAACTCCGGCCGGAAGTGCCTGATCAGACCCTGCAGCGGCCATGCAAAAGCCTCTCCCAGCGCTGTTACCCCCGGTCAGCATGATCATATAGCTCAACACAAATGAAGAGAACTTACCACAGATAGTGTGCCCCTCGACCTGCTTCGTCAACTCTTGCAACATGTCAATTTCCCTCTCCCTTGCCTGCCCCTTTTCAAACCTCTGCATGATCTGTTCCGTCCATTTACTGCCCTCCCTGCACGGCGTGCACTGTCCGCAGCTCTCATGCTTGTAGAACGACGACAACCGCGATATAGCGCGTACGACATCGGTACTCTTATCCATCACGATGACAGCAGCGGTACCCAGACCCGACTGGCTATCTTTAAGCGCATCAAAATCCATGAGTTGGTCCTTGCAGATGCTCGCAGGAAGGATGGGCGTTGAAGAACCACCGGGAATGACGGCTTTGAGATTGTCCCATCCACCGCGGACACCACCGCAGTGCTTTTCGATCAGCTCTTTGAGAGGGATGCTCATCTCCTCCTCTACGGTGCAGGGGTTGTTGACGTGGCCCGAAATGCAGTAGAGCTTGGTGCCAGCGTTACGCTCACGACCGAACGAATTGAACCAACTGCCACCACGACGGCAGATCGTCGGCGCAACGGCAATAGTCTCGACGTTCGCCACCGTGGACGGGCAGCCGAAAAGACCAACGGAGGCGGGAAACGGTGGCTTTAGGCGGGGTTTGCCAGGCTTGCCCTCGAGAGATTCAATGAGCGAGGTTTCCTCACCGCACACGTACGCACCCATGCCTCGATGAATGTAGACATTAAAGTCATATCCACTGCCGCAGGCGTTCTTGCCTATTAAGCCTTCCTTGTAAGCTTCCTGGATCGCGCGCTGGAGGACAGTTGCTTCGTGGTAGAATTCGCCGCGGATGTAGATGTATGCTGCACTGCAGTTCATGGCGCGGCCAGCGACCAGGCAGCCTTCGACGAGTTTGTGGGGGTCTTTGCGCATGATTTCGCGGTCCTTGCAGGTGCCGGGCTCGCCTTCATCGGCGTTGACGACAAGGTAGCGGGGCTTGGTGTCTTTATCCCAGTCTTTGAAGTTCATAAATGACTATTGAAACTTAGCTTGGGTTTCGTATGTGGATGTTTGGAGTTCGGTACCCATTTCATGCCCGACGGGAAGCCAGCGCCACCTCGACCTCGCAGACCTGAAGCCTTGATCTCCGAGATGATCTTGACGTCTAATCGTTAGTCAAGCATAACAACGATCTATCCGGTGTACACTTACCCAATCATGACCCTTCAGGATGATCTCCTTCGTCTTATACCAATCTCCGTATTTCTGGGCGCTCTTCAGGTCCGCCCCATGATGACCATAGAGATTCTGGAAGATCCTGTCCTGATCCTTCAAACCCCCAAACTTTGTCCGTTTGGGCGGTTGTGAAGTCCCATCTTGTACTGTGGCGAGTCCGCGACTTTGCCGCCGCGAAGGGGCTGCGGGGGTTATCGGGGCTCTGGAAGCGGCTGAGGTGGTGGGGAGAATGCGATGGGGGAGAGCGTTGAGAAGCTGGGGTGATGGGGAAGCTCGTGGGATCATGATTGCAAGTGGTCTCAATGCCGTAGAAGAGAAATACCGACTGCTCCGGACGGAGGCGTTTGGCTGTTGTTGAAGTCCAGTGATGGGATCATCGAGGTCATTAGAAAGTCGCTAGACTCTCATTGGCTACGGCTGAGGAGGCCAAAATCGCAATCCGTGTAATACTCTAGCGCGGTTGAAACCTCCCTTGCCTTCTACGCCAAAAGGTACAACAGCGGCTCACTTTGTTGCTATACAATAAGTTCTACATAAGTCCTTCGTTGCACCTCCTGGAGTCACATTCGAGGAACGAGCAAAAGTGGTTACAAGAGTGATCATGACGACAAAACTTGCTGCAGGCCGTCCTCGTCTTAATATAACATCGAAGGATATGTACTCCCCTAGGTAGAGATCGTGTTCGGATAACCCCCAAGCAGATGAGTGCAAGTAATAAATCCCTTCTTTGGTGTATATTGGTAGAATCTTCAGCTTCCCAGTTGTCCATATTTCTCTCCCATGCAACTGCCACAGGTATGGAGAGCACCACAAACATCCTGGAACCTCGTAGCAGCCCTGTCAACTTATCCTTTCATTTACAAACTCATAACTCCGGGGCTTCCCAAGCCTCTCGTTTAAACTTCATCAACGCTGCTTGCTTGAATGGAAAGGCTATTTCCCTCTCTTTGTAGAATCCAATATTGTGCAAATAAGCAATAAATCTATTCCAATTATCAGTAACAGTACAGCGCAGCCTGGGATTGATAAGAACTTACTTTTCATTATCTAGCCTCGGCTCTACTAACACCCTTTGTGTCCGCGGATCTGCCAGCCAACAATAGTGCACCAAGGCACTCAGCCAGACCTTAACTCTGTGTTCTCCTCTAAATTCTTGTTCTCCGACGAGGACATGGAACCCTCTGTCCCAGTCCTCCAAGTCATTTCCAGCGAGATACCTTCCCAACTGGTCCTCTTTGACCCAATAAATCTCAAAATAACCAAAGGGCTTGCCGTCCCAACATCCGATGACAGGAAAGCTGTGTTTGCTGCTCAAGCTAGTCTTTAGGAACTTTTCTTGAGTCTCCAATGGCCCTGAGGCGCCCCACGCGGCAGAAACACGCGGGTCGTTCATCCATTTGTGTAGGAGTTCGGCGTCGCAAGGCTGTTGTTGGTGGTTGAGGCTGTCCATGCTTGGCATGTCTTTGCTTGTTAAGATACCAGAATTAGGTGGCAGGAAAGATGGTATGGTATTAGATACAGGGCCGTGATGTGCCGGTGGTCTTGGGGACAACGAAACTACGCGGAAAGAAAGATATTGACCAAAGCTGGGTATATAACGAGTGTAGAACGTTTCACCTTGGCGAGGCGGTTTCGGGCGAATAGGGTGTCGGATCTTGTTCGTGAAGTTGTATTGCGGCGGTGGTGGAGGGTAATAAGTTGGAAGATGACTGCTGGATGCGAACGGTCCGGGCGAGGAAGGGGTGGGCGACCATAGACCCTGTGTTATCGCATCTGCTTGCGGCTCGAACCTGGCCGAACCCGTGCTGTCTCTATTCGGTGATCCAGGTCTCGAAGGATATGGTGAAACTCCAGGGTAGGGCGAATGTAGAGTAGGAGATAGAGTAAACAGAAAGAGACGAGCATCTAGCTGCCAAAAGGACCGCTGACTAACGAACATCTCCGTCAATCCCTCCCCGTGTCTGTCATCTGGATCGGCACCCACAATGGAGTCTTCACTGCTGATTAGTCCCATTCGTTCCAGCTTCTGTAGCAGATGCCGCCCCTTGAAGATCCCTTCCCGCTTGATGTTGATTCGCCACTCCCCTTTCGGCCTACCAGCCTCCGGAACATTCGGACTGACACCGGCAGTTAAGTGTGGGTTCGGAGCAGACTTTTGCAAACGTCAGCATGTAAGAGCATGCATGTATCCGGCCCGCGTGCTATACCTGATGAAAATACCACCACAGGCTCGCCCACAGCATCATGGCTATTTGACGTGTAGGGGAGGTTGCAGGCTTGAAGTCACTACTGCTCGGATTTGAGATCGAAGATATGAAGAGGTTGTCATGATTAAGAGTAGGTTGCCTGTAACGGTGGATATGTCTCTTAGGCGCTTGCTCCTCTTCATTGTCATCATCAGCTTTCGTAGGACCCCCGTCCTCATCTTCAGACTGCAGAATGATTGTCCATCCCGGTGGGAAGACGGCGTGATGAACGTTCAGCTCATTGGCTTGGAAGAAGAGGCCGCCAAACACAGTTCTCACAGTGAAGGTTTGGCCATTGGGGAGGTGCACAAGATTTGGTGCCATACTGCGTCAATGACAGCTGAAAGTATATATTAGCGACACACCAGTGGTCCCAAATGCTCTGGAAAGTGGAAATCAGTCAACGTTCTTGGCATGCTTATACAGAATTCTGGATAGTGTCGATGAGGTCACACGTGGTTGAGTTCTCGAGAGCTTGGGGGCAGAACTCTGTTATCTAATCCATCTTATCTTCCTACATCTTGGGGTACGCTTATTTCAGCCTTACTGTACAGACCTCAGCGTCTAGCCTCAATCTCCTTGTCTTTTTGCAAATCTCAATGGCTTTCATGGTATATCCGCGATCGACTTCCGATTCAGAGTTGCGGACTTTGGTGTAACTCATGGGAAGATCCCAGATCTGAGCGTTTCAGCCATAAGGTCTATACACTAATGCATCCACATATCACCAAGGCCCTGAGGTATACCATAGATCGCTTTGTGCCAATGCGGTGTCTATGTCATTCAAGCTAAAGGTACAACGTATGATTTCATTATCTAGTCATATGTTACCTTCCATATCGCGAAGCTAAGCTTTCGAGGCTAGACATCTATAGCGTTATACATCATCTGATCTACACTTAGGTTGAAGTGGATGTCGCTTGGGGTACACCATTCGTGATAGAGCCGTAGGGAACAGCAGGATATTTGCTGTTGCAAGATCAGCATCGTTCAGAGAAATAGAGGCCAATGATGTACGAACCCATTGCAACTGTAGTCGTACATCGCTGTTGCGAGAGAGCTGTTTTGAATATTCAAGAAAGTATTCAGCTCACACCAACCATCAGTCCGGTTCCCACATGCTGCGAAGCTGGCGCCCAGTGGGAGTGTACGCTGGTTGATGATAAAATGAATGTAGTTCGTTGGCGACCCGGAGAGGTAGGCATTGGCGGATGTAGTTCGATTTGCGGCGACTGGATGTGGCGCCTTGATAATTTCCATGTCAAGACGGCCTGCGAAAGGCTCAAGGTGGGAAAGGATCATTTGTTGATTTGCTGGTGGACCGGTCGCAGGAAGGAATTGCGCAAGTTGGGTCAGACCGAAGGCTGTCAGGACCGCGGCAATATTTGCGTCATGTGTGAAGTCAAAATACAAGGACTGATTCAGTGGGAAGGTCACAGTATTGTTATCCTTGTAAGTTGCCTATTAGCAGTAATCAAAAGTGCTTTATGCAAGAAGGCGATGGCTCACCAGGGTGATATTATCCTGTGCTGTCGGAGTGCTTATGACGTGATTCTGGAGACGGGCCAGCCTGTGACCGTCAGCGAGCGTCCCCAATGTTTATGCTCTTACTGATCACATACACTTCCTCAACATATCCAATGCCAACAGCACGGGCAGTTGGGGATTGAAATTCAAGTCCGCCAGCAAAAGATAGGTCAAGAGAGTACTCGAAGCCCTGCCATTCCTGGTAGGTGAACAAGTCACAGAATGCAGAGTATCCAAAAGCCACTGTCTCGTAAGGGCATAGCGTCTGCGCGTTGTAACTGTCGCTCACAGTCCAGTTGTAGTTCCCTGCAAGAGCCTTGAGACGTTGAGTGGCGTTCTGCAAATAAATGTTTTCCCAGATGACGCTCGCATTGCTTCCACCTGCATTAACGGGGCCATTCTCGTTGTTGCAATTGAGGTAGCCAGCGAGAGAATTATTAAAGCCGTTTTGCTCGATGATAACTTCCAGAGTAGCATTGTTCATCCATGACAGGCCGAAGAAACCTGCCAGAAAGTACTCTGCGCTTTTCAGCATCCGATCCTGGGTTGTAGTGCGTGCAACTATCTTGGTGCTCGTGTTGTAGAGCCCTCCATATTGGTAGTAATGTAGTACACCAGAGTCAAAAAGTCTGAACATGATCAGTCCCTCGTTGCTTCCAGCGGAGATAAGGATATACTGCTTACTCGCGTTGGCCATTTGGCACCAGGATCTCCTCACCGAGTTGGTATGACCATGTATTAAGAAATGATAAGGCACCAGTGAAATTGTTTCCAGCTTTGGTAGAGTTAAGAATCTTGGCTCCGAACGTGCTGACGGCAGATCCCGTCGTAGGGTATCGACTGCCATGACGATGAAGCATTTGTACTTCCGTGATGTTGGCACCCGGCGGTAGTGGGTACTCTTGAACACCGAAGCCACTACCTGTGTCAGTCAATGCCGCAAGACTGACATTCTAAGTGCACACCTTGGGTTAGGGAAGTAAGGGCTCAGGTTGCCCATAAGCTGGAAGATGCTCGCATTATTGGTGTCACCCGCTATTGGAATCGTGGTCTCTAAGGGCTGATTAGGCATGAATGAAGCCGATGGACCGAAAGGCGCAGGGTTGCTCTGGGCTAGGAAGGGAGCCCGGCCAGTAGCAGTTGGGCCTGAATGCCATCAGCAAAGACTCTCCAGCTTTCCTCGCAACAAACATACCTGCCCATATCTCTGGACTAATCTGAAAATATTGCGGCACCGTGCTGGAGCTACTGCTCGCAATTGTCGAAGTCGCCTGCCTCTTATCGAGGTAGGCTGCTTGACCTAGGCCGACCAGCGCCAGAAGGGCAATTGCACCCAACATTATACCGTTTAGAGGTCAATGCAGCAAGGGCAATAAGGGTAACGACGGACAATTCAATAGCTTCAGGTGTGAGGAAGCAGAAGTACACGGTCGTGGTCCCATCTAGATCAGATGCTCCAGGTCCTATATAAGTACCGCTCCCGGCCCGGGCAGCTTCAAGCTCCCCTCGCGCGGTCACTCTCCGCATCATCCTCACTTCGGGGAGCGGGAACTGTGGAGCTTCGTCCATGAGTCGACCTGCGGGTCATCAATAAGCACATATCACTTCCAGATAAGGCACGAAAGGAAGATGCAACAGCAGGAATGGTTGGAAGCAAGTTCGTGTGAGGTACAATGAGCGCGGACAGAGCAGCAAATCGGCATCGAGAAAGGCGGCACGGTGCTGGGGGGCGGGGAAGCATTGTGGCCACCAAACACAAGCATCGACAAGCATTCGCCAAGGAAGTATGGCAAAGCTTCCGGATCACCGCAGCTACCTTCCATATCAGGAGCCTCAATACATGTAGAACTGGTTTCTTTCCGCGCCATTGGCCAGTCAAATATGGTACCTGGCCACGTTGATCGTGTAGGCCGAGCGATGGACAGCCTTGACGACAGCCTTCACATCCGTACGACCTATCTAGTATCAGCATCTCCGTTCCCTGTTCCTGGCTCCACGGTACGGAGTATTGCCACCACAGGCACCCACATGGTAAGTTCCTCTATTTCTGGCCGCAAACTCATAGAGACTCGACTGCTGCAATTATTAACTTGAGAAGAGTGTGTTGCTCAAAACTATGTACGGGGGTCTTAAAGTCGAGGACTGGACTGTGCTTCTTCAGCACAAGCCTGCGGAGCCTGCAACAGGGAGGAATCCCCAAGTAATAGTTACGCGCGAATTTGCCTGCGGCTTCAAGTTTCAATTTCTTGTTCTTAAACCTGAATCATACGATCAGACAGCGACTTCGACGGAACTTGATTCATCCTACAATCGCGAAGATGAGGCTTTGATTCGCTGCTTGGTTGCGCCCCGAAGAATGCCTGGCCTTGGCGCTCCGGGCCACACGTCAAATAGGAATGAGGATGTCCAACAACGGCCGTTCAGCTGCTTCAGCTTAAGGCCGAATGGATGCCTTTGCTCTCTATGCCGCCTATCTAAGAGGTAAAGGCAGGTATTTGTTGTTGTGCAATCTTTCTGATAAGATTCACGCCTTTGCATATAATGAATCGAATGACCATCATTTTCCCAGATATTGGGCCTGAAGCGCAATCTCAGCAGACGTCTATCCACTACAAAACTTCGACTGCCAGGAATTATTTTTCTGTCATTTTTCCTTTTTGCGGGACATGCCTTCTATTCGTTCCCTACTTGTTAGTCGGTACATCCCCGTCGATGGCGAGGCCGCCTCCACCCCAAGCATCGGCCTCATAATCGGTCTTCTCGTCCTCAGCATCTGCCTCTGCCTCTCAGCGTGGTACTTCCACATTTGGGTGAAACGTCGACGGGCGCAAAGACTATCGAAGGCAACTCCTATCTCACGGGACGGAGGGGCGGGACAATATCACCAGCTTTCGCCGCAGCGACAGCAGAATAATTGGGGCTGGTGGGGAGCGAACACGGCTGGAGGGTTCGGGCATGATGCTGAACGGCAAAGTGGTAGCCGTCGAGACGAACCATTCGAAGGGGTGGCTCCGCCAGCTTATGTGGTCTAGAGAAGTTCCGCAGATCAAAGGATGGGAAACCACGCGCTCTCTGAAGAGGAGGCTCTTCAGTACTTCAGCACTTCAGCAAAGCCAGTACCAATATCCAATATGCGACATAAGCTATGCTATCATCTGGACTATGCTGCGCTGCACAACCCTTCTGGCGTTGGGTAAATGAGTGGGGCCCGGCTACCACAACATCATCAACATTACCTACTGCTGTCGCTTTTGACGCTATAAGTTTCATGTTTATTCCGCGACTGGGGAGCTTCGCTACCAGGGATTCTTTCATGTAGCAATTGGCGTCGCTTGACATGATTTTCACGATTTGTTTTAGGTATGCAGGTCGTACAAGCGATAGCATTATCCGCTGCTTGGCTCTAGCAATATAAAACACCTACCTCACCATTTGACGGGGGGATTTTCTTTGCAATCTTCAACGATTCTTTTATGGTATTAACGTCATCCAACCCATCCTAAGCATGCATATTTCTACTTCCTCCTATCCCTATCATCATCACACCGAGCCGCTACCCCATCCTCAAGTGACGCCCCTCGTTTACCACCACAAACATGTCTACGATCCAGTCGTCTTCCTCGCCCTGACCCTTTTGGCAGCCAGCATCAGTCTCGTGATCATCGCCCACTGCATCAAGACCATGCGCGCCGAAATAGCCCGGATTGCGGAAATGACGGCGGAGAAGCGAGCCTTGGGACATTGTCGGCCTGAAGAGCCGTACCTTTCCGGGGCTGGTAATGAGCACAATAGCTTCGAGAGCTATTCTGAGAACATTCCACCTAAATCGGCTTCCGAGATGGATCAAGGGTAACGCACGAATCTGTTAAGACGGCCGTTGGTTTGCAAGTAGATGTGGCGGATCGTGAGGTTATGATAATATCGTCGGACCAAGTCTTGTGCAACTGGGACTCGACAGCGACAGCGCCTAAAGAATCGGCTGCATGTTTCTGGACTGGCAAAGGAAGTGGTAAAAGCTGAACAAGGCGGTGGAAGTGGCGAAGTTCGAAAGCGATTGTTATCCAATTGCTCACTGCGATTAGCCAGCACTAAAGCGTTAGAGTATTCCTCACTACGAGGACGAAGAATGGTCATGGTAGCCATAAGAGATGTTGTCTGTAACTGAGAACCAATCAATAAGAGACCGCTTGCCGGGGAGCAACAACAGCAACCCTAATCGTCTAAATGATACAATTATACTGAACCCTTGTAGCATAAGTCATGAATATCAAGATGATGTTGTAAACCAAACTTATTTCATTCTTCTTTGACTCTTCTTTGACTCTTCTTCGACTCCTCTTCACTCTTTCTTCTGTCTTCCTTCTATCCTTCCTCTATCCTTCTTCTACTCTTCCTCCATCCTTCTTTTAAACTTCTTCTATTCTTTCTCCATTTTGAACCTTTACGACCTGTCCACAGACAGTCATCTCCTCCTTCCAATCCGCCATCTCGAGAGCACATTGCCGCCATGAAGGTGAGCAGGAGGAAGAGGTTCGAGTGCCCTAACAAAAGCATCAGTATTTTAAAAAGCGACGAAGGGCAGGGGCTTGCATGGTGGCGATGGATTTCTTATTTGGGAGAGCTGTGTCTGTTATCTGGACAAGGTTATGAAGGCATCTACGAGGCTCCTGAGATCGGTACAATAACCTGCTTTTCCCCGCTGAAGCCTGCTTTTACCTCTAAATCAGCGCAGTCTGGGTTCTCCGCCCCTGAAAAGCCCCTTAAATCTGCCCGAGCAGGTGGTTACTGTAAGCATGGATACCATCATTCTGGTAGTGATGGAGGCCGTGGCTCATACCCTACCAAAGCTGTTTTAGGTGAACAGTGACTGAGTTGAGGGAGCGACTGCTTGTAGACATGCCGGTTTCCGCTGCTTCAGTTGCTTTACACCAAACCTGTCTTTATTCAAGGCTTATGCTACATAGTCCCATATCAGTAGCCAGATTTCTAAAATCGATTCACCAAGCCCTCCCCATTCATTCACCACTTGCGAGACCATCGTCCCTCGCTTAACTCCCACCCACCCCAGTGAAGTCAGCAGCCCTAGCTCCCCCGACTCCAAAATCACCCTTCCAACAACGCAGTGTGTTTCCCAAAGCAATTCCACTCCAAAGCCATGAGCCCCATAGTCCAAGCTCTCAAATAGCCCTCAATATCAGAATAAAACGCAGTCACGTCCACCCTATAAGTACGTAAATAAGACCTTTCCATTTCACCAAGAATGCCCCCGTGGTCACACCCACGGGGCCAGAACCAGATGTGGACAACCAGCATCACGGCTCGGACTCGGATTCGGGTTCGACCACCGGTGCGGGATCTTTCTTGCCCCTGCAAAAAAAGACACGGCAACTTCAATTTGACCACCCCGTGCGGAGGGACCTTTGTTGTCCCTTTGAAACAGCATCGACAACTTGTGTTTGACGGAACCTTCAGGGGACCTTTGGGTGTCCCTCGACACTAGCGAGTATTCTGGATTCCACCGTGCCGTGCGGGGACATTTCTTGTCCCTACAAATTCTTTTGGGGGAACGAGTCGATCAACTAGAAACGGAGGAGGCGCCTTATTCCAATAACGACACTCCGTGGATGAGGGATTCGAGGGCATGACTGGAGGAAGAAGTCGATTGCATTGACGAAGGAGGCGTGAGCAGCGTACTTGCTTATGCAGCAGCACTTGGTACGACGTTGCCAACATATTCTATTGCTGTTCTTTTTGTTGAGTGCTCAAGCCGCAGACGTAAGTTAGTTTACTGCTGCTAAACTTCGGATGCGGCATTGTAAGCCTCATATTTTGTGGTTCTCCTTGTCCTTGTTGAGCCTATCACCAGCGCCTTCGTATAAGTGGTTATTTCATTTTGTTGTCACAATCAACAGTTAGCATTACACCAACCAAGCTCTGTTCAAGCGACCATGACCGCTGGCCAATTGAATTGAAATTTGTACTTATCCACCTACGCCTTGCCATTAACGCCATTTGTCTCCGTTACCCGCCTTTCCACATATTCCACCAGATCCTCAATCGTACAAACTCTCAAGCCCCATGTCCGCCCAAACTTCAGGCATGCATCCCTCCTCATCATGCCGCCTTCTCTCCTCTCCGCCCTTCCCTCTACTTCCTCTCCATCCTCGACCATTTCGCAAATGACGCCTACTGGCTCCTTGCCCGCTAATCGACAAAACTCTACCGCAGCTTCGGTGTGTCCTTTCCGTTCTAATATTCCACCATCTCGCGCGCGGAGAGGAAAGACGTGGCCCGGTCGTCGGAATGACGAGGGATTGCAGGAGGGAGAGGCAAGAGTGCGACAGGTTAGCGCGCGGTCGTGCGCGGAGATACCGGTCGTGATTGTGGTATGTGAAGCGTCTATGGAGACGGTATATGCTGTTCGGTTGGGGTCGGCGTTTTCGAGAACCATCTGAGGGAGACCGAAGGCAATGGTGTGCGAGGAGGGTATAGGTGTGCATATCAGGCCGCTGGATTGCGAACCATCAGCACAATGCAAGCGCAAACAATTCGTCCAAGCGCCAATGCCTACCTCGTATGCCGGATCATGAATGCCATCTTCTCCGTCGTGACGTCTTCAGCGGCGATGATGAGGTCGCCCTCATTTTCACGGTCTTGTGAATCGAGCACTACTATAAACTCTCCATTGCCTAGAGATCGGGACGTACTGTCAGCTTGTTATCCAGGTAGCTTGCCGGGAGGAAACCCTGCTCTTACGACGCGCGCGCAATTGGAGATGCTTTGTCTATCTCGGGGGCTTGGAAATTGCGGTGCAGAGGCAAGTAAGGGGCGGTTGACATACGGAAGGCTTCTATAGTATCTTCTATGTTGTCAAAATGCAGCTTCGATACCCCGTTAGCCGGCATCTGAAGAAAAGCACTCTGGTCTTCTGCTTCTCGGAGGAGCCGGTTGTGGGATATTCCAGGTAGCCGGGGGGAGCTTTAAGGAGAGAAAGTGTTGTTTTCCTGCTCACGCACGCCACCAGAGTTCGTCCAGCTTAAAGAAAAGTCAAAAAATAGGTTTAATGACACAATGGTTGCTGTTCTTCCAGAGGCTCGATAATGGTATGGGAAATGGGAAATGGGAAATAGGAATGCCCCTCTATGCCTGGCAGCAATGAACGGAGGATTTGTGAGTGCAGCGTAAATGCTCAATGCTTGAAATGTCGCGGAAAGTATGAAGAAAAAAGGAGTCTATCCGCCGTTCTAAATGTACAGATTAGTAAGAGATTGACGATACGTGTTCGTGATGCTGTCAGCGATTGGAAATATCTCGCAGGGATGGAAAAAGTTCCCCGGATGACGCTTAATCGGAGGGCTGAGGAGGCCGAAGATCCCTGCATCACCGACCGTCTAATTCCCCGTTTCAGGTTTCAGGCAGTGTTCCGAGGTGGCCTACATACAGCTTTCTTGATGCTACCTCAAGATAAGGAATGAAGAATAAGAAAACTTCATAACTGAAGCCTTCTGGACTTAGCAGAAGTCTGCCAGCTGAAGAGAGTTATGTGTACTGCGAAAGACGTTCAAAACAACCAAGGGACAAGGGAGCGGACGCTGGGAAAAGTCACAGCCAAGAGGGCATATTCCGAATTCTATTACAAGCACTTCCTTGGTTTGAAGCATTTTCTTGCTGTACAATGATATTGGTTTCCCATACGGCTGTTGATGATATACGCTAAATCTGGAGTTATTTGCAAATCCCCTGTCTTCAGTCCTTGCGGGACTTTCTGTCCGCACACAATGGATTCCGGGCGAACTGAAGGCCGCGACACCCTCCGCCAAGCACCAGGGCAACCAGCAATGATGGTCCACCTCATTTCCCATGTCCATCGCGCCCTCATCCACAGACCGTGCTCCCTTTCTTTATCCATGGCGTCCTCCCGGACCCGACAATGTGGGTTTCTCCCCGCCGGTGGTACACCGTCAACTGGGTGCCTGGGACCCGGTATCTCGTGTTGATGGATACCAGTCGTCGAGGACTGTTGGGAGGCGGCCCAGGCGAGGTAGGTGGACTGACAGGCGGGCTGGCCGGCTGACTGCCCGGTGGAGTGGTTGACGGACTGGTTGATGGGGTGGACGCGCAGCTGCCAGGCGCACTGGAAGGCGGCGTGGACGGCGCGCTGGATGGTGGACTGGGTATCGGATCGCCGATACTCGACGCATATTTTCCCGGAGTCAGACCCATTCTCTCCAGGTTCGCAGAGACTGTCTCTGCCGTTGCCTGCGTCCACAGGACCCGACCTTGGTACGTCAGCTTTGTTATGGTAGGCTGCTGACAGGTGCTTGGAGCTGGGCTGTCCACGGCAAAGGATGTATCTATGCTGGTGTCGTCGACCTCCATCTCCACCGGCATTTCTTCCGCGGCTCCAGAAATTTGCAGGTAGGCCATCGAATCTGAGCCGCCAGGGATAGCAGCCCGTTTTCGGATCCCTTGGGTGCTGCTCCTTCTGCGCCCTGTCATAGGGGTTGTGGAAGATGAGGCAGTCATCTTGAAGGTTTTGTTCGAATTATATCTGCTGAGTTGGAGATAAAGGATACCAAAGGCTCTTGACTGATGTCTGGAATGCTGTGCAGATTCCAATGTGCAAGATGTCTGAGGCGTGTGTTGGCAGAGATGGTTGCAAGAGGAAAGCCACGAAACTGCGGCGGTTTATATAGGCCGGACAAACGCAAAGGCCAATGGTCACACATATATATGACTCTTTCAATCGCTCACAAGAGGATATTCACACCGACGTCTGGCGCAGCGATCGTACAAGCAAACATGATTGATAGGGTTGTGTAACCCTGGATGAGAGATCCGGCGCTAATAGTGGATAATAGTGGGTGAATGAAAGCGCTGGTATATACTTGGAAATGGTGGCCACGGAGTGAAGGGAGCTGCGTCTGGAATTGGCGGTGTGGTAGCGGAGCTGTACAGCAGTAGCGTATGTCATCGAAGATATGATGCAATAGTAGATTGGGATATATTCACTAACAGCTCGTATATGCGGCTGGGTTATGACTGCGTTATAGAGTAAATGTAATGCTATTCACTTCAGATGCTCGAAGGGCTCCCGGTGTGTATGTCTCCTGAGCATGACGCTGTATAAGTGTAGTAATTGTTTAGTATTTATAGGTAATGTATAAAGTATAGAGGAAAGGTAATATACAAAGAAGAAAAGAAAGGCTGCGGGAGAACCCCACGGTACTATATCGCACCCAAAAAGAGAGTATACAAGTATGTCACCCCCCGAACGCCGATGGAAGGAAAATCGTGCAAGAGGCTCCTCCGTCTAGAAAGTGTCCGCTAACGATATCTGTTGTCCAACGCCCATATAGTACATAGGCGCCCTCCAGCCTCCCATCCACCACGTATCCACCATCTACCCCCGACCATCTAGAAAGCGAGCCAACGCCCTCCCGGCGCGCATTCACCGCCCCCCACCGCACCAAAGTCCGCCCTCCCCATTAGCGACACGAGAAGAGCGTCCCACATGGAGCATTGCATGCGGGCGACCCTCCACACGGTCTACTAGGCGATCATGCCGTGCCACTGCCTCGAGTTCCTCAGCAGCCGTCGGACGAATCCCCATACGGAGCGTGATATGCGGGCGCCCCCCTGGGCGAGCTGTAGCTCGGAGTTCTTCTTGAGTGGCGGGTGGTTGTGGAGGAGCGAGGCGGAGGATGATGTGGGAGGCGGCCTCGCGGTGGTTGTGGCGGGCTATGGCTAGGGCTTCTTCGGCGGGGGTGGGAGGGGGGCCGAGGCGGAGGATTATGTACGGGCGGCCCTCGAGGCGGTTATGGCGGGCTATGGCTAGGGCTTCTTCGGCGGGGGTGGGAGGGGGGCCGAGGCGGAGGATTATCCGGGGGAGGCGCCGTGGGGGATTGGTGGTGGTGGTAGCGGTGGGGGTGGCTGTTCTGGCAGGGCCTTGTCTTCGGACTATTGCTGTGCTGGTGGCCCTGGCGACCCTCGTGGCGCTTGCTTGGGACGCGGTTTGGGATCTGGTTATCGCCATTTTGTGATCGAATTTGTTAATGGAAAGGAGGTGATGGTAGCGGTTGCTGATTAGAGAGGAGTTTTTCTTGTTATAGAAGTAGATGCAATAGTTATCGTGAAATACTCTTGGGGAAAAATGAGGAAGGAACGATCATGCTGAGATTTTATACCACTGTCAGGCGCTCTCCAGGCGCAGTTTTTGCGAGAAGAAAAACCAAAAACAAACCGTTGACAGAACCATGTGCTCAGTACATTATGCCGCTGCGGAGTGCTCCAAAGTAGGCTTTGCAATAAAGGCCGTAAATGGAAAGGCTTCATCGTAAGGCTGCTCCGCCCCTAGGGCATGGCTAGTTGGCTAACGCTGGTACTCTGATACTGAGCAGCTAACGATGGTTTGACCGTGACTGACAGGGGCGTATTTGGTCCACATGGGTGGCAGCCTAGCGAAGACTTTCAAGGACCGCTCGCGAGAGGCGAGGTAGGCCCACAACGACCATAACATGGGCGGATCGCTTTGTGTGTTGAACTGAAAGCGTTGCATCCAGAGGCCTTGGGGTTTTTACTGCGGAAGGTATCTGTTCCTTGGTATTGAATCTAAGGCTGGCCTACTCCGTGGACGTCGAGTCAGGTAAGGGTCAGCTTGGGGGAAACCAACGACTTGATAGCTGAAGAGTAGGAACATCGCACAGAACTAGGTCTTATTAACAGCCAACAGGCGTGATTCCAAATTAAAACAGACTCAGCTTCATTAGTTCAATCCTTTCAGCGTATGTTGGTGGGATTACAAGTTCCTTGTTGAGTCAGTCGTCCAGATTGGGCAATGATGATAATGAAAGGGAATGAACGGAACTACGAGAGCCATGCACAAGAGTAGAGAGATATGAAACACTGTAACTTGAATTTCTTGGACTGATGAATCGTCATCGAACTGCTAGAGAGCGAATATCTCTTCTAGCTAATTTGCAACCAGAAGGGCATCCATTGCTTTTATACTTGCACAGAAAGAACTACTTCGCTGTCCATTAAGATGCCTTATCCAGTTCGCGATCCGTTCCCGCAGTCAGAGCACACAACTCAGCAATGCGTTGTCGGCTCAAACGTGGTGGTGTTGGTCAAGTACCGTAGGCGTGGTTTGGTTGTCGTCCACGAAGCTTGTTAGGTATTGCCTGATATGGCTAGCGCTGCGGATAAGCTAACCCCTAATAAGACTAGCCGCTTCTTTTCCAACTCCCATGGAAACGTCAGAAGATTCCACGAACGCTGCAGTATCCACGATGTACCTCAAGGTAGTTCTTTCTGCAGAGGAAGTACCGCAGGTCGGGGTAGCTTGGAATTTGGCTATTGACTAGCAACATCTGGTGGTCTACACTCTAAGAGGGTGCCCAGTATGGCCATGCGATCGACCAGTATCCGCAATCTGTCTCTCTACCTACCCAAGCCACATCATGTCCGCCACAGCTCTTCCACTAAGTCCTCTGTCGATCCTACAGAAGTATCGCACTTCAATGCGTTGGCCTCAACATGGTGGGATCCACACGGCTCCTCGCGCCTACTCCATCTTATGAATCCCCATCGTCATGATTTCATTACTTCATGCCTGTCTTCTCAGTCCACACCGGCTCCGACAAGCAAACTTCGTTACCTCGATGTTGGCTGTGGAGGCGGTATCTTCGCCGAGACCGCTGCTCGTCTTCCCAACACAGCAAGCGTCACGGGTATCGATCCAAGCAGTGACGTTCTTAGCATAGCGAAGGCGCATGCCCGGCAAGATCCTCTACTGCAGCAATCTGGGCGTTTGATATATTTAGAGAAGTCGATAGAAGCACTATCACCGCCCAAAAGTGAACAGGAGCAATATGACGTCTTGAGCCTCTTCGAAGTGATCGAACACGTCACCCATCCTGCAAATTTTCTCGCCTCTTGTTTGCCGTTTGTCAAACCAGGAGGCTGGCTCGTCCTGAGCACAATTGCGAGGACGTGGACTAGCTGGCTTACTACGAAGGTCGTGGCGGAAGATATCGTGCGCTTGGTGCCGAGGGGTACACATGAATGGGGGAAGTACATAAACGAAGAGGAATTGAGGACCTGGTTTCAAGCCCAGCCGGGGTGGGGAAGCGAAGGCGGAGTGAGGGCTATGGGAGTGGTGTATATGCCAGGATTCGGCTGGAAAACAATCAATGGGTCAGAAAAATGGGGAAACTACTTTTTTGGGGTCAGAAAGGATTCATGAATGGTTCCAATACTATTGCTGGTATGGCTGTGGAAGCGCTACCTGCCAACCGATCGATCACGAGCCTGCTCCAAGGTCTCTAACATGAGTCACTACAGCAAATTAGTGGTTCTTTGTCCTCCGTTCTTGGTTGACTCAGCGAAGCAGAACTTGGGTGACAAGGTTCTCAATGTCCTTCACAGGTTCATAAGGGTGACAATGTGGTCTGGGCATCTTGCGGAATTGCGTATCGTACAGCGAGGCTTTGAGATTGTCAACACCATATTCAAAAGAATTCACAAGATTGCTATGAGTTAATCAAGAATTCACCGGAATTGCGTTCCATCGCTCGGACCTTCTCTGCTGTGATATCTCCAGTGCAGCACAGATTTTCCTAGATCTCTATGTGTTATTCCATCACCCCTCGAGACTCGATGCAATTACATCTCTAAAGACACTACGCTTGATTCCATCAATACAACACTTTCTTTGATTCTTTTCAACGACTCTATCATACCGCCCGCATCATTGTCATAGAGATGGCGACGCCAGATCCTGGTTCAGTACATGAGACACTGCAGATAGAATTGACATTCAGCGGGACCTCGGGACTTGATTGGTCAGCTCTGAATGCAGTCAGGCAACATATCTCGTCGATCGTTGTGCGGGAAGTCGATAGTCTGGAGCAATCGCTGAACGTTATCCAGTCATCTTCCGACGAAGGAGAAATCACTACTATTGCAACCATTCCTCTGGTATTCAAGCGGCCTTGCATTATGTGCCTCGAAAATAATGGTCCTCTTGATTACAAAATACTTCGATGCGGGCATACTATATGCCGAGCCTGTGTGCTGGCGCGTTTCAACATGGCTATAAAGCAGGAGATCTCGTATCCACCGGAGTGTTGTGAAACTATTGAGCTCGCAGAAGTCAGGTCTATGCTGGATGAAGCATGTGTACGGAAGTATCAAGAGAAGGAGATCGAGTACCGGTGCACCGACCGCACATATTGCCACGTCCGAGCTTGCCAGAAGTTCCTGCCCGCGACTCACATATTACATGGGGTTGCAGCATGCGAAGAGTGCAACACTTATACCTGTGTTGCCTGCAAGGAGGAAGTCCACATGGACAAATGCATCGTTGCTGAGGAGGAGACGCAACTGTGGAAGGCAGTCGAGGAAAACGGCTGGAGACGATGTAAATGTGGCCGAGTCATTGAGCGTGACGACGGCTGTAACCACATGACGTGAGTTTATCCGCAGGTGTAATGTCTGCTGCACAAACCCCAACTTACCTTTCTACAGGTGCGCCTTTTGTGGAGCAGAGTGGTGTTATGTTTGTGGCGTCCCTTGGCCTCGTCCAGATCTTCCACCTCACCACCCCTTCTGCGGCAATACGAACCATGATCTTGGTTCGGAATTCGACGATGACGATGACGTGCAAGATCGGGACGAACCTGACGTCGATGATGCCAACAATAGCATCGCTGGGGAAGGGCAGGATCCCGACAGCAACGAAGAAAACGGCGGGCCATCCGGTGAGCATGGCCCTCTCGCGGATTCCGAAGCTGAACAGAGAACCGATCTCATCCCGGCCCAAGGTACTCAACCCACTGATGTCGTCCACACATATCCTGGGCCAACCCCTGAACAGCGAAACTGCATGCACCGAAATGCCTGGTACCGCCATTCCGGATCCTCACGATGCCAAGTCTGCCAATGGCACGCCCCACTATACCATTTCGCATGCTATGACTGCGATCTTTTGGCTTGCTGGGACTGCACGCGTTCGCGGCGACTACGAGAGCTCCGCGACATTGTGCCTCCGGAGGACGTCCGCCTCCCATGGGGTGGCGACTGGGAGGCTGTAAATCTGGCCGATGACCGAGGTGCAGGTCCTGTGGCGGGTTCTAGCACCGATACCTTTGGGCCCGGATCCACGGAGGCGGACGCACAAGCTCGTGCTGCGGATGCCGATGAGAAGGTACAGAAGGCGAGGGAACACATGGCTGTGGTGCGGGAGCAGCTTGCACAAGCAGAGAAGCGACTCGTGCTGGCGGAAGAGGGGTTTGAGTTGGTGTTGTTAGACAATGAAGCTGCTGTGCGTCTTTTGGGTCGTTTTGGAGGTTAGGCATTTGTTCACGCGTTGGGTACCAGAAGAGAAATCTTTAAGAGGGGGATTTTAAGCCAACTTTGGAGCGCGATATTGGCGACGCACAGGAGTATTGGGCGTTTTGGATCTGGATATACTCTGGGATACTCTAGCATCATCTAGAAGATTCAATACTGATTTTAGATGCACAGAAACCGTTTTCAACCCATCGAGCTCTCAAGTATCAGCTCTGACCAAGACCTTCAAATTCTCCATAGCCGTAGTATTTCCCTAGTTGCCTTGTCACTCACTATTAACTGTCAGTACTAAAACCACTACACCCTTTCGCCTCTGCTCTATATCTCTGCACTTTACCGGTGCTAATTAAGGTCATCTGAGCATATCTAGCTCGCAGACGCGGAGGGTGCAACAACTATTACAACGGAGGTGGCTGACCATGTTACATTGAGACGAAAAGGGGTCGCTCGACAACGGTGACTGCTATCAGAGCTGAACAAATCAAGCCAGCTCATGCATGCTAAACTGATTCCCACTGTGAACCTCCCCATGGGTTCATGATTTCTACGCTACACTATGCTACGCTCTGCTATTCCTGCCATGCTACGCTAACCATTGTAAAACACCACCGCGAACAAAGGCCCACAGTATAAATGGATGCCTGACGGAAAATCGACACTGTAGACCATCGTCAAGAGACACACTAACTACATCTCCAAACCCCTTATTTACCACCAGCCATGACAGCCCGGTAATACCTCAAGCCCAAATCCACCGTATGCTTCAGATGCGCGTCTTCCGTCAACGGTAACTGCAAGACTCTCGCACCCTCGATGTCCTTGGAGTATCGTCAGCAGACGACCTTTGCGTGGGAGATGTAATATCCAAAGTGAGAGCTTACCTTTTCTTTACCCTCCAACACCGCCTTCCCAACCACCCCACTCATTTCCTGCACAGCAACCATTTCCACGAACCCGAGCTTTCCTGGTCTCTCCTTCACCATAGCCGGCAACGCGCCCAACAATCTCCGTATGATGTCGCTCTTTCCCGGTGCATTCCCACCCTGGACGAGCTGAACAAAGTCCGCGTAGACTTGACCACCTAAACCCCAATCTTGGACGAACTGTTTACCTTCAAACCCAACGAGTAGCTCCTGCAACGTTGCGTAGTCCTGCTCGATTATTGCCCGTGGTGCAACAATACGACACAACGTCTTATGAGCCTCTTCCCAGTCTTTTGCTCTGACCAGAAACTCGACTTCCTTAACATGGTCTTGCGTGACTGACCGAGCGTGAAGGGCTTTGGCTTCCCAAATCCAGGATTCGGGGATCTTGAACTCCTCGACGAAGGTCTTGAAAACCTCGGAGGCGGGATCACCGATCGCGGAGGCGTGATGAGCGAGCAGAGACTGCAGACCTCTCTGACGCTGTTCGCCGTTGGAAAGATGGAGAAGCACGAATGCAGACCAGGTCCATTCGCCGGCGGCATCAAGCTGATCAGCAAAGTCCCAAGCAAGCTGGTCGGCACTCTCGGACGAAACCTCGATGCCGCTGCGGTCGTTGGAGAAGCGCGTACGGAGAGCGTGATACAGCTGGAAGCTAAGTCGTGAGTCGATTGGGTTCCTACTTGCATTTTGCGGCATAATCACGTCTGCTAGCTTGATCGGCCCGCTCGAACCCTTCGACTTGGCATACAGCTTCAAGAGACCCCAGAGAAGATCCTCACGACCTCCCTCTGTGTCTCGGGCCTGATCTTGACCCAACGACTCTTCTAAAAACCACGGCAGTGGCTTCTTCCTCTCGTGTTGGCCGAGATCCGAGATGAATTTCTGGACCGCGACTTCGATGGGCTCCTCCGCACGGATTGCGTACCACAATCTCAAACCAAAAGCTCTCTTCCAATCCAGATCAAACCTCTCGCTGATAACGAAAGTCGATGCTCGATCTTCCAAGGCCCCTTTCTTTCCCTCGCACACACAAGCGTTCCCAGCTAAAAGCTCATACAGTGCTCGAATCGGCTCGGTCATCTCAGACAGCATACTAAGTCGTCTCCAGTGACTGATCTGGGTTGACATGTCTTCACGCATAATAGTATCACCACCGATCTGCGCCACAAGGGTGGCCAACCGAAAGTCCTTGCCATCAATGAGGGTACCACAAGCATCCGCGACGTTGTGGGCAGACAGGAAAGCCAAGGCTCGCTCTTCGGGTGTCGGCGCAGCGGTAACAGCTCGTTTCGCGGATTCAGCAACTAGCTGCTGCCAGAAACGGCTCAGACGGTCCTTACGGATGCGCTGCTCATACTTAGACCTCTCAGCAGCCGGAACACTCGCACTTATGTCATCATCGTACTCGTCGAATAGGATGTGTGCGAGTACCCAGACGCACGTCTCATCAGAGGATTTGACGTGTACGAGCTTGGCAACCTCGTCGAAAGGAAAGGGTTGCAACTTTGCGAAGGGTACCGTGTCGTCAAGTGAGACTTTGGTGTTGGTCCGCTGATAGACAAGGGTCTCCAGAATAGACTTGGTGAATACCTGGTCAGCAGTGTGAAGAAGCCAAGTGACAAGATTTTAACTTACCGGAGTGACTATGGCAAATTTGGCAAACCTGATGTCCTTTCCTGCAGATACTAGAGATGTTGTCTGATCGATGATTACACCGTTTGTCTGACTCGGGCGGCTTTGATTCAGGCCACCATTGCTTGGCATAACGTACAGCAGCGTCGATCGAGGACCCCAGGTGGGCTTGTAGGATTCGTGGAATTGTTGATCCAGGTCAGACATCTCACTTTCATCACCGTCGTAGGTTTTCGATTTCTTTGGATAGGGCCACTGGTAGAGCATAACTTAGCTTACATTCTTATCAAATTGTTTTGTTAAGTACATGAATGTATTCCACGACATGCCCGTATGTTACGCTTATATCCGTCGTGAAATAAAACTTTGTAATAGAAATAAGGAAAGTGATCAAACCTCGAAGCCCTTGCCCGTCGCCACTTGCTTGACACCCCGTCCGCTCTTTCGTGCTTGCTCCTGTCCAAACAAGGAGTTCATCAGATCGATACTCGTCGCAATCCCCTTCGAACCGGCGCCGGTTCTTGTAGCCGCCTTGGGTATATCATTCTGGTCCGTGTCCCTGTCCTCCAAGACGTGAGCCTGGCTTTCACGAAGAGCTCGCCTATCTTGTTTCCTGGGACTAATGGTTCGCTGCAGCTGCTCGGCCCAATCTTCACTGATATGCAATCTTGATTCTCCCGGGGTGCCAAATGTGATAAGGTTCTGATGCTGACTAGCTTTCAAGATTGATCTTGGCTTGAAAGGACTCTCGATTACAAGAGAGCGATCGTCTCCGTCATCCATTGGGAGTTCCTGGGTCGGGTACGACCCCACCATATCCATCTCGTCGTCCTGAACGATGATTGATCCATCTTCGATCTCACCGGCCTCATTCTCAATTTCGCTCGGCTCGTCAACGCCCTCTTCGGAGGGCGAAACGACCGAGCGCTCATCTAAAAAAGACTCTTCCTCATTGTGCATGTCGCCCATCTCGTGATCCTCTTCGAACAGAGCTTGCTCATCAAAAGCGCCGGGCAATATCTTCTTCCTCTTGAACTCGAAAGTGTCATCGGGACCGGAGCTAATCTGCGATAGGCTTTCTGTTAAAATGGAAGAATGCTGTTGAGATACGGTAGGCATAGGAGTAAAACGACTATTTGGCGTGCGAGACTTTGGGGTTGGGGTATCCGGAGGGGCGCTCATGGTGCTGTTGTTCAAGTCCTCTTCATCGCTTGCGTCATCATAGTCCAGGGCATAGGTTGTGAAGTGGGGTACCTTGAATACCCAAGCGCCAGTATCTTTATCATACTTGACAAATTCGGTACCGCCCACTTTTCTGAGCTTATCAACATGCTTATCAAATTCGGGGCCGGCCGTCTGGTATGTTGGAGTTCTCCTATTTCTCGCCCTAGGCCACGAATTTTCGAGCGTTATAGTTGCTGGTACGTTAAGTCCTGCCCCGCGAGCAGCCTTCTTGGAAGTATCAGGATACACTGTCAGAGATCGCGTAGTGACAAGGACGGTGTTGTCGTAGATGTTGTCAAGGTCAACCGTCGTGAGATCCACCGGCTGGTTAAATACAACATTTCCGCAGCCCTCGCGTCCAACAGTGAACCCGGAGATCTGTTTTAGCTGATCACGAGGCATCTTCCTCAACTCTTCCCGAGAAGGCCGCGTATAGTATTGACCAGGTGCTGGGTCGGCCTGTGAGTGTGACGAATACTTTGAAGAAGCATGGGTAGTTGCTGGCTCTGGTGAGCCATCTTCATGGACCACGGCGAGTTCATTACCCCTGACCTGCTCCATTTCGGCTTGTGCTGAAGCCCCGTTTGATCTCACGCCATTCGATCGACCTTTCGGTCGGGATGAAGATCTTAAGAAGCCCTGCTCTTGTGCGCTCGGGGTAGCGTTGCCAGCCTCAGCCTGATCAGATGAGCCATTCGTAACACCATTACTCATACCGCTGTCTTGACTATTGCTACCCCCGATAGTACTGGCATCGAAGCTGACTTTCTTCTTCAGAATACCAGGCTGCCTTGACGCATCGCTCTTGTCTGGACTCGGTAACGCAGCAACGGCTGGGCTACCGAAAAGGTCAGTCCGTAGAGATCGGTCAATCGTGAGTCTCTTTAAACTACCCGAGTTAGAGTAGCGGGAACTTCCAGCGGAGAATGCCCCAGGGGAAAGGATACTATCGGCGTCGCTATCGAATGTGCGGCGCAGGTTACTTGTAGACAGACTCTTCCCAAGACCTCGACCAAAACTACCACCCAGCAAGCTACTACTCAAGCCTCCAGGGGTGCTTACGTTGCTGGATACACTAGAAGGCGAGCCGTATGTGGAATATGAAAATCCATAACCTCGCTTCTGTGGGGTTATCAAGCGAGTAGCCGCACTTGGGTTGTGCTTGTACTGCGGCAGAATTGCACTCTTTCTGATCTTTTGGCCAATTGAAATCGGTGTAGCAATTGGTCCCACGCTCATCGGCGGTGGCGGCGGAAGGCCACTGAAGATGGAAACACTTCCGTAGGGGGCAGCACTTGTCAACGAAGCTGTTAGAGCTGGCGGTGGCTGCAGAGCATTCTGTTGCTGTTGAGTTGCCCCGAACAAGCTCGAGGAGTTGTTATTGTTGCTATTATTGTTGGCAAAAAAGCCGCTTCCAGCCTGCTGTTGCTGACTTTGGTTGTTGTTCCCCAAACCGCCGAAGACGGAGTTGCTGCTCGGCTGTTGATTCGTAGTGTTGTTCCCGAAAAGGCTGGTCCCGGTGCCACTCGGATTTGTCGTTCCGAACAAGCCTGGCTTCTGCTGCTGCTGGCTGTTGTTGCCAAAGAGTCCGTTCGACTGATTCTGTTGGTTCTGAGTTGTGCCGAATCCTCCAAAAAGGTTTGTCCCTGTGTTGGAAGTGCCGTTCTGATTGGCGCCGCCAAAGAGACTCGTCCCAGTGTTCTCTAGCTTTGGGGCACCGAAAAGCGTGCTACCACCCTGATTAGCGTTATTAGCTCCGAAGAGGCCACCGTTGGATTGTTGCTGCTGGCCCGCGGTGTTAGACCCGAACAAACCAGCGCCAGTTGTATTGTTCGTGCTCTGAGTCGTCCCGAACAGTCCTGGCTTTGACTGTTGATTGGCGCCAAAGCCACCGAACAAAGAGCCTGTGTTGTTCTGGTTTTGGTTCTGGGTTTGCGGAGTAGAGCCGAAAGAACCACCAAATGGATTTGAGGTACCACCTGGCTGCTGTTGCTGAGCTCCGAATGGCGAAGACGTAGCGGCAGTGCCGCCGAAAAGACCAGAGCCACTGGTGGTATTAGTGTTGCCAAAACCACCGGTCCCAGTGCCAAAACCACCAGTGCTTCCTGTGTTTGTAGTGCCACCGAACGAAAAGCCACCAGGTTTCTGCTGGTTGTTCGCGCCCCCGAACAGACCACCACCCGTATTGCCGCCGCTGCCAAACCCTGTGCTCGTTCCAGCGCCAAATCCAGTGTTCGAAGGGGTATTTCCAAAGAGGCCGCCACTAGGTTGAGATGATGTGGATGTGTTACCAAACAGGCCTCCGGTTGCTGGCTTAGCACCAAAGAGCCCACTACCGGTTGTACCGGAACCGAAACTGGTACCTGATGCCTGGGCACCTCCGAAAGGTGAGCCATTAGTGGTATTTTGAGCAAAAAGGCTGTTGCTGGGATTGTTGTTGTTGTTGGTGTTACTGCCAAATCCACTACCGCTTGCTGTTCCGAAGCCTCCAAATCCTGTGCTTGTACCGAAGGCACCAGCCTGGCCACTTCCATTGCCGAATCTCCTACCCTGGTTATAGTCCGCAAGCCTTAATTCCTACAATGGGTCAGAGAAGCGCAGGCAACAGATTAAAGTCACTTACCTCGAAGGAAAACTTTGCATAAGGGGCCATGAAACTTATGCTTTGGAAGTGATTGGTTTGCGTGCTCCCTGAGCCCTCTTTCTCTGTGTAGGCCTGGAACGGCGTACTGCCCGTGCCCTGACATTCAAGATTGTTACCACCTAATGCCGTGCTCTGGGGCGTACCGAAGACACTAGTGGTCTGATTGTTCGTCGCTCCAAAAGCGTTATTGCCACCACCAAACAAACCTCCCCCGGAAGTCGTCCCAGCGCCAAAGGCTGGTTTGGTGGCTGCATTGCCGAAAAGTCCCCCGCCAGTGTTGCTAGTGTTACTGCCAAAGGCCGAGGTGGGATTCGTAGTGTTGTTAGTACCTCCAAAGCCGCCGAAGCCGGTTGATGCTCCAGCGGTGGAAGTGTTGCCGCCGAACAGACCGCCACCGCTGGTGGTGGCGGCACCAAAAGCAGGCTTGGCGCCGAATGGAGAGGACCCTTGGTTGGTGCCGAAGCCTGTAGTATAAAAAACGTTAGTCAGTGACGGCTCAGGACTGTCCGGCTTGGCCTGTTTGTGCTCTGCACTGGCAGCCGGCGGCGATTCAGAAGCCATCGTAAGTGGTCGGAGAGCAAACGTGTCAAGGACGGGATAAGCAGATACGATGAGACCAAGATACAGTGCCAGCGCAAATGATTTTGAGGGCCCCTCGGAATGGAGGTAAAGAAGTCGGGTACGTTCGAGCGCCGTCGAGCGTTCTCCATATATGGTCAATCTCGGCACGTACCACCAGAACCGAAGCCACTGGAATTGCCTCCGTTTCCAAAGAGTCCATCGCCAGTGTTGGTAGTTCCGCTGCCAAATCCTGTGTTCTGTTGCTGCCCAAAGCCTAGAAGATGCGAGAATTGGCGCATTAGATATTGAACCGAGACAACGCCTCGAGCCGGCCTCGAAGTGTTGCAAGGTCTGGAAAGCTCGGCAACCTTCGCGACTGACGGCAAGACAAAGAGAGAATGCGATCAGACCTACCTGTTCCTGCGTTATTGTTTGACCCAAACCCCCCGAACCCGGTATTCTGGCTCTGGTTATTGTTGGCCCCGAACCCGAAAGACATCTTCGCCGATGTTTTGTGATACAAGAGATTGGTTGATGAGAGGTATTAGTATTAATTCGTCATGCGCCCCGGTAAGGTGAGAGGGATGACAGTGAGATACGTGAGAACGATTTCGAGATCCGCGCCGCAGGACGCGCTGAAGTATGTTTGCGGCCAGCACTAAGGATGGTGTATGCACAAATATCGACTGAGCGAGACCCGAATGCGCTCGACGACAAAAGCTGAAGTGCAAAGGTGAGGACGAAATGAGGATGGGGAAGGAAGGGTAGAAGTCAGACACGCGCTCTGGTACGGCAAAAGCGAGAATTGAATGGGGGAGGTTGAAGTGTCAATCATTCCGGCTAGTGCCGCGCTAGTCGGCCAATAGAACACCGGACTCGGATCTTCCCAGTGGCTAGGAACTTCTAGGCACCAACACTCTGATGACTTTCGCGAAACAGTTACACCGTCGAATGTCCTCCAATTAGCACCGCATGTCGGCTTCGTATCAGGGTTCTGCGGAGGTCTAGACCGCTACACTCTGCTATGGAGGATTCTACGGACTCATCATGTGCTGAAGCCACAACTGCTGCCTGGAGTACGGACGCATTCTGCCCCGGTTTACTCCGAACCACACGGAATACCAGACCTGGTATCGCTGGCAAACCAAACGCCTGAGGAGCCTAGTGAAGCTGGGAACTAGCTACTTGCACGTTATCTACATGCTTTTTTGGAATCTTGATCAGTCTACGTTGATGCTTTGTGTTTCTAGAACATCGAATTCGTCGTTATTCGTCAAGTCGTCTACCCGTTTGCCGTCCCCCATTCTATCACCAAGGAAGCTGAAGAGGAGTTGGTAGCCCCTTTCCCAAAACCACCTCCGCAGTCCCAATATCCCTGAACAGGGTTAGTAAGGCTCGGGAAAGCGCAGATACAGCATCGCGACTGCGGCTTACCGTGGACCCCGTGGCGCCCAGTACTCCCCGGTGCTCTTCACGTCAAACTTCTCAATGAAATTAACTAGCGAAGTGGCAGCTTCATCAGGTGTGACAGCACCGCCGTCATCCCAGAACTTGTCGAAACCAAACCCTTTCGTCATTTCCGTACGCATGAACCCTGGCTGTTTCCTTTGTCAGTCATCCATAGCTTACTTAGATTGTCTACGCTTCCAATGACTGACATGCACTATTCCTACAGCAACTCCCTTCTCCTTTAGGTCCAAGCTTAGCAGCTTCCCTACCATGTTCAAAGCGGCTTTGCTGGCATGATGGCCGTAGTTGCCCCCCCCTTCCGACTCATGCCTCAATGTGATGCTTCCGCTCTCGGAGCTCACCAGTATGATCTTACCCCCTTCCTGCATCAGCCCAGCTTTGATAAGGTGATGAACCAGAAAGACGGGCCCGACGGCACTGGTGGTGTACATCTTGATCTCGTCTGCCCATTTTGGCTCGTCGAAGGACTCTGTGCCGAAGTATCCTGCTGTAATGATCACGATATCCAGAGAGCGTTTTGCGGGCTTGAGATGAGAGACAAGAGTGGCTCCGGCCGACTCGGAGGCAACATCTATGCCAGAAACATAGGATACGTTTTGACTGGATTTGGGCGCTTCTTCAGAACGACTCGTAGCAAAAACAAAGTTCTTGCTATGCTCAGCGTATTCCTTCACTAGGGAAGCTCCTAAGCCTCTAGTGGCTCCGATTACGAGCACGGTCGTCATTGTGTGGATCAGATTGAAGCTAGCCAACTGACGACTGGCTTCAGACCAACTCAAGCCTCGAGGATCAGATGAAGCTCAGGAACATCACGGCGGGGATGCACGCAGGGCACGGACGATGGCTGTTAGCTTCGCAGATCAATTCGGGACGAGCCGAGGTTAGTGCCGCCGCTATCGCTGTCAACGCGAGAAGTCACGTCCCCCCGTCGCGTCCTCTGCAATTTATTGTCTATTGTAAACTGGTAGACCATCAAGCAATTGCTTGCGCATCATCGCAAAGTCCGACTCGGTGCATCTGTCTCCACAATTTCCATAACCAGCGCTAGGGCGCCCTGATCGATCTCAAACTCGATGGCATCCTCCACGGCTCACCCTTCCTTCCCTTCAAGGCCCTACGGCACCAACCTAGGCAAACTCCCCGATCGCAGTGTTGGCGCCGCCTTCGGTGCCTCAACAACGCAACAGCAACGAGAAGCCCAGCGCCTAGAACGAGAGCGCGAAAGACTAGAAAAAGAGCGCATCGAGCGCGAAGGTCAGAACCAGCTAGCAGAGCTGACAGAGGAGCAAAGGGAAGAGATAAACGAAGCCGTACGTTCCATCCCTCTGCCGTTCTAGGAGTTGATAAAACAACTACTGATGCAAGCATCGCGACGTTCTCACAGTTCGGACTCTTCGACCTAGACAAAGACAAACGCATCGACTACCACGAACTCAAAGTCGCCATGAAAGCCCTCGGCTTCGACCTCCCCAAATCCGAAATTCTATCCATCCTTCAAACCCACGGCGTACCGTCAAACCCTCCTTCCTCCACCAACAACAACACCGCCGCCCCGCACCCTACTCGTCTCCTTCTCCCGCTCGCCCAGTTCCAGAATATCATGTCGCAGCGCATATTGGCGCGGGATCCGAGGGAAGAGATACTACGAGCATTTGAACTGTTCGACGAAGGCGGAAAAGGGAAGATTGATTTGCAGGACTTGAGACGAGTGGCGAGGGAGCTGGGGGAGGGGCTAGAGGAGGAAGAGCTGGCGGCGATGATTGAGGAGTTTGATTTGGATGGGGATGGGGCGATTAATCGGGAGGAGTTTGTGGGCATTTGTTTGCAATAAGTCTGGTAGATGTGGCCGGTTGGGGATGATCATGGGGCGCATGGTGTTCGGGCTTGGGCTTCTATGGTATCTGTTTTCACGTGCATGGGGATGATTGCATCTTACAGTCCGAAGCCAGATTTTTTAATTTCTATTGAGGTATCTGGCAAACAGCTTTTTTGGGGAACGCTGAACGCTCTTGACCGCTTTTCTATAAGCCCTTCCAGCATCTTGCCGGGCCCCTCGAGAGAGTCATCGCTGGCGCGCGTGAAGTCACATCTCTCTCAGGGGAAGCCCACGCTCTTTCATCTCATCCCGTAGCGCCTCTTCGAATGTCGAAAATCCGATTTCCACAGCCGCGAAAGCTTCTTTCTTTATCAAGAGATGTCATCGACCTCGTGGTCCGGGTTTTCCAACACAGCAATCTAGAGCCAGGAGAAAGACCGAGACATGACAGACTCGCCATATCCTCTTTTATATAGCGTACGGATCCGTTTTGAGTGGGGATAATTAGTTCGTCGCCGCGGTTGAACATCTCCAGCCACTCATTGTCCCCGACAGTGTCCCGTGCGCCAGTACTAAAAGGGGAACCAGCCTTGAGTCAGGTTACTCTGAGAGCCAGGACCAGACGACGAGTGGAAGGAGTGTCGCGGTCAGCAAACTCAAGAAGACCCAGGAAAACGAGGTTGCTGTCGAGCTGAGGGATATAATATACTTTGAAGAGGCGTAATTTAGAGACTTCTTTATCAACCAAGACCTCCAGGGTTAATTTTCTCAACGCCTGCGGCATTGATTCTCGTTCCATCAGCAAGAAACATCACTTTAGAAGTAGGTTTTAGAGGTGTTGTAAAGTCCTTCTAGCTAAGTGTCATATGGTATGACGCTGCCAAATCCACGTACCGAGCCGAGTCTTGATGAGGGCTGATTGCTGCTGTGGCTGCTCAAGTAACATAACTGTCTTTTCTTTCTGAAGGAAGGAAGATTCCTCATTGTTGTCATTGCCATCGTTGTTCCTCCCTTTAGCAGTGATTGCCTTCCCTCAAGTACCTCTTTCTCAGGTCTTCGGTTTGACCTTTTCTATTTTCTCAGAACCTGTCCGAAATGTAAGGAGGAGGGTGTGAAGAAGTGAAGTCAGAGTGTCTGATGCAGCGAGGTAAATGACAGGTAGGCTGAGAGCGGCTTCGTGCTTCATGCCAACCTTAAGATCTCAGGTGGGCGTCGCAAACGCTCTTTTTTGCATTTTGCAATTGTCAAAGCTTGATCCATTAAAGCGACGCGACGGAAACATGCATTGCAAGTGGTAGAAAAACCGTTAAAGGCGGTAGGTAAGTCAAACAAGTCTTTGATCTAAAACCTGTTCTCCTCGATAGCACTTCCCAGCTGTGAACTCTAACCCCATTTAATGTTTCTTAAACCATCCACAGTCTTCCCTAGAAGGTCCCCTGGTCTATCGAAAATCATGGCTGGCTCGCCGTTGCGCAAGTGTGGGTAACCGGTGATAGCGAACTGAGCATCAAAAGTGCCATTCCTGCGCATCACACCAACGCTCTGAGAGCATCACGAATACGCTGAGCCGCCTGCCACCGGTAATGTGCCCGGTCAGCCTCCCGTGCAGCGTTCAGATACCCTCGACCCACTTCTTGAAGGACATCTCGTGCAAAGTTCGGATGCCCTTGACCGGTTTCTCGAAGTTCATTCTGCGTTCGGATCGCATCGATGTATCTCTCGAAGGCTTCTTGACGCCCAGCCTGGATGTTTACATACTCCATCCGTCGCTGATATGCATCTACAGCTGCTTGCTCAACTTCCTCGGGGAGTATCTGGCCGGCGCCCGGAGCGAAGACGTTGCAAGTGCAGGTCCTCCAGACCCTACCACAGATATAACACCATTGAGCTCTACACTCGCAGCTGTTGAACGTCAGCGCTTGTCCGGCGGACTGCTCAGAGTTCCAAAACCTTGGACTTACGTGATGTGGTTGCAGCCTTGAATTCGGTCGATCCAACGGGCACACCGGAAGCACCGTTGCCATCCTTGCGCGTTAGCCAACGCATTAGTGGCTCATTCCTCTGTGCTGAGGATGCAATCCTGCCCTTCGTGCGCTGGCTTTTTACACCAGGTACAGCTCGCGGTATTGCATGAGGGGCGTTGGGCGAATGTGCCGGTGGTAATTGATGAATAGGGTATCACCGTCGAGCAGGCTGAACAGCGGGTATGGTTTCCATCATCGTCCCCGTTGCAGGCCTTTAAGTATTTTGCAACCAGCTCCGGTCCGAGAATGCTTCGCAACCAGCGTCCATCGATATTGAGAAGCGTTCCACAGCAACGCGACGCGCTCACAGTGTCGTCCTCCACTGCGAGATGGAACGCCTGACGGATGCAAGGGTAACAGACACAGTGAGAGTCGGGATGATGACAGTCTGTTACGAAGAACTCGCTATAAGACATCCGTTCCAAGCACCAATCGCACTTTGCCACTAGCGTATCATCTTCGAGGAGTTGAGCTGGTATTAATGGAGTGAGATCAGCGGAAGTGTGGCCTGCAGTTGTGTCGCGGGCATCTTGGCCGTCTTTCATAATGGCGATAACACAGAGATATATTGTTGAGACAAAATCAACACTGACAATTGAAGTCTGGTTGCACCAAGAAGTTTGTGAAGGATTGGATCGAAGGTGCAAAGGAGCAAATAGAGTATAAGAATCGCAGTGAGTGTACCCTCAATGGTATGAAAGCTGTTGACGCTTTAAAGAAGTATTTTCATAGAGGTAGTAGCAAGTAGATTTGAAGCTGGGTGTAACTTACTTCAATGAGATCGCGGTAACGCTTTTCGAAGTCAGAGAGTCCAAAGAGTGTTATGCTTGTGCAAGATCAGAGGTTTGGGAAAAGATGTATGATATATCAGACTAGTGTAAGATTAGTATATAAGGAAGCGGATGAATCGACGAAGTCAACAATCTTAGTGCCACCCCCGATGATGCCACCGCCGCTTCACGCGTGCCCAACACTGATTCGAGGGAGGTGAATACATGACGGATAACCTGTTGTGCATTCACGCATAACCCAATGAATTAATCAAAAAATGATCAAGGTGTTAACCGGTGATGGTGAGCTAGTATGTTCCTTAGAAAGCGAATACATAACTGTAAATTTTGAGCGTAGCAGTGAAATGATAGTGGGAGTGTCCAATGCCCCTCCCACGGTCCCAACCCTTTCCGCCTTCCTCTGGGCTCTTTAAGCCTATGAGAACAAAGAGAAATCAGGGAACATCAGCCAGGAGCGGACGTGACCGCCTGTTTCTTCCGCAGATCGCATCAGCAATTGCGCCTTAGGAAAACGGCGGTATGATAGCGAAGAAAAGGGGGAGGATTTATATGCGGTAGCTAGACGTAGCGTCCAGAGCAGCTAACATACTCAGGCAAACCCGAATGACTCTGATGACCGACAAAAGATATCATTTTCATCCACAAACATATCGCTGGGTAGCGTGACATATCAGCGTTATAAGGAAACTTCCAGGAGCAGCACAAATCAGGCTCAAAATATGCCTGGATTCAACTAATTGCGGGGAAAAGGGGCGGCTTCAGAAGCATCGGCAACGCCTTTCCCCGGTCACATCTCGGCAACCCTAAGCTATGGGGATGCGCATTATCAAGATTCAAACTTGTAGCAAGGTGGCTCGGGTGGTCAGAGTGATGGTGGCCGGTAAAAATGAAGTCGCGGCTGTTGTGCGGCTTTAAGCGAAATTCGATATCAGTTGACATGCGAGTACAATCCGCAGGATGAGGTCCCGGTTTCGCAACATAGACCCTACGTCAAGAATCTTCCATCATAGTTGAGCAACCACTTATCTTATTCCGTTTCAATTTATTATGGATTTAGAGACCGGACAGGTCTGCGAACGAGCATGAGATAGACCAAAACCAGTGCGCACCAGCTTACTGTCAGGACCCATCTCCTGATCTCCCACGCTCGTTAATTGGTAACGTACCGTCATTACCCGCAACAGCTTCATCGCTGTCCACACCACCCAGAAAGTTAACAATGAGATCGGGGTTTTCCGCGCAGAGCCTGCAAACAATGATATCGCAGTCATTGCACTGGACAGCGCCGATATTGATCTCCCCACACGACACACATCGTCCACTTGGGTGTGCTCTGGCCATGTGAAATCCTCCCGAGTGGATGCATGTGCGTTGAATTGGCGTAGTCAGCATTACTGGCGGGAGACGAGTTTCCAGATGTATAAAACCTTCATCTCCCCTGGTGTCTTCGTCTCCCGCTGGACCTTCGTCTCCCCTAGTATCTTCATCTCTCTCAGTACCTTCGTCTGTCCCGCCTTCGCTCCAGTTCCGAAACCCTTCAGCTTCGCCAATCATCGCGATAGTTCGAGCGAAGTCTTCTTCCTCTGGGGAGAGCACCTCGCCTCCTGCCCAGCCCCGAAACCTTTCACTTTCGCCAATCATCGCGAGAGTCCGAGCGAAATCTTCTTCCTCCCGCGAGAGCCCAATAGTTTCTCTTTGAATGTCGTCGAGAGGTAGAATCAAGTTTCCTGCCTCCGCATCTAAGCCCTCTTCTCGATTCTTTCATTTTGATCGTCATCGAACCGCAGCTGATCCTCGTTCGGTGGTTCTGCATCACAGTGGCAAGTCTTCCAAACCTCCCCACAGGTGTAGCACCATTCAGCGAGGCATTCGCAGCTAATACAGTTAAGTATTAGTGATAGCGCATACAGGAAGTAGTAAAGGAGTATACCTCATATGGTCACATCCCTCCTCACGCTCAATCCAACGGCTGCATCGAAAGCACTTCTGCCAGCGCCGCTGCTTCGCCAAGTCTGTAAGAGCTTGCTCATCTTCATTTAGGACGCATTCCTTTTCACGATGTTCCGGCTCTTTACACCATGTGCATGTGTAACGTTGACAGTCGAAGCGCCGCGCGAACTTGCCATTCTTAATACGATCGGGTGCTATAAATATCCCGCACCCTTTCGTGGCACATTAGGTCCGGTTATCTGTGTTGTATTCCTCTCGTGCTTGCAAATATCCCGTCACGATGGCAAAGCCGAGAATGCTGCAGAGGAACGGATAGTACTTGATGTCAAAGACTTCGTCACAGCACCCAGGGATCCCCATTGACTCATCTCGTGTGGCTAAGGTGAAGCTTCGGCGGAGACAGCCATAGCAGACCACGTGTTGTTTGCATTTAGGGAAATAACCCTCGCAGTTGTAGACCATCTCTGAACACCAAGAACATCTGCACATAAGCGGCCGATAACCGCCCGTGGCACAAAGCCAAGCAACATGATCATCGTTCCCATGCCAACTCAAGTATGGTTTGTTCGGGTAATATCTCGAATTTTGCTGCATTTCTTCCAACAAGGCAGTAGCCGCAGGATGATCGTGCTTCGTGAGCAGGCGAACGGCCTCGAGCTCTTTTGCAATCTTATTGTCGGCATTGACGATTTTCTGTAAGCCGGCCAAACCAGTGAGAAGCTGTTGATGGAGACCCTCGAAATATCTAGCCTGCTTATCCACGGCTGAAGGCGGAACTTCAGGTTCGAGCGTACATTTTGTAAAGCTTTCCATGGTGGCAACGAAGGGTAGAGAAGTCCTGCGCGAAGACCACAAGTATAGTAACGATAAAGTGCTAGAATATTACGAACTTTGCTAGGTGTATGAGAACGTGTAGATGATGTTGGTAAAAGAGAACGATGTCGAAACAAGATGTTGAATTACTCTTACTATAAAAGTGTGCTCGAGGAGTGAATTGCATGCCACAGTCATCCTGTTCACTCTCGCAATGTCTATATTCCGTGCGTGGTGAAGCGTGCAGGAAAGGATCATTTTAAGAAGTAAATAAGCACCAAGGGGATTGAGCCTCCCGTGGCTCTGAAGAAGTCCGCATCAGCTCAGCCGTGGGCTCTACGCACCTCTGCATTGTATAAGAAAGTACTGAAGGAGAGATCGGAGCGAAGTAAAGACAAACCAGCAATGATTTTCTCCGCTATGCTCCTATTCTTCCAACAGGTATATACCTTTTGGCTGCCGCTCGATGTAGATGGACCCTGGAGTCTGCAGCACCCGTCCCAGCAGAAAAGTCCGTCGGACATTGGAATAACTTGACCTACAAGAAACGGCAGGAGGAAACGACAATGAGGTTCTCCTATGGAGAAAGCAATCAACGTTCCATATGTGTTTACAGATTTCACCGTTTAATCTTTCTTCTACCGGAACTTGCCTTCCAGAGTCTTCCACGCATAAGCTTTAATAGGATCATTTGTGAAGCTCTTGTGCTTGCATAATGGAAGATGACTATGAAGACTGAGGTAAAACATGAATGCTCAGTCGGCGTCGATGATACTGGGCCGCAGAAGCTGCCTTTTCCATTTCGCTGAGCTGCGTTGCCAACCATTTAGTAGCTGAGCCCTCATAGCCGGAAGCAGCGCAAACTACTTTGGGCTTTGGTGCATCCATACGGTACAGTAGATCACGGGGTCTCCATCAAGTTCTCCTCGACGCAGGATAAGACTCCCTGTAATCATGACTCCGCACGAACTGAATATACCCCTCTGTCCGTGTTGCAGTCGTTTGCTTGTGAATCCGTTCTTTGATGCTGCTTGGATGATGCGCTGTTCCTACGTTGACGTTTCACTTGGAAGACGCCTCGTTAGGCAGCAGCTAGGCAGCAGGTAGGCAGCCATCATCGGCTTCTGCTATTTGATCGCACCATCTCCTCCAACTCAGTCATCTTTCATACATTACCTAGGCAAACAAATATATGACGACCGTACAGAAATACATCAAGGTCAATCGCCAGCATGTCGTACCACGTTCTCTGCGGGTGCTACTACCAAACCCTGACCGGTAACCACTGGATCCAGGCTACGAAACAGTACCTCCCGCTAGTTCGATTGGAAGCACATACAACCATCTGGTCGACTACTTCACGGACGACCCTCACGCAGGTGTTCTCTAATCCGTCACTCCAAGACACTATCAAAGAGTGCATTTACACATTTCCGCTCTACGATGGAGTCAGTGTTGTCAGCTTCACCTGTCGGATTGGATCCAGAGTTCTGCATGGTCTTGTCAAGGAGAAGAACAAAGCGCGCGCTGTCTACCAAGAAGCAGTGTCACGTGGTGAGACCGCCGGTCTTCTCGAGCAATTACCAGAGGCGGCCGACGTGTTCTCTACTAAGCTTGGCAACATTCCTGCTGGCGGGAAAGTGGCCGTCGAGATAACCTATGTGGGAGAGCTGAAGCATGACGCCGAAACTGATGGCACTCGGTTCACCCTCCCGACAAGGATCGCTCCCAGATATGGTAGTCTCCCCAGCGGGATATTTGGTCGCGGTACGACAACTCAAGAAGAGGGTGGCATCAAGATCACCGTCGATGCCACTGTTCCTGAAGGGTCATTCATCCGCAGCATCCAATCACCAACACATCCGATTGCGGTTACGATGGGGACTACCTCTACGGCCCCCAGAGACGATCCGGCCATGCATAGAGCTTCTGCTACACTCTCTCTTGGTACTTCCCAGCTCGACAAGGATTTCGTGCTCATAGTTCTGGCAAAGGACACAGGGGTTCCAACAGCACTCCTGGAAACTCATCGTACTATCAAAGACCAGCGTGCGTTGATGGTTACTTTAGTGCCAAAGTTCTCTCTTCCTCCGTCAAGGCCCGAGATTATCTTCGTTGTCGATAGGAGTGGATCGATGCAAACCAAGATGACGGCATTGAAGTCCGCCATGAAGGTCTTCTTGAAGTCTTTGCCTGTTGGCGTGAAATTCAACATCTGCTCTTTCGGAAGGGCGCATTCGTTCTTATGGACGCGGAGCAAATCCTACGGTCAGATTACGCTTGATGAGGCCATATCTCACGTAGAGGGTTTCAAGGCCAACTATGGTGGTACAGAAACATATGCCGCAATGGTGGCTGCGGTCGAGAGCCGATTCAAGGACCTGCCATGTGAGGTCATGCTATTGACGGATGGTGAGATCTGGAACCAGGGACAGCTCTTCACCTATCTGGAAACGGAAACTCGGGAAAGCAAAGGCGGCATTCGCATTTTTGCTCTGGGTATTGGAGACTCGGTCTCCCATGCGCTTGTTGAGGGTATTGCACGGGCTGGCAACGGCTTTGCGCAGAGTGTTGGTGAGCGAGAGAAACTTGATAGTAAGGTTGTGCGCATGCTAAAAGGAGGCCTATCCCCGCACATCACCGATTATACCCTTGAGGTCGAATACGAGGCCAATATAGACGAAGACGAAGAGTACGAGATGGTGGAGAAAGTCACTGATGGCCTTCAATTACTTTTCAATGAAGAAAGTAGTTTACAGGAATTCAAGCAGGAGCAAAAGCCAATATCTCTTTATGACCCCAGTGCTGACACTGAGCACGAAGACAAGCCTATCAGCACCGACATGGGTGGCATGGATCGTTACACCCATTTGCCGGCTATTACGACACCAAAACTTCTCCAATCGCCGAGCAGGATACCTCCACTTTTCCCATTTGCGCGGACCACGGTCTACCTTCTCATATCTCCTCAAGCTTTGCAAAGAACACCAAAGTCAGTTGTACTCCGTGGCACATCTCCCCACGGACCTCTTGAACTCTCTATGCCGGTAGAGATTCTACCACAGCCAGGCGAGACGCTGCATCAACTCGCGGCAAAAAAGGCAATTCAAGAACTCGAAGAAGGGCGCGGTTGGATATTCGACGCTAAAGACGAGAACGGCGTGCTGATCAAGGACAAATTCCCCGGTCGTTTCGACGAGATGGTGGAGCGTGAGGGCATCAAGCTAGGCGTGGAATTCCAAGTTGGAGGGAAGTGGTGTTCCTTCGTTGCGGTGGAAGCCAATGCTGGAGAAATTGCAGACAAGGACAGGTTACGAGAACTTGCAAGCCACCAAGACAATGACAGTGATAGCTCGACCTTGAATGCTTACTCTCCAACTTCGATGGAAACGGACCAACCCTTCGTTACCCTCGCACGGCAGCGCTCAACGCCTGCAGGACGAGAGTACCATAGACATGCTTTGGCGCCGGCAGCAAAGCGTTCGGCCAAAGGATCTTCACAAACCACCAGAAAATCCGCGTTGAGATTGTTTGGAGGTACGCCTAGCTTACTTGGTGCTCAACAAGAATCTGCCAGCGCTGCGGCTACATCTGGCTTGTTCGGACAGCCAGCCCCATCACCGGCTCATGGCTCTTTCGGATCTCCAGCACTTCAGTCCACGTCGGGACGTCAGCAGTGGAACATAAGATCCGCGTCCTTGCAGCAACCCGGGTCTTCTTCGGGCTTATTCGGTGCCGTGCGACAAGTTCCTCTTGCCTCTCCTCAGTATTTCGGCTCAGCACAAACATCAGACCATGCTACGGATGGATCGTCCCCATTCGCATACTTGGCTCCACTACAACAACAACAACAGTCTTCCCCCGCTCTAGCTCCATCTGCCGCGTTCGGGTCCATCCAAAAAGTCTCCAACTGTGCTAGAGAGACCTCGAAATCGGTTGCAAACGCACAGCCAGCCCCCCCACCAGCTCCTAGCGCTCCTACGTCGCCGATGCAGCGCTCGTATAAATGTAGCCTCCCGCAAGCCTCGCTGGTGCAAGATCCGGCCGATAAGTCTCCTGTGTTCGGCATGAGGGGAATGCAGGAACGAAACACTGTTCCACGGGAACATCATAAAACGGCAAGGGCTAGGTCGGCTAGAATGACCCCTGCGTCGGATGACGAGTTGGAGGATATGGGGACACTTGTTACAAATGACGAGGAGAGGGTTCATCGGATTATCGAATTGCAGCACTTTGAAGGATGCTGGGACCTGAACGAGGAAGTGGCGCATATTCTGGGTTTCGAAAGTCTGCAGCAGTTTTGTGGAGGGAGAGAGGAGAAGACGAGGGGGAAGGAGTGGGCGACGCTTTTGGTGGTGGCGTTTTTGGAGAAGAGGATGCGGGAGTTTGAGGATGTGTGGGATTTGGTTGTCGAGAAGGCGAAGGGGTGGTTGGAGCTGCAGGGAGGGGTGGAAGAGGCGAGGGATTTGCTGGGAGAGGGAGGGAGGGGGGAGGAGATAATGGATACGGCGGCTTAGGATAAGGGGGAGATGGAGGTTTGGATGGGTGTCCCTCAAGGACGAAAGATTGGCATTTTGAAATCAGCGATGACGATTTAACGAATAGTACCTAACAAACACAACAAATTTTCCGATTTTCTTAGATTTTCCCCACTCCCTGCTGAACGCCGGCCGGCCGAAACGTGGCCTTAAATCCCACCCTTGCTTGATTCCAAATGCAAATCCAAAATACAATTCAAACACAAACCCTGATCCACCACCTCCACCTCCACCTCTCCCTCTCCCTCCCTAACAACAAATTATTCACAACCCCACCTCCCCCCTCCCCCAAACCAATAAACCCCTCCAACGTCTCTCCTCCTCCCTCACTCACTCGATTCCAACCCCTTCCCCCATAATTCCAACCCCCCCCTTTCCCAAATCCATATCCCACTCCCTACAACGCCCTTTCCCCCTTCCCTCCAACCGTCTCCTCCTCCTCCTCCTCCTCCTTCCCCTCCTCTCCAACCCTTATCTCAACCACAACCAGCTCCTTCCTCCTCAGTAACCCACCCCTCCCTACTACCCCACCATACCCACCTCTCTCTAGAACCTCTTCCCGCCCGTCGTCTTTCCAAGGGATAAGTATAAAAGTCCCCATTTCGTCTTTGACGACTCGGTCGGAGAGGCAGGAGCGATGGTAGGAGGAGTGACGGTGAGAGGGGTTATGCCCACGGGGAGACGGTGGGGGAGGTGGGCGGTGAGTTGGGGAGGAAGGAGGGGGGACGCGAGAGCCGTCGCGGAAAGAAACGCGGGGGTGGGAAGGGTGGGAAAGGCGAGTTGGAGGGGCTAAGGGGCGGGTTGGCCGCACGTTGGGGCCGTCGTCGTGGAAGGAAGCCGGGATGGGGTGCGAGGGGTGGGATGATGGTGGAGGAGGAGGGGGAGGCGGCATGCCTATGGGCCGGCGAGTGGTGCGTGCGGAAGAATAAGCTCCGTTGTTAAGAAAGGGACTTTGAACCGGGCGTGGGTGCGTGTAGCCCACAGCGCTGGCAGGGGTGTCGCGGTGGCGCGGATCCGTGGAATAGGAATAGGAATAGGCTGCCGGGTCCGTAGTCCCCGCCGAGATGCCACGATCGCGAAATGCGGTTTCGATTTCGGAGCGAGCGGAATGTTGAGCAGAGGTGCTGGTAAAGGGGTTGTTGTTGGCTAGGGTTGGAATGCCGCGTAGGAAGCCGTCGTCGAGGAGGCCGCCGTCGAGGAATTCGAGGGGAGGGAGGACGTTCCAGTCGGCTAGACTGGATGGGAGCGGTTGGGTTGTCCTGCCGGGAACGGGAGGTAGAGTTGTGAGGAAGTGGCCGGATGGGTCCGATATGGGATTTGAGTGGAGATGGCGAGGGACGAAGGCGGGGTCATGGCGGCGATGGAATCCGGGAGTGGAAGGGCCGGATGCGATTGGCGGGAGGATTGCAGGGGCGGTTGTGGGCTCGACTTGGGGTGTTATTGCCGGTTGAGTAAGAGGAGGGCGGGTGCTGCTGCTGCTTGCAGGATGGGGTAGAATGGTTTGCAAGTAGGCTAGTTCGCGGACGGCTTGTTCGACGGTGCATTCGTTTTCAGTGGCGTAGATCTGTGCTACTGGTACTGTTGGGTGATTAGTTGATGGTGAGAGGAAGTTGAGGCGGGAGTGATGGGTTGTACCTCCTCGCTCTCGTGAAATGCGCTCCATTTCTCTTGTGGCTGCGAGGAGTTCTTCTGTGGTCATGGATTCGATAGAGGAGTCATCGCTATCTTCATGATCGTCGTCCTCGTCTCCCTCGGCATCGTCATCTTCCTCATCTTTCTCATTCTCCTCTTCCTTATTCCCATCGTCCTCATCTTCTTCTTCTTCTTCTTCACGATCTTCTCCGTCGGGTGCTCGTATGCTCCGGTCTTCTTCTTCCGAAGCATTGCCGTATAGATCTTCATCAGAAGGTTGGTATAAAGGCGGCTGAGGTAAAGCTGCCTGAGGTTGATAGCCCCATGTGGAAGGTTGAGTGTCAGCTAGTTGTAGATCTTCTTGTAGCATCTGGTTGATCAGTGCCTGCGTCGCTGCATCAGGGTCGAATGCCATCCCGGCGGAAGCGACCGGAGTGCAAGTTCTGTAAGAGGAAGCAACGATCTGGCAACCCTTCAGTCTCGATATTTCCTTTCCTCCTAATAGTGGGAAAGCAGATACGGCAAGGCGAGAAAGGCGAGGGTTGTCGAAAAGTTTCAGTCGGATCTGAAGTGTTCGTCGGTAATAAGTGTGGGTGAATGCTCAGCAACTTGTGAACAAAAGTGGGCATCCACCGAAAATTTTTATAAGATCAGACGAAATCGGATGGGCGCAGAATGAGCGGAAGCATGAACTGTCACATGTGACCATCTACTCGCGATCGTGGAAGTGGATTGATGCATTCAACGTATGATTTGAAGTGCTCTTTTGGCCTTTATTTCCAGGTCGTTTCTTGCCTCAGATGAAGAGATAGGACTGGTCAAAGGATACGAGGACCAATGTGATGACCATTTGGAAGGTCCCTCCTTCAACGAATCTAATGAGGGATACTATCAGTAAGAAGGCACGTTTGGGCTTAGTCTCCCAGCGAGAGATCGTATAGCCATACCGTATGTCAACTATTGCCATACCACTATGCCACGTTCGGTGTCACGTCAACGGACCGTCAGGGAAACTCCGCAAGCACATTCGCATAACATACAAAGCATAAGTATGGCAGGCTTTAGAAGCGATGCCGACGCAAGATGCTGCAAATGTAATGAACAATGGAGCAAGCCCTTGAGGTATCGAGAAGCAGCCTTGCACAAAGGGCATATCATCACCAAACAATCAATGAGACACAAATATCCCGGATATTCCCCTACCAACCTCTCGGCTCGTCACCTCTCCGATCGTCGCCTCTGCTTAGACTACAAATCAATCAGACTTCCGCTCCCTTGTCCCTGCCCTTGATGTTGCTGCGTTCCAAAAGGATTGTTGTTCGCCTGGCCGAATGGACTCCCGCCGAATCCGTTCAAGCCCGCTGGTCCTGTCTGTGCTGGTACTAGTCTATTCGGCTGTTGTGCGCCATAGCCAACACCGGCTCCAGTCTGCTGGCCCGTGAACTGCTGGTTGAAAAAGGGGTTGTTCCCGGTTTGTGCGGCATGCAACCTGTTCAGTCCTTGACCAGAGCTATTCACAAAGGTTCCTGGTGCAGTGTGTTGAGCCGGGATTCGCATCTCGCCGGTATTGCCGAACGTATCCATGCCTTCGCCTGATGCTAGAAGGGCATTGAGGCGAGCATGTTGCGGGTTTTGCTCTTTTTGTAGAGTTTGAGGTGCTTGTGGGGAAGCATACGAGGTGATTGGGTTGTATGACGGTTGCTGGTTGTTGAAAGGCGTAGCAGTCTTTTGTGCCGCGAGAGAGCTAAGCGTGGGTGGGCTCGTCTGCTGTTGTTGTAACTGCGGCCGACCAAAGGACGATGCGAAGGGGTTATTGGACCCAGTGGGCGCTGGTTTAAGGGCATCGACTTGCGGTTGCTGAGCTGTAGCCCAGGGGTTGTGAGTACCCGCTTGTGGTGAGCTGGGCTGCTGCTGCTGCTGCTGTTGAAATTGATTACCCAAATTATTGGGTTGCTGGGCGTAGGGACTATTGAAACTATCAAAAGCGGTTTGCTGAGGCTGAATGGTTGGTTGTTGTTGCAGGTAATTGGGTTGTTGCTGCTGTTGATACGGGTCAAAACCAGTCTGCTGAGGTTGGAAGCCGTTCTGAAAACCCGTTGGCTGGTTCGAGAAGCCGGTGGGCTGGGAATAGGCATTATTGAGATAGCCTGTGCTTTGGGGCTGCTGCGGCTGCTGATCCACAGGATTGCCAAACCAGTCCACAGCCCCTTGCTGTTGGTAACCCTGATTGTATCCTGTGATTTGAGGCTGAGTACTTGGCGCGGGGGTGTCATCGAAAAGCGATGCGGCGTTGCTCTCTTCCAGCTCCCGCCTACGCAATTCTTCCTCCTCTTTACTCAACTTTATCGCCTTAGCCAGATCATCATCATCCACTGGCAAATTTGATCTCCTCCGCTTTTCATCTTCTTCCGCTTCATATTTACTCGCCTCGAGTGCAAGCTTGTATTCGGTGTCATCCTCATCTGCGGCTTGTCGACGTCGCTCTGGTTTCCGGCGCTGCGGCGGCTCATTCGCTCCTGGGAACGCTGATCCTTGAGGTCCGTATTCTTCGATACCAGTGACCCGTGATTTCCAGTTCTTCCGATCGGATCTCTCGGTCCTTAGACGCTCTTCGTCAAGAATAAGCATTGTGAGTTCTCTCGCCGACACTCGCACTAAAGCTATTAGCTTGAGCGTCTATCATTGCTATCAAGAACCCACCATTCTGCCCAACATCTTTGCCCTCATCGTCGATGTATTGGAATTCACGCAATGTTTTGATAATGTAAATGTTCTTCCTCGCCCAGGTGACGACGAGTTCCGAGCCTTCGTGCAAACAATAGTCCAGCACCTTTAGTGACTTCAGAACGTGGCGCCAGTTCTTGCCCTTGTCGTTCAGCCGCTTATCCAGCATATCCATGATCTCGTAGAAATCATTGGATCTGCATCGATGTCAGTAAAAGCGACTTCGACGGCGTCTGAGAGCTTACCCGTTGAAAGTCATTTGAGCAATCTCAGACATATCGGTTCCAGACGGTCCCCAGTGGTCGTTGCTGGTTGCTAAGATCCTGATGTTAGCTTCGTAGTATCGTATGGCAAGCTATCTCCGTCATACCATTACGAACTTTGACCTGAACGGCAGTGTAGCCTTTCGTAACATTTTTCACCCCTCGTATGACCTTCGACATCGTTGCTAGCTTGCTGAACCAGCTCTCTGGATAGGCGGCCTTTTCCTTTCACCGGCGACAGCACGAACAATGACACGCAAATGTCTAATCCAGGACAAAGATCAGCTGTCGCAATGCAAGGGGCCTGTACGGGGCGTGGCAGCGAAGGAGACGAATAGTTCGAGAGGCCGACGGCTTTATTGCTCCGCTTCAGTGTAGATGGTGCTTACTGCTGGTGTCGTGGAGTAGGATAATAGGTTGCGATGTCGATGAGTTGTTCGTAGGAAGATAAGGTCAAGCTATCCGCTATCCTTCTCAACGTTACGAAAGCTATGACGACTGCCCAACCGGGTTTCAGGCGGCAGCGCTGAATGGCGGCTTGAAGTGTTGAAGTGTTTGCTTGGCTCAAAGGAATTCCAAGCTCGTGTCTATTCAAGGCGCAGCAAGGATATTCACTAGGACGGTGTCTGTTTGATCAGTCGACATAGGCCGTGGCTGCATGGCCTTGAATAAGGTAACTCCGCATCATCATTGCGCCGCTTTCTCGAATCCCGATTCTTTGCCTCTTGAGGCTGAAAGTTAAGCGAAGACAACGTTGTTGAGATCGAGACATTGCTATAGAAGAGAGACTTGTCACTGTTACAATGCTCAAGAATCTAGTTGGCCTGCAAGGTTAGTCGTGCATGGGTTTGAACCATCGTCGAGAATAGCAATCACAAGGTCATCACTTTCTGCTTCGGCTTCTCCAACTGCTTGATCATGTTGCCAAAGGGACTTGGGTTTCTATGCAGCTTTTTACGGCGCCGTGGGCGCATTCCGGTGGACAGAGTCATGATATAACGCTGAAGGCGGGAGAGGAAACTAAGAGAAAAGAAAAGCGAAAAGGTACTGGCAGTCTTGGACGGGGCGCCATACTAGATGGCGGCACAAAGATACTGATATTGGTGGCCGTTCTGCTTTCTGGTTATTCACGAATGGAGGTAGGGTTGGGACATGGGTTGGGGGGACTGAGTGTCCTTACCTGAGTACAGGCGAGACTTGATATTGTTCATTTGTTTTGGGATGATTTTAGAGGCCCCAACAATGTTATTGTCTTTAATTGTTCTTTCTTTTCATAAGCGCTTATACAATGCTTTGTTTTCTATTATCCTTTGTCCGAAGAAATACAAAAATGTCATCTTGCCTAGTATAAAAGCACGACTCTGCTTCCATTCTTAGAAACCTCATCGCTTGTTCTCACCTCATCACAAACCACAAACTCAGCACAGCAGGGAACAAATCAGCAGCTTCGAACGTTCCTAAAGACCGTGAGTGAGTCCCTACCGTTTCCTCGCTAACAAAATCGACAGCAACAATGTTCAATTTCAAAGCAGTAAAGGTTGGACTAGCCCCCGAAAGCTGGCGCTGCAACGGCAAAACTCACGTTCTCCGGTGTGAACACGCGGTCACATTGGGCACACGGGCCTGCAGTCCGAGCTGCTTGGGTCCTCAACTCGGCGCCAGGGCTCCGTTCTCCCACAAATGCCCCACGTGCATCACCATCGCCGACGAGGATCACTTGCTCCAGGAAAGTTCCAACCTCTGCGAGCTACGCCTCACAGCCGAAGCCACACAAGCCGATCACGACCATCGTGCGCAATCAGAAGAACTCGAGCTCATCGAGGAGTACATCTCCGAAAGGGAGATGCAGCTCGAACACGAGGTCAGCGAGGATGTGTGGACACTGTACATGCACGAGGGAGAGGACGGGGTCAGCAGACGCAATCACGAACGCAAGGTCGAGGAAGAACGGAGCCGCGTCGAAGCCGGCATTCCAGAGTGGCAAAGGTCGAATGCCGCCGACACGGAACGCGAACGGGGATGGATCGAACACGCTCTCGAAGCAGACGTGCCGTTCCCCATCGACCACCGCATCGAGGAGGCCGAGTTCTCGATCGAGCACTACCACGCAGACAGGGCCACCCACGAGTTCGAGCTGCGGGAGTGGCATCGTGTAGCTCGAGAGCATCAACGAGAATTGGTGGAGGTGTATCGTAGCTACATTCCGGCTCTCCAGGCAGCAGCGCATCGACGCCAAGAACGCAGAAGAGCAGCGGCGCAACCGCAAAACAAAATCGAAGGAACGACAGAACAGAGCGAGACGGACGAATGGTTCCAGAGCAACCGCGTCACTTCGCCTGTAGCTACAGGCGGGGCCCACGGTGAACCCGAGAATCAGAATGGGAAGGAGTACACGGAGTTAGGATAGGATCCGGTAAATTCCCTAGTAAGTGAACCCCAAGATAGTCCCTAATCAATAGAGCAACAACCAAATTTCCCCAACCCATTTCATTGCTAGATTCCCTTATTCATGCATCTGCTTTACTAGATGAGTCGCACAGTAGTGCGTTGTGTATTTTCCGGGGGTCAAACATCCACGTGCGTAGTTTGAACGAACATGGGCTGCCACTTACTTGAGCTCGTGTTGTAGATAGCGGTGAGCACCGCACTAATTCCCACATGTGGGGCCTATTTTCTGTGGTTCCGCCGTAGGGCTAGCTAACATTGCTACATGCGTCACGTTAGGGTTTGAAATGTTCCGACCTTTAAGCTATGTTGTGTAGTGCGAATAGATCATAGTGGAGTAATAGAGTTCCAGCTGGACCTCGACCCCCGTTTCAAAATGGCTCTGGATCCAGAAGGAAATTCAGCTGAGGAGCCTGAGGTTCGTTAGTCGCAAGCCGTCGGGTTCAACGCCTCGGCTAAGGCAGCACTAACGCCTCCCACGTGGCTATCCTGAGCATGCGCACCAATTGGTCTCGGCCTTCCAGATGAAATGTCAAGTGTTCAAATGCTGCCCGTCTCCTTTCAGGCTTTCACCCAAGCCCAATCCCGATATGTCAATAATGGACCACGCTACTGTTGCCAACGAGACCAATACTACACTAGTTCGTGTAAGGCAAATCGGAGAAAAGGCCCGTCTCGGCGGTAGTCTGGGGTCATAGCAGTTAAGTGTCAAAGCTGCTGCATGAGGGGTGTAGTAAGCTCACTCTAGATAGGGCAGTGGTCATCCGAGGCTTTCGAGGCTTTCGAGGCCCCATCCTCGCACAGCAAGCGCTAGTGCCTTGCTCGAGCCCTCTGCGAGACTGCGAGTTTGCGACCCTACCTACTGGCAGCCCAGTCTCAGCCTCAAATGTGTATTGCTGCTTGGCGTCATCGCACAGACGCAACAGAGCACACAGCACATAGCGCCCATGCGTTGACAACGGGGCGGGAGAAGCTCAGAACGACACTAGAAGGGCGCAAAAATAGATCAGTCCACAGTGTTCGTCAGTGCTACCGCCTATGCGTAGTCTTCTAGAATGCGCTTTGGGCTCCTCAGGCCTTTGGGACAACGCTTGCAGAAAGACGACATCGACTAGCAATTGGCCCATCTTGACGGGCAAAACCATTACAAGATGGTATCATGGCATTAGTCAACTCTGGGGGGCCCATGTCTGCAACACGTGTCACCAGTCGCAGAGCAGTCTAGGTACCTTATGCGGAAGATTAGACCAAATGACGACTGAGCGAGGATGGTGAGGGAGATGCACGGACGTTGTGAGGAAGTTGCAACGCCGTACTTGTACGCTTCTCGAAGCGTGGGAATGTTTCTAGCGACCGGAGATTTATCTTCACTCTATGCGCGCTGCTACCTCTCTTCGGATCTAGCTTCGGTGTGGAGAATGTCGTTCATGCCCTGCATGTACTCTAAGAGAGGGCGTGGAGTTCAAAACCTCAACAACAGCACGCTGAAACGGTGGGGGAGCAGTTGTGGAAGAGCGTGTCGTCCTCGGCGTCTGGACACATGTACAGTGCAAGGACTGTTTTCTTGCGTTGCCTATAGTTGAAGTAGCTTAAGTAACGAGAAGTTCGTACTTACTACCGACGATTTTGCTATGTAGAAGGTACACAGTATGAGATGAAATATGACGTTCTGAGGGCGCCTTGTTCATCCCCCCGGTAGTTTTCCACTCGGTCCCGTTCTGGAATTCCTATCGCGCGACGACAGTGAACACCCTTGAGAGGGATTGCATTTTCCGCAGCTATGAGTGGGATCATTAAGGCGCTGAATGGTTCGTGGCTAGGACGGTTCTAGTAGTGTGGGTGGGAGGATGAGGTGGCATTCGCTATGTGTGCAGAGCGGTCAATGCGCTGGCGGACTTGTATGAGCAGGTCCTCTGAATATGGTTCTGGTATCGAGTAGTCATACGTAAAGACACTGCCTCCTATGCCGTGGCGTGTTCGTTGCCTTGCGCTGATATGCGACCTGCACCTTGACGTGCGACTGTAACTCTTTGATGGAAGGGGAAGCGTAATCTCCTGTAAGCGCATCCATTTACCTCTTTCTCAGCCACCAGCTGACCCCGACGACTAAGTAGTTCACTTGGAAAGAGTTCTTGGGTTTGGATGGTGGCGAGGGAGGCGTTGGCGGCGCTACAATTACCACGCCAATGAAATTGAGGCAAAAACACTGACGACAAATCACGAATGCAGGGCGCATCTCTCATTACTGGAGGACGCGAATCGAGCAGACGGCCGAATCACTTTCACCACATCCAGTACTTGGAGAAAGAGACGAACGACTTGGTTGCGAACACGACATGCTTGACGATAAGAATCCTGCCGCAGCTTGCCGATGGAAGCACTCGAGGCCCTGGGCAGGCCGGCAGTCTCACCACGACCGCCGCAGTAGCTACATGGGTGAAGGCCATAATGATGGTTGTTCGAGGTTGTTTATTCGTCAATGCCGAGGTGGCCCTCGCACCCCCTGAAGGTCTGAAGGGAGCACCGACCAACTTCAGGACGATCTGACGCTAAATGCAGGACGTTGTCTGTGCGGCCATGCTGTTGTAGGGATCAAGATGCACAATGTCGGGCCTGCCCTGCCTGTCGGCCACCCTCTGCAGCAGCGCAGCTTTGATTTCTCACCAGCACAGGCAAGCATACCGTAGAAGTGGAAACGCCTAAGGTACCTAACGGAGCGAGTACGGTACCTTGGGCTTGGAGATAGGGAAAGCCTAACTGGGAATCCTTGTCCGTCGTTCTTCATACCTTAGATGCAGTATGCAGCGTGCCCGGGTGTCTTCATCACGGCGCATCGCCGCATACCCAATTAGTCGCTGCGGCCGGGGGTGTGTCCTGTAGAGGCTATTGGGCTGCTATGCCTGCGCTGTTAAGCCCGTTCTGCCACTGGCGCCGAGGATACCAAAAGTAGTCTAGGCTATGGAAGCATTGGAAGCGTTAGAAGCATCCCAAGCATCCCAAGCATCCCATGAATCTTTGATGACGGGCGAGAGCAGGGGTTGGCCTCCTGCTTCTTTGATGAGCTTGATCGGCTCGTGCGAGAGACTGGAGAGGCGTATTTCCAGTTCCGCGGGGGCCAGAACCTTAGCCCTCTCACTGGTGCTCTCGCGATACAAATAAGAAATCGGCATGCCCTCTGGACCCAAGAATAAAAGCCGTGCAAGGTACGGTATGTCGGGTGTCGAGAGATCCGGATAGTCGACGCGCATCATCTTCAAGTCGCCTTCGCTAAGACCACGACGAATTATCAGTCAGAACGTCCCTCCAGCGAAGCACCTCTCATCTGTGGCCCATACCCTCACTGACCGCCTTTCTCGGACCGCATGCCGCTCCGTGTGGGATATATAGTCGATACATTCACGAACTGAGGCCGTGTTCCCCATTCACTCGGCCATCTACGCGACGTCATCCTACGTTGGTACATTGAACTCGAATACAAACTCGCATCGAATAAAGCAGGCCGAACGTGTGCCTTGCAGCACTCTTGTCGGCGATTACTCGACGCTTGTGGTACGAAGCCGCGTCGCTGTAACACCTTATGCAACTGTGAGACCATTCGAGGCTCCACTTGGCATAACACCGACACGTCCATCGCGGACCCACTATTGTACTCTCGCCACAAGCAAAGGGTAGGTAGATTGTTGGACCGAAACGGAGATTGGATACTCCCATCCGCGGAGTTCACCTGCGTGTGCAAAAACAAGAGAGAGTGCTATAGCTGTAAGTGCATCGGCTCTACACTCCGTTGAAGATCACATTCACTATTCGATCCCCTCCTTCATGCAGCGCCGCGATAGCTATCTGTCCAGATACCTGGGATCACTGACATTTGCAGCGCAGCTGTCGTGTATCCTCCGAAACCGACTATTCGACATCTTCCTAGAGCCACTACGTTTGTACGAATAACCTTGCAGTATTCTCCGAACACAAGGCCTTGTTCGACTAGCCTCCATTTCCGCTCCCTCACTTTCCATACACATCAAGTTTCGTCGAGGAGGATTTGGCGTCAAGGAAGAAGAAAAGGTTACCAAAGTGCCACTCGTTGAAGAGAAGCACGGTACAAGTGCAGCTCAGCCACGGCCAAGGCAGTACACATAACGTAAGGAGTGGTCAGGCAAGTGTTTCGCTCCAGAGGCACTTGGCACTCAGCGCGCTTGGTCAAAGCCTCGGTGTCACGACATCCGGTTTACCAAGTCAGTCGCAGCATCAAAGACCTCTGAAAGTCATAATCTGTATACTACGCGGACGAACAGGTGGATCGAGCACTGAGACCGCGCAAGTCTGCCGAGACATCATTCAAGACAACAACTTTGTCCTCCGGGAAGCCGCTTTCCGATCCCTCTGTCGAATAAGAACTGGTGGAGACCAGGGAGCTCTCGAATCAAAAGCCCTCGTCAGAGCAATATTTGTACTTGGGCGGTTCTGGAAAACAAGCTATTGATTCTCGCAATCTCGCATTCCGAGGGACCCAGCGTGGTCCGCATTGAAGGAGATAAGCGTACCCGAGTCAGACATCCAGCTCGACGCGCTTTCGTGCTTTCGGCAGTGGGATCACCAAAGTGGTAAGCACCGTTCAGCAGTTGAAGAAACATCAGGTAAGGTCTGTCTTCTTGTCTCGGTGCATGTCGACGGCACTAGTTGATGTTGATGAAACATGGCTTGGACCGTGGTATGGGATGCGTGTCCCATCTGTAGCCCCGTCTCATTCACTGGCCTTGTTTGGAACGGGAATGTCAATGCACTCGCTAAAGTTGATAAGACGGCGCGACTTCATCATCCTCGCCTCTTACACCTCTCACACACTGGAAGAGCCTACATCTCTCTTTGGCCTGCAAAAGCCCGAAATCAATCCATACGCTCGGCCACATACATGCTGACCCTATTGTTTTAGACGCTGTAGCTTGATTGACTGGCGCGACCTGGACAAGACTTCGCAAAGCCAACTCGAAATACTCCATTTCATGCGCCTACTCGCAGCTGGTAAAGATAATTGACCGGCAAGTGTACCGCTCCTCGGCGGATACATTCATTGGTGCCGTCGCAAACGTGCAGACAGTATTACTCAAATACTGGCTCTTAACGGTTACCCTTCCACACCTCAGCCCTTAGGCCGGAGATTCCCTCCGGGTCATGGACATCACCACCATCCTCAATAGCAAAGGGCCTGCAGCAGCTGCAGCAGCAGAGCAACAACTTCAACAGCAGCTGGCGCAAGCTGCACAAGCCAACGTCCGGACCTCATCTGACACCGGCTCGGAGCACGGCATGTCTCCACAAGCCTCAGATCACTCATCCAGATACTCCTCACGGTCCGCACAACCTTTACATCCTATGGGCAGCCTACCGAACGGGATGCGGTACCCATCTCCATCTCAAATGCAACAGCCAATGTCAATGCTACAAAATAGCTACGTACCACAAAGTTTCGGACTCGACAACGCTTACATGCAAGCTCATTCTCAGCAACATCAGGAGCAGCCACAGGATCAGCAAGACCAGCAACGTCTCTCTAGTCGACAGCCCGGAGGAGATACTATGAAAGCCTTTGCCTGTACCAGCTGCGGTAAAGGATTTGCCAGAAGAAGTGACCTTGCTCGCCATGGTAAGTAATCTGTATCTAAATGATACAGACTTTAGAGCTGACTGGAATACATTTAGAACGCATTCATAGTGGTATAAGGCCCCATATCTGTGATTACCCCGGTTGCAACAAACAGTTCATCCAGAGATCAGCATTGACAGTCCATGCACGTGTCCACACTGGCGAGAAGCCTCACATGTGTGAGCGATGTGGCAAGGTACTACATGACGAAAATTATTTCTTTTTTGACAGACAAGGAGGCTGACTGGATTACTCTAGCCTTTTAGCGATTCGAGTTCCCTTGCAAGGCACAGGCGGATACATTCTGGAAAGCGTCCCTATAAATGTCCATTCGCCGATTGCCAGAAAACATTCACGCGGCGAACGACACTGACCCGCCATCAAAACCACCACACCGGAACAGTAGAAGAGGCCGCAGCCGCAACCGCAGCAGCCTTGGCATCCCGACCATCCGGACGAAACCAACGGCCCCGGTCCGATGGTGGCACATACTCAGACACCGGGTCGGGGAACTCATCGCCTTCGCCCGGCGAGCGGACCATGTCCCTCTCACCGTCTGCCGAAGCCGCCCAGGTCGCAGCTATGCAGCGTCAACCCAGTGACTTCTCATACATGACTCCCGGCTCTCTTCCCATGCACATGAGGAGTGACCTCCAGCAGGCAAGCGCTCGCTCCTCCCCAACAAGCAGTTCTCAATCTCTGTCCGCATACGGAGGCAGCAATCCGCACCGGCAAGCCATGACTTCCCATCCCATCATGTACGGTCCCCCGCCCACGCTCGAGCCCCCCACCCACCAGGAGCTTCGCCAGACGGGCGGCGGTGGCAGCAATAACGGTAGCCCGCACATGAACAGTATCGGCTGGATGTCTCCGGGTCACCCGGGCATGGCATCGCCGGGCCACGGCGATGCCTACATCTACCCCGAACCGCCGTACGTGGCCGCTGCTCCGCATCTTTATTACCCGAATTCGAATATTCGGCGGCCGCAGAGTACGGAGCCAGATCAGTACGAGACGAAACCTCGGTTGGTGGGCAGTGAGGTGTGGACGGGGCAGATGTGATACGATACGTAGAATATCTTTTGTTTATGGCGGATGGTTTTTTACTTTTTGTTTCATTTAGATCTCGTTGCTGGCTTTTTTATTTTATTTTTTAGAACGATACCCTGCTTCTGCCAGCCTACTGCTTTCTTCCGGGGTCGCTTGGTCGGGTGCTTGTAGGATAGATTTTACGGGACTTGGAGGGAGGAAGCGTTGCTTTGGGAGATGATCGGTGGTGAGCGCTGTGCTGGGCTTGGGGGGAGGTTTCTGTCCGGCGGGGCTGGTGGCTTAGATGGTAGCGATATTGCTGATTTCCGATGGCTTTGCAGGCTTTTGCAATGGTTGTGCTGATGGGGTGGGGTGGTGCTTGCTGGGGTGAAGTCCTTGTGTGTCTGTTCTCTCATTGAAGCAATCCACTTGGTGTCTTCTCGGCTTTTAAATCGCTCTGCCCACGGTCACATCCCACCCGGCTTGGAGACTTCCGCGGCGAAATTCCGTCGCGTCGCCGCGTGCACCCTGCCCTTTTTCGTTGCGCTCCTGTCCTGGCTCTAGATCCTGCAGCTGTGCACCTCGCCCACCCTCGCCTACCCTCTTCTTTCCCCATACCCTCGTCCACCACCGTCTCCCGCTCCCGCTCCCCACATCCTTCCCCTCCTTCTCCCTTCCCAGCACTTCCCTTTCCTCCCTGTCATCCTCCCCCCCTTCCTTCCCCTCCATCTCATCCTCACTCGTAATCAAATTCACCTCCTTCTCCCTCCTACTCCTCTGTTGCCTTTCTTCTTCCCCCTCATCTTTCTCCCTCCGCCTCTCTTCCCCCTCCTCCTCCTCCTTGTTCCCCCGTTTCATCCCCTCCTCACATAGGTGTTGGGTTTGCTTCCTGTGACGCTCGTGGTCGTGGAAGTAATTCCACCATAGGAGGAAGGCGCCGAGGATGATTAGGACGGTCGAGAGGGCGAGGAGGAGGGGGAGGACTATGAAGGGGGAGGAGTGGGTGGGGGCGGGGGCGGGGGCGGGGGCGGAGGAGGGGGGTGTGGAGATGGGGAGGGGGGGTTGGGGGGGGGAGGAAGTGGGGGTTGTGCTGGTGGAGGTCGTGATGCTGGTGGTGGTGGTGGTGGTGGTGATAGTGCTGGCGTCGGTGGTGGTTGTAAGGGGGAGCAGGATCGGGGGGCGGCCGGGGATGACGGCGATCATCTTGGTCGTGGGAAGGAGAAGGGATGGCTGGAGCGTTGGGGGTGATTTGGTTGGGGTTGGTCCGGGAGGAGAGTGGGTTTGAAAGCGGGGGGGGCAAAACGAGATGAGATGAGATTTGGGCGCGCTCGGAGAGAGAGATAGAGAGAGAGAGCCAGAAAAGGGAAAAGGTAGCAAAGACTGAAGAGATTGGAAAGGAAGATGTGTATGGAGTATTGCGATCCTATATACTCGGTCAAAAGCAAGCGTTATCAGCTGGGCTTTCAAACCCCCCAAACCTCACGCCTCAACGGCGGGGCATCCCCACCCATCATCCTTCATACTCTGCTGCGCAATCAGCATCTCCTCGCCCTCGCCGTATGTACGGCACAGGCATCTGCATTACTCTGACACTAGCACTGGCATTGTCACGGACAGGGCGTCGTTCTTGCACAACCCCAGCAGTAGCAGTTTGGCCTATGAAAAGATAAAGCAAGAAGTGCGACTGGGTGGATGATTGCTTCGCCTGGCCTGTGCCGCTGGGCTTGGCGAGGAGGTTCAAGGCAGGGGAGGAGGCTCAGTGCATGGATTGTCGGCCAAGGGGGTCTGGAAACAGGTGAAGTTTGAACTTGTGCCGCATACGCCTTTTGAACTGGCTTTAGTCGTGGTTGGGGTTTGTGGTTTGCGGAAGGGATGCTGTCGTTGCCTGTGGGGGCTGAGGAGGCCGAACATGACCACCAAGGTTCGCAGTTGGCACGATTCATCGTTTCGCGGTAGGGCTGAGCAGGGGTGCCGAGTGTTTCGTACAGTGTAGGTAAGCCATGACAAAGCACGGTGACGGTTGTGGAGGTTGACTGGTTGGAAGGTGATGACTGTCTGTTTCAGGTTGTGGACGAATGAGAATGGAGATGTTGGAGCGCATGAGAATACTGATGATATATTTGACTATGCTGAGGAGGGCCGTCTGAAATGGTGGTACCGAGCATTTCCGGGCGGCGGAGGCTAGAGAGTAGTGGTCTGCGCTTTATCGCTTTATCGGAGTGAGAGCATTTGCACCACTTCCACGTTGGCGCTGTTCATCGCTGCGGCTTCCTGCCATTCTTTTGATGGCGTCCAGAGTGTTGTCCGTCCTCTCGATGGATTCCTACTTGTCCGATGGGATGATGAGATGACTCAGCCTCGATTGGGACTCTTGTTCATCCTATCTGGAACGGTAGACCTTTTCATCACGCTCGTTCCAGTGTCTTTGCTGAGGAGGCAGCTCCAAAGACGTGACTACTGACGAGCTTTTACATCTTCGTTCGCCGTCTTTTGAGACATGCTTAAAGTTCTGGGGGTGTGGGGCTACGAGGTCGCCAAGTCGCGGAGCTAAGTGCTGTACAGAAGTACACGTCGACCACCTATCTCGTATCTCGTATCTCAGCTTGAGTACTTCACTTCATTCTCTATCTCATACCACTAAACACCAACCTGATTGGTCGTCACTTCTGTTTCCCTTGTTCGGTTCATGTGTCAAAACTTGTCAAGCCTGGCGGTGAAGGGAGCGAGTGACCATATCTCGGTCCTGAGCCCTACGGCCGTAAGATCAGTACCATGTACTATGGCGTGCGCTGAGGCTTTCTTGATCACCAATAACCCAACACCCCCTTTCTCTTTCCGTCTGGTGCATTTGAGATGCTGCAGCCATCTCAAGATGCAATGTTGATGAAATGACGATGATTTCCTCGTCGTAGACCCCGGTCGCCGTTGCCGAGGTACATTTTCTATTCTGCGTGATTATTGGGATATCAACCCTACTTGCGTTTGGTCCCGCTTGAGCGGTGAGACTTGAAGTATACGCAGTATTACGTATAGCACCACTGCTGCTGTTCAGAGTTGTCTCCGCTTTTCTAAGGTATAAAGCTGTGCCCGACGCTCTCTAGCCTGCATGTGCGTCTAGTCCTTTTCATCTGAATCTTGCTCCGATAACACTGTGAAGCTTGTGTTATATCATTCACCCTCTGACTCTCGATTCGTGTGACTCTGTCGGTATGAGACATTGGTGACTGTTTTCTCTCCCTCATACATACGCTTATATTTAGAATAGTTTTATTAGAGTTGTACGCAATGGCTTCCAGTACTCACGACGCGGAAAAGGGGCTTGAAGTCCCCAACACTTCTAGTGCCATGTCAGATACCCCCACCATCATAGACGAGACTCTAAGAAATTCGGTGGCGTCATCAACACCAGAGAACTCAGTGGTGGAAGATATGAACGCCAAACCTCGAATGGCTAACGATCTGCATTGGAATGGCCCCGATGATCCAGGTATCTCATTTCCTCTTCCAACGTCGAAGTCTTCATCAACACCCCACTGATCCAACTCCTTACAGCGAACCCATATAACTGGCCCATGTGGTTGAGGTGTTACCACACCATCATCCCTGCCCTGTATAGTTTCACCATGTAATTCCTCCTCTCTCCCACAGAACACACGTGTTCTAGACTGACAACCATCCAGCTCCTTTGGATCTTCCGTCTACGCCCCCAGCTACCCAGAGGTCTCCCGCCAATTCCACGTCGGAACAACAGTTGCCATCTTACCCCTCTCCCTCTACGTCCTCGGTCTGGCATTCGGCCCCGTGCTCGCAGCCCCCCTGTCCGAAACCTTCGGTCGGCGCGTCGTCTACCTCTCCACCCTCCCCGTCTCCGCGCTCTTCACTCTCGGCGCCGGTTTCTCGCAGACCTTTGCGTCGTTGGTCATCTGCCGCTTCTTCGCCGGCTTCTTCGGCTCGCCCTGCTTGGCCGTCGGAGCGGGCACCAACGCCGATCTCTGGCCGCCGGCAAACCGTGCCATTGCAACGTCGGCGTATGTGCTGGCGCCGTTCCTGGGGCCGGCGTTGGGGCCGGTGGTCGGCGGCTTCGCGGCGCAGTATAAGGGGTGGAGATGGACTCAGGTACGGCAACAACATACATACATACATGCTCGAACCAAGCAACTTGGACGCAACTTACTGATGCAAACCCCCCAACTTCTAGTGGCCCATCCTCTTCATCGCCCTCCTCGCCTTCCTCTTCTCCCTCTTCCAAAAAGAAACTTACAAGAAAATCATCCTCCAGACCCGCGCCAAGAAGCTCGGACTGCCCCTGCCCCCGCGCGCCGGGCCCTCCGGCGCCGCCGCCCTCAAGTTTCTATTGACAGTCACGCTCTTCCGCCCCATGCACATGATCTTCACCGAACCCATCGTCGGCCTCTTCGCCCTCTACGTCGGCTTCAACTTCTCCGTCCTCTTCGCTTTTTTCGACGCTTTCCCCATTGTCTTTCAAGGCGTCTATGGTTTCGACACTGGACTTTCGGGGCTTACCTTCGTGGCTGTTGGCGTGGGGTGCACCATTGCGGCTGTGACGGCCGTGGTGATTGATCGGACTGTTTATCGGAGGGAGTATCTCCGGAGTTTGAAGGAGGGGAGACAGGGGCTTGTGGTGCCGGAACACAGGCTGTATGCGGCTGTCGTCGGGAGTGTGGGCTTGCCGGTTGGGTTGTTTTGGTTTGGGTGGACGGCGAGGAGCGGGGTCGGTTGGGTTAGTCCCGTGGTGGCGGCCGTGCCGTTTGCGTGGGGGAATCTTTGCGTTTTTGTAAGTTTCGACGCTGCTTTGCTTGTGTCTGTTTTGGTTCCTGTGCGTTAACGGCATTCGTAGCTCTCCGCCGCACTTTATCTGGTGGATGTTTATGGGCCTCTCAACGGCGCGTCGGCCTTGGCTGCTAATGGGTTGGTGAGATATGTCAGCGGGGCGGTCTTTCCGTTGTTCACGGTGCAGAGTAAGTGAATTTCTCCTCGGTGGCATTTTCCTCCAATCGAGCCCATTACGGTGTGCGAATACCGAGACTGAGATTTGAATAGTGTATGATCGGCTTGGCATCGCGTGGGCCACGAGTCTGCTCGGCTTTATTTCACTTGCTTTGTTACCGGTACCTTGGGCGCTGTTTAAGTATGGGCCGCGGGTGAGGGCTAGGAGTGGATATGATACGGTGAAGTTTTTACCGGAATGAGATAGCTAAGCGGTGTAGTTGAAAGGGGTGGATATGGAAGCGATCGTTTTGCATGTTTGATTGAACAGTAAGCTTAGACAGGTAATCGGACAGAATCTCTCAGAACTCTTGGACGACCAGACGGTTGGGTTGAGATACTTTCTTGACACAGATACAACTCATAAACGCACGCAGCTATCATACTCAAGACATAGTTAGCAATACAAAATCACGCAGAGATCATAAACATATAAACTTTCAAGAAGCCTTAGGAACAATCTCTTTGAATATACGTTCCCCCACACCGCTTCACAGCTTCTCCGCAAGACACTAAAAACGAAATTCACAATTCCTCGGGATGAACATCCAGGCCAGTGAAGCAAACGCGTACGCAGAACACCACGGATAATCTCCCCTTGGAGGAATCCTATACGAGGTCACCCCCTTTCGCCCAATCCTATGCCGAAAAGAGAGGAACAATTAACTGGCTTGGTCGGAATCGGCGGCATATAATATGCATGATATCTCCGTCGCCGCAAAAGCTACATATGACACCAACGCAGATTGTAAAGCTGAGTGAGCGCTATCAGTTGCCCTCCTGGGATTTTTCGGAATAGTCGAGACTACTGAACCCCGCTTCCCGGCACAGCGGAGTTGGACGCGGGTGGTGACTGAGAGGGTCTGGTGGTCTGGCTACGGCGTCTGTACGGGTTTTGGTGATACCGAATACGCTGCAGCGATGTGATCTTCCTGATATTGCCGTGTGGTCGCTCGTTTACCCAAGGACGAGTTCTTTCTGGAGGCGAGGTGGTTCTTGAGGGATGGTAGATGTGGTTGGTGGAGGGGTGAATTGGGGGTGGCAGTAAGTCGTCCAGTTCAGCGGGACCATTCAATGGGATTGCGAAGCGTCACCGGGGTGACTTTGGTTGGACCGATTTATTAAATCTGGTTTGGAATCCTTTCCCCCGCGGTCGAGGACTGCTTTGTATTTTAAATGGACGATCTTAGCTTCGACTTCGAACCACTGGAAGAGTTGGTGGCACCGCGTAACTTAGAAGATGTTCAAGCTCCACTGTCAGGATACGAATACTTGATGCTCAATCTGCCGCCGTGGTCGTGCCATTCGCAGACATCCTCCCCAGATCGCCGTTGGGATTGATTCTTCATAATTTAGGTCGACCCTTTTGGGAGCCTAGATTGAATCGGTAGTGCAACCATGAGGAGACATAGATGATCTTGTTGCTGGCTCCTTCAGAACACCTTTCTGATCGTCCTCTGCCCGGTCACTCACCATCCACTCTGCTGAGTGGTGCTCTGCTCTTGCTGGGTTCTGCGATGGTGGAACTAGGACTTCTTGCTCGTTTGACGCCACGCAACCCAATGTCATTGGAGTCTGCCGGGCACTTCGGTTCAGGATGAGCTTGTTCCCAAACTCGTAATTTTCGTACCACCTTCCCGTTCTCGTAGGGTGTAGCGGGTGACAACGTCGTATAGCCCCGTTGATCTGGAATCCTCGGATTCGCACCACGTTGAAGCAGCTCTGATACCTCCCGCCAATGTCCGTTACGTGCCGCAAAATATAATGGAGTCTAGCCAAAGTGATCCCCCGATCTAAATCTGGCTTTGCCCCTATTAGTGCATTGAGTGCATAGGAGTTTCCTTTCGACGCTGCCCATGATAACGCTGTTCGACCTTCATAATCGCAGGCATTCACGTCGGCGCCTCTCCTGCAAATTTCATCTGTCATCCAGCCACCCGCCGAAACTGCTAACATTAGCGGCGTCTGACCATTGCTATTTCTCGTGTTTGTGTCGACTCCATTGCATAATAGAAATTGGCCAGCCTAAAATCCGATTTTGCAATGGCAAGTGCTAGCGAGTCACGAATATTACCAGAGTTCGCGCAGGCTCCTTTTTCCAAAAGCACACGCTCCATTGACTTATGGCCCTGCAGAGCAGCCACTGACAGAGGTGTTAAGCCCACGTCCTCGACAACATCCGGATCCGCGCCAGCATCGAGTAGTAAGCGCACTTGTGTTTCGTTTCCGTTGAGCGCCGCCAGTGATAATGGCCTTAGTCTGTTCACTGGGTAGAGGTTCGGGTCCGCCCCATTATCCAATAGCAATCGCGTCATGGTCTCAGATCCGTTATACAGCGCCCACCATAGTGGGGGTTTGCCCTCAGCATCATACACGTTGAGCTTCGCCCTTTTCTCGAGTAGCAACTGAAAACTTTGCTCTAATGGGCTCCTGGAAGAGGTTGAACCCTGCATATCTCTATCAGTTGTCATATGTCCCTTGATTACGACGTTCAGGACCGACTTTCCAAAGAGGGTCGATGAGGTGTTCGGGTCAGCTCCGTGTTCTAAGAGCAATTTGATAATCTGGACGTTGTTATTACCGAGGAAGGAACGATCTGCTGCTGCTAATAGTGGACACTTCTCCTGAGTAGGATTCTCTCCGTTTTTGCTGGCTCTCTGAGCATTGACATTGGCCCCACGGTCTAGAAGTAATTTCACTAGCCGTTCATTGTCGCCTGCTGCTGCTATACTCAACATAGAGCGATATTCGAGCCCTCCGGTATCGGCATTTACGTCCGCACCTGCGTCCAAGAATAACTTCACTAGTTCGGCGTTACCTGTGTTGGAGACAAATCCCTGTGTGGTACCCCAAAACCCCCCGGTAGAGATATCGAACCTAGCACCTGCTTCTAGTAGTAGCCGCGTAACCGTTTCATTGCCGCCGCTCACAGCCAAATGCAATGGAGTCAACTCCAGATAATCAGAGCTGATGTTGTTGACGTCCGCTCCTCGGTCTATTAGAAGCCTGGTAGTTGCCTCATGTCCATGACGGGCGGCCCAGTGCAACGCGGTCCAGCCGTTACCGTCTTGGCTAGAGACACCTGATCCCTGGTTGAGTTACACATTTACAACAGTTTCAAACCCCCAGGCAGCAGCTTTGTGTAGGGTCCTCAATTTCCCGTGCTCGGACCAATCTCTGACTTCATCTTCACAGTAGTATCGACTTGATCCCAGGTACGGTATGATTGTTCTTTGCTCTTTCTCAAAGTATCGCAGAATATTCTTTTCGAGCTTTGTCTCCGCGTTAAGTCTAGCATGATCGCCCCAAGCCCAGGCAGCATAGTGCAAGAATTTGTAAGTCACTAGAGGATCTTCCGCAATCTGATCTACCTGCAAAGCTGATGCATAAGGATATGACGAGTGCATATCTTGATTCTCTGGATAGTCGTAGTTAGAGACATCATCGTCTTTGGAGTCATCGCCATCAGGGTCGTATTCAAATGCGTTCAGTGAAAGATAGGCAAGACAGGCTCTCGTAATCATAATCTCAGCGTCAGGAAATAAAGTTTTACGATTCGCAATCAGATGCTCTTGAAGTGTATAATGCACCAGTCTTATGACTCCGCTTCCGTTGTCCATTGAGACAAGGCCAATGCAAACATCAATCAAGGTATCAGCTTCTTCGAATCCTGTCTCGTCCAGCTCGGTAGCCCCCGGTTCAATAGAAAGAGCGTGAATTAGTTCATCGACAAGAAGAGGTCTTTTAGCGTGTGAGATCCAAGCCAAGACTTGCATTGCAAGTTCACGTAATGCTTTCGCCTGTGCCTGGATCCTCAGGATTGCATCGTTATAAGTGTCATTTAACGTCAATGGAAGGGACCCTAGCGCCCTACGGATCTTAAGCGGATTTGTGTGGTTTGCAAGATGATCCAATTGCAGGCGAGCAAGCAGAAACCTGTCAACTGAATTAGGATAGAAAAACTGACGCGAGGCTTGCGGAAACTGACATGCCGTCACCACTCTTAAGTATCCGATCAGCTATGGTTTCCTTAAGGCTGGGATCCTTGTGGACTCTGACGCCAAATTTGGTGTCCCTCCGCATCCGCCAATCTATGTAAGCTTTGAGATCCGGGTCGCTGGCGCGAATATCCACTCGCGGCACGCCTTCAAACTCTCTTTTCAAGTAGTCATGGGGACGACAGGTGACGAGTAGGTTGACGCTTGAACGTATTCGTCTAAGAGCCAGTAGAAACCGCTCAGCATAAAGATCGTCTTAGTGTTTGTCAATGTCCGAGCACTCGTCTAGAGCATCGACAACGATGAAGGTTCGTTCATGATAGGAAGCTACCGACAAAAACATGGAAAGGTGTTCGTCAAATGTAGGACTCCTCCGTTCTCGGATGCAGTTCTCATACAATGCTTTGATATCCTTCGGGATGTCCTGGCACGCTTCTGCTAGTTGATACGTCAGGCTGGAAACGAGATTCTTCGCCGTCTGCTTTTCTCGATCTTGATAGTCGCAGTACACATACGCCAAGCCTACTTTTGGCTGCGCCAAGCTCTTGGATAAACGGTCCACAATGATTGATCTAAAAATTCTGTAAGCATACAAACCACATCATTCCTTGAGTTACTCGGAAAGACGAACGTAATAACAGTCTTGCCAGCGCCCGCTAGTAGCCTTGGTTAATATAACATACCAGAGTTTATGCCAGTTGGGAAATCTTACGAATTCCGGCACAATACAACGTGGAGCCCTTCTTACCGTGGCTCCAGCTCTATAACTCTTCTGTGGTGAGGAACCATGATCCAGTACCTGGTCGACGCTTGCTAAATACATCCGCTTGTTTGTCCTTGAAACTGAGCGGTGAAAGCCAGTCCAGGGTTTTCTTTCTTAAAGAGTCCCCAAAATCTGACCAAATTAACCTACGTTCCGTATGATTCAGATGAACTGACCTATTGATATTGACTGATTCGCCACGTACATTACCTTGAAATACTGAGCCGCCATCGGCGAAGATCGTACCCGAGAACTCGTTCCCTTCCTGCACTTCGTTGGTCATCGCCGAAATCGATCGCCCAGATGAGTTTTGGTCGTCCATGGCTACATAGCATCGAGGCGCCAGGCAAAATTGGACAAGTAAGCCGCAATCTTAGGGCTAGATTGAACTCCCCGACCTTTCTGACCAAGCCTTGTCATAACTCCGTGAAGGAAACGTATGGGGTGGCCAGCTTCACAGCAGCTGATGTCAATAGATGAGGTTTGGGGTGTTTGTGGCGAAGCCTTCTCGGCGACGAGGCTCGAGGCGAAGTGTCAAGAATCCCGTCTTGTACGATATGAGTCAAATTAGCCAATTAGGGCCAGGCAGTACGCGCCGCACCCTCGTACCCCACGCTTTTGGTTTTATGACCTCCGTGTTAGCACTGTTCTTGATCTGCGGGCATCTCCTCGTTCAGAGCGAATGGTTCTATAAAGAGATGCAAAAAATCTCTCCAAGAGGCAAAAGCAATGAGACCTACAAAAATCCGCCGGACGATAGAACCAGGTAGATTAGCATCGCATGTGTTCACGGCCTGACCTAAACATTTAGCGCATCGCAGCACATAACCATTTCGACTCTATGCACGACTGCCCGAGGACAGGCCCTTGTGGTGACTTCTGGTATATTGTGGCCGTGATCAATCCTCGACACCTCTTACCTCTAGAAATAGCGCAGAGCCGCGTACGTAACAGATTGTAGGACGCACCAAGGCATCCCCTTCCTCAAGGTTCCTCAATGCGGCTCCACCTTTGCAAGTTTGGGCTAGCATCGTCGTGAGATCCGCCCACAGAAACTTGCTGTAAGTCCCCGTACCACACTCAGAGGCACTAGCTAGGACACTACAAAACCTCTGTACAATGCTACGAGCATGGCCGACTCTCAATAAGGTAGCTAAGAGAAAATATCCTGCTGTGGAGAGCGTCGGTCGTTGAAGGTAGGTTATCGCCAAGAAAGTATATTCATAGTAGTCAAGATCGTATTGGCATACAAGCCGACCACATGGATATGACAGTATCCTGAGATGCTCAAAATCTGGGATACATGGTCGTCTCTGGCGAAGTATGGACATTGGGCAAGAGGGGGACAAGCGCAGCCGGCCAAAGCCAGCAATACCACTTCGGCGAACGGCGACCCCCTCTCAACCAAGCGCAGTCTACCAGGGCAGTGGAGCACTAGGGCACAGCCGTTTGTTCACGTTCTCACAGAGGGATCGCTGGCACGTGAAGTTTGGCAAGAGAGTAATGCAAGTAACATCAGAACATAACATCCACCTCACCGACCGCCAGCCGCGTGCGCCAACCTTGATAACCCCGACGAAAATAACCCAAGCCTCACCCAAGCATGATTGGGAAGAAAGCCCGTCCCCTGAGCCCCCAACTCAAGCATTTTCCTTCTTAACAACCACTCCACCTGCATCACCATTAGCATCCATCACCACATCGCCCCCAACCACAACGACTCACCTCGACCCTCCCGTTTCCCTTCCCCAGCACTCCCCAAATCATCATACCTCAACCTCCCATATCCACTAGGCCTATAATAATCATCCCGTCCGCGCCTCTGCCTCTGACCCTGACCAGGCCTATAACAATCCGATCCGTCCCGCCTAACCCCCGCCGCCGTCGTCGTCGTCGTCGTCTCCTCGCTCCAAGGACACGGCGACCGGCGACCCCGGCGTGCCCTTCTGCTGGCAGCTCGCGCCCGAGAATGAGTTTCTCCCACAGCACGGCTCGTCTGACGAGCACTTGGTACGCGGGGCTCCCTATGGACGATCGTGCCGCGCTCTCGACGCGCCGGTGACCGGGAACGAGCCCGCGCGGTGGGAATGGCGCCGTTTGATGTGGGCGTAGGTAGGATAGGGCTTGTGGTGACGGTGAATGCATTCCCCAGGGCGGGGCTCTGGTTGTAGACCAGCTGGCCGTTGACGATGATTTGGACGCTCGCGCCGGCGAAGGGGTTGAGAGAGCCGAAGACGCCGAAATTGGGCTGGCTGGGCGTTGCGTTCCCCACGCTTTGGTGGCTGGATGGGTTGGCGGGGGCGGCAGGCATGGGCGGCGCAGGCTGGGCCAGGATAGGCTGAGGTGTCTGAGGTTGCGGTGGCAGGGGCTTGGACGCTAATGGTTTGGATGCCTGCGGTTTGGATGCTAGCGGTTTTGATCCCAGAGCTTTGGTGTTCTTTCGGGGTTGCAGAGTCTCGATCTCCTGGTTAATGATGCCGATTCTGGCGCCAACAACGCCCAGTTCGTTACCCACTTCACCTATCTTCTTGTACAAGGCAGCAATCTCACGGCTGGTTGTAGCGCTCTTGCAGCCGGATGCATGACATAGCGATCTCCATCTCTCTCGACGCTCGCCGTTCTCAACTTTGAGAGTGGCGTGCTTGGTTTGGAGTCTTGCTAGAGTTTCGTTGAGCTGGTTCAGGGTGGGGGTAGAGCGATTGTCTCTAGCGTCGAGGTTGACGGTCGCCATCTTGTTGATAGGAGAGAGTCTCCAAATTAGATGCCCAGCAGTAAGCTCAACCTTTACTGATGTAAGGGACTCGGCTGCATCGAAGGTCGAGGAGAAGAACACAAAATGACAGACTGTTTTTGAAAACGATAGGACAATGAATTGCGAATATCTGTTGATGAGATCTTTGTTTCCCAGATGAAGATGGCCAGTCAACGCGAAGGTGTTCGATTGTACATCAGAGGAAAGGAAAGTGAGGTTATAAACAAGATGTGCGCGGCAATCCCGCGATATTCACTCCTTACCGAGGGAAGAGCCAACTTCGAAATCCAGGCATCGCATGCTAGACGCTTGCCTAAAAATTCAGTTGATCGTTCTCAGCATGGATATCAGAAGAATGTGTTTCTCGTAGGTCCGAGTCCCATGCTAATAATACACTCTATGGGATCTGATGATGACTTCTTTACTCTTTGACCCAAACCGCCGCCATGCCCATTCCCGTTCCGACGCACATGCTAGTAACGCCGACTTTCTTTCCGGTCCTGCCCAGCTCGTTGAACAGAGTAGACACTTGTCGTGCCCCAGTACATCCCAAGGGGTGGCCGAACGCGATAGCACCACCATTAGGGTTTACCTGAAACAGGGTTAGTCTCTCCACTCCAGCAGCTGCTGAAGAAAGAACGGAATGCCTCCTACCTTGTTCATATCCAATCCCAACTCTTTCACGCACCATAGACATTGACTAGCAAAGGCCTCGTTGATCTCGTAAACATCGACGTCGTCCTTGCTAACGCCTGCCTTCTCCAACGCCACGGGGACTGCCTTCCAAGGCCCAATCCCCATCAGCAACGGCTTCACACCCACCACTGCACTAGCCACGAACTTCCCGATGATCTTCTGCCCTAGCCTCTCGGCCGTGCTTCTCTTCATCATCAGAACTGCGGCCGCGCCGTCAGATATTTGACTGGCATTTCCCGCATGTATGCTTCCGTCCTTTGCGAACGCGGGCTTGATCTTAGCCAAGCCCTCAACCGTCATGCCCGGTCTGATGCCGTCGTCCTTGTCCACCGTGATGGTTTTCTCCTCATCAGTCTTGGGGTCCACAAACTTCACGTTCGTCAACGGTGCGATCTCCGCGTCAAACTTCCCTTCCTTCTGCGCCTTGAACGCCTTCTGGTAGCTCGAAGCCGCAAAGGCATCCTGATCTGCTCTGGATATCGACCTTTCCTTTGCCATCTTCTCGCTCAACATCCCCATAGGGACTTTGCAGTTCTTCGCCTCCGGATGGCTATCCAGCAGTTCTGAGAACTCGGTCACAGCCCCAGGTCCATACTGCGAGCTCATACTCTCCACACCCGCCCCAATCCCGATATCAATCATCCCGCCGCGGATTGCATTCGCAATATCCGCACATGCTTGTAGACCACTGGAACATTGCCTGTTCAGCGACTTGACGGCCGTGCCCTCCGGGAAGCCTGCTATGAGCGCAGCGGCGCGGAACTCGGTTACGCCACCGCCTGGAGCTAGGACCGACCCGACGGCTATGTCTTCGACGAGCTCAGGAGATATAGAAGAGCGCGAGATGAGGCTGCGGAGGGTGTGCACAAGGAGGTCGGCGGCGGCGGTGTCTTTGAGGCCACCTTTGCCGCCTCGGGTGAACGGGGTCCGGAGGGCGCAGGTGACGACGATATCAGAGGGGGATTTGGCAAGGATAGCTTCACGGCCGCGGGGAATGTCGGCTTCGGAGGTGGAGAGATGGGATTGGACTTGCGAGAGGCGCTGTTGTGCTTAAATTAAGATGTTAGTGTCGAGTGGTGTTTCGAGTAGGGTATGGGCTTTACCTTTCGACATGATTGAATTTATATCGGGACGGAGAAGAACGACGTGACCTGAATGTCCTTAAAAAGAAGCTGTTTTAGGGGAAGTGGAAGACAGAGAGAGGAGGATAAGGTGGCAGTATTGAAGTAGTGGATGCTCAGGTGTTCGCTCCGTGCCTCGGCATGTGAAATCTGATATACCCCGAGGGCACTAACGTAGTTCCCGGCGCTATGCCACATCCGGTGGTATGCCACATTTTTTTCGAACTGAACACCTCACATTTCTTGATATTGCGCAACAACCATAAGATCAAATTGATTAGGAATTAGATATATAATAGATAGAAGCTAACTGAGTTGAATGTGGGCTAATTGAGTCATGCGCGAAAGCGCTGCGGCTTCTGCACCTGTCTTCCTCTCGATGTAGCCATAACCGCTACCTCTTCCTCCTGCTCGATCACCACCGGAACTGACTTTCTTGCCTGCTTCTTTGGAGTCTTCCGGGCTTCTTTAGACCCTGTAGATTGCCCCCATAGCCTCAATTGCTCTTTTTTCTGCCTTAATGCCTCCGCTTTGGCCCCCGCCCAAGCCCGCTTTTCTTCCTCCCTGATAGCCCTGGCTTCCGCAGCAGCTTTCCGCTTCGCTGCAGTGATTGCTGCCCGCTCCACCCTCTCTTTCTCTTTCTGAACCCTCTTAGCAGCTGCCTGTTCCTTCTTATCAATGATTTCCTGCTTCCGCTGCTCCTCTTCCACCTCTTTTGATGCCTGGTAGTCCTGCGCAGCCTTCACCTCCTCCGGACCATAAAACTGAGGCCCGGAATCCTGCTCACCACATAGATTGAGGCGCTTCCCACGCTTGCGTCGTTTCCTTTCTTGTTTGATATCCATTTTGAGCCGTTCAATGACGTGTAGATCGATATCGTGATGAGCTGCAAGCCGTTCATTCGCGCGTAGGATTTTCGACATCAAGAGCTTTGTAGGCTCAATTTTGTATTGACGATGCGCCCGGCGAACAGCGCGAGAGCTTATTGGTGTCTTCAGTGATGCTGAGACTGCTGCTGGCGGCTCCAGTTTGGTGATAACGTTGAGTACTGCACCTGGTCGCAGCGGAAAGAGCCCGGTCTTCTTCCACGCAGACTCGATGTTGTCAGGCCTAAAAGCCTCCTTCCAAGCCGGCCAAAAGAGCCTCCAGAACACTCTTTTCGACATGCCAATTAGGCCAAAACTGTTAGACACTAGCTGATTCAATTGCTTTGAGTATGACGTAGATAATGGACTGAATAGTCCAACATCCAGGGGCTGCAACCAATGAGTTGAATGGGGGGGCAGAATCAACAATAGAATGCGCAGTTGATCACATGCTTCAACAAATCGCATATTCACGTGACTGTTATGACCATTCACTAATAGAAGACGTCTTCTATTGCCTGCTATCAGTGCTGAATAACGCTCAAAGATGCGGTGAAGTCAATTGAGCCTGAACGCGTCTGAACTCCACCCATTGGCTGAACTACCAAAAAAAGCCTCCTGTTCAGGCACCCAATCCTCCAACCAAGAGTCCTGGAGGTCGCCTGTTTTGCTTTGATAGATTAGGGCTGGCGGTAGCGTAACCCTAGCAGCTGAGATTGCGGCGAGTAGACTGATGAACTTGCAGCTTCCATCTTGACTCGCTTTGGTGATTCGACCTGATTGGAGGGCCTCAATACTCACTACCCACTTGGTGGTGTTGGCCTGACCTGCAAGGAAGCCTTTTTTGTCCCAACTCCATGTGTTTTCAGCAGTGATATGGTATTTTTCGATGTTATTGGTATACTAGACACTGATTAGCCATTGATTGATCAATTGAGCCCAAAATGCAGCCAAAAACACAGTACCAAATTATAGAATAGCTGGTAGGAGGGGGCATACTCGGACATGACACATTTTCAGTCAATTGTCCGCAAATAAACACATTTTAATATATCCTGATGTCGCTTGATAAAGCCCCCTACCCAATTCTTTCCTAGGGGCGCTTTTATGAGTTCCTCCGCTAAATTCTTTACTGTTTGAGGGGTTGGAGGGATTGCCCGATCGGTCAATTGATTAACCTGCTCAATTAGAACTTCCTCCTGAACGCTGGTAAGTTTCTGCCAATATTCTGACTTTGCAGCCTCCTTTGACATGGTGATACCCAAATGACGTCTTCGGAGCGTGCTCCAGTCGATGCCATATAATTTGGCAGTAGCACGGTAGTTGGGCTTCAATTGGCGATCTAGATCAGCAAGAGCGAGCTCAATCTGAGCGCTTTTCGTGGAGTTATCCATGATTATACATAGGGTTAGAGTTTTAAAAAATGTGGCATACCACCGGATGTGGCATAGCGCCGGGAACTACGTTAGCCTCGGGATATGGAATCCTGGACGGATTTGTAAAGCCCGGGAGACTCGTGCTTGTCTTCCTTCATCTTCATGTGATCTCGGGTGCGAAGCCAAGGTAAGAGTAGCATTTCGTTAGAAGCAGGCAGGAGCAGGACGCCTCACCTCATGTTAAAGCTCCTGAGCCTGAGGAGCCCGAATGGCCTGAGGCGCCTGTCGTATGTCGATCACTTCGCCTGCCGTCAACCGACTAGCCGTAGCTTATTCTGACGACAACATCTACCTCACTTTCTATTCACCACTGTATGTGTATTGTATGTCTGGCAGTCCTACTTCTAGCATGAAATGGGGCAGTCTTTGGTAGACGATCTGCATCCTTCAAAATGCGCATCTGCCACTGGGCTGTGAGATCGGTTTGGCCACTTGGATTTATTACAGCACTGGTGCTATTATATCTTCATTCTCCGAACTTGGCATCGTCAATCAAAATCTAGCATGCTATCGCAGAACCATACAAACGCCTTGGACATTCTCCTTTCATCACCCCAGTCCTGATCGATCAATACCCCCCTCTCGTCAAGGGCGCCGATTCCACTCCTCTAGCGTCCCAAATCTGACGGGTGGCACACGACCGATCACGGACCCATGAAAATTGGTCAACCTGGCAAGCTCCTCGATTGGATCCCCCTCGTCACTCTCGTCGCTGTCGTCGCTGCTGCTATCCTCCTTACTACCTTTGCTCTTTTTGTCCTTCTTCCTCTCCTTCTTCTCCTCCTCAATTGGCCCCTCAACTTGCTTTACCACCTCCTCGGTGATGACTTTGATGTCCGTAACCCAGGTCTTCCTCACTCCTCCGTCCGCTAGCACCTCAACTGTCTCCCACGTCCAGCTTCTTTCTCTCCCCGACAGCGTCACTTCCTCGTGGCGTTCCTCGTTATGTGCTTTCTTCTTGTGCTTCTTGTTCTTGTCGGACTTATGCCCCTTTCTGGATGGCTTGCGGGTGTAAGTTACCGGACCCCATGTTGTGGTACGCATAGGATCAGATGTGGTCGTTGGAAGTGGGGGTAAAGATTCAACCGCTGGCAAGAGAGCGGATGAGTGATCTTGTGAACTTTGATAGAAATTGGAAGGAGGAGGTGGTGGGGGTGGAGCAGTGAAAGCACTATAAGTTGGTTGATAAGGTGGGGGTAGAGCAGCGAAAGCATTGTAAGTTGGAGGAGGGGGTGGGGGTAGAGGAGGCGGAGGTGCGCATGAGTACGTCGTTGTGCAAGGGATGCTTTCTGGTTTGGCCATTCTGAGTACGATGTGCGATAGATGAGGTTTCTGGCAATATGATGGCGCTTTGTCTGAGATGACTAGCTATGTGGTGCTGAAATGGTGAGGAGATACCGACTGCGTTCGATGATATAGATGCTGGATTTGTCAAAGTTGGAGAGATCTGGGGCATAAATACGCAGAACGGGTGAATAAAGATTGTGACGTGGAAAATGTGACTGTAAGATTGTTCCATCACTTGCGCGTGAGCCATGTGCGAGATGCTTCACTTTAGCTCTCCCAAGTGGAGACATGACGGACCACCTTCTTTCACATGGCTAGAGTACCTCTCCTAATCATTTGATCTGACAATCCATGGAAAAAGACATGATGGTTTACCTTTACGCGCGCCACGTGATCTGGGCATCAAATTCCTTATCCTGACCGTGAGAAGGGAGGAGCGATAAATCAGATGGCTCTTTGGAAGCTGGTATTGGAGAACGTGGGGGTTAGAGTAGACCAAAGTGAACCACACTCGTACTGGTGTTGGGCGGGGATAATTGTATACATGCGAGCGAGGCTTGGTACAGATGCCTTAGACAGCTTGGATCTGAGACTATACAGCGTCAAAGATTCGAGGCAGGAGCCAGATATCGATCCGCAGTCCCATGGGCTGAACCGTTGTCAGTACACCTACGGGTTCGATTCAGATGCTCTTCGATCCTTCTTCGAGGACGATGCACCAAATCTTGGTAGTCAAGTCATGAGTAAGGTTCGTCCAGTTGAGTTCTACCACTTAATCTGCATAAAGAGCGAAATACACAATCTCCAACTAAAATCTTCAGACTTCTTGTCAACGAAAGACTCCTTTGCCCTACATACGCCCCTGTCGAAGAAAAACGAAAGCCCCAAGCGCGACATCCCGTCATTAATACGTACAGTTATCCCCATCATCTCCGTCATCTCCTCTCCCCAATATCATCGGTCGTGTGAAAAGAAAGCACAAACGCAATCGGGTAGCCAACGAAGCAAAAAAAAAATAGACAACCCTAATCATCAAAGGAATGTCCAAAGAAGCCAATCCTTCAAGAACGCCCAACTCCGCTCACACTCATCACCCACCCTTACATTCCTCACTCATCACCTCATCACACCCCCTCCCCCAACCTAAAGCCACCCCCCTTCCCCACCCGCCCCCCCCAACTCCAACCCCGGCGCCTCCAACCTCAGCATCTCCAACCTCGGCGCCTCCTCCCCCCCCCCTTTCCCCCCCTTCTTAGGACTCTCCCTCCCCCTCTCCCTTCCTCTCCTCTCCTCCCCCCTAAACCCCTCCCTCACACCCCTAACATCCCACCCGTCCTCCCTCCCCGCCCCAACCCAAGTCGCCAGTCCCGCATGCACGCTCCCATAAAACTTCTCCTTGCAAGTTCGCAAACTATTCCCCATACACTTCTCAAACCCGCTATCCCTGAGTTCCTGTCTCAGAGCATTGCGTTCGTCGCGAGTGGGCAACGATGCGACGAGGGCGTTGAGCAGGTCCAGGTGCGCGGCGAGGTAATTGGTAGCTTCCCATTCGACGCCGCCGACGTAGGGGGCGGCGGGGACGGGGGGACGGTCGCGCGGGAAGTGCTGGGCTGTGTATAAGGCGGAAGAGGGGGAGGAGGGGGAGGGGGTCGGGTCGGGGCAGGGAATGATGTTTAGATGGTGGAGAAAGATCCAGAAGACTTCTTTGGTGACGTTAACGACTTCCTTGCACCAGATGCGGTAGGGACGGGGGTGGTAGATGGAAGCGATGAAGCCGGGAGGTTGGGCTTCTTCGGGCGCGGCGGGGTCGTGGAGGTAGGATAGGAGGGTTCGGGCTCGGGGGAGGAGGTCGTCGGGGGGGGAGGTGGAGATGTAGGTGAATAGGAGGCTAATGATTATGCTACGGGTGGAGAATTCGCTGGGCCCTTTCTTTTCGTCGTCGAAGAGCATGGCGAGGAGGGAGGGGAAGAGGGTGGATTGGATGGAGGAGAGGTGGTGGAGGGCGAGGGAGGTGGTGCAGAGGGCTTTGAGGCAGAGGAGTGTCTCGTGGAGAAGGGTGTCTTCGTGCTCCTCTCTAGAAGTGCTGTCAATTTCCATGGTTTTCACTACTAACATTTTAGAAATGACATACCTCCACTCCACATCCATCGTCCGATGCAACAGTCCGATGATCTCAGCCATGCCTCCCTGAGTAATGAAGGAATCAACCCATGCGATAGTCTCGTTTCTGAGCAGTTGGCGCAGCTTATGCATTTTTCGCACTTCGACCAACTCTGGCTTCTGTACCTTACGCAGGTACGAGATGAAATCTTCAGGGACAGCTGATTTCGGTGCTTTGTTGACAGATGCCAATGCTTGAGCGGCCCCACTTGATGCCAAGGACTTGGAAGACCCAGACTGTGTCAACTCATGGGGACCGACTTGTGAAGTTGGCCGTTCCCCTTTCTGCTTTTTAGACGGGGATGAGTCTCCCTTATTGAACGTAAAGGTCCTGCTCCGAGGCCTTGACTTTTTCGTAGGACTTCCAGCGTCCTCGGTTTTGGGCACCACTTCGTCATGTCCTGCAATTCCATCCGTAGTTTTCGATCTTTTGCCCATTGGCCGATCACTTGACGCAGTCGACGACAGTTCGTCCAGACTCGATGCCGATCCAGATCCAGGTTTGTCATGTTTGATGAAATCTGCCTTGACAATGGTATCCAAAGCCCTCATCTTCTCTCGCATATTCTGCGGTATATTTCGCGAATCCTGTGGATTCAAGTCAGCGGACATGTTGTTAGCTCCAAAACGATCTTCCATACCAGTAGAGCCTCGAATGCGCTATCAATGGCTTTGATGTCCATTTTTGGTTCCACTTTTGTGTCCCTTTCGGATTCTTTGGACTTCCCGTTGAAGACTGCTACGGCGGCTGCGACTCGTGAGCCACGTTTTGCCATGATCAAACCAGACTTGGGTCGCTCGTCGACAGATTTGTAATCATCGATACTCGACCTCTGACTCGTGGGCTTGGATTCGAATGGCAACCTTTGCTGATTCTCGCCATTGTGTTGGGCAGCTGGGTCATGATGTGGCTGTCTTGATACGTCCCGGTCAGTGCTTTTCTTTCGAAGACCTGATATCGTTTCGGCAAAGGACGCTGTGGTGGGGCCAGATGCTAGAAATGCTGACTTGGGTCGAGACTTGAGTTCAGGACGTCGGGACAATGTCGGTTGATGCAGATCGTTGAAGTTTCTTTGCTTGGACGGAGAGTACTCTTGTGGAGTGTAGAGAGCCATCTCGTCCTTGACGTCATTTAGAGGTATCCGCAAACCATTGTCAGCTTCCTGCGTCGGGGCCCGGGTTGCAAATTGGGCCCAGATGGGAGGTGGTGCCATTCCAGCGGAACTTGGAGGTGTTTGATTCTCTTTATCCTTCGGTTCCTGTGTCTCATCTTGTTTCGGACCTTTTGAGGACTTTGGCCTTGACAGCAGTGCGGCGAGATTGGTGGATGACTTGGACTTTTTCGGTTTCCGTTCAGTCGGGTCTTCAGAGGCTTTCTTCTTTGGGCTCTTCTCTTTCTCTTTCTCTTTCCGCACAAGAGACTTCAACGATATTGAACTCTTCGTTCTCTTGTGTAGCCCAGGGTGGCTCTTGTTCTCCTCATAGATCTCAATTGCTTTCCTAGGCGAAGAACGACTGCGTTCTCTGTTTTGGTTGACTTCTTCCAACGGTTGGTTAAAATGCGGATGATCTGGCGGTATACGTAGAGGTTCTGTTGAGACGCGTGGAAGATTTGGGTTGACGTTCTCCAACTTGGTCGGGGAAAGGGCGGCGCCGGCGGATGGATTGCGATTGTGGTTTCGAGGGGCCATCATGGACTTGAGAACTGACGACGTCGTCCGCTTTTGTCGTTGATTTTCAGCTGTAGGAGCGGATTCCATAGCAGTCGCCATGACAGTAGATCATGCGTCTCCTCTAGGATCAGCGGGTATGCACCAAATGCAGGTGAGTATTTGACTTTCACTCCCTTTCTGCCCCGCCCGATGTCGAAGTCGTTGTAGTCAGGCGTCTGCCTGTACGGTACTATTGGAAGCACAGCGTAATACAACAAGCTATGCGTCAACAGGTTGAACTTCGATACTCGAATTCAAGTAAGCAAGTATACTTGTAGTAAGGGCTGCTGGTTTGGTGATGCGACAGCTCAGTTCGGTCGTTTGTGTTTACCATCCTCAACGGTTTAGCGGCAGGCGGTTGGCCTGGAAATAATCTGATAACGAGGCACGCCAAGCACCAACGCACCCCCCTCGGTCTCAATATCTTTCTCTTTCACTTGTGACAGGCCGACCACGTACACAGTCCCGGGTCTGGTAAACACTGCTCTGATTCGCGGCGTACCAAGTGATGCGTCACTGCTCGTCCTGGAGCCCGGGGCGCTCCGTTTTACCGTGACCGTATAGCAACGGACATGTGCTTCATCCGATGGCCAGATGGGAAATGGGAAGCGGTTCTTGCAGCGGTCGGAGCTATGAGGCTTCTCTGCTCCACGGATTGGGATGCATCTTTTCTCTTTTCTTTGTCCCGACCATTGACCAAGCTTTCATAGGTACCTTATGATTTCATATGATGACATAATAATGGCGCTCGCCCGGAGTCGCCTCGGCAGGAACCGGGGACGATCCCTCAGACTCCCTTCCCCACAATGCTTGATTGACTAAGAAACCGTGCTCCTAGTCTCCTTTCTCTCCTCTTCTACTCCTCACCTCTCGCCTCTCTCCTCTTCACCTCCTCACCTCCTCTCCATGAATTGCCCTTCACGAACAGACGAGATCCCCGGAGGCGATGGCCGAAATCAGAACCCGCCATCCCTCGCTGGAGACCTGACTACCCGACAAGATCTAAATGGCATTGCAAACTTGCGAGTCCAGCGTCACCACGAGTCGGATCCGGATGCCGACAGGATGGAGGATGCCAACAATAGGGAGGACTCATGCCCAGTGGCACCGTTCAGTGACAAGGAAACTTCATCTTCGGGTAACAGCAAGCGCACGAGGGACACGTCGAAAGACCATGCCTCGACCGAGGACATGCTGCCAGACTCGCCAGATCGAACCGTACATAGACAACATCCACCATGTCGTATGAGGTCGTATGGCATGCGGGGTTGGGGAATTGTTCGCAAATTTGGCAGATTCGTTGGTCCAGGCTTCATGATATCTGTAGCCTACATCGACCCGGGCAACTATTCCACCGACGTTGCTGCAGGCGCTTCCACCAGGTTCAAACTGCTGTTCATAGTCCTCATGTCCAACGTCATTGCGATATTTCTTCAGTCGCTTGCTATTCGCCTTGGGACCATTACCGGTCTCAATCTGGCCGAACACTGCAGGGAACACCTCCCTAAATGGCTGAACTTTGTACTGTATTTACTTGCCGAGGCTGCTATCATCGCAACTGATATTGCTGAGGTACTGAGCTCATCATGATTAGTCGTTGTATCCTGAACGTCTACTAATCGAAATGGCAGGTCATCGGTTCAGCCATTGCTTTGAACCTGCTTTTCAAGATCCCCCTAGTCGCCGGATGTGCCCTGACCCTGGTCGACGTCCTCATCATCCTTATTTTCTACAGTCCCAACGGCTCCATGAAGCGCTTACGGGCGTTTGAATTCTTCATCATGGCATTGGTACTCGGCGTTGTCATCTGCTTTTGCATTCAGCTCTCCCTCATCAAGGATACTCACGTTGGTGAAGTCTTCAAAGGCTACCTCCCCTCGTCCGCCATCATCAAAGGCCAAGGTCTCTACCTCAGTTGCGGCATTCTTGGGGCAACGGTGATGCCCCATAGTCTCTACCTTGGAAGCGGGATCGTACAAACCAGGCTCCGCGACTTTGATACCACCGCCGGCAATTTTGCAACCCCTTCGCCGACGACTATACTCGACGATAAAACCGTGTACAGACCGTCACTAGCTGCCATCAAATCCTGTCTAAGCTATTCCACCGCTGAGCTCGCCATCTCCTTATTCACATTTGCACTTTTCGTCAATAGCGCCATTCTCATCGTCGCTGGCGCATCACTTTCTTCCACGCCCGGGGCGGAAAGCGCGGATCTCTTTGGTGTCCACGGTCTTCTCTCCAAGTCACTTGCGCCGGCAGCGGGTACCATTTTCGCCCTCGCGTTACTCCTTTCAGGAACATCCGCAGGTATCGTCTGTACGATAGCTGGCCAAATGGTCAGTGAAGGAGCTTTGAACTGGACTACTGCGCCATGGGTGAGGAGATTGATCACGCGCAGTATTAGTATCACGCCTAGCATCATTGTTGCAGGCGCCGTCGGCAAGGAAGGCCTTTCGGCGGCGTTGAACGGCACACAGGTGGCGCTGAGCGTCATCCTACCGTGTGTGTCCGCGCCGCTCATTTATTTCACTTGTCGCAATAAATACATGACTGTTAATGATGCAAGTAGTGAAGAGGGAGAAGATGCAACGGAAGCGGTGGAGGGTGTGAAAATGGGGAATCATTGGGCTGTTGGTGTACTTGCTGTTCTTACATGGATAGTACTTGTCATCATGAACGTTTCCCTCCTGGTGTTGGTGTTTATGGGGAAAGCATGACCTGGAGGTCGAAGGGAAAGACAGGGAGGGGTACTTTTGAGGAATCTTGCGTGGTCGGGAGGCCTCTTGTATATATTTATTACCCTTGGGCATTGTTATTACGGGACTGCCATGGTTCGAAATCGAAACCCTATAATTTCTAAAAACGTTTTGCCCACCAAACGCGTTTGGAAAATTTATGGGTTTCAACGAGAAATGTAGATGGTCAATCCTTTTACCGTCATAGTTTATTTATGGTGACATCATCCAGAGGAGTTACCTTATCTTTCGGTGTGCCATCCCATCATTCGGAGCGTTTGACCACAGGAAACATTCATTCCAGAGAGAGAGAGAACCAGTGTATCAATTCAAACCCCACACTAAAAAAAAAAAAACTACACCCCCAAAATCCCAGGTATCATATCTTACAAACCCCTTCTTCCCCATCAATCCAATCCAATCCATCTATCATACACTTCTCCCCCCCCCCGCCCCCCCACAACGTCACACTACCCCTCCTCCTCCTCTTCAATCAAACTCCTAACCCTCGCCTCCCTCACCCTTCCCACCGCCTCCGCTTCCCCTTCTTCTTCTTCTTCTTCTTCCTCCTCCTCGCTACTCAAACTACTATCACTGCTCTCCCCCTCCTCCTCCTCCTCCTCCTCCTCCCCCCCCTCCCTCTCACGGTCTTCATCAACAGAAATCCATCTCCCCGGCCCGATCCGCATCCCCCCTCTTGGCAGCTGCCTAGAGACCCGAGAGGGGTGGTGGGTGCTTGTAGTTGCGCTTGTGCTTGTGCTACTCCCCTTTCCTACAAGCCCCGTTTCCCCCCCCCTCCTCGAATCCCCCGTACGGGCACTATCCAGCACATGCCGCGCCGGCCCCGCTCCCAGCACGTGCGGATGCGGCAACCCTTCCTCCTCGCCGCTCCCACCAGCACCTCTCGTCTCGTGCACAACGCCGCCGGCCTCGGATCCGCTCATCCTCCTCGTCAGCGGTCGATCATGCTGCCCCCCCCGATGCATCTCCATCTCCATTTCCGCCGTACCAAACCCCCCCTCCTCCCCCTCCTCCCCCCTAATATCGATCCCCTCGTCCCCCAAATCAGCCAAATCCCCAAACGGCGTCTCGCTCCTCCGCTCCCTCACCGCGTCATCCGCCTGCGCATCCACTTCCGCCACTGTCGTCGTCGCCGCCGCCACCGCCGCCGCAACGCTCCCGCTCCCGCTCCCGCTCCCGCTCGCCGATGACAAGAGTGCCGCGTTTTTCGAATGCAACGCCAGTCGGGCGGCGAGTTGGCGGCGGGCGCGGGAGGGGGCGAGCGGAAGGGGTGATGGGAGGGGGAGATGGAGCGGTGATGTGGTTGGAGGATGAGGGAGGGGGAGGGGGGAAGTGCTTAGTGTGGGGTGGGTGGTGGTGGAGGTTGAGGTGATGAAAGAGGGGGGGGGGGAGGTGGTGGATGTGGATGTGGGGGGATTGTAAGAGGAGGGGTTGGAGGAGGTGAAAGATGGGGTGAATGAGGGGGTGAAGGGGTTGGGGGTTAGGGGGTTGGATGTTGAGGATGAGGTTGTGGTTAGGGAGGGGGTGGTGAATGCGGAGAGGGAGAGCGAGAGCGAGGGGGAGTGCGAGGTTGTGGACGAGAGCTATTTTGCGGGAGGGCGTTAGCGGAGGTTCTTTTTTGTGGGGATGAGAGAATGAGTCGGGGTGAAGTCAGGAACGGAAGGGTCTGGTGGAGCGAATGAGAAATGGTGGGGCAGGAAAGAGGGCAGTGGAAATCAAGGCTTGCGGTACGCATGGACACGGGAGCTTGAGAGGGTAGGGTCTTGGAAATTGACGGACGGGGAGGTGGACGGGTCCGTGTAAGAGGGGCAATCGCTACATGGGGCTCACACAAGACATGCAAGGAGGTAGTGAAGATGGTGTGGTAGTAATAATAACACAATGACAAGAAACCCACACCAGGCAGGGCGAAGATCTCGAGCCATGGTGGGCGCAACAAACCGCTGTCATGCCTATTATAGACCTGAATCAAGCGCTCGAAGCACCTCCACATCGCTCTCATCATCCTTCGCCCGCCACATGCATGCAGCCCATATCCGATGTCCGAACGGAGCAGATAGACACACACACACATACACAAACAGAGCCATACGAGGACCCCCCAGCCCCAGCTCCAAGAAAATGCCAACATGCAAGAAATTGCAAAAAAAAACGACCCCATAAATTCACCGGTCACTCATATCGACATCCTCAAAAGAAAGATCACCCACTTGGTCCGAGCCACCCCCACCCCCACCACCGCCCGCAGCTCTCTCATTCTCCTCCATCTCCTCCATCTCCTCGTCCTCCTCGTCACTCGAGCTTCCAAAGCCGCTACTCGACAGCGAACCCGAATTCAGCCCGAAAGTGCCGCTGGACACGCTGCCGCCGTTGGCGAGGTCCATGCTTTCTAGACCTGCGCTGCCGCCACCGTTGAGGCCGGCGTTGGCGAGAGCGGAGGAGCCCGAGGTGCCGAAACCGTGGGCGGCGTTGACGGCGTTGAGGACGGCTTGTCGAGGACCGACGGACATGTCGGGACGGACGCCGCCGAGGATGGCGTTGTCTCGTTCGCGGGTTTCGGATAAAGTGTTCTCCACGTAGTCGCTCCATTGCTTACTTGTGACTCGGTCGAGGACGGCAGGCGATAATAGTTCGGGCGGATGCCGCTCGCTGAATTTGACGACTTCTTCGGCGATCAAGGTGAGATGGCCCATGTAACCCAGTCGCATGTTGTTCTTTGCTTGCGCTTTGTCACTTCGTTGTTGGCCGTCGACGATTCGTTCGGTGATTCTCCCGGTTTCGAAGAGATCGATTGCGAGAGAGCGGTTGTAGCCCCTGTCCATGGGACCGTTGAAAACTTGTTGTACGACATCATATACTACATTGTGAAGAAAGTTGTTCCACGGGAAGCGGAAGAAAAAGTCCTTGAGGCGGGAAATGTCAGCTACTCGGTCTCGACTTGCCCAAAGATTTTACTTGATCAGCTCACCAAGATAGTTGGAACGACCTTGTGTTCCACAAACATCATCTTCAAAAAGTCGCCCACTATTGGCTGGCCATCGATATCATTCTCAACGTGCGGCGCAAAGCTTTGGTCATTACCACTCATCAACACCGATCGAGAGCTATCGCCTTCCTCGCCTACGGTGGTGTCAATTGTTTCTCGACTGTCGCCACTTCCTGCCCCATGCTCAATCGATTGCGAAGGTGTCTCCTCTCCATGGGGAGCTGATTCTGAGCGAGCCGCGAATAGTGGAGCAGGTTTATCATCAGGATGTGGAGATATATCTCCAGGACTGCTGGAATCTAGAGCCTCGAAATGGCGATCACGGTGTGGTAAAGGAGGTGCATCTCCATTTGGTGTGTGATGAACTACTTCTGACGGCGCCGCAGGAGTTGAATCCAACGCCAAATCATGGCTGCCTTCGAGGTGCGGAGTTTCTCCATGGGTCATGACCGTGTCGTTGTCGATTTCCAGGTCTCTGACGCCAGACGTCAAGCCCGACGTGGGGGATGCAGGCTCAGGTTGGGTGATATCGAGTGTTTCCGTAGCTTCCGGTGCTTCCGCTTCTTTCTCGTCGAGTGCTTCCAGTCGTGGAGAAGTCAGAGGCTCGTCAACAAAGTCTTCATCGAGGTCCAGTCGAGGCCTTATCTGCGCTGTCCGGTCTATGAGCTGTGAAGGTTCCGAATGAATCACAAACGGAGCCTTGCCACCGAAGTGGTCATTAATGTCGCCGAGGTCTGCAGAAGCCCCGACGTCTTCAAATCCATCGTCATCCGCACTATTTGCTATTTCGAGCTTACGTATTTCTTCGGGCGAACCTGATCCAAGCGGCAAGGGTGAGGAAGTGCCATTCTGGATTCCGTTGCTGTCCTCGGAGAACTCTGTAGTCTCTGACCTCGGTTCTCGTTGTGCTGACAGCATGCCTTCAGCCTTCAACCGCTCTCTTTCTTCATCCCGACGCTTGACGAAAGCCTCGCTACCTCGCTCGTTCAACAAGCCCATATTGCTGCAATGTAGAAGCTCCGCCATCAGTTCACAAGTCTTGAAGCGATCGAATCCTAGCGGTTCAATCTTGCCTTTGAAGGCAACATTCAGCTCTTTTCTTTTGATTGTCATTGTGCTGTCGCCGCTAGCAACGGTGTGAGTTGGACTTAATATTAGTTCCGTGAAATCAGGCACGTGTTTCGCGAATAGCCTAAGAAGGGTACCTAGGTAGATAGGATCGTTACTTGAAGGAGCAGAGTCTGCTGCGCCAACGTCTGGATCGTAATCCGAATTGTTCTTGCGGATCACCTCAATTATAATGCCCACACCCACGGTCAAAGGATTGCCACCACGTAACATGTCTGAGACCAAGGACTCAATGCATGCTTCGGAGACCAGCTGTCTCGTGAGATTATTCGGGCCTATACATGATTGTTCGTTCTGGGAGGCGTTTGCCGAGATGGTGATGATGGCCTTGATGAAGTCGCCCGCGGATGTTTGCGTTGCCGGCGGATGATCGCCTGATAGATATGCGAGCAGCAGCGGTATTAGATCCTGGCTTTGCAACCACTAGAAAGACTAGTCAGCCGGTTTTACTCGGACTAGGCTGTCGGAACATACGTCTACAATACCCTGGCCTCCTTCGCTTTTTTCCATGCTTATAATCTTGAGCAGAAGATCCATCACCATTGGGCAGTCAACATGCTGCAGCATTGCCGGTATCACCCCGTCTAATGACTTGACGAACTCCAGGGTTTCCTCGGTCTTCTTGTCCATCAATGCCTCGTTGATCTTGGTGAAATAACCGGCCGTTGTCATGTCCAACGGTGGTTCACGTTTTAGAAAGTCCCAAAACACCCGTAAATGTTGCTGATTTTCCATCAAAGCCTCCAAAATGGACCATGTCTCGGACGACAGAACCTCGGCCGCGATATATGCATACTTGGACCGTGTCTTTTCTGCCTTTTCCCTCTCCTCACGTTCTTCCAGCCTTTTTGACTTTTCTTTCTGTTCCCTGGATTTTCTGACCGGACTCAATGCCCTCTCTATGAACGTAGTCTCCTCGGCCTCTTCGTCGCCTTCATCGTCGGGTGCTGGAGGGATGGGGGCAACGACATATTCGAGGAGTCGGCGCAAGACATTTTCGTCCCGCAGGTACTCAATCAACTTGGTATTGTGCTGCTTGAGCTCTTGTATAAGATCCGACTCATCGAGTAATTCTTCGAGGGTGACATCGGGCTTGTCGAGAATGGTGTCGAGTGTGGAAATATTCGCATATCCCCCAAAGCGCCAAAACATGGTGTGTTGGATGATGGGACGATTGGGAGACGTGTGACGTCTCCTTGACGAATGGGGCTCTTGTCTCGGGCAATGCGGCTGTGCTGGAGGCTGGTCATGCGAAATGTCGTTGTGCTCGACCGATCGATGCCCTGCCCCTTGTAGTCAACACGATGATCGGCTACCGTTCCCGAAGCGTGTACGTGGGTAATGAATGTCGAGATGGCCGCTTGTGCAACGTGAGGAGCATCAGCTTACCATGGACGTTTCAGGATTCTGGATTGTTGAATTCTTCCGAGGTATCACATCAACCAGTGGTTACACCAGAAAGTGGCTGCGGGATGAGCCGGTGTGTTGGAGCAAAGTCGCGGAGTTTGTGATTTTGTGATTTTGTGATTTTACGACATGATGCTGTTGCCGCCGTTGCACCAGACGGAGCAGTGTGGTTGCCGGCTTCTACCTGTGCTGCTGTGCTTGTCCGATGTGCTGTGCTGCGTTGCCGATGTCTTAGTCGCGCATGGGTGGTGAGATGCAAGATGCACCAACGCTGGCAAGGCCTGTGATACTTGCATTAAATATGCAAGTGTGCACAAGTTGCAACCGACAGCGCATTCTTACAAGGTAGAGGCTATAGTCTGGAGGCTATATTCCGTAGTCTATAGCCTATTCGGAAGCCGCTTTCAGCTACCCCTGGGAGTGTTATGGGCCATCGTCCGCCTGAGGCCCCTTGACCCGCAGGGTCACATCTACGATTTCGAAGGCGACCGGATACTACTGATGAACTACAGCAACGTATTGATATATATATATATAGTATGACTGGGTGTCCCTCACCATCACTACGGCGAGATCAACTGCCTTGTTCTCCATGCGAGCAGGGCCTAGAGATGCGAGACCTGCCAACAACGTGGTCCCGTGAGATCCTCAGCCTTACCGGCGCAAGCCAAACCAAGGGAGCTAAGACTCGGCATGACGCCCGCCCACGCACGGTCCACGCATCCGTGATCGCCGCCTTCGACCCAATTCCCGGCACACGATTCGCTGCCCCCGATTCAACCTTCAACCCTTCGTTTACGTGCTTCACCTCTTGATCTTGCACACTTCTTGACATATCTCTTGCTAGCCTCGCCTCGCCCCTTCCGCCATCATGAACCGCCTCTTCGGCGCCAAAAACACAGGCCCCAAACCAACCCTCGCCGGCGCCATCTCCAACGTCCGTCCCCACCCCCACCCTCACTCTCCTCCCCCCCCCTCCTCTCTCACTGACCCCCCCCCCCCCTCACAGACAGACACGCACGTCGAATCCATCGACGTCAAACTCTCCAAACTCAACGCCGAACTAACGGCCTACCAACAACGGATGACGAAAATGCGCGACGGCCCCGGCAAAACAGCGCTCAAGCAAAAAGCGCTCAAGATCCTCCAACGGCGCAAAATGTACGAAGGCCAGCGCGACCAACTGCAACAGCAGTCCTGGAACATGGAGCAAGCCTCCATGATGACGGACAACCTCAAGAACGTCATGACCACCGTCGACGCCATGAAGAGCACCAACAAGACCCTCCGTCAGCAGTACGGCAAGATCGATATCGACAAGATCGAGCGCATGCAGGACGAGATGCAGGATCTCATGGAGATGGGCAACGATATCCAGGAGAGCATGAGTCGCAGTTATGACGTGCCCGAGGATGTGGATGAGGCCGAGCTGGATGCCGAGTTGGAGGCGCTGGGCGAGGAGGTCGAGTTGGAGAGTTCGTTGGGCGTGGGGGAGACGCCGGGCTTTATGGTCGACGAGGTGCCGCAGTTTATCGATGAGCCGCCGGAAGCGGGCAAGGTGAAGGAGGCGGCGGGTTGATGGGGTGGGTTACGAGGTTGGGCGGCATGGCGTTCAGGGGGGCATATCAATGGCGTTTCTTATCACAGCAGAGGTGTTTTCAGGTTGTTGTCACGACAGATCTGTGTCATCACAGAGTTACAAAGGCTCAAAATATGTTTTGATAGAGTTTAGGCCTCAAACTTGCAAACATGTGTGGAATCAGCAGAAGCCCTATCATAGATTCAGAAATCTCGGAATGAAGAACCTTTCAACCTGAAGGTGTTAAGACGTGGTGGTGCATCTCTCATGTCCGAGTTGACGTCATCCGTATCCTCATCCCTACTGTCAGCGGCATCCCTGGCAGCATTGCCAGCAATGTCCCTGACGACGTCCATGGTAGCATTCCCGGCAGCATCCCAAGCGGTGTCCGTGACATCATTACCAGTAGCACCCCCGGCAGTGTCCCCAGGACCATCGCCGGCACCGTCGCCAGTGGCATCGCCAGCAGCGTCTTCAACAAAATTGCCACGGTCTTGCCCACACTCCATGAACAACATGTACTCATCGTATGAATCATCCCCTTCCTTTCCTTCAAGGTTAAGACACATAAATCCTTCTTGTGTCACGATATCAAGTCCCCATGCAAGAAAATCAACGGTCCACTCTTGACGCGCAAACATCGAGTCTGGATCGCTCGCAGCAGCGACGCGCACGACGGCCAGGTAAGACTCCGCTATCAACTGTGATTCCGTAGTAACCGACGTTGGGTCTCCACCATTCGAACTCGAAGACTCTAGGCCTCTCATGAGCGAGTCCTCTCCTTCGGCGGCTCCCGCGTTCCCACCATAGCCGTGAAGTTGATGCTCATCCAAAGAAAGAAGGCTTTTCCAATATGTGGTCTGTAAGAAACCTAGCCATTGAAAGATTCGGGCATTGAAGGCCACTTGACCCAGCTCCTCCTTATCCTCCCGGTCCAGCTCTGAGTTCCAGACCCAGAGTCCACAGACCCACAGCGTGAACACCAGATCCACCCAACCCGCCTCACGAATCTTCGTGACCTTACGAGTGCCCAGGCCGACCTTGAGCGCATTGCGGAAGTCTGTTGCGAAGCCTGATGGCGATTCTGCCAGGATATGCTCCAAACGAACGACTCGCACATCCCTTGGGACAGGAATCACTCCAGATAGATCGCGTAGCATATCACGTAGCCTATTGAAAACTGTGTTGAGAATACGGAGCTGTGATGATCGGTAGCGTGCTGCGTGAAACTGTTTTTGGTTCTGAGGGGATCCAGGCAGTCTGTTTTCCCATTTGGCAATACTCGCATACTGTTTTTGTATGATCATCATGAGATGACATATAACGTTGACCTTATTGCGTGTGATACGTTTATCCCACTTATCAATTCCACACTGAGGCGAAGTATGACTAGCTCTCTCCCGGTCATTGGCAACGATAAAAGATACATCATCTAGCAATTTCTGAGGAAAGGCGGTTAAGTCACTGGTTCCATTGGGATAGTCCCCGAATCTATGAGACGGCAGCCTGATGTAATGGATGTCAACTTCACGGCAGTTTTCAAGCCTTACACTCTTGGACGATGTCGGGTTTCCATGTGGATTCAGGGTGTCATTGTGTGCTGCAACTCTTGCTGGTTTTGTTGCCACCTGTCTCCTTTCACCGTAGACCTCTTCAAGATCTGCTTTGGAAAGACAATCTAAATTGACGTCCTCGTACCGCCCCCCCCTTGTGAGTCCTTCAGATGTCGTCTTGAAGGTCGAATCGTCTTGGATGTCGGCGTCTCCCCTTTTCTTGGCCGGACGATAATCCTCCGTGGAATCGATTCCAGATTCTTGCCTCTGAGTTCCAGGGATGGGATCCCCGTCTGGGCTAGCACCGTCCAGGAAATCTGAAGCAAGAGAGCTATGACTCGAGCTTCCTAAGCGAGGAGCAACACTCGAAATGAGGACATTGGTGGGAACCTCTGGAACTGTTCGATTATGCGGCAGTTGCCTTACAACGTGGTTGCCCATTCGGCCTCTCCGCGCCATCTTCAAGGCATACTGGTCAGTGGAATTGTTCTCGAGACTAAATCCATAGCCCATAACAACTAGAGGTTTTTTCTCAGCTACCTCATTCCCTAGATTCCCCGGTATCTTCACTCACGTTCCTCGTTGCTCTTTGGCCCATAATTATTGTAGACTTGTGCCCCTGCCTCTAAATGCTCGTCGACCATTAATCGACAGTCCGAGGGGTTCCATTCCCATGTCACCCGCACATCAGGATGATGGTTCGCAAGGTCAAAGACTGGAAGAAGGACGGAAGAATTCCGTGTCTGGCATATATCTCTTGTTGTTGCATCAATCAACTTTGTGCTTCCTCTCGATGTTTTGGTCAGACACGAAGCAGGGAAAGATCGAGAACTCATAATTGTAGCCGCCCACTTGTAAAGGTCCCTTGTGGAGTCAGTATCCCTCACAATATCAGCGATCATTACTGCTTACCACGAGTATCCCTCTTTGGCACGCTGGAGCATGCCTGGGTAGAAATCCCTATGTTCCAAAAGCAATTGCCGATGAGCATTTTCATACTCCGCTCGCCAACTCCTTTCTCGGTCTTGCACAGCCTGCTCGAGATTAGTACCGCGGATCCAAAGGGCATCTACTTCGGAATACCACATCGGTGTATTCAGAAACTCTGGCTTGTCTGGTGAAGGTAGTAGATCGATATATGGCCACCAGAATGACTCCTTTTCCAACAGGTACTGTTCTATCAGAAAAAAGCGGACAACGACATGGGGATCGACATTCATTGTGAAATTGACAGGAAATGCAAAGTTTTGGCCATCTGAAAACTCTGATGACAGAGCGTTCAGGTACGAAAGTGTGAGCACTTTGGGACAAGAGACAACGCAAGTCCCCGGGCATAGATCGTGTCCCTCCCTTACAACCAAGTAGATCCCTTGAGAAGGTCCATGGCCTAAGTCGATTTGTCCCGCCATGGTACCGCCATGGGCTTCAAACCAACCAAGCAAAGCCCGCATCTTCGAGAAATTACTCGAAGCATCATCAAGGTCTTTTTCGTCATGAAGATAGTGGGCGCCAAGAGAGGAGCATTTGGGTAAGTCAAATCCGTCTCTCCGGACGTCATCCGGGGTGGCCATTGATCTTCAAGTGAAACCAGACACACCTCGATCATCGGAGCTCATAGGAAACCACATATGAAATCCATGCTCACTGCGATGCAAGCCTGCCTCGAAACTGTCGACTGATGGCTGTAGAGGGGAAGCGGAATGTCATTGCTGGACCAGTCAAAATTTTCCACCAAGGCTGAATGTAGGGCCTGGCCCATCGCATATGAGCCCCCGTCGCACATGGGAGGGCACAACCACCGGTTTAATCATACTGTACATAACACATGCAGATATTCTGAATACTCAATAAGGTAATTGGAAGATACGAGTACACAAGCCTATAATGTTCGTTCCTTCGAAACATCCAAGCAGCTTAACAGTTGGGATGGATGAAGTTATCTATCGGCTTGTATCAGTCTCAATGAAGCTGCCTGTCTTGTTTAGACCATTGAGGCCCCTCTTGTCGGCTTCGATAAGCACTTTGGGCACTGTTGTTCTCGCTCTTTCATTGTAATACTAATGTCGAACCTTCTGAGCATTCCAGCACTTGCTGGCCTTGCGTTGTTCTTCGTACTTCTCTACAAATACCTGTTATTTCTAATCTTCCTATCTCCTCTTGCGAAGATACCAAACGCGCACTTTACCAGTTGTAAATCCCCTGCGTGGATACTCTGGAAGAGATATAGACGCCTTGAGTCTTGAATAATACATGCTGCCCATCAACAGCTGGGCAGCATCGTCAGACTGGCGCCAAACGAACTCAGCGTGGATTGTGTGGATGGCGGAACTCGGATTATCTGTGGTGGTGACTTCGACAAGACTGAGTAGTACTTTAACCTCTTCTCCCACTATGGGTAAACGCAAATCCACTCCTTGAAGTGATAGTTGCTGAGGTACCCCTTTAGTATTCCCAACATGTTCACAATGACCGACAGCAAACCTCATGCGATCCGGAAGAGGATGATATCTAATGTCTACAGCAAAAGCTACGTGCAAATTGTCGCCAGAGATGCACAAACTATCTGAGTCTCTGCTATTCGACCGCTATCCACCTATTCTAGACGCAGCAGCCCACAACGAGACTCACATCGACGTACATGAACCCAACTTCGCCGTGGCGATGGATTTCCTAACCGCCTACATTTTCGGTCTTAACAACGGCTCCAATTTCTTAGGCGACGCTCACTACCGCAAACACTGGCTAGCACTATACAACAGCAGAAGAGCCCACGAGTTCTGGCCCCAAGAGCTCCCCGAACTAACGTCATCTCTATCCAAACTCGGCATCCACGTGGTCCCGAAACACGTAAAAGCCGCCAACCCAGAAATAGAAGCCTGGTGTCTCAAGCTATGCTCAAAAGCAGCCACAACCCGAACCCACAACGCCACCTCCCCCACGTCCCCCCAACCCGCGACCAAACCCCCCATCTCACCAGTCTACGCCCAACTCTCCCAATCCTTCGCCTCCCAACCCTCCCCGCAGCAGCCCCACCTCCCCCCCGCTTCCGAACTAATGGACCACTCCCTAGCCAGCCACGAAAAACAACCAGCATACCACTGCCCTACTTCCTCCACGAACTCTCCCTCCGCCCCCTTCTCCAATCCTCCCTCCGCACCGAACTCCTCACCCTCTCTCCCTAAACCAAATACCCACAACCCTCCTCCTCCCATCACCCATGCCTCCCGTCCCCGCACGCAATCGACGCGCTTCCACTCTCGAACGCCGTCCTGACCGAGACGCTCCGTCTGCGAAGCGCGAACCCGGGGCCGCAGCCTCGTCGGACACCGTGTACGCCGACGACGTTAGCGGGGTATACGGATATTCCGGGGGGGTGAGGGTTACTGCGCAGGCTTAGTCGCTGCATCGGAATGAGTAGGTTTTTCTGGAGGCGGAAGAGTGGAGGCCGGAGAGGTGGGTGGACGTGAGTGGGGAGGGGGGTAGAGCGAGGTGGTTTTGGGCGTTTGGGAGTGGGGGGAGGGGGTGTCTTGGAGGTGGTTTGCGGTGCGAGGTATGTTTATTGGCTTTTTATGATGGGCTAGAGCTGCGGCGTGGTGTCAAGGTGGAAATATGCGGGGACTGACGGGGAGCATAGAGATGAAGTTGCTCGTTGCTACGGTCTATACCAATTTTACGTCTAGTGTTGTTGACGACGAAGGGATTGAGCAGATTGATGGTCTTGTCGGCGGGCCGAAAAGTAACAGGCTGGTTCTGAAGTTTGAGCGGGTATGAATTTTGCAATTTGTTTTTGGCTTGTCTTCTCGTGTAACGACGTTATGATAGAGTGAACTTGAACATCAGACATGACATCCACCGAAGCCACAAGAAGCTACAAGCGATGCGACACCCGTCACAGAGCGCCTTGCGAATACGTCGGTTGGAAACCCTTGGTAAGAGTACAAAGCACCATAGAACCCACACAACCTCTCTCCTCATTCCCTTCCATCAACGCCATATCCTCAGCTCCCCGTCCCACTATCAAGCCACGATTTCCGTATCCACTCACCACAATCAACAACCAACCCCTAGGACAGCAAACTAATACTCCTCTTCATCCTCCCTCTCCCTTCTCTTCTTCTCATTGTTCCACCCATGCCAAACCTCCCACCAATCCTCCCACATCGCCTGTCGCTCCTCTGCTTGCACCGCCAACGCACTCGCCAGCTCTTGGGTTGTTTTCGCAAAAGCCGCGCACTTCTTGGCATGGTGGAGTGCCTCGCTGAAGACTTGGAGCTCGGCTCTACCAACAAAGAGATCCTCGATGGGGTGCCAGTCGGAGAGGACCTGCTTCCAGTGAGGTGCGAGGTCTGGCTCAGAAGGAGGCGTGAGGAGAGCTGTTTCCGTGAGGTGTTGGGAGAGGACTTCGTCGCTGTCTTGGCCACCACAGTTTCGTGGGTTCCCCCTGCGGTGGCGTGGACGTGGTTGCTCGTTTGTGATATCACGAAGAGAGTTTGGTGTTCGGGGTGCAACGGTATTAGGATCGAGGCTGTTTCCGTCCTGGATGATTTCTTTGAGAAAGTTGATGAGCTTCTTGATTTCTTGACGGATGGGATCAAGTTCTTCGGCGAAGCGCGTGAAGACGGAAACGTAATTATCGTCGATGCGGCCGATTTTGTCCAGGGTTTTGTAGAGCTTTTGCATCTTTTCGTGGTCGGGGATGTCCTCTGATCGGCATAGTCTCGCTATATAATAGATCAGTAGCTATCGAAAGGAAATTTCATTGGGGGCGACAGCAACGGCATCCTTACTTAGACCGCCGCTTTTATGTTCTAAGAACTTGGCAGGTCTGGCCCAGCGATCGAGGTCTTCTCTCATACAGAGGAATATCTCTTGGATACTGGTTAAAGGGCGGTGAAAAGAGTCTTCGGCGCGTTGTGTGTCCTCTGGATGCGTGAAGGCTTTGCCATCTGCAAGACATGCTAGTTCGATACTGATGAAGACGGAGTTCAATATTGACAGGATCGTGTCGGATCTTGCGTCTGGAGCGTTCTTGCGCCGCTGGATATCAGAGTCCACAGCCATCAGTGCGAGGCTATGATGGCTTTGTTCAGGTAGAACGGGTGCAATCATTCTGCTGGAAGACAGCAGAGTTGATAAAAACGTCGTGAATAGTACAAATGAAACGTTTTGTTATGTTAATATCGCGTTATTGATGACTCTGAACAACCCGTTCTAGAAGTGTCGACGACCGCCTCGTGAAGGAGCTTGGGTGAGAGATTACGATAAAGGCAAGGTGTTGAACCCTCTCATTATCGCGAGGGCTGGATGGTCAGGCATCATTTCGTGTCGCTGATGCACCAGAAGGCGAAGGAGCGAGGGCGGAAGAGGAAAGACGCTAGTGTGGTAGATTAGGGCTTAATGCATGGCATCCACCCAAAGACAAACCCCGAAAGCCGGAACCATAGAAGCCCACGGTTGTGTAGGGTAGTGATGATTATGAGTAAGTCAAAGGTCGAGAGATTTAGAAGAGGGTTGAGGGGACCTCCCTATTCATTTGTGCAAACCCATAGTCCCACCATATGTGGATGCGAATGCAAACGAGCTCAGAATAGAGCTTGCGGTAGATTGCTAAGGTATCCATGGGTACGGGCTCTGCAACATATCATGCAACATGGCTATCCATCAAGAGCTCTCTCGACAGGACTTGAGACTGTCTTGAGGCAAGCTGAGATATCAGAGACATGTGTGCGTCGACTGGCTTCACACATCATCTCTGTAATGTGCCGACTCTTCCTATGACGAGTATAATCACTTCAAAGATAGGACTTTGACGTCCGGATCAGTCCACTGCAAGCTGGTCTGGTACTTCGGAGGATTTAGGGTGGTGGTGAGGGAAAAGAAAGAGAGGAGGCTCTCTACTTTAGTGAGCTTAGCCTTACATCGTGCTTCGTTGTACGTTGAAGCTTTCACGCTCGGACCTTCAACGCGAAATTGCATCGTCTGAGGCATCAACACGCTTTAGCAATCGCTCCTCTTCTCAAGACGAAGCTGAAGTTACCTGAACTCGACTCGCCTCGCCAAAGTTGAGGCAGTCATGATAGAGACGTGACGGTAGCATTGCCCCGATCATCTTCATCTACGACCACTGCCGCTTAGCTGTCCCAGGTGGAGCTGACCTTCGCCTTCTTTCAAGTCGCACAGCCAATAGTTTAGCTCTCACAGTCCTCGGACTTGGCATAGCGTCTCACTTCGTCATTGCGAGTGCGAAAACATCACACACAGGTCCTCAGAAGGCCTATCTCCTTGCGACAAGAAGAACAGAACGCGTGCAGGGCATAGGTCAATGGCTCTGCCCCTGCGCTCAACCTGAAAACACGCCCCCCAGTGAGGAGTGAGAATGGAACAAAACTTCAATACCTACAATGGATTTCCAAATGACCAAAACGACAACACCTTCGGGGGTCTTAGCGGCTCTCTAATATATCCAGGCCCATTCCAGCCAAATTTCCAGCAGCAATGGCCAAACACGCCAAGCTGGCAGTCGAACGGGCAAAATAACTACAACTACTATCCAGGGCAGCTGACAGGCCCCGGCGGATACCTTCCCAACCAGCAAGACTTTCTCCCTTACGATGAAGGTGAAGATTTCTACAACAACGAAGACGAAGACACCGAGATGGATCCAGATGCTCAGCATCCGGACGCGGACCTGATGGGAAACAGTGGCAATAACTTGGCTAGGCAACCGCAAGTCCCACTTCGCAACCCAACAGTCGTGCCTGGACCAGCCCCTCAGACGCCCAAGACTCAGAATCAGTCTCCTGCAGGGAGTGTAACGGCTGAGGGCTCAGCGTCAAAGCCTACCAGTACCGCAATAAACGATCGAGCAGCAGAGCTCAGAGCCAAATTACTTGCAAAGCGGACGGTGGGTAGTGGAACACCGACGCCGGAGATAAAAGCGGTCAAAACGAATAGCAGCGCCGATGGGGTCAAGGTAGAGGCCGGGAAGCCTACAGAGCGCGTCGAAACACGGAGCGGCCCGGTACCATCGCACCTCAAGTTAAGAGGGCCCTCTGAATTCACCAAAGGCACTGTACCTGCTCAAAATGAAACTGACGATAAGTCAACCGCCAATTCCATAGCTACGCTAAAGGAGAGAACAAACTCTAGTGCTGACATAGATGGGCTGTTTGCGGAGACTAGAGCCGCAATGGCTGCAGAGGACACCCAGAAGAAGTCCGAAGAGAGGGGAGAGAAAACTAGGAGTAGCGCTGTGGGCCAGGTGGCTCAAGCCTCTGCAATGACACCTACAGAGACTAAGAAACAAATGGATCACGCAAAGGACAGTCGTCGGTCAAGCTTGGATGAAAGTCTAGGCTCTTCTGGTTTATCTGAACAGGGTGAGATACGTGAGGATCATTCCAAGCCAGAAAGGATTCTTCAACAAGCCGAGCCAGCGCCGTCCATGCCATCTACTGCGAAGCCAATCGTTGACAATGAAGAGAGGACGCGCCGTCCACGGGCTGATTCAAACACAAATAAGCCGCTAACAAAGCAGATCGATACAAGATTAGCCAATGGACATAGAAACGTGCCATCGAGTGACAACACGCCTTCCGTACCAACAAGTTCTGCAAACCGTGGACCGCCCAACACAGCCCCGTTGCGCGAGGCTTCTGGGAGGGCAAAAGTAGACCGCCAAGATCACTTTCGTGAACGACCGCTACCGGCTCAGGATAGACGTCAATTTGAACAGCAGGACGCAAGGGATGCAGGCAAGCCAAAGAATGATTCTGAACACCGCCGGAACCAGGAGATTCCGTATCGTCGAAGCTCTAATTCTCTGGCAGCTATAGAAGCAAATGAACGTGCCGCAGCTGAATACAATCGCCGGAACCAGAAATCCATAGCAGCCCCACAAGCGAATGAACGTACCGCTACCGAATACAAGCGCCCAGTACCGAAGCCTGAACCCCGAGAAAGCGGAGCTCAGCTAGCACCGGACGTTCCCAAGGTGATTCCTGAGCAGCAAGTCATTGACTACATCGAGGATTTAGATGAATGGCTCCAGATGACGGGATATCACGACCGGCCGTACCGTAAGAAAGCTCTTGCTCGTCATCGAAAGCTGATTGCTCTTGATCTTCAACGCGCGGAGCTTGAACGCGAGGCACAGGTAGAACACGAAGAGCGGTCTCATCTTGCACGAGCTCAGTCTATCATGCCTCGAGAGAGCATCGAGACACCTTCAGTTCGTTCCGTCCTGTCGCCTCGCAATGTCCGTACGAGCTCCATATTCGCGATGCCACCACCGCCTCTTCCTGTGAGGGAATCTTACGATGACGTAGGCGTCAAGATCAAGGATTTGGCTAGTCATGAAAGCCTAGCTACTACGCGCCGCGTGGAGGGCGATCTACGTGCCTACAAGAATATGCAAGATTCACCTGCGTCCACATCTCCGACACTCAAGCGACGTTATGCGGATGATGACCAAGATTTTGGTGTTCAAAAGCCCGTAGAGAAGATGGCTCGTATTGACGATATAGAGGGCTCCAACTCTGCGATTCAAGCGCAGACAAGCCCATATGGTCCGAAATCGGCTGCACTACCACTGGAGAGTCGAATCACAATGGACTCCGGGATGTCTGGACGTGACCGCAGGCGCATGAGCAGGTCACCAGAATATCGACGCCGAAGCATGAGTCCGCTACCTCGGCGCCTATCTGCTTCAGATACGCAATTACATCGGCAGCTGTCGGGAGGGTCTGTAGAGGCGAGAAATGGCCACTCCCCTGTGCGTCGCTCCTTTTCAAGTCGAGACTCATCGCCAGTTCGTCGTGGAAGAGAACCGTTGTCGTACAACGACTATCGTGAGGATCCCTACATGCGCACTAACTACGAGAAGAAACCCAGCAACCGATCCTTGGAATACCAGCCATATGTGTCTAGATCAGACTACCAACAATACACTCCCAATCGTGGACGTGGTAAGGGTTTCAGAGGAGCCTACTTTAACAATCGTGGAGGTGGTTACAATAGGACATTTAGACCTGGTTCAGGGTCTCAAGACGGGGAGCACGCTGGTAGCGCATCGTTGGATCTCAAAGCAGGTGGTCAGTCTCGCCGCTAATAGATCGTTGCTCAAAGCCCTCCGAGCACATTGACCACCGAGTTTCGATTGACATGTACTGTTAGACTCGAGATACTTTATAATCAAGAGCTGGAACTACGATAATGTAAAAGCTGCCCAGAACGACGTGAGTTGCTCATTACGTACCTACCCAAATCTTAAACTGTATTACGTGACATGTATCTGATTTATCTATTCGTCCCTCAAGGGTACCTGGGCGACTCAAGAGCACAACCTGGAAAAGCTCACTGAAGCTTTCAACACTTGCCGAAACGTCATCCTAGTCTTCTCGGTCAATAAAAGCGTTGCCTTCCAAGGCTATGTAAGTGAATCAGTTCATTCTCGTTGGCAAAAACCAGGCTATTACACCCCCTCTTTCATCCGCCGTAACTACATTGCCCCTCCCAAAATCCCACTCACTATATATTCCTTGCAGGCGCGTATGGAGTCTCTCCCGTCATCCTCTATCCCCCAACCCAGCTGGGCACGCTCGCTGCTCTGGGCCACCACACCTCCCTTCCGCATCCGGTGGATCACAATCGCAGACACAAAGTTTGCACGTGTGGGTCACCTTAAGAATTCACTCAATGAGAATCAGGCGGTGCTGGTGGGTCGCGATGGTCAGGAAATTGAGGAGAGCGCGGGGTTGGGGCTTTGTGAATGCATTGATGAGGAGGCGGAGAGGAGGGGGTTGAGGGCCCTCCCGTACTGAGTTTATGTGTTGGAAGTTTAAGAAAAGGTGAGCGAGTGGGTTATGGGTCGGGTGGGCTATAGATAGGGTTGAGCTAGAGGAGAATATGATGGATGCTGCTGTTTGCTGAGGGACGAAGGGGCGAGTGATGATTGTAATTTCGGTTCATGGCGATATGTGAGCTTTAGCTAGGTAACAGATAGTGGTACAGATTCTAGTAATCTCTTAGTTGTTGAGCGATATCTAGCGGAGGTTCGAAAAATATGCATTCCATATCTATGTTAGATTAGCTATTGGGAGCTTTCGGGTTGAAGATGGATTTCTTCAATGCACATCATATCATGAGGTATAGTTAGGGCTTAGGCCGCTAAGATTGCTGACATAAGAACCGCCCTCGTACGAGTACGATTTTCGAAGTACCTCTTGCGTTCTGTGCCACCTAGATACGCGCTGCTACTGCCAACGTCTCCTAATACATTAGGTGCCGTGGATGGGAAAACCATTCTATGATCAGGTCTTCTTGGAACTTCCTCACCCCGTTCTTCCGCCTCGATTATCCCACATCCCATAACGGAACTACATTGCCATGTTGTCCTCTGGCTTCACCAACGCCTCGGTCTCAAAGCTGTTGGTCTTTGGGATTACGGCTTCCTCCATACTCGTGAGCATCACGGACAGCAAATATTTATTTTTCATACAGGTCGTGCCGCACCTATGGCGCTACAAGCAGGCTTGGAGGCTTTTGATATGGCAGGTCAGTTTCCCTCCCCCCTCTTCCCCCGGTGGCGATATGAACCCTGCCTTCATCCGTTTTATCTATTCGAGTGTCTTACGCTGATATCGGACCCCGTGTGATTAGGCTTGCTATGCACATTCTACCGAAGTCCTCTTTGCAGCAATGTCGTTCTACCACATGCGAATCATTGAACGGTTATGGGGATCAAGAAAATTCGCCGTATGCTTCTCCTCGCAACTCACCTATACTTGGCTGACCAGCTTACTCGACAGTCCTTTATCATAACTACCCTTCCGTATACTCTTATCCTACCACCTCTGATCCTCGCTCTTGTCCTCCGCCCACTCACATTCAACGCCTTCAACTACCTCCCTGCAGGCCCTACCCCTCTCGTCTTCGCACTGCTGGCTCAGTATCACGCCGCCATTCCCCATGTCTATAAATACCGCATTGCGACCTCCTCGCCAACGTCGCCGAACCAAACACAAGCACCATCGGGTATCCTTCTGAGTGACAAGAGCATGACCTATCTACTAGCGGCCCAACTCGCCTTCAGCCAGTTTCCCGGCTCACTGTTAACGGCAGGAGTTGGGTGGCTGGTTGGGTATGCATGGCGGAACGAAGTACTGCCAGGGGCAGGAAGATGGCGAGTGCCTGGTTGGGTTGTCAGGGAGAAGAGGGAAGGGGCGGGATATGAAGGGCTGAGAAGAAGACTAGAAGGAGAAGAGAGGGGAGCTGTCGGTGCTGCGAGTGGAGCAGATGCAAGTGGGGAAGGTGCTGGGCGACAAAGACGGACACTGGGAACGCAAATTCTGGATCAATTCAGAGGAGCATTCTGAAGGCAAGATGGCTTAAAGATCAATGTATTCTGTCAGGCTCCGATGGCAATAGATTCGACTTCGAAAACCCACATGCACTCAAAGAAGCATAGCTAAAAGCAAGTTTACAACCAATCCGAACCCAACGGCAGCTTTCACATCTAGCGCAGTGCCCACCGACTTATCCTTTGAAGACGGTACATGACTACCAGGAGCGATATTGCTAGGTCTGGCGCAGACAATCCTCGTATCCGCAAACGGCTTGTTCTCTCCCCACACCGTCTTATTGGAGAATAAGGTCATAATGATGGGAATCGTCTGATTCACTAAACTGTCATAGATGGTGAAATTAGCAGCTTGGTTCCGATCCAAACCATAATCGGGCCCAGCGGTGAGAAACGGAACCGGGATTTTGTCCGACGAGGGCTCACAACCCGAGAGGTTAAGAGGCTGGAAATCAACTTCTGTATCCCAGCAAACATCATCGTAAGTCAGCCATCGACCTTTCCAAAAACGAAACACTGTCTAACAGAGAGAAGAGGTGTCGGCGGCGCAACCCCGCAAACAACATACTAGTCGAAATCGTCGCCGGCCACGTCTTCGCCCCCTTGGCCCAAAACTTCGTACACGCATCCGGCACTGAGTTCAACACCGGCAGCATCGTCTGACACGCCTCCTCCAGCGTCGTATTTTCCGTCGCCGCCACGCCTTTCGCTTGCGCCAGCAACTGCGCCTGCAACGCACTCACGCACTCCTTGTCCAACATTTTCGTGCAGTCGCCATTGTCCGTTTGGCCAGCCGCATTCACACTATCCGGGAAGCCATAGATCGTGGCCGCGCACCCCGCGTAGGGGAGTTGTTGTTGTTGGGAGGTGCTGGTGAGGTTAGGGACGGGGGAGCCGGGCTGTGAGAGGGGCGGGGAGAGCCAAAAGTATGGGGAGAAGCCGGCGCCGGTGGTGGTCCAGTTTGTTAGGGTTATGGAGAGGGTCCAGTTGGATTCGGTGGTGTTGGTAATGGTGTCGTTATTGTATATCAGGCCGGGGATGGGGTAGGAGGCGGAGGCGTTGGGCTGGAGCCATTCGGTTATGGCGGTGCAGGAGTTGTAGGTTGAGGTGTTTTGGGAGAGGGCGGAGGGGAGAAGGAGGAGAAGGGAGAGGAGTGAGAGGGAGAGGGAGAGAGTGGGGAGGGGATACATGGTTTTTGATTTTTGGGTGGGTGGTGGGCCTATGGTTGTTTAGCTGGTTAGAGATGGGGGAGCGACGATGGACTGGATGAGGTTTTATCGATTGGGGATCTGGAAATCTGCCTGGGCGGTGAAACTTGCTGCGCCGTGATGATCTTGTGCAGCTTTGCTCTAGGCCTCTACTCGTAGGCCTCCCGGCTGCTGGTATCTATTTGTGGCCCGTCTTTGTTCCGCACTACCCTCTATGCTGCCATGAGGCTGCCTTGCCCGGTGTTTCAGATACGGCTAGCGGTCGCACAAGAGAGGTGCGCTTGTTCGATCCAACGTCGGGCGATCGTGTGCATGGGGATTTTATGCTTAACCGGAGAGGGAGTGATCATTTAGATCTCTACTCTACTCGTACAGCAAAGATCTACAGCATCACTTATTTCCGGTCTCAGCGGCAACCTCACACTGTCCTAAGTTCTTTATCATTCTCATCGCGTTCGCTGCATAAACGTGGGATTTGTTCATTAAATTGACTACTTCGACGGTTGTTAGAGGCATTTATGGAATGGCACCATGTTCGGAGGCGCCACCGGTGCTGGTCAATGAGGGATAGATATGACGGTCGTGTTGATTGAGGGTTGATCGGTCGTGTACACGTTCTGCACATCCATGAGGCCTGTGTAGAACAAATCACTGCAAGAATCAGGTCAAGTAATGGCGTGATGGAAAGAGGATATCTTTGATGTGCATGCCTCGAGGGAGCTTCTGGGACGAACGTAGATATGGGTAGGAATGCATCTATAAAACCGTCCAAACTATATATGCCGGAAACTTCGCATGATATATTCCTTGTCACAAGGTCACAATAGGAATTGTAAACACTGATCGGCTTATACAGGTGGAGAAAGCGTGCTTTGGAGAGTCTGGGGAGGTTTAGGGTTGCAATCCAGGGAGTCTTAGCCGCTGATCTAAGAAAGGAACGGGGGTTTGGAAAACTGCTAACGCTGGCAGCGCCCTGTTGTTGAGGTGACTTGGACGCCGGATGGCGACGATGAAGCTTGCAACTCCAATCTGCCTGAAGTCCTCCGTACTCGCAGCGATGCGGTGCTGATGATCTGAGGGGCTCCACAGGCTGAGGTTGAGGAGGCCAACTCTTGGTTGACGCGCTATTACAAGACGAGTTTAGCCTGGAGGCTGCGGCCTGAGGAGCCCGTTCGCCGCGACGGGTAGGAACACGAACAGGGCTGAGGAGGCCGCAAGGACGTGCAGGGGTGCGGCACCAGAGGACCAGCTCCACCGATCCACCACCAATCTCCACGTATAAGTTCCAATATTCCCAATATTTTGGCTTCACGAGAGAATGAATTGTGTTCGCTTAGGATCGCTATTGATCTCATCAACTCACGGTCATGTACTTGCCGGAGTGACTGATATAAGCCTCCATTAAGGTCGGCGTCTCCCGGAAAACATCCTGGTTGGCTCAAGGCTCACCCTGAACTCTAGCCTGCGCTTCCGCTCAACATGAACGGCAATGGCGCTCGACAAACGTTCTACAGCCCTTCGAGCCGTGACTCGAGATACGGCGCTGGCCTGCAGGCTCAGGTTCAGCCGTCGACGAAGGTCCTCCTTGACGGCTACAGGAGCTCACTGGTGTCGAGCGATGACCACTCACGCATCAGTCTTGTAAGTACCAATTTATACAGAAGTACGGACAATCTTTCTGACCAGTGTCACAGCCCAACAAGCAACTTTTTCGGAGTTCCACTTTGCTGAATCCAAATGATCCTGTCTCTATGCACCTCTTGATGGAAACAGCAATGGGCGACAGCCAACAATATGAGGTCCTATCCTTTGAAGAAGTCGACGAGATGAAGAGGGAACTCGCAATACTCTTGAGCCGCATAGAGGCAGCGAAGCGCAAACTTGTCCTGGAGTCCAAACTCCGAGATGCGGCCCAGTCACTCAACAGACTGAACATGAACAAGGGGCGCGACTTCAGCGGTGAAGGGTCACCAAATTCTCCAAAAAGACATCGCCGCAGCTTTATGGGGAGCAGGAGCAGTGGCGGAAGCGATCTGTTAGTCAAGACCGACAGCGAAATGGCAGCTATTACCAGGAAGTGCGAGGAATTGGCGCAGGAATTGTGGACGCTTGAGCAACGAGCACAAAAGCTTCACAGAGTCTTGTTGGAACACACTGCGGGGATTTTGCAAATGACACACAAGGGGTACTTGAGAAAGGTCGCACCTCCCGGCACTGGGGAAACCATGCATGGCTACAGCCGGCGGGTCTCGGGATTGAACGATGGAGCGGACGACTTCGATGAGAGGAGCTGGTACCGATCTCACGATACGCTCGACGAGTTTGTTGGAAGCTTCGAGAACGAACGGCGTCATGGGGACAGCCGGTCGATATCCGAAGCTTCTGATGCAAGGGCTCCTCAAATTGAAGAGTTCGCCCGACAGACTGAGGCTATTGTAGCTACTGAGAAGAAGCTCAAAGACCTCAACACGCGGCTAAAAGAGATACTTGGGCACGCACCCGTCTACCAGCCTTCAGCAACACCGCCATCACATAGTGACGTGCACAAACCGGAGGCCGGTTTAGAGGAACAATTAGGCCTACTCGAAGCAGGGCTCGAGGAAATCAACCAAAGCCACAGCGACTCGATGAACCGTGCCGAGAGCGAATCTCACTCTATAGAACAGAGAATACAAGGAATCAATACGCGGCTTCACTCGAATATTACCAGGAGTGGTGAACTACCGGGTTCGGATTATTCGACACCTCCACAAGCGTCTGGAGATAGTATGCAGGACCAAATTAGCTACCTCGAAGGCGGGCTTGATGTAACGGAGCAACGTATACAGCATTTTAGAGACGCCCTTCATACTTCCGCTTCGAGGAGCACTAGCCATCAGGAAAACGCTGAGCAGCTTGAAACAGTGGTCACTGGATTGTGGTCGATTTTGTTCGTGGGTGAGACTAATGACAGACAGCAGAATGGGCATGACCGCTCTGTGGATGCTGGCGACGTAAATGGTGGGCACGAAGACCAATTTTCTCTACAAAGGTTCTCTGCCAAGGTTCAAGCATTATATAGTAGAGCCACGGCCTTGGAAGAGCAGAAGGAGACCCTCACTCATCAACTCCAACAGCAGCGGGGACTAGGGAGTAAATCTATTTCGGAGAAGGATGCTCATCTTGCAGACCTGAGAACGGAGCTTGAAAAGACGAAGAGAGTCCTTGAAACTACCGATCGGGAGGCTAAAGCTACGGAAGTACAACTAGCCCTTGCTGTAGAACGACTTGAGGCAGCTAAGCAGGACGCCATCCTACGAGAGGAGCAGAAGGACATGGACGATGACAACGCACTGGAAGCAGAGAAAACCGCTCATAGGGAGGCAGAAGAGCACTTCTTTACAGAGCTGCAGGCGAAAGAAGAAGAGATCTCGGAACTTGCTACTAGGCTGACGGAGCTTAGAGACGAAGGTGAAATTGCCAAGATTAAGTTACAAGCCAAGCTACAAGAGTCCGAAGAACGTATTCAAGATCTGTCAGCCCAGTTGAAGGAGGCCAGTGAAGCCAGAGCGCAATTTGAAGCTACCGAAGCGCGGCTAAAGCAAACGGCCGAGGAGAAGACCAATGAAGCTGAGAGAATCCAGCAAGATATGAAAGGACTCGAGGCCGAGGTAGTCCGGTTGCACACAGAAGTCACGGTAGCAAGAGCCGAGCTTGATGGTGCATATGGCACAAGAGCCCAGCGAGCCGCCGAAGTTGCGGCCAATCCAGCAATTCAGAAGGAACTAGACGAGCTCAGCGATCGCAACAAGTTACTGCTAGAGGAGATCACCGCACTGAAAGCCCAAGGCTCGTCGGCAAGTAGTGGTCATTCGGAGCTCACTGAACGTATCGAATTGTTGCAACGTGAGCTCGCAGAGACGATTGGAGAATACGAGATCATGACGAAATCAAGCATTGAGTTTGAGAAAGAGCGCGAGCAGTTGGAAACTACAATTGATAGCTTGAGAGATCGATGCGAGAATCTGGACACCCAATTGAGTGATGAGAAGGTCCGCTGGCTAGGGATGAAGAGTCCAGGATCTGGAGCCAGAGACTCGCTAGTGCCCAGCAATACTAGTACGATGGTACTCAAGAACGAGTTCAAGAAGATGATGAGAGAAACAAGAGCGGAGAATATGAAGGCTTTAAGGGTATGTTTTTGATCCTATAGAATTAATTATCATGACACTGACACTTCGAATAGGCTGAACAAGAAGAGCGTCGGAAACTCGAGGCCCTTGTACGGACTTTGAAGCGTGATCAACTTCCTACAAAGTCGGGCTTGAGTCACAGCATGACGGTCCATTGAGAAACAATAAGCTAGGGAATATGTCCAGCAACGACCTGAGGAGCTGGAAGCAAGTCTTAAAGATCAGCTCCAACCCTCGAGTACAAGGAATCTACGAGTATACCGGGCACACTTCAACTATACGAAGCACACTTTAAGGAAATCGTGGCATGAGCCCGCCCCGGGCCCTTACACTCAGGCTTACTTTGCCACGAGTTCTTCTTCCGAGGAATCGATGAAGAGTACACCTGCCACTCGCAGAGGCAAGCCGTATTACACTCTATCCTAGAGAGACCGAGTCGTGACTTCGTTACGCAGGGGGCTAGGATTGTTGGTAGCGCTTGTGATTCAACTCAGTATCCCTGAGACCAAATGCACCAAGGAAAAGAGCTGTTGTAGACCAAGTTACATTGTAAGTACTGCGGTCATGGAGAGCGACAGCAATCGTCGGCCGACGAGTGGAATAGGAGGTTTGGCGCTAATAGTTATATAACCAGGGCCGCAAGTTGGTCAAATTCCATGTTGCTATACAATTTAATAACGATCATTTTGAGGCAGTCATCGTTGAAGGAATCAAGTGCCCAAATACTTTCAGCAATTTCATCCAATCTAAATGATTTCATGTTCACCGCAGCTCATACGCCATATCTGTACTGTTAAGGAACACAACTGCCTTGAAAGTGGAGCGCGTTCATGGTATTTACGTCGCTTGCAGTGGTTGCTTATAGCAGGAACGAAGGTGTTGTTTTCGTCACTAGCAGATCGCCCGTTCCATGTGAAGAATATGAAAATTGCATCTACTGGGACTACCTAATCTCTGTCCTCACGGATCTCCTCTGCATAGATTGTTTCGGCTTTCATCAAAAGCTGCACTCCTTACTTTTATATCTACAGCACCATTACAGCTGTAGTCACTAGCTTGTCTTAGCAGAGCATCGTCCGCACATCATCTAGGCCACGAGCCATGTCTCTCCCAGGAACTCGTTCACCCCTTGGGAACAGCACGAACGATCTTCACGCACGTACACCGTCTCCAGCATTCGCCACCGCGAAAACCACGCAGTCAAAGCAAATCCGCCGCAAGGTCTCCGTCAGAGCTTTCCATCCCCACGTGGACTCATCCGAGTCCTTTCCCAGCGAGCACAGCTCCATATTCGAGGCCCTCTGGACCAACCCCAGCGTCGAGAGTTTCGACACGAGGGCCAACACGTCCGCACCCGGAGACCCACCAGCAAGTCCAGAGAAAAGCACCACCAGCAACGACTTCCTACAACCCCAAAGAACAACCTCACCCACCACCCACCCCCGAACCATCCACATCCCCACCCAACTCACCACCATAACCGAGCAAAAATCCCTCGCCACGCTCCGCCCGCAACCTTCCCTCCTCTCCCACCTCTCCAAACCCACCGCCCCACCCCGCCGCAAAACCTCCTTCAGCCTCGACGACCTCTCCCTCTTCCGCCCCGCCCATTCAAAAACCCAACCCCACCACCTCCTCAACCCCTCCTCCGATGACGAAACCACCCCCATCCCACCACCACCCACCTACCCCAACACCCCGCACCACCCACCCCCTCACCGCACCCCCACCCCCCCGGGCCTCCCCACTTTCAACACCCCACAAGCTATCCACTACCGCCTCCCTGCGCCGAGGCTTCGTTTCCAAGACTGGTTCTCTACTACCCCGTGCGAGGCCGAGGAGAGGTATATGCAGCAGACGGCGGGGTTGCCGAGGGGGGTGGTGATGCGGGGGGAAGGCGGGGTGCTGGTTAGGGGGCGGTGGAGACCGGTTGGTGGGGGGTATGCGGCGGCGGGGGGGTTGGAGGGACATCGGTTTTGTGGAGGGGGGGTCGAGGTGGCGGATGTGGTGGATGTGGCGGGGGAGGGGATGGCTGCGGGTATAGGGAGGGGTAGGGGGGTGGAGGAGGTGGTGATGAGGGTGGAAGGGGTGGGGGGGGAGCGCGGAGAGAGGCGCAGTGTGGAGCAGGGGGTCAGGCAGAGTGAGGGGGAGGAGGGGAAGCAGAGTCGGTGGGTGGGGTTTTGGGAGGGCGTTTGTTTCGTTTGCTGTGGGGTGGAGAAGGGGGAGGATGGCTTGGGGTGTCCGCGCGTTGTGAGTGGGGGGTTGGGGAGAGGGGGGCCAGGGGCCGGGGGTGCGGGGCTGGGGCTCGCGCCTTGAGCTTGTTGAGAATTTGGGGTTGGTGGTAGAGGCCTTGATCAAAAGAGTGAACCATAACCCTATAACACCCTAACCCCCGGCCGTTTGGTGTGGGGTTTTGATGGTAGCGTAGTTGTGGGCTATTCATTTTATTCCCAGAGCTGTGGGCGCAGAGAATTGGCGGCTGGGCGAAGTAGTGTTAATACATCTTATCAGATATAGAGTAGTTGTCCTGGGGGTCATAAAGTCTTGTTGGGGGGTTTATCCGGGGGTCATTAGCCACCGCTGTAGTCAAGATTAACTATGCATGATACTAACAGTCGATCGATGAGATTGGCAGCCATGAACAATCATTGCCAGTTGCTAAGCAACTCCAATATGATTGGTTATCACTCAATACCACTTGCCACCAGTTTGTTACCACCAGTCACTTACCACCAGTCACCACCTCTTGCCCGTTGTCAACAGCTACCGGGTGCATTGCCAACAACACCACACTGCCCCTCCAAACCCCCGTGCGAATCCCGACTTCCCAACCGATAAGAAGACCGCGAAGGTCCACTCCAGACTCAAACTCCGAGCCCTAACCTTGCAGTCCCCAATCCCTTTCCCCCCCCGCCCCTCCTTCACAACAAACCCCCGCTCCCACTCGCTCTCGCCGTCTCATCCGCCATCATCCGCCATCATCGCATGCGGCCCAATCGCCCCCACCGCCACCTCGATCCCGCCATCAAAAACCAAAAACGTCGCACTCCCCAGATTTTCCGTAAACATATAATGATTCAACGCATTAATCGCACTTTTCAAGACCCCGAACGTCTGCTGATGATTGTTGGCGTTGCGGGTCCAGAGATTGAGGTCTTTGTATGTGGCTTCGAAGACGCCCTGGGGGACGAGACCGTCGCCGTGCTCGGCTAAGTGGTTTTGTATCGCAATGTAGGAGGTCGTTATTAGTTTTAGGATGGAGGGACCGGGGTGGCGGGAGAGGAATGTTATGAAGAGACCTGTGCGGGGGTTGGAGGGGTCCGGCCACCAGATGGGGCTGAGGGCGCGGGGTTGGAGACTGAGGGGAGAAGGAGGGGGATTAGGGGTGGGGTGGAGAGGGTGGTGGTGGGTTGGATGGGAAACTTACGTTTCGGCTAGCTGGTTGGGTGTGTTTTGAGAGTCGTGGGTGCGAGCGTTCAGAGGAGAGAGGTTGTCTGTATCGAGTGGTGCTGTGACGGTGAGTGCTGCGAAATAAGTCAAGGCCAGGACGGCAGAGAGAAGGTAGGCTCGCATGTTAACGAAGTGCGCACGAAAAAGAGCGTTGGTGTGCTGGATGCAAGAGGATGAAGATTATACTTAATGCCATGTAGGATCCCATGCCCTGCTGGTCTAGGTAAATGTGATACTCCCACGACCCCTCCCCCCCCTAAACCAAGGTTTATGAGCTTCAATCCAAGCCTGACGCAAGATCGCATATGGTTCGCAGATGTTTCAGGGTTCAACCAACACGCGAAAGTGTTTCAGCCATGGAAAAGCGAAGGAAGCACGCATGCCAATTGATGCCTATCGAAGTTCTAAATTATCAAGTTGCAATAATAATGCGCCTGGGGGTATCGTCCAGAATCACAACGCCTTGGATGCAACTTGCCGCTCTTGCCCCTACTTCTTACCCTTCCCGCCCTTCTTCTTCTGCACGGGTAGATCAGGTATACTTAGAGTACCCTCTTGAATCTCCTCACCCGCATCCTTCAACTTGTTCTGTCCACTGATGAAGAAGGACAGATCTCTGTTTTGGTCGCTCAGATCTTGATTTTCCTCTTTCAATTTCACGATTTCAGCCGCCATGAATTCGATCCTCTCCATCAAACTTCCATTCATCGCCTTCTCTTCCCTCCATTCCTTTTCTAGCTTCCGTGCCATACCCTCGAACTTTTCTGCCTTCCGCTGCGTCCTTTCTTTCTCCCTTTCTAGGGCCGGCAAAGCCTCTTTGGCGAGGGTATCGTGAGATTGTTGGAGTTGCAGAAGATTGTCTACAGCTTGACGAGCGCTCTCCGCGGCTTTTTCCGCGGCTGCATTGGCCTGAGAAGCTTTGTCTGCCGCGCGCTCAACCTTTTCCTCAAAGTACATACGTTGGCTATCGAGCTGGCTTGTTAGCAGGTGAGTATACTCCAAGCCGATGTTGTCGAGCTTTGCTCTTGGTACATAGTCGTCATCCAATGTGTTATGTTCGCCATTGTCAGCATAGTCGCCCAGTGCAGAAGGCAGCTCGACCAGTTTCCCATCAGTCTTGTTCTGTGCGATACGGTGGACGTATCCATCGCTAGCGTAGTCCCATACGCGCTGGGTATTGAGGTCCATGGCGAAACAGTGCGATGACTGTTGATAGTGAAAGAAGGCATGTGCGGCATCGTAGCGGCCACAACCTATGTTTCCACAGATTAGGCAAATCCAAAGGTTCGTATCTGATCTACAGATGGTGCATTCGTTCAAGCCCAAGTCCTCGTCCGTGCCGTAGTTCTTCTTTACCGAATCGTCTTGTGTATATCGACAGACAGGGCATCCGCTGCCTTTCCATTTTTGCAAACATGAGCAGTGAAACACATGTTGGCAGAGGATAGTGAGCAAGCCGGTGGACTCATCCATACGTTCAAGACACACAGGACATGTTGGAAGTTCAATCAGGGCAGGGGTTGGAGGCGCCTTGGGTTTGGTGCTAAGGGATGTCGAAGGCATAGATAGGGCTTGTGGTGCTGTGTCCGTACTCCCCAATATATCCGTTTTGGCCGCTGAGGGCGTGAAAGGGTCATTGGTCATGTCTGGGAAGGAGGCTTGCTGGCCGACTGCCTCCGATGTCCGAAATTCGATGGACTTGACAAAGACGACATGGCAATTCTCCGGCTACGACGAACATGACTCAGCGACGCGTACTGCAAATTAGGGACAAGATCAGACCTACCTCCATGCTATTGAATGCCTTCCCATTCCACTCTTTCCTCCATTCTCTAGCTTTCTTTCCATTCCGAAATTTCATAAGCACCATGTACCTGTTGACCCTTTCTGTCCTGATCATGCGAAAGTGGCTAACATCATCTCTCGTTGTTTCTCCGACAAAGCCTAAGAAATCCGATGGTGTAAGATAAGAGGGCACAGCCAAGATGCACAAAGTCGTGCAATCCTCATCCCTAAACGGTGGCTCTTCGCCATGATCACTCCTTCTTGACAAAGACTTGTTGTTCCTCGAGCTTCGAGTGGATGTCACATCCTGGTTTAGACCGGTAGTCTCCTCAGCATCTCTATAAAGATGGACTGTTCCCCAACCCAACTCGGTATCTTCAAGTTCTGTAGCCTCGTATCTACCCTTTGTTGCCAGACCGCCAGATCCGGCCCCAATACCATTGCTGATATGCCCGTTCACTCTTTTGCTATTATTGGCAGTTTGCCCTGCGGGCAACATATTGATGCTCCGCACAGATATCCTATCGTATCGCCAGTCATGCGATTTTGCTCCCACGGTTGATTCAGGGCTTTGCTCCTCTTTTCGGGCGTCCGGTCTCACTTGGACGTCGTTTCTGGGTCCTTGAGTTCTAGCTTTGCTCCCTAATGGTTCTGTAGCTTGTTCTCTACGCAAATTAGGGCCTTGAACTGGTGGGGAAGATGGTAGAATTGTGGTAGCACTGGGTTTGTGCCTTGCGGGGATTGCTTGGGCGCTTGAGAAGGGTAGGTGGAAGATGTTGGTGTTTGGGGATATCTGCGTTATGATTGACGATGTATCTCCAGGAACTCTGGAAGAGCGACAACAAAGCTCAAAAGCAATATGGAAGAAGAATGACGGCATGAGTGGTTCTCAAGATCATTTCGTTCGCATCGCAAAGCCTAGAAATATTCAGAGCAGTGGACGGCAGCGTGATTCGCTAGATTTGACGTGTATTCTGGAAGGGTGAGTGCGTCACATGCTATTTGTGCATTTGGTAAATAATGCTTAAGAGCCAGAGTGGTATTTTACGACACGAGATTTGATGGAGAAATCCAAGGCATGGCTCTTTCTGTCTAGGGACCAAGTGGCCACCATTCATCTTATCACATCGCAATGGGGACTACTTCTCTAGCCCAACAATTGTAATTGCTAGATACGACTAGATAACGCCAGTGAGGTAAAGCATATCACACATGAGAACGCCAGTAAGTGAGCCGTCCGACCACCCGCTAAAGAACAGCATGCAAGAACCCTTATTCACAAGTTTCCACCTACTGACCGCCACGAAGTCTAAGCACCAAATGCAGGGTACTCTCCTTCTGGATATTGTAATCCGACAACGTTCGGCCATCCTCCAACTGCTTTCCAGCGAAGATCAAACGCTGCTGGTCCGGGGGGATACCCTCCTTGTCCTGAATCTTGCTCTTGACGTTATCAATCGTATCGGAGCTCTCGACTTCCAAGGTGATCGTCTTTCCGGTAAGAGTCTTGACAAAGATTTGCATACCACCGCGCAGGCGAAGAACCAAGTGCAATGTGCTCTCCTTTTGAATGTTGTAGTCACTCAGTGTCCGGCCGTCCTCCAACTGCTTACCGGCAAAGATCAATCGCTGTTGGTCTGGTGGGATACCCTCTTTGTCTTGGATCTTCGACTTGACGTTATCGATCGTGTCTGATGATTCGACTTCGAGCGTTATCGTCTTTCCTGTTAGGGTCTTTACGAAAATCTGCATTCCACCACGTAGACGAAGGACAAGATGGAGGGTTGACTCTTTCTGAATGTTGTAATCAGAAAGCGTCCTCCCATCCTCCAACTGCTTGCCTGCGAAGATTAGACGCTGTTGATCCGGTGGGATGCCTTCCTTGTCCTGAATCTTCGACTTCACATTGTCGATAGTGTCTGACGATTCGACTTCGAGAGTAATAGTCTTGCCAGTCAGTGTTTTGACGAAGATTTGCATACCGCCACGGAGGCGAAGCACGAGGTGAAGAGTGGATTCCTTTTGGATGTTGTAGTCGGAGAGAGTACGTCCATCCTCAAGCTGCTTGCCTGCAAAGATCAAGCGCTGCTGGTCTGGAGGAATGCCCTCCTTGTCCTGAATCTTAGCCTTCACGTTGTCGATGGTATCCGAGGATTCCACCTCCAAGGTGATGGTCTTGCCAGTGAGCGTCTTGACAACTGTGGCAAACGTTAGTAGGGTCGCATGGAAAAATATTAGTGGATAAGAACGTACAGATCTGCATGCCTCCACGGAGACGTAAGACCAAGTGGAGAGTGGACTCCTTCTGAATATTGTAGTCCGATAGAGTACGGCCGTCTTCGAGCTGCTTGCCAGCGAAGATCAAGCGCTGCTGATCGGGAGGGATGCCTTCTTTGTCCTGAATCTTGGACTTGACATTGTCGATGGTATCCGAAGACTCTACCTCAAGTGTGATGGTCTTGCCAGTGACTGAAGATAGAAGTTAGCAAGTGTTGGAAGGTGGCGACAAGCAGAAGCGGGGTAAGCTTACGGGTCTTGACAAAGATTTGCATGTTGACAAGTCGGTTTTCAATATGATAGTAGTATGTGTGTAATATGTGAGAGACTTGAGGTGAGAGTAGACGAGCGTGTCAGCGGTTGCAGTGTGGGAGGTTGAGGTAGATGATGAAAGGAGGGAGGAAAGATGGATGCAGTGGACGTTATGTAGCCTTGAGGTTCCGGGCCAGACGATGACTAACACGTAGGCGCCATTCACCCCGGACCAATCATAACGTCATCCGCGTGACGTTTGGCGATAAGGGAATAAATGAGAAGCGGCTGGAACGCACTGCCTCTTTGCCTCTCTGCCTCCTGCTCAACCTCGCGCCACGTACCTAGAAGGAACTATCAGTCTTCCTCACCTCAAGCAGGCAACGAATCTCTGGTGAGGGGAACAGGCTACTGTTGTTAGTACTACACAACCTGGCAAATAATCTGACGGAGTGTCCATGTTCGCGCTGACTAATCTGAATCTATATTTGCCACTACTCGGTGTTCTTCAAGGACATGGACCAGACACAATCTTCGTGCTCAAGTTTGACAAGAGGGTGTAAGTCCTTGTAGAGTTGCCACTATGCAGCAACATATTACCGTTCCTGCTAGTATTACAAGCTCGCTAGATAAGATGCCCCAATATTCATTCCAGATCCATTTGTGCTGTAGTTGTAGGGTCGCCCCTTAGCATCATTTGTGAAATAAATGTCAAGCAATTCAGCAGCCCCGAATTCATCTATGCATATCTCCTCCTATCATTGGAATCGTTTTTGAGATCATAGAGGTCATTGTAGTCATGGTCGTCAAGCGCAAGCCGCCGAATCCAATGCTTGCCTATTTCAAAGCCGCTGGGATGGTGAATGGTATCGGTTCAAGAAAAGATGGAAAAAGAGTGAAGGCGTCATGGCCATGTTGAGGAGCAGTAAACTCCAAGCCGTACACGAGCTGTCGTGTAGGCGGAAGTCGCTAGCACCGTCATGTATCATAAGTCGAAAAGAAAAGAAAAGCCTCAATTTGCCCGAATGACAAGCTTCGAGACAAACTTATTGGATAGAGAATCGAAATCTTCACGGTCGAAGCTGCATCTGGACCGATTCCTGAGGTAGCCGTCTATACCAAAGGTTAGCCAGACGACGAGAGTCACCAATTGGAGTTCAAAAACCTACCGTATCGGGTAACGTGTCCTCGAACCTCGTCCATGGCATCGCAGACGGCATGATTCGAATTCAAGATCGCATGGTGTTTGTTAGAGTCCCATTCGTGGAAGGACGGAAGCTTTTGAGAGATTGCGGAGAAAAGGCCAACAATCACACCAACAGGCGTAGTTTCCATCTCATGGCAGAACTTGTTCACGACCTCGGCGTCCTGTGAACACTGTCAGGATGTGCCTAACTTGAGACCATGGGATAGCAACTTACAGGGATGCGGTAGTGGCAATCAAACTGCATTTGTTCCCATACAGCCAGTAATATACAGGCGAGCAAGAAGATAGTTGGCCAGTGCTTGAGCTTATCCTTTGAGTAGACACTCGAGTATAGGGAAGACAACTCTTCCAATATGTCTTTCTGCAATTCGCGCCACATATCTGCCATTGCACACTTGACTTGGAAGTTGATCATCACTGGTGCCACGGTTTTGCCCTTGAACTTGGAGTCTTCATCGGTAATCTTGCCAAGGAATCCTTCTTCATCAGGTATCCCTTCGACCATGGTGATATGTTGGGTAAGATTGTAAGCAAGTACAAGCTTCAGGGCTTTCCGTATAACGGGTATCTTCTCGCGTGCCCAGAATCGGTAAGCTGTCTTAAGCATTTGCGTGATGAAAGGGGTCCCCTCGAAGTAGTTATCGATGAAATCTTCAAACCCACCATCGATATGTCGGTCGAGGTAATCGGACAATAAGGCGGTGGAGATGCCTTCCATTCCAGCCGAAAGCTTAGCAGTATTGACACCATATTGTTGCGGTAAATCCTGTACTGTTTCTACCCAGTCCATCCCGAAGCACGTCTCATCCCGTACAAAGATTTCCCGTGCTCTGACTGGAAGCATGTGACCATAGCCATGGGTGATGAAAAGAGTTCGCTCAACATCGGAAAATCCTTTGATATTGCCAACAGAGAAGCCAAGACTGACATGCCTCTCGTAATCTGCCCTCCAGTCCTTCATGAAGTATGCGATATCCTTGATGTCAATTCTTGTACACGGTACCTGCCAGAGCCGTGCGTGAGATGGCTGACACCCTATACAAGGCTCACCTTTGTCGCACTGACGAATGTTAGCGCCATATTTCAAACGCAGCGAAATGACACTCACAGTCTTCTTGAGAAACTTGCAGCGTAAGCACGCGCCCAGCTTCCTTATCTCCGAAGCTTGTTTCCTCTGATCCGGTCGAAGCGGTCCCTTTCGCCTACCAACTCGCTTTTCGGAATCTTTGTTGACCGTTTGCGACGCCCTCCTGATTATCGGTTTGGCCGCCTTCGTGGTCGGGCTCTTCCTCGGTTGTCTTCTCCCAGGGGGTGAGTTCGAACCTTGCGAGATAGGGGACGTTTGCGGGGACGAGGACTGCTTGATCGCAATAGGTTGCACTACCGGCGATGTCATGACCATAGGGGAGTTGAGCTGCTCGAATTCATCATCGTATTGGTGGTTATGGATGTGCTGAAAATCCACATCTCCATAGCAATCTGTTTCTGGAGAGCTGAGAGCGTTGGGAACTTCGACAAAGCTGCTCCAAGAATGTCGCAACTGTGGCTCTACGTCCGAATATGAGGATTCCGAGCACGTGCGGTTGTGCAAGGTCTGACTAGGATTGAATATGGCACCGATCTGAGGGTCTTGGTACGAATCTAAAGAAGTGCGAGGGTGTTCGATAGAATTCCAGCCATTGTCACTGCTCGAGAGTGAGCGGACTTCGAGATAGGTGTCGGTCGGAGAGCTTTGGTTCTGGGCCAGAAGGCTCATGTCCGGAAGGCCGCTAGCGGCGGGAAAACTCATCATCCCATCAGGAAAATCGTGCCAGTTGAAGGAGATGGCGTCGACTTGGTTCGACATTGGCATATATGACCCATCCATTTGCAGGCTGGTATCGAGCTGTGGCCCGGAAATGAAGTCGGTCGGCGAGGTCTGGAATGGGATGCCGTAGCTGTCCAGGTACTGTTGGGGGAAAGTCTGTGTATCTAAGGAATAAGCCATCTGTGCCGACGCTTGTGATATTTGCCAGTCTGACATGAACGGTGGCGATTGTTGGTTGGTGGCGGATTGGAAGGCATGGCCAGTAGTCTGAATCGGTGTTGTTGACCGCTTCATCCCTCTACTTCGCACCATATCCTCCGTTGGCATCGGCCACGAGACTCTGGACGAGTATTGTAATTGAGGATTTCGAGAGTCAAAGTCCACGCCAGCGAGGCCATCATAGGATAAGTCGACGTTCGCCATTGTCAGCTGAACATGTGGAGTCAATAGTATTGTGACGAACGAGGGATGAGAGGAGACGTCAAGGGAAAGAGCGGTGTCAGTGGTGTCAGTGGAGTCAGCAGCGTCTGGAGCGTGTACGGGATGGGAAATGGGCTTCGGGAAGTGCGGTGTGCCGCCCACCTGAGGAGGGGCGAGGGGAGGCCGCCCATGCGTGGAGTAGCGGTCAGCAAGCGACATGGGGTAACACGGCCAATCGATTCGCCTTCGACAGGGATGACGCGGACTTGGCCATACAAACGGTCTGAGGAGTCCCGCCCTCATGCGGGTGATCGTACTCTTCCCAACTGCGAGCGTCCGTTTGGCTTGCTTATCGTGCCGGAAGAAGATGCGAGACGCAAGGCCCCTGCCGTCGCAAATTCCATGGCCACCTCGAAGTTTACTGGAGACACAAACTTGGACCGTATTCGGCCTCGCCGGTGTCCGTACAACTGTACAAATCTGCATAAGAGCTGATCGCGACTGTCTGAAATTCAAGGGCTTTCGCTGCTTTCGCTACTCCGCGTTTCGAACGAGTCCGACGTGAGGTCGCGGGCGGCGGGTAAGATAAGAGAAGTGTGTGGAGAGACCTCCCGTGCACACTACGAGTCCAAATCCTTCAAGCACCTTGCCACCCTCATCCGTCCTCGCGCTTTACTGCTGAAGACGCCGAGAGGGGAGGTCTAAGTCCGGGTCCTATTATGCAGTTGAGTTATGTTCACTCATTGCATCAAAATGCCGCTCGTGCAATCGGCCATGTGATACCACAAGGAATGGACACACTGTACGGTTACGAGGTTACGAGCATCATCCCAAACGATCCGAGCCTCCCTTGTGGGGCAAGCGATAGTAGGCCAATTGTGAACCCATAGAGGGCCTCACCCCATCGAACACTAGGGTAAGGGTGGAAGTGGCGCTGACTAGACACGTAGCATGCCTGTTCGTTGTTTAGAGCCTCATGGCTGGTCACGCCGTGTTGCCATGGCTGTTCTTCTTACAGAATACAGGCAGCGTCCCTAAGATAATGCATGCCATGCAACCACAGTCAACCATGAATCATCATCTCCATAAAGTGATATTATAGATCGTGTAGCACGTGCTGTAGATTACAGTAGACTGTAGAGAGATGATGAAATCGAGGGCCGGAGATCATCGAGTCGCTAGGCGATTGGTTCCATCAAGATCGACAATAAACAACGGGCGAGATGGAATTTAAAGAACAATAGTAATACAGTAAGTGATCTGAAGTGACCACAAGAGACTGCAACGCAATCCATGCCCAGAACAATCAGAGCAACGAGCAAACGCCGAAAAACCATCTTCATGTCCAATATCGTGAAAAAGACTGTTTCCGCACAAAGTTCTACCGAAAACGTGAATGAGAGCAATGTCGTTGGTGGCGTGACAGGGAGAATTGAAGAAGTCAACGATCAAGGTGACCTGGTATCAGATGAGGACGCAGAATACCTTTTTCCGAGACAGCCCCAAATGTCTGCCGTACAAGATCGACCACCTGTGCCTGATCTGTTTACCTCTCCTCCTCCGATCCGGGATGATCTAGTTACCGAAACGTCAGATCTCCAGGATGAGACCGTTCAAGAGTGCCTGCCTTGCCTCTCGGGTACTATTGACCCCAGCAAAGGACCCTTCGATTTCAATCCCCACGGACTGCCGGCGCTGGAGCGTGAGAAACATATCGCATTCCTACACAACGTACTCAGGACGTTACCGGCCGCGTACGTGGGTTACGATGCAAGTCGGCCGTGGATTCTATACTGGGCTCTGACTGGTCTATACCTGCTCGGCGGTGACATTTCTCAGTACGGAGAACGGTAGCCAACCCTAACCTCGGCTAGTCTCTAACGACGCTGAGTCGATTCTTGTCACGTTCTCGGCTGACCCAGTGCTGCAAAGGACCGTACAGACGTTGAGCCCTATGCAAAATAAAAGTGGGGGCTTCGGAGCGGGTCACGGGCAGACATCACATTGCGCGGCGTCTTATGCTGCAGTTCTGAGCCTGGCTCTGGTTGGCGGAAATGATGCTTTGGATCTCATAGATCGGCGATCATTGTGAGCCTTCTGTGAGCTTCAACGATGACCTGTACTGACATTGTCACGCTTACAGGTGGCGATGGCTAGGCGAACTTAAGCAAAGCGATGGTGGTTTCCAAATGTGCCTGGGTGGCGAGGCAGATGTACGGTAAGACCTCATGTTTATCGTCGAATGATGAACCATGTTGACCGCACAAGAGGCGCATATTGCTCGATGGTCATGATCTCTCTCCTCGACTTACCGCTAGAGCTGCCACCGAATGTCCCGGCAAGAGAAACTGGATGTGACTCATTCGTTGGTGGTTTACCCGAATATTTGTCTCGCTGTGCGTATTCAACAATTGCACCGTGTACGTGGCCTGACGCTGTATCCAGGTCAAACGTTCGAGGGCGGCATATCTGGTGCTCCAGATACAGAGGCTCATGGCGCCTATGCTTTTTGCGCACTGGCTTGTCTCAGCATCCTGGGGCCTCCGCATGAATACATCCCAAAGTAGGACGCCTCACAGCCAAACTCTCACATTACTTCTCGATGTGCTAATATACATGAACTACAGGTATCTTGACCTGCCACTACTCTTATCCTGGCTCTCTGCTCGGCAGTATGCTCCCGAGGCCGGCTTCGCGGGTCGCACCAACAAATTGATCGACGGCTGCTACAGTTGGTGGGTCGGAGGCTGCTGGCCTCTACTGGAAGCAGCCATAAATGGACCTCAGATTTCAGAACAGTCGACAACACCAATCACGGGCAGTCTTTACAGTCGTGAAGGATTGATACGTTACATATTATGCTGTTGTCAGTCTGAGCGCGGTGGCCTACGAGACAAGCCCAGCAAGTGAGTGTTGTACGCTCCATGCAGCGTGGAGATATACTGACTCGTTCATGCAGATATGCCGATGCATATCACACCTGTTATACCTTAGCCGGATTAAGTTCTGCTCAGCACTATCACTATCTGAAAGCCGCCGCTGCTGGTCAAGCAGTGGAGTCAATCGATTCAGTCTTCCGCTGGGCCTCATCGCGGGCTATTCCAATGACGAACGGAGAGGCGGAGGAGGAAGTGTACGATGAAGATGATCGTGTGCACGCTTTACATCCCGTCTTTGCCATTCCTCCTGCTGCGGTAGAGCGGGGCCGATTATGGTACCGGGCAAAGGGTGGCTTCTAAGATTGATGACACATCTGCAGCATTACGATGTTGTAGTGAACGAGTGGGTCTTCTTCCAGCTCGAAGATGCCGAAGTCGTGTCACGGGGGGTTCTTACGTCAAGTACGGCGTATGGGGAGCATGTTTGGCAACAGATACCAAAGTTCGATTTGCGCCGTTGGTTTCCTTTCGTGAGCAAACCAGCTGGCTGCCGGCCATGTAGCAAGCATAGATGTCATGATAGTCCGTAGCATTGCCTTGATCCGGATAATCTCTGCCATGTCCTTGGCCAAGGCCATGCCATGTCACAGAAGACTGGGCAATTTCCGATTCGCGCTTCTGTACAAGCGAGGCATCGATTTCCAGGCGTCCGACGAGTTGCCTTACCTGCGGTGCCCTGCCTATTAGTACCAGTACTTGGGCGGTTCGAGAACATGCTGCAAGTTGACAACTCTCTTTCCAACCGGGTAACGTCCCAAGGGGGAAGATTATCTCACGTCTTTCTGCCGGCAGCCAGATTCTGCAGCGATCTGGGAGCCTTAGCCGCATGCGCACCACAGTTCGTTGGCGTCTGCGTGCGGGCTAGGTGGCAGACCGTTGTACGCCTCCTCCCTGCAAGAACAGGAACACTTGAAGCTTTCATTGAAGCATCGCACGTTCCTCAAATCGTACATGCTTGGCACCATCTGATTGGCACCCCGTCGGTCGAGCCTGCTGGCGTGAAGCGGTACCTCTACTCTTCGAGTCGCTTTTGCCGCGAGACACGAAAACCGAGGCCTGTCCGAGCCAGGCGTCGTTCAAGCCAGGGCAGCAATAGTGTTTACATACCAGGAGGTCCCCGGCGGCAGAGAATCAACACACTACTCGAGTCGACGCTGATGCTGTCGGGCACGAGACAGATTGTCCGTTTCTGGACATCAGCGCATATGCTCTGCTGGCCGAACCGTCAAGCGCATGGCCAGCTCATCAGTGCATAGCGCGCCTGCCACCCCAAGATACGCCCGAATTTGGTGCCTGCTAATCCGGGCCCACGTCCTGTTGGGCGGTTGACTCCACGATCAAGCGACCTTAATCATCAAGAGCGATATCTCAATTCCTGGGGATGCTGCACGCTGGCTCCTTCTGGTTCGCAAGGCTGAGCCGCGCTCATCGCGCTTGGTGAGAGGCCAGGCATGGAGGACGAAACCCCGGGTACGAGGGAGAACATCACATGGCTCGCGCAGCAGTCCCTGGGTACGACGACCTAGGGCGCCTGCCGCTCACTAAGCTGAACTGTCACCGTTTCTGGATCTGACAATTGGGTTTGGACCAGGCCCACGATGCCATTATTGCGTCGACTCGAGACTCCCTTGCATTAGCGACAGAGGCCCAAACATCATGGCGCTGAAGTCCTTCGTCCAAAAGGTACTTTATATGTAGCTTCTGCGGGGTTTCTTGCCTATCTCTCCGATGATTTGCCCCTTACTGCTAACTTACACGAAGCCGCGACTTCCTTCCTGCCACTGACGTGCATCTATAGCGGAGCCACGGACAGACGTTAGCTGCGGAGCCTGCAAGTCAGCACGAACTGTGCTCCCTAGATCGACGTGGGATTACGGTCTTATAGGTCTACAAATAGGAATATACACGGTCAACCATGAATTACTGGCAGGAAAGCACGCCAGCGCATCGTATTCAGCGTATCTGGCGAGCCGTGGCACGAATCTCATCGCATGACGCTCTTTGCTATCCAATATGTGTTGAAGAATCTCTATATCCCAGGTGGTTTGCATCTTTACCCGCCGGTGTTGCTATAAAGTACCCTCAAGTTCTGAACCCATTAACCCGGTTTGCTATCTGTCTTATTGCTCGTTCTCGCGTCTCGCCCTGTCCGGAGGATTAATTACTACTCGTGCCTGCAAGGACGACCTGGGACCGTCTTACCTACATCCGCTCGAGGCTTAACACGACATTTGGCTACGCATCGCTACCGAATTAGGGCAAGCATTGGGCACCAACGCTGCGCCGTTGGCCAAACGATTGGACCGGAACAGGGTCCTGCGTGTTATTCAGGTCCCATCCAGATCACCGGCTCGTCGGGCCATATTTGGTGTTGATTGATATGTATTATCTCCAATATCTATCCAGTTAGTCGCTCCGTCTCCTGATATTTTTAACGCCAAACCCAAGCCCAAGTTTGTCCCCCGAGTCTTTTAGTTGGTAGACAGTCTTCCTGCTGAGGATACAATGGAATTTCACTTAGTAGTGGGACGGTGCGTGATGGCCATACAGGCCCTACCGACAATCATCAGCTCCCACGTGTTCTACCTTGGCGGTTTCATCCGCTGTGGATCTTCTGCGAACCATTGGACTAACAGCCGCTATATTAGGCCTCTGTCGACGCCGTCAGTGGCCAGATCCACTGTATGACATCTACAGCTCCAACGGCGGCTTCACCTGCATCGTCCGCGTCAACAACCGCGAATACCAAACCGACACGGTCTATGGGAATGAGATGCTTGCTCGTGAGAACGCGGCCATGCGCGCTTACTTGATCTGCCGTAACTTCTCAGTCAACGATGGCATGTATCCGTCGGGCAATAGGAATGGTGCAGTCATGCAGGGATTACCAGTAGCTATTGGCACCGAGAGACGCAGTACATACTCTGAGGATCTGGATACTTCTGCCAGTAGTGGTAGCCGAAGTGGGGGGAGTAGTCCGGGCAGCTACGATAGTGGCAGGGTACAACTCAACGGCCGACGGGAAAGTGGCATGAATAAAGCCCTGACCTACAGCAACCGACACCAATTGACCCCAGCACCGCCGAGGTAGAAGAGAGGATCTACTAAAAATAAGGACAACATCTCCAATCATGACGTTCCGAGTCACAAAACGAGCTCACGACCAAAACGATTTAGAATTACGCATACGGAGTGACGATTTCACGAAAGCATTTGTTCTTCGCATCAAAGCATTGCATCTTGCTCTTGTCTCTCGAAAGCATTACATTTGTTGCCTGCATTCAATGCGGAGGTTTCGCATCGAGTATCTTGCGACTCGCATTCATTTGAGCGGCTTGCCATGGAGGTGATGTGTTGTTTTCACTAGCATAGCGACGGCCGTCTGCTTTGAGGTTACACCATGTTCTCACCTCAGATTAATGCCATCATAGACCTCACTGGTTTTCTCAACGGTACAAAGTGCTTTCGCAACTGCGTATGCAGTGGCTCCGGGGCTCTCGACTGGGCGCTCTCTGTTTCCTCGTCTGTTTCGTTATGCACCCCATGCCTGTGGCCTGTTGTTTTGACCCCCAATCCGTCGACCCTTGCCCGTATGCGCTACTACGGATACATTGCCGAAAGTCGGATGTGAAGAACGACTGAAACACCAATACTCAGCCCTGAGGATCTTCAAAACGCCTTGAAACATATGCGACCCGAGAATAAGATTTGCGTGGGGGCTCCATGAACGTGGTCAAGCGTCTTCGGAGTGGGCATCATTTGCGCTACCGAAGCCGGGACGCTACCTTACCTAGTCAGAGATCTAGAGTATAGGTGGTCACTGGTGGCAGAGATGGCGACGGAAGCTGATTTACAGTCACTACCCCCGGCTTACTCCACCACAGACTTTTCCACCCTTCATCCCTACTTGCTCCTCAGTCAGAGATCTCCCATCTCCCCCAACGAACATTGTCCTAAGCCCACGACATACCCTGCACCCCAGCCCAGATGCGAACATTACTCACATGGACCCTCCTCCACTACCTCACCCTCACCTCCAGCAACCCCCTCCCCTCGTCCCCCTCTCCCCGCAACATGCCCCTCGCCTTCTGCGCCAACTCCCCTAACACCCTCGCCGGAACGTGCGTCCCCATTCCAATCCTGCCCCGCCTTCCCTTCCCCCTCCCAGCCACACCACCACAACTAACGCCCCCCGCAACAGATTCTCCATCCCCCCCAGCACGTCCGCGCCCTCGCCACCCCCCCCCTTCCCCCCCTCCCCCAACCCCGTCCCCACAATCTGGTGCGCCCCCAACAGCAAAACCTACATCATCATCACCCCCTCCTCGACCACCCCCCCCTCCAAGCTCTCCCCTCAAATCCTCTCCTCGATCCTCACCGCCCTCACAACAGCCAACTCCCAAATCGCCAACTTCCTCTCCTCGCACGACGACGGACCCGTGCCCGCGACGTCGAAGTCGGTCGTTTATGACTACACGGGGCATTTGGGCGTGCGGCTTTCGGTGCAGAATTGGGAGGGTCGGCAGGTTACGTGGGGGGTTTTGGGGGCGGCGGTCGGGGCGTTGGCGCAGTGGATGTGGGGGGGGGAGGGGAGGACGGGGTATGTGTTTTTTGAGGTGGTGGATGGGACGACGAGGGTGGGGTTTGGGACGGTGGAGTAGGTTTGTGGGGAGGGGAGGGAGGAAGGTGGAGTAGGTTTTGTGTGGAGGGGAGGAAGGTGGAGAGGAGGAGAGAAGGGGGGGCCGGGTTAGGGTTGGGGGGGAGGACGACTTGGGGTTGGGTTGGTTGTGGAGGATGAGGGTTTGGGGTGGTGGGATGGATGGATGTGAAGAGGAAGTCGAGTTGGGCGCTGGAGAGAAGTTGCATACGTTACATCAGTCTGTGGAAATTCGCTAAGCCAAGAACGTGTTTGCCATTCTAAATCGAGACCACTACGCATCGGCTTCCTCGCGACTCGGTACATCCTCTCCACGACCTCATGCCTCCTTTAGCCGAAACCGAATCCGTTCATCCTTCCCCTCATCCTCCCTCCCTTTCAGAGCCTCTCTCATCACAACCACTTCACATTTGCCAACAGTGCTTCACACGCCTAGCTCTATGACCACCTCCAAACACCAGTGCGCCACTCGGTCCTTTACTCTTGACATCCCTCCGTCTCCACCTCTTGTTGCATCCGTCCGCTGGGTGTCGAGTTATGCGAGGTTGATAAACGGTGGAAAAGGAGGATGTGGGTGGGTAGGGATTGTAAGCCTTGCCGTCCCAGTCCAGTGGGGGCTCATGACTTTAGCTTTAGCTTTAGCTTTTGCCTTTTCCTTTCCTGAGTGGGATGTATTTCTTTGTCATCTTAGCCCAACGGGGGGGGGGGCTTCTCGGCCTTCGCTTTGCCTTTTCCTTTGCTTTCCCTTGCCTAGGTCTCTTTTCCCATGGGTGCGTTCTCCTCTCCCACGGGTGTGCCTTCTTTGGTGGATGTGCTCCCTTCCCCTCGGTAGCCATGCCTGCGAAAACTGCTTTCTGATGGACTCTGAGTCGGGGCTAGTGCCCCACCTTTTCTTTGGTTTGGCGGACTTGGGCGGGACGGACGTCTTGCCGTAGTGGTCTAGCAAACATTGGCAGGATGCTGCTGGGGCATACTCGGCGTCCGGTCGGATTGATAATCTTTCGATGTTAGACTTCAACTTTGTGGGCGCGAAGTGCTCGAGATATCCGTCGGGGTGGTGGCTCGGAGGTCCTGGGCCCCATATAATGTTCTATTCAGTGCCGGGTTATCTTCTATCACTTGACCCAGTGAGATAGTCGGTTATAGGGTGTCGATCCAGTCTTTCTCCTTTTGGACTTTCAGGTCCACGTCAAGCGGCTTATGCTTGAGCGCCTGAGTTTTTCTGAGGGGACTAGCCGGCGTGTCACTAGAAGAAAAGTCTTGGAGCTTATGAGCCCCGATATCGAGCTGGGCTGGGAGGTCGACTCTCTTTTGCCCTTGGTATGACAGGCTGGGAACGTAAAATGATGGTCGAATAAGTGCGATATGCTCCATGCACTGGTGAAACAAGGCCATCGTCGATGATGGCATACATGGTTCGTAGAAACGGACATCTGAGTTTTTCCTGCTAGAAATTCGAGAACAAACTCTCAAACCACCAATGATTTTACCGTCAATCGGGGAGGAGACTAGGCGGTGCAACAAAAAGGAAATCTCTATAAGAAAAAGGAGTTGAGCCTTAGGTTTTCCGAAAAGCAACGGGACCGTTGAAATTCGAGGGAGCAATAGCCTGGTTGGGTCTCGTCACCTGCGATGTCGCTTGTACGACCGAGATTGGAATCGAAGTACTGGGTTTAGAGTAGAAGCAGAAGAAGTTCGGTGCGGATGCAAGGGTAAGGGCTAGGCTGGGGATGATGGGAGTAAACGAGGAGTCCCGGAAGAATAGGGCGTAGGTAGCTCCCTGACTTGAGACGGCGGTTGCTTCCAGTCCGACTGTGAGAAGAAACATAGCGAAAGACTGCCACAAGAAGGAAGAGGTTCTGTGACGAGGAACGGGGAAAGCAGAGGGAACTTGGACTGGATGTTCAGATTTCTCCACTCAAACGAAGCAAAGAAGATTGAAGATGGTCTAATGAAGGGGAAGAGAGTCGGTGTGCCCTGTAAGGACCAGTATGTTCAAGTGTGAAAAGGTAAAAAGGAAGCAGCACTGTGCTGTTTCGTATGGTTTCTGCTATGTGGATAAATACAGAGAGGAAGTAAAGGAACCAGCTTTTATATCTGTAGGAAGTAGCGATGACTGTGTCAATCGACATCTCCGTTGAGTCACACTGTTTTGAGTATCATTGCCTGCTCATTCGTTGAACTGCCCAATCAACCCTAAGTATCATTGACCTGCTGACGATGATGGTCCCCTTTGCCCGTCATAAGCTTCGTACCACGGCCAAAAAGCGGAGAACCTTCCGCAAAAAGTATTCTTGATAAGAAGATGGCCGCGTAGAGAAGAGAGAAGAGAGAAGAAGCAGAAAGACGGAGGCAAAGAAACGACGAATCATAAAGACGCGGATGAAAAGAAGCGTAGGCTTCACTGATGTATGTTGGTGAAAGCAGCATTCATTACAGTAGCGGTGTAGTAACTTCCCGTGAATGGCATTGAAAATAACAAAGTAGAGGCCAGGCCTTCCCCTACCCAACGTCTGCTTGGACAATCCGTCGGAGCCTGCTCCGGGGTGGCAGGCATCGATGGTCACGTTGACGAACGTCAGGAGGACAGAGAGGAATGTGGCTACGACCGCTAAACCTCAACGAGCAATGGAGACCCTCAGTTGAGAACTGCTTCTTATTTGGCTCATGCATCTTGAGGTTGTTGAAAATGCACGCTGTCGGCCTCGGTTGTTGCATTTTGGGGTAATATCGGGGTGGATTTCGGGGTTCAGTCATGGCCTTATAGTTAGGCGAATTCTCCTTTGTTCTAGCAATAATTCAGTCTCTACCGAATAAATTCAATAGAGGTATGCACACTATCTGAACGAGTGACAGTTGTCAGACATGGAGGCCCTCATTGATTGATAGATGATAGCTATTGAGGTTTATGATTGAGTCTTCTTGATTTGCTGCCGAGGATCTCCCCGATGATTCTAATTAAGATTATCACATAATTTGAATCCTCTTGATCTACTGCGGAGGATCTCTCAGATGGCTCTATTTAAGACTGTCAACATTTTGGGACTTGAGTAAAACTATCTTGAGTATTCTATTACTAGTTACATTATTACTTCAATAAATAGGTTTAGCGGTCGCGTAGTTATTCATATGGTCGCGGTTCTATTGGAAAGTGTGTGACATAACCCCACGTCACGAGGCTGCTAGGTTTCCGTGTCACCATCCAGGAGCACATGACTGTCATGGTGATGTCCACGTCCCGCAGACAGTCGAGGTTCAGATGGTTTCGTATATCGAGCACTACTACCTACCTCCACCTTCCGTAGCAAAGTCACGATAGCCTATAGAAGCTTAGCAAGGACAAGCCATACCGTTGTCGCCGCCCCCCTACCGTTCCCAACTGCTTCTCTAACTGTTTGGGGCTGGGCCGTACATGCTTCCCACAGCCCATGCACGCCATCTTCCTCGTCAAGGCCTTTCTCGACCTCTCATTCGACTCGTTTCGACTCAGTCGTGTTCCATAACCGCTGACGCTACTGCAGACGACCGCGACAGCACTTCCAATCGACATGGAACTCGCACTTGGTTGCAATTGCTCCTGCTCCTCCCAAACCCTGCACCAGCATGGCGGCGACCCAACTGCAGATGTATATACCGCCAGCCGCCCGTGGGAAATTCGCCCACTTCCAACCTCAACCTGCACTCTGTCGGGAGTTGCATGATCTCTGCCAGTGTCTCTTCAGGAGATGCGACAAGGTTATTACTTGCCATGACCTCTATCATACACCTCATTGCGCTCATCTCTCCGGCCATAGCATTGCCGAACAAGATCTTCCACGTTAGCATTGACGACGGTCCAGCTCCCTCACCAGCAGACGGCCCACCATTAGCAGCCTCTGCCATTCGGGACAAATCCTACCTACCCGCTCAAATCGGTTCCATCATCGGCGCATACTTTCTCTGCGTCCTCATCGTCGGTATAGCTCTCCTGTTCGTCGGTCGTCGCTTACGACGTGCGGCCGAAGCCTCCCCGCGTACCCTAGCGATGGAGATGGTCAAGCCACTTCGAGCTGCGTCCAATGCGTTCGACCCCTCGCCAATCTCACCATCCAAGGCCGACCCATACGGTCCAAGCCCCGTCAGTACGACAGACATGAAAAGCGCATGGCCAAGTCCAGAAGTTGCTAGGAATAGTCACAACCCGTGGGGCAAGCCAGCGACTGCACACAAGAAGCAGGCGTCTATACAAAGCAGCGTCGTTACGTTTGACGAAAGCGTCATAGAGGACGACAAGGCCAAAGCTGAGAGGGAAATGGAACGTCTTTATGCAGCAGTGATGGAGCATGATGAGCAGAAGGCGAGATCGCTATCAGATATGAGACCCGGACAGAGCACCCAGCTTCCACCAGAATTGCAACACTTGCGAACCTCAGGAGCGTCTTCACCACCTCCACATACCGGTACCACCTCGCCCTCCCGCATACCCGCCACATCCCCTCGAGCCAGATTCCCAAAACCCTCACCCATCTCCACCAGTGGAACAACAACAACCCACAGCCGCGCCTCCTCCCGAACCTCCTTCGGAAGTTTCAACAAAAAGCGCGGCGTCCGCAACCTTACTATCTCCCCCCCTATGGGCTCCCCCGACCTCATCCCCTCCAAAAACAGCATATACGGAGAAACCGAACCCCTAAGCCCGCGCTATTACGACGACCCAGGACCACCCCCCCCAACCCCGCCTCAAAAGTCAAACAACCCGCCCCCGCGCCGCGAACCCCGCAGCCCCCTCGAAAAACACTTCGCCCACACCCGCCTCAGCCCCAAGCGCGACCCCCTCGCCCCCGTCCCCATCATCCAAGCCCCCTCTTCCGACCTCGAAACCTTGGACGAATCCCCTTACCCCGACCACCGCCAACTACCCCCCCACAAACCTCACAACAAACGCGCGCCGCCGCCCCTCCCCCTCTCCATCCAAACCCAAGCCGCCCTCGGCCCCACCCCCACCCCCGCCCCCCACCACCTCCCCCTCCGCAGCGCGCCCCTCCCGCTCCGCTCCACCAATAACCAGTACCAGAACGCCAACCGCCCGCCCTCGACCATCAAAGCCACCGTCCTCGAACGCAAGCCCTTGCACCTGAACGCCCAGGGAGGCGGGTTGAGGCCGCCGCTGACGGGCGTGCCATCCACCCCGTATAGTCCTTACATGCCGTTTACGCCGCTGACGCCGCTGACGCCGAGTCGGCTCGTGGGAAGGCAGGAGAGGAGGAGGAGGGAGAGGGAGGAGGGGAGGAGGGTCGTTGGCTTGGAGGATCGCGTTGTGGAGGAGGGGGTTATGTGGGGGGATGGGTACTGTTGATTGGTTGTTTTGGGGGGAGGGAAGGGGATGGGATGGGATGGGATGGGATGGGATGGGATGGGATGGGATGGGATGGGATGGGTGGGGGAAGGGAGGGGCGTTTCGAGCATGCAGTGGGGTTGGGTTTATGAGAATGTTTATGATGGGTGGTACTGGTGGTTGGGATGGGACAGGAGGTTTGGGAGTGTTTCGGGCTTATTCTTCTCTCTCTCTTGTTTCTCTTAGGGTGGTGGGAGGGGGGGGGGTGGCATTTGGTGCTTACTGGAAATATATACCGTTTCACGAGACTCCTGCGTGCAATGCTGTGGTCGTGATACTTGTTTTGGATGCTCATGATGCATACTTAGCCTATGGGTCTGTACTTGCACTTTCATGGGGCTACTATTTCGAAAGATGGTTCTTCCTGGCAGCTTCCAGATATGGAGGCCCCCCCGATGCTTGAACAGCGAAGAGGACGTATCAAAGAGGATCAAAGTGCGCAGACGCTACCTATTTATTGAGCTTGACCATCTGCACTCTTGGGTTTACTGATTGACATTTGTGCTTTTTCGTCTTTGATCTACTTAAGATCGACTCTTTAGAATTAATGGTGCTCCTGGTCTTTTTGGATCTGCTGTTGAGGATCCCTCAGATGGTTCTACTTGAGATTGTCACTTAAACTGATGGTGCGCCCGGGGGGTCCTCTTGGTGTTATACTTCGCTCAAAGCTAATGATCTATTCGGCACTGATGTTTTTGACAACGGACCCGCAGACTCGAACCTCTTACGTGATTTCTGGGAAGATGGGATTGCTTTGTCCGTGATACTTCTTCTAGAACGGCATGGTACATAGCTAGCCTCATCAGATTATCACCTACACTTGGAGCGCAGTCTGGTAGTCAGGCAAAACAAAGTGAACTTTGTTGTTATGTCATAGGCGAGATCTGGATACAGACTTATTGAGATGGCAGTGGTTCCATACCAAAAGCTACTACGCTCTGATATATCCAGAGTGCCAGCTACTACGCGCAGATAAATTCAGACCAACAGCCCCAAGCCCCAGCGATTCAAACCGGAGTCCCCCCCCGCTGGCAATGCAGACACACCGGCCTAGGCGTCAACCAAGCCTTCCTCAACTCATCAGCAAACTCGCCATCGTCCTCTTCCAGCCCATCGTCGTCGCTCCCATCACAGTAGTCAACCCAAGAATCCCAACGACCTCGAATCGACACTTCCTTGAGGCCCCTCAGCTCCTTGAGTCTCTGGACCTCGGGCAAACGATCGAGCCACCTTTTCGAGGCACTCAGTTCGAGCCGGAAATACACCAGTCGGATGCAGTCTTTGAGCAATTTGTAGGCTGTGTAGGCAGCGCTGCCGTGCTCGCGCCAACCGCACTAGACACGCTCGATGGTGAGGCGGCGGATTTGGTGGCGGCGGGCGGAGTTGACGCTGTGGAGGTATTTGTAGAGGTGCCATGTTCCGTGAAGGATGAAGTGGTTGTGACGGTAGAAGAACAGCCATGCTTCGTTGTGGATATGTTTGCATGCCAGGAGGATCCTTGTTGAGCGCTGCTTCTTCCTGGGGACAAGTCGTACGGGTTGCTTGGGGCGGAATAGAATTAGGTGGTATATTATGTTGCGGATCTCGGGCGGTAGGCGGAGGAACATGTTTCTCGATTTGATGGTTGGAGTGACAGTGTGGAGCGAGTAGAGGATGAAAGACCCATCTCTTGCATTTAAGGCGGCGAGAGAGACGCTGGCTGTTTTCCCGAAGACCTTAGAAGAGAGAAGCAGACAGTAGCTTTATTGCCTCATCTGCGGTGACAAGTTGTGCCAGGAATGTTCGATAGGCGACAGAAACAGCGTCGAGCAGAATCTCGAGGTTTCGCAGGTTACTTATCGCTGAGCGTCCCGTTCGATGGCCTGCTGTCTGGGTTTAAGTTTCAAGATCTGCTTTAGATGGTTCTGGGTCTTGTATTATAGCTCGAGAATACGACGAAGATTCTGGGGTGAGAAATGTCCACGTGCTCGTGCCGGAAGCCAACTAAGAAGACTAGCCTGCATTCATTACACGGTGCAAGAGAGGAGCCACTATGATCTGGTTGTCGTAACATTTGCTGCTTGTTGAAGTCCAGCCTATGCTTTTCAACGTGCTCAAACCACTGCAGTAGGTCCGGCATGGATTGGCTATCCCCTCTCACACTCTGCCTTGGCGGCTTCTGCCTCCTCCTCGGTTGTCCCTGCACCGCTCGAGTCAAGCAGCTTGCTTCGTATGAGCTCTGCTAGATTGTGGTGCACTTTCCTCCTAGCTAGCTTGGTACTGCGCTCTTCCACTGGATGTAAGGTCTCATCACAGTCAAACACCACCACGGTGACATTGTCGAATGGCAGCCATTGCAACTGCAACAGCCCTTCTGGGATCTTGAAGTTCAAGCACTCTGGCTTTGTTGTAAGGGTACCTATCATTTCTGAATCGCCGAAGCGGTGCCTCAGGAAAACGTGCAGGGTTCGCAGACCTCGGAGCATTTTGATGTGAGCGTCTTTGAGCGCAGCTCTCCAGTTCATATCTCGAGCAGAGAGCATGGATAAGTGAATCTTCTTAATAGCCCGTTTCTGGCCGCCACGAAGGGTCGACATGAATTTGTCGAACGGGTTGGGGTCTTGAAATGAGAAGGTATTTGTGGACCAAAGAACGTATGTAGCTTCATTGTACACCTGTCGACAAGTCCTGAGGATCCTTAGGTCCAATTCTAACTGTACTGGTCTGAATATGTCGCCATACTTCCATCGCAAACATTCCACATGCTGAACTTGGACGCAGCAAGGCGAATCCTCCTTTTTCCAATCCTCGTAGAGTTGTGTTTCAGCAGTGCCGAAGGAACAGATCCTATGCGATAGTGGCCTGTTCTTTGGCAACGTTCTTTCGAACTTGCCTTCACCAGGTGAGGCAGGGTCCTGCTTGATGTGGATAAGCCGATCTCCAAGTACATAGCTCCAAATGCTATCTCGAATCTCTGCAGGAATCTGAAGAAGGGGAGACTCGGTCGCATTTCGCTTGATGCTGTCTGCAATTAGTCCTATCCAGTCTGGAGTAACCCTATGCTCACATCGCCTTGGTTGCCGCGTCACGCGCCACAGTAAATGCTTGACGTTTGCGGGGTTTCGTGGCGGCCAGCTGTTCTGTCGACTTCCTCTTCGTCATCTTATAGATATCGTTAAGCAATTGGTTTGGCCTAAGGAAGTTCTAGTGTGCTGTGATGGCCCTTGCGGACGGCAAGAAGCCCGGGAGCACACGTTGGAGAGATGTAAGAAGGATAACGTAGTGGACGCATCAATAGCACTATCGTAGACCAGTGATTACGCTTGACTGCAGGGCTCTACCCTTTTTGGCATCCAGAAGGTAAGATCTTACTTGACATTGGCTTCAGGTCTAGTCTACCCAAGGGTTGGCAGAGCGTTGAGACTGCGGGTTGTGGGTGCAAAGAGGCAGCGTGGTAAGACAGCCAACGGCGTGTAAACTAACTGCAAATTAACAGGTTTCTCGCACTTTAGAAGTGTCTATGAGGCAGTGTGTGTGTAACAATTGTGCTGAGCAATGCTGAGGGGCCTCTTGTACCACTCAGTGTGCTTGTTTAGCGTCTTCTCTGACTCCACCCATTCATTGACAGAGAATTCATAACCACTTATCTGAGGGCCCTCTCTCATTTTTGTATTAAAGGTTCTTCAAAAGTTCTTGATATTGGAGTAGTTGAGGCGACCCTCAGCATAACCCTAAGCCCCAACTAGTAGCTAGCTCATGCGCCGTTGGCTGTCTTATACGGGACCCGTCATCAGCCCTACGTGGTCCACCCCCCTCGCCCTCTAGTGCCCCTCCAAAGCACGACGCAGCAACAGCAGCATGGCTCGCATGGCTTGCGCTGCGGTTCGAGTGCAGCAATCGCTGCCCCATATCCCACTCGATAACCAACCTCGGTCGCAATTGATTACCTCAAGTCGTGGGCCATAATGCCTCTTACTATCCTCACTGATGCCGACGTTCGAACCCTCCTTCACTCTCTAACTCGTGATGATATCCTCACCCTACAACACAACCTTGCGGAGACTCTTCATGAGTACTCGACCGGTACGCAGGAAACAACGGCTTGTTGCAGCACAAATCAACCACAGCGTATCTCTATCACCGGTAACAATGGGCAGACAACGCTGTTCATGCCCGCCAGGTCCAGCACAAGCACCGGGATGAAGATCATCTCACTTGCAGCGGCACCCGCCCCCAACTCCGATTCCTCCTCGATAAGCAGCACCTTCACTCCTCCTCCATCTCTCGCATCGTCCCAATCCACTACTCCCACCGGCTCCCTCACCCTCCTCGATAGCTCTGGCACACCGCTAGGGTTTATAAACGCCGAAGAGCTAACCGCCTTTCGCACCGCCCTTGCGTCCTCCTTGCTCTTTAGCCGTCGTTCAAGCGTGCATACTATTGCTGTATTCGGTGCTGGCAAGCAAGCCTACTGGCACATCCGAATCGCTCTCCTCCTCCGTGGTCCTGAAATCCATCACATCAACATCATCAATCGCAGCTTTGCGCGTGCGCAGCCACTCATGACAGACATCTACACCTCGAACGAATGGGCCAATATACGCAGCCCCAAGCTGAAGGTTACCATCTTAAGCGCAGACTACGGGGAGTATGCGCGGTTACTGAAAGAACATGTGAGAAGTGCGGATGCTATATTCATGACGACGCCCTCTACAGCGCCATTGTTCCCAGCCGAATATTTGACGAGTACGGAAGGAAGGAAGAAGGGGCGGTATATCAGTGCCATTGGGAGCTACAAACCCCACATGGTAGAACTGCACCCGGATATCCTACGCCACACCGTCAAACCGCAACACGGTCATCACTTCCACAAGCATGCGGATAAGGGTGGAGTGGTGGTCGTGGATAGTATCGAGGCGTGCTTGAAGGAAGCAGGAGAGGTGATTCAGGCAGGATTAGGACCGGAACAACTAGTCGAGGTGGGTGAGCTGCTGATGCTAAAGAAGGCGGCTATGAAGGACATGGAGATGGGTGGAGAGGGAGAAAAAGGGTTGAAGAGGTGGATCGAGGCGGGAAACGTACTATATAAGAGCGTAGGGTTGGGGCTCATGGATCTTTGCGTGGGCGAGGATATCGTGGATCTAGCCAGGGAGCGTAAAGTGGGCACTAACGTCGCAGATTTCTAAACATGCAATACCCGAGCAGGCAGGCACTGCTTTTGAGGTTCCTATCAAGCGGTGCTCTGGGAACGAGGTACGGTCGAAGGACCCCAGGCGATAAGGATTATGTGTGGTTGGAAGTCGCTCTGTCAAATTATCTTAGATCGACTTTACTCTGAGAAGGATCAGCTCCTTGCACTCACGGGTGAGATGCCATGTATGCCTGAATGGCTCCCTCGATCGTCTGCGCCAATCCGAAAAGTATAGTCAATAAAACGACAACGAATGCAACCCAAAACGTGGACCACTGTACACCTTTGCGGCGGTCATTCCACCATTGTCCAAGGTTTTTCGGCTCCGAATCGTCATACACTTGCTTCACGATCACCAAGCGGTCTCGCCAGAAATGGAACTGTTCAATCTAACGCGCTTCGGTGTTGAGATATCCGTCGACTGCAGTTGAATCGAGCTTGTATTTCCTTTGTTTTTCGAAGTACCACTTCTTGACCTTCTTATCGTGCTGTGGGAGCAGAAGCTTGAGGGTTTTTAGTGTCTCGTCTATGAGTGCCGGATTGTATATCTTGCTGCGCGAGTTTCATTCAGCTATTACGGCGGGCAAAATACACAAGAGCCCTTATACTTACTGTGTACTGTCCTTATGGCAGCGCAAGAACGTAGCATGATGGAAGATCAAAACCTTCGTATCGTCGTCTCTCATAAGGAGGTGGTCCGCCAAATTGTTCGTCCACGCGACCTTTATGCCAGCAATGTTTTTGAGCTGAAAGGCGTTAAAACCCTTGGGGAGCTTTACCGGATCGTCGAGGGTATGTTTTGGTGAAAATTGACGGTCAACGCATGCTTTCAGGGTATCTTCATCCCAATCAACGGTGGTCTGTCCCGGGGTGGAAGAGTTTGGAAGATTCCCAATGTTCAGCATAAGCCATAGGCGTGCCGCGAGAGTGATACTGGCGTTAATGGTAGCACGATCCTGGTGAAGACATATCGCAAGTGATTCACGTGTTTGCTGACCACTCTTTAGATAGCCAATGATTTTCAACATCTCCTCATGATTATTTGCCCAAAGCCTGCCTACTCCGGCTAGACTTGTAAGCTGAGCTTCGTAGTACACAAAGTACGGATCGTGTTGGTCGAGATTATCGTTTTCCTTATCCCAGAGGCCTTTGAGGATAACATGTCTCACCTGCAGTGTTAGTATCGGGGTAGACATCCTGCTGGTCAACAAAACTCATAGACTTTCAGGTGGTCGAGGCCTCTATGCCTCTCGGGAGAACCTTCGATCTTTAGGAGAGTATATTTCATCTTAAGCATTGGCGGCCTAAAGTGGCGGAGTTCGAACCCCCGGAAGAAACCACAGCCTCGTCACACCCACCACGCACATCATGGAACCGAGAAGCAGTCTGGTGTCATAAGGCACGTTGGCTGTGTCTCGGGCTCAGCCCGCCTGCACTCGCCTCTCAATGGCCTAAATCGCATCAGCCTCCTCAGCTCACATGTCTTCGGTGCTTGTTATGTTAATCTTCCTCACTGCTACAAGCTTGTGTGAGTGCTATCTTTTTAATCGTGACCTAAGAGCCTCTCTGGGTAATCAAACATTCATTAATGTGCTCTAGCAACCTTCTAGTTTTCAGCCTGCCTTCGAATGAGGTCACTCGGACGCCCGAGCTCCGCTGAGGGTGTCAGTCATCCTAGCCTTCATAAACGGTTTCACTGACGCCTTGCTACGAGCCTATGGCAACCGACTGACATCGTGGAGATCTAATGGCGTCTATAACAACAACCCTCACGAAGCAGCTGACACCCTTGTCTGGACAGAAGAGTATGTGGGAAGATTCCATAGACATGCCATGTGGGACCCTGGGAACAATCTACCAGTGCTGGACCACGAAAGGATTGGCTCGAGAAGTTTTTAACAAGATTACTGATGGTATTAGAATCTTACTGGAATTAAGTGCCGAGGAGCTGAAAACAGCAACACAAGGTCCTTCATACCCTTTAGGATGGACCATGTACATGATAGGATATCGCGGACTTGGCAGGGCTTCAGCGCGGCCCACATTAGTACTCGAATGTCGGGATCGAACAGTGCGTACGTCAGCAAAGGTGATAATCAGCAGAGATAAGTTCTGGAAAAAGACAGTCCAAGACTATCCCGGTCTTAAACTAGCACATAGTGCACGAGCACCTCAACTATGCGCTGGAGTGGGAGACACGCCTGCCTGGTTGGGATGGTCTTCGAAAGCACCTCGGAGAAAGGGGGAAGGACAAAACGTGCTGGACTCACCGAGATTCAATGCGAAAGATTCTAAACCAAATAGGATAGCACCAGACTCTCGGGAGTACTTGTCTGAGCGGTACCCGCAGTGGTGCTTCCTAGATGAAGTGATAAAGATCTATCGAGACATCAACGTTAATAACCCTTGCGGTGCTCCGATTAACTTCATTGTTGGAAAAACTGTTGGTTCGTTCAGAAGAGCCACGCTGGGCGGAGTAATAGTCTTAAATGGGCAAATATACGGCCTAACTGCGGCACATGGCTTACTAGAGTCAACGCAGGCACTAGCAATGTCCTCCGAGGCGGAAAGTGACAACGACTTTTGTTTGGAGGATGACGACGATGAAGGCAGTTCTAAGATGGATCGTACAGCAGTATTGTACCCTACCCATAAGGAGAGAAAAATGTTCCAAGAAACAGGTCTTGTGGACCAGCCGGCTATAACATCTCCTATGACAATAAAGCCTCAGCGCACTACGGTAGTTCCTTCAGCAACCTTCCCGACAGTTGAGACAAGTGTTTATCTGGGCGATTTTCGCACGTCACTATCCGGGTATTTGGGGGATGGTGATTGGGCTATTATATTAATTGAAGATGAAGAATACAAAAAGCCCAACACCATCACCGTACCCACTCAAGCCGACCGCGCAGGAAAGACAGGAACTATTGCCAAGGTTGCTTCTGATGAGCTGAAAGATCTGGAAGTGTTAGCTGTCACATCTTCTCGTGGAATAGTCAGGGGCAGGGTGTCTGGGACGCCTTACTATTCCGGAGTGATAGGAAACACATTATTTCAAAAGTGGTGGACTGCTCATCTTGAGCACCCTATTGGTAAGTCTTTCATGTTGGCTCCGATGCTGGTACGGCGCGCTTGAAGCTAACAAATGACAATAGCCCTTGGAGACTGTGGCTCATGGGTTATCGATGCCCAATCTTATGAATGGATCGGCCATATTGTAGCCCGGCGGGCTGGTTCTACACTTGTCTACATCGTTCCAGCTCGTCAGATAATGGCAAGCATAGAAAACAGGCTCTGCTATGAGCCCTCGTTACTCACGGAATATCCATCTCACAATGATGACGATAATGCCCCAGCACATGCTAAGCAACCAGAACCATGCCATGATGATGATAATGCCCCAGCACATGCTAAGCAACCAGAACCATGGTATACTAGGTGAGAATCTCTTAAACATCATTAGTTGGTAATGTGTATACTAATGAAAGACGAAGACAAAGGGGAACGAGTCCACGTAAGACCCCGACTCGATCGTATTTCCATGATGATTTAACATCCCCGGACGGTGTATATTATTGGGGGCGACCTGAGAGTATTAAAATGGAGAGCCTGATCGTTCCGTACGAGGTCCAAGGGGGACTTCTTGGAGATGGCTCGATACCGCGGTGCTGGGACCACAGCTGCAATGGACTTCAGTTTGCCACCTATACCGACCTGCTCCGGCATCAACGTGAGATGCGCGGCACTGCTTCAGAAGATGCATGAACAGTTGCGTTCAAAACCGCGGTGCTGGGAACACAGCTGCAATGGACGTCAGTTTGCCACCTATACCGATCTTCGTCGGCATAAACGTGAGATGTCAGACACTGCTTCGAAAGATACATGAACAACTGCGGGTGAAAATTCAAGAAAAACCACTATCCTCGACGAATTTCATGCAACATGAGAAGTGCAAGGCGTTGGGCGAGGGTGATTGCACTGGTTTGAGTTTAAAGAATCGTTTAGGGTTCGCAATGCGATCAAATCAGGCATGAATGGTACAAAGAATCTGATTGAGATACCTATCCGACTGACTATCGACATGCCACCCCACGCAAGACTGCCATAATTGCGGGTATCCATCCGTACCGTACATAAAGAAACGCCGCAATATTTAGGTATCGTCAGTAGCGTTGGAAACGTAGGACAAGTAACCACGACCAAGATGACCCCCGATCATCGAACATCAACGCCTAAATGCAGCACTCACATCCTCCCTCTTCCACTCAACCTCCAAGCTTCCCTCGTACACATCCTGTACAATCCTAGCCGCCCGATCCCCAACGCTATAGTACCTGTTCTCGCACTCCTTCTGCACTTTCAGCACCAAACCCCTACTCAACCCCGGATCGTCCGCATCTCCGAAATGCTTCTCCACCCGCTTGCGGAGCGTTTCGATCCCTCTTCGAATCTCCTTGGTGTCGTAGGTGGACAGCAATTTCTTGAACGTCGACCGTGAGTGTGAGGCGCGTGTCGCAATAGAAGGCGCCGAGGTCGAAGAGAGCAGAAGTGATTCCGTCGATTCGAGATAATCCAGCAATTTGCCCAGGGGCCGACGGATGACGGCGCCGAGGTAGAGTTCCATATGTTCGGCCATTTCGGCGATGGCTCGGTCTTTCCAGTCTTCGAGGACGATGTTGCCCCTTACGTCTACCTCTTCGATGTAGTGGTTCATGTTTTCGATGAGGAGGATATGGTAGTTCAGCGCCTCTTTGTCTTCTGGATCGCCGCCAGCTTGGCCTTGTGCCCCTGGGCCGGCCATCACCGTGGGACTCTCTTTTGCGATGAATTTCAGGCTTTCGAACATGGCTTTGTTGATCTTCTGGTAAGCGTCGTTGACGAGGAAGCGGATTTCGGGTTGGCTGAGAGAGTGTGGTGGGGGTAGCATGTTCTCGACAAGGGTGGAGAAATTTGGAAAGGTCTTTATAAAGGCGATGACGCCCTTGCGCTTTTTGATCTTGACTTTGGTGTCTTCGATGCCACGGATTTGTTCTTCGACGAACCGTGCGAAAAGACCAGCTAGGCGTTCATGGATTTTGGACAGTGCTTGAGTGAGGAACTCCTGATTGCTTGCTTCCAGTTCGGAGAGCTTGGTCTCGATAGCATAGAGTAAGCCAACGCCTTGCCTGTAATTGAATTAGTAATATGAAATCAGTTTGGGAAGGCGCTGCTTACAGTGCATCTGCCTTGGTAGCCCAATCGACAAGAATTTGCATTTCGGTAGACCAGAAGGAAAAGATCTCATCCATGATATTCACAAGTCGTCGTGCCATATCCCGGTTTGGGTCGAACAGCAGCCTGTTGGTCAGATCCCCTAGTTTGCGAGCTGCTGGTGGAGCCGCAGCAACTGCATCTAAAAAGTCAATAGACTCGAGCGAGTTGAGATGAAAGAGCTCGACAATGAAGTTCTGCTCCATGTAGATAGCTTGACTCGTCTCATTCAAAGCACCGGCAAAGGCCTCGTATGCATTTAGTTTCCCGTCTTTGCCCTTGTCACCACTTGTAATCCGGCTTATTCCCTCGGAGCGAACAGTCTTGGATCGTTTGACAGTGAGTTTGCGCCCAACAATGCTTTCTGCCTCCTTCTCCTGGGTTGTAAATAGGAAGTCCTGCTCTTCGACTGCGGGTAACCTGGCGATGCGCTTCCATGCTGACAAGTTGTCCCCGAATTCCTCTTGGTAAGGTTTCTTGGCTGAAGCCGAGTACATCCTCATCAGATCTTCCCACTCAAAGGATTCAACCTCGCGAGCGAAGAGCATGAGAGCCGAATAAGGAAATAAGTCGTTCCTCGGTTTCTCCCGCAACCTAGAGTCGAGTCTGGCGGAAGGTTTACCAAGACTGTTGTTGCGCTGTGTTTCTAGTGCTCTGGCCGTTTGTGCTCCAGTATCCAAGAACTTCATAGACATGAATTGCTTGAGCTTGTAAAGAAACTCTATACTCTCTCTGTGGTAGACCTCTTTCTTCTCTTGGACCGCATGCATGTTGCTTATCTCCCTTCCCGTATTCCCGCCGATGCTCGCGCGGTCGATGCTTGATTGATCCGCAGTATTCACGCGCACGCCATTCTGCTGAAGTTTGGGGCCGATCGTCAACATGGCTTTGTACAGTTGACTCAGCGCCGTCTCTGTGGCTTGAATTCCGTCAGGTTTCTTCAACGATGCCTCCTTGAGCACCTGAAGTTGGGAAGCAGGTATCGAGATGTTATCTAGCAGGTTCTTTAACTCGGTCTGCAAAAGCTTTTGGTTGGCTGTTTGCACTTGCAGGCCTTGAGATTGTGCTTCGATGTATGCGACGTCCTCATTGAGAGTGCCCAGCTCATGGCTGTATAACGTCAGAAGCCCATCAAAGATATCGCACTCCGCGACGGCCTTGTCGATGATTCTTCCTACACTACTAACCCTCTCATCATTCTGCTCAAACCCTCCGATCCAGCTACCCACTTCAACCTGGGCTATTTCTCTCCGTAAGTCCGCCGTGAGTTCCTGATAGCTCTTTGGCTCGCCATTGTCCTTGTTCCCACCAAACTCGTCAAGAACGGAATCAATATCGAAAGTACGACCTTCTAACAAGGACGGGTCGATACCGAGCGCCTTGGCATATATAGCGGAGTGGTCCGATTGGCGCTTTCGTCGGCGGTCTTCTTGTACGTTCGTGGAAGATTTTGACGGTTTCTCCGGTGATGGTGTTCTGGCTGCCGGAGTACTTGAGTTCCGTTTCATCGTAGCATCTGTCACGACCACTGGTGGACTGGTGATCTGGACTTGTGGGACATCGATTTTTGATTCAGGGGGAAACGTCGTCGTCAAATTTTGATCAGGCGTTGGGCTTTTGGCGCTGTCCTGACTGATCCTTTTTAGTAACGACGGAGCAGGCACTACGGCGTTTATGCCATCAGGCTCGTTGCTCGAAACCTCGGTCGCACCCCTCAACTTCTCCGCGGCGCCACCAGGTCGAGGTCTGAAGGCGGTGTAAGCGGTTGCTGCTTTACGGAAGGCGCTCGCGATCTCCTTGTTCGATTTCTTCTTAATCATTGGTCCGAGGCCCGGCCGATGTACCTCTTCCTCCTTGGGCTCTGACGGAGGGTCCGGGGTTACTGTAGGAGCGCTTGAAACGGATAGCGGTGGCGCGGACGCCAAATTATTTTGGCTCTCTCTTGAATCGAAAGTCTGGGCATCAATATCTTTGAGCGCGACTTGAGAACATAACGGCTCATGCGTGTCATCCTTACTTGGCTCTCGCGTTGCCGGGTGAGTCGAAAACCTGTCTCCAAACACAGACCTATCAGGTGAGTTTGACCGCTGTTGGCCAGACATGTCACGCGGCTGGCCCGAAGATATGATTCCGTTTGGTTGCAGTCGTTCAAGACTTGATTGGGAGCTTGGTGGTATTTGTTCGCCTTGTCTGTCCGGTGCGCTTCGGAAAGACTCTATACTCTGAGTTCCTTCTAATGTTCGAGAACTTTGATCGTCTGCTTGAATCGGCTGAGTAGGCCTGTTACTTCGTGTGACAGAGCTTGCCGAAGATTCGGAGTGTGGCGTTCGCAACTGAGGTCTCGAGTTCTGTGGATTTAGATTTCTGACAAATTCAGATGAAGGGTACTGCCCAGGCATTTTTGGCATGCAGTCATCGTTTTCTACGTGGCGTGAGATTTGTTCTTGATGTGGGCGCTGTTGTTGTTCAGTACTGTAATCGCGATCCGATCCACGTTGGATTAATGTTGGCGGACGTGATTCTCGCGACGATGGGGGTCGCCATTGTTCGGCGCTTGTCTCTCGGCGCGCAGGCAGCGCTTGCGTCGGTCTCGACTGTTGCCCATGTCCTCCTGTCAGCTGCTCAAATTCTTGGACATCGAAGCCGTAGAGTTGTGGTAGTCTTCCTCCGGTATACTTTCGGTAAATCCTGATCAAACTTCCAATGAAGAAATCCTTCTCCTTCGCAGTATTCGCCTGCCAGTAATATGGTTTTTGTATTGTCACGAGGAAACCCAGTGCACCGGCCCACTGCCTTCGTTGCTCTTCCTCAGCGGTGGTAGGTCTAGCTCCGACGAAGGATTCGATGGCTGTCAGATCATCCAAGGCCCACGTCTTTCCAATTGAAAATGAGCCATTGGCATTTTCTCGAGCTTTGTGCACCCGCACTCGGCTCGATTTCCGCACCGCAACAATGATTACACGAGACTTTTTGTTCTCCGGAGGAGATTGAAGAGGTGGAGGGGACGATGGGTATGCAGCATCTTCGACGATGCGAATATGTGTGATGTATGACTCCAAAGCTATGTTTGACCCCTTATGTTAGCCAAAATTCTGCGGTCCTCAGCTGCGGTGCCGCTCTTGAAGGGGAGGAACCTACTTGATCCATCAGCATCTTTTTTCCCAAAGCAACTCTCAGTTATCCGTCTTTTCTCGTCTTCAAACCTCTCTGCACGGCTCATGAGCACTGACGGCCCTCCGCCATTGCGCGACTCCTGACTCGGCCTTGACCCCGAATCCGACGGGGGCCCGTTAGCAGGGACGCGCACCCGCTGCGCCGGGTCGCTGACGTTCATAGTGGTGACATTGAATGATTTGGGTCGCGGTATCACATCGCACGTATTTACTGCCCTTGCCGTAGTTGCCACAAGTCCGCAAACAAGACGGTGGACACGCGCAGAGACATTGGGTATGAGGTTCGAAGCCAGTTCTACTCTACACTTTAAGACCATATCCTCCGGTGGACGCTAGCGGCTGCTGCCGAACACCCCACAAGGCTGAGAAAGCTCGGCAATCACTTGCAGGGATGTTGCGTGCGACGCAGAATATATTTTTTAAATCAATTGAATCTTAACTGAACTTACAACCATACAGCACCACGGTCCCACAACTCCGAGATCTCGCCCACCATGGCCAAAGAGAAGGAGCCAGTCAAGCTGGCCGATCCAGCTAAGAAGAAAAAGAAGAAGAACGCTCCCGATCGACCACAGCCAACGTGGATGTTCCCTCTAGACGAAGAAAATCCAGTCCTCAATCCTAAGGTGATCTCTGAAGAGCAGACGCGCAAAGAGGAGGAAGAACGCGAACAAGCCATCAAGTATCTCAAACACAAATCAGTGTCAGCACCAATGAAGGCCGCACCTCCCTCACAATTACTCTCACTTGTTGGCGCGTTCTTGACATCTTACGGCTTCAACAGCACGTCCCGCCTCTACACCACCGAGCTCAATGCGCGGAAGAAGCTTGATGACTGGGACATTGAACTGGGAAAGAAGTTTAACAAGGACATGCCTGGGCTGGTGAAGATCTACAAAGATTGGCACAAGGAATGGCAGGAGAAAAGAGAACTTGAGGAGACCAGTAGTGAAGAGGAAGAGGATGCTACATCGAAGAGCGCCAAGAACACGCAGAAGAAGCAGAAGTTGAGCAACGGCAAGGTGAAAGCCAAGCCAGACGAGACGAGCAGCAGTGGAAGCAGTGATAATAGCAGCGAGGAGGGTGATTTAGACGTTGAGATGAAAGACGCGCCTGCAGCCCCAAAGGTAGCCAACAAGGCAAAGGCTGCTTCCTCGTCATCCGGGACCTCTGCTTCAAGCTCCGACAGCGATGCCGATGACGAGAACGATGCCTCCACCTCGAAAGCAGTCACAGCGAAGCCCACTGTGAACGGATTAGTCAACAACCTGAAACGCAAGACCAACTCGCGTGGATCCTCGTCAAGATCTTCCGAGTCGAAGTCTGATTCTTCCTCGTCCGACGAAGGGCAAGCCCCTCCTGCAAAGAAGACAAAGGTCGATTCAAAGAAGAAGAAAGTTGCAGCCAGCACTTCTACGTCTACACCAGCGCCCGTACCCAAGAAAGACAAAAGAGCCAAAGCCAAGGCTAAGGCCTCTTCATCTTCCTCAAATAGCGACTCGGACGCAGTTCCTGCAAACAAATCTCTACCAGCCTTATCACCGGATGACAGCTCCTCAAGTAGTGAATCCGATGCCCCTCCAGCCAAGACCGCGAAACCAAAGTCCAAGAAAGAGAAACCAGCTGTTGCCGAAGCGCGCAAAACTTCTACAGACTCGAGCGCCACCCTAGAAGGTGGCTCACCAAAGAAAACCTCATCTTCCAGCGCCAGCTCGTCCGCCACGTCCGACTCATCCTCGTCAGACTCTGACGATTCCGACAAACCAGCCCAAAAGTCCAAGAAGTCCAAGAAGCCTATGAAGTCAATAGACCCCCCGGCTCCTGCTACCACAAAAAAGAAGCGCAAACGATCCGCCTCCCCCGAAGCCGAAGCCCAAACACCCAATTCCGCAAAACTCCCTAAGAAGCAAAACACCCCCTTTTCGCGCATACCGCAAGATACCAAGGTAGACCCCAAGCTCGCCTCTAACGCCTACGTGCCGTACGACTATGCCCAACAGGCGCATGAGGACTTGATAGTGACAAAGGGCAAGGGGTTTACGAAGGAGAAGAACAAGAAGAAGAGGTAACGTCTCTTTGACGCTGGTAAGTAACGCCCTTGCTGACTTGGCTGTTTGCGATCAGGGGTAGCTACCGAGGAGGACCTATTGACATCTCGGGTGGCAAGGGTATCAAATTCGAGGATTAGTCAGAGAAGTCCAGTGTTGAGTGGGCTTTGTTCGTTACTTCGGTGACAGTCGGGAGGAATTTGCGGTTATCCTTTTCTGGTGAGATGGGTTGTGGGAATTGTGATCTGGTTCCTTACGTCCATACACCGGGCTAGCGCAAGGAAGAGTACTTGGTGGAGGACTGGTATGCTGGAAGTTGTACTGCTGTGTGTTCATATGTGGTTCACAGCAGAAGTATGAGCGATCTTCTGTAGACTACAGATGCAGGTATATTTATGCAGCCTGTGCTATGGCTGTTCAAGGTAGTGTTCTGTTAGTCTAAGAATTTACATAAGAAGCTGAAACAGACATCTCTGGATATTGCCAATACCGCAAAATGACCACCTACATGTTTTCAAGCTCCTTTATCCTTTATTATCTTTAGATGATGAATAGTATGTACATACACCTGTAAAGCCAGATACTCACAATCTCCTCCATCTCCAGATCCCCGTGAGAAGGGTACAATATCACGACCGTGCTTCTCCGGTCAATAATATCCTCGACCATCCCTCGTAGAAATCAGCACAAGCCCATGCAGCTCCATCACACATTTCAACAATCCCAACGAGCTAAAGACAGAGACTTATAGCCATCTCTCATCCCACCCCCGCATACTCGATTCCATATCCCCCACACTGCTCTGTACCCTCAACCTCATACTCCCCATATTCACCTGCTCATACATCGCCAACCTCATCACATCCCGATGCGGATCCCACTTCCTCCTTACCTCCGCATCTCTCGCCCCCCTGATCTTCGGCGGTCCATACCTGAACACCGGATCCGGATGCCGGTCCATCATCCCCACAACATCAAACTGCACGACCGCGTTCTCCACCCCCGCATAGAGCGACGGCGAACTAGCCGAAGGAGAAGAAAGCGAATAAATAGGCGACTCCGAACTGCGCCGCGTGCCCAACTTGTAAAAACCCGGCCCGCGCGGGTTAAGGAAGATATTCCAATCCCGCCGATCAAACCTGACCTCGTAATGCCAGTCGCAACAAACACCACCACCCCCCGGCGCCGGCGTCGGCGGGTTGCGACTTGTCTGCGCGGAACAAGATTCCAAGTCGGCAGCATAATACGCCTTTCCGCCCGCCATACGCAGGTCGAAGATCTTGAGGATCGAATGCCGCGCCCCGCCCGCGATGAACCGTTCGCGCCCCAACGCCAGCAGCGAGTACACGGGTGACGCGACGTCGATGGGGTCGTTGTAGATGGCGGTGCAGGAGGCTGGGGATCGCATGTCGTGCAGGCGGACGGCGCCGTCGTACCAGCCGCTGAGGAAGATGTCGCCTTCGGCGCCGCCGGCTTGGGAGGAGGGAGCGATGGGGGCGAGGGAGTAGATGGATGAGGAGCCGCTTGGGAAGGTGCTGATTGGGTGTATGGTGTCGTCGCCGTAGACGGTCAGGTCGGCTCCTTCGACTCCGAATTTGCGGAGGGGTTTGGTGGGGATGTCGGCTTGGTTGATGGGGTAGATGTGCAGGGGTTCGGTGGATTGCCCTATTCCTACGGCTAGGCGGTCTCGGGAGAGAAATCGAGTCGACCATGTTCGGCCGGGTTTTTCGGGTGGGATTATTTGTAGCTCACCGAGAGGTTTGACGGCGGCTTTGTTGTGTGTGATGGGGTATATGGCGACTGTGCCATCTGATAGACATGCTGCAAGGAGCGGTTCCATTGATGGGCTGACAGTCGCTCCGCGAACCGGACGGTCATCGGTCATGTAGTTTGCTACGACCGGGCTTTCGTGTTTTTCCGGTAACAGTCGAAGGCACTCCAATCCACCGCTTGCTCTTCCTACGATCACATATTCTGAAGAATCATCCGGTCTTTGTGAGGTTCGAAGCAAGTTCACAGAAGTAATATCGTCCCTTCCCTCCTGCAGATGCTTTTTCTTATATACCGCCCAATCGATCTTGTGATGATGTGGATCGTATTTCTCCAGCCGTTCCCTGCCGATGCTTGCCTCTTGCCATGCCCTTTCAACCTCGTCACCCATCCCCTTTCTCCGTAGTATCAATTCTGCACCAGCTCCCCAGCACAACACTTCCTTCCTTGAAGTCCAACTAGCTCCAGTAGAGCTCTCATAGCTGTCTATCACCGGCTGATATCCCATAGTCTGCCCTCTGTGCCTCCTTCCATGATCGACAGGTCGACTCCCGTTTGGTAGTCGTACTGCCGCATTATCGGGCTCAATAGCTCGAGCGATGAAAGCCTTGCGGTCCCAGGCTCGAGACAGAGATGTAAGAGCGTGGGCGGCATCCTTCCAGTAGGGTGGGGTCTGGATGGATGGGAATCGGTTCTGTACAAACACTCGCCAGCCATCCCTGTCTGTGTACTTGTATAGTCGCTTGCAGGTCAGCGAGAGGTGTAAGAGAGTGCGAGCATGTTCGATATGAGAGACTATCTGCGTGAGGAGCTCAGAAGGAAGGTCAGACAATTTTGAATGCATTGTCTTCGGGAGCAGGACCCGCCTGGGATCTGCGATTAGGGCTTATCGGAGACGTTACGTCATTAGCCTTCGTTAATCGCGGAAACAGCGACGGCGAAGGATGGATGATCGCCAGGCCCGTACGACCACATATATTGCCTCGCTCTAACGATGCATAATTCTTCATCAGGTGCAGGTTTGAACGTTCGTCGTGCTTGCAATCGGCAGCATCATCTAATTGAGATTGATCAATGGTCTACTCATATGTGATGAGTCAGCCTTACAGGGTTCTTCGTCTCCGAATGACGCAGATGATAGAAGAGTAAGGTAAACCCTTGACTTCCGCTTCGGCAGATTCGATTCTACTCCTGCACCTTCTCTGTGAAAGGGGTACTATGTATCGCCATGGCTAGCGAACTCTCCCAACGTCCTGTATACTCCGCTGAACAGATCTCTCAGTATTTCAATCATATACGGCTCCCTTCACGATTTCACGACTTCCGCCAAGCGCACGAGCATGACGATCTCGGGTTTCTCACTGCTTTGCAAAAGCACCAATGCGCCAGAGTGCCTTTTGAGAACCTAGTACTGCATTATTCGATACATCATTCTGTTTCTTTAGATCCGCAATATCTGTACAAGAAGGTAGTAAGTAAGGGCATGGGAGGCTACTGTATGGAGAACAACTGCTTTTTTGGTACTGTCCTACGCACTCTGGGATATGATGTTTGCAGCGTCGGTGCTCGTGTGAGTGATGCTACAAATGGTGTACCAGGTGGCGGGTTTGAGGGCTGGTCAGATGCCATGGCTCCCTCGATCTTGCATGGCCAATAACGAGCATAAAGGTCCCATATGGTAAATATCGTTACTCTCCCAAGCGGACGATATATGGTCGATGTTGGCTTCGGCAGCAACGGTGCCGTGCATCCTTTGGCCCTCAAGCCCGACATGATCTCTCCCGGCATTTGCCCTCAAGAACACCGGCTACACCACACAAACATCGCCCCAAATACCAGTCCCGACCAAAAGCTCTGGATCTTTCAACACCGAAATTCACCAGACGATGCATGGAACGACGCGTACTGCTTCACTGAGCTTGAGTTTTTGCCGAGGGACTACGAGATCATGAATTTCTGGACGAGTCAGTCTGGGAAGACTTGGTTTACTTCTAAGGTCGTAGTTGTGAGAATGGTCTTAGAAGGCGAGGAAGTAGTGGGAACGGCAATATTGGAAGGTAATGAGTTGAAACGGAGGATCAAAGGCAAGACGGAGCACTTGGGGACATTCAAGACAGAAGAAGAGAGGATAGAAGCGTTGAAAAGGTGGTTCGACATCGAGCTGTCGGAGGAGGAGAGAGGTGGAATCAAGGGCATGACAACGCAATTGCCGGAAACCTGAGGAACCACTGCGGCATCAACATCGGTCAGTGTCAAGAGTACAATATAATGATTTTCCCTGCGGATTGGATTGGATAACGCCAACCGTGATATTTAAAAGAACCGTTTCTCCATCTATTTGCAGTGAGCATGAGCCTAGCCAGACGTGAAGGTATTACCTACCCGCCAAGGGTTATTCAGCTCGAACCCAACTGGTGCTTCAACCTTGTCTGTTTGTCCTCGTAGATAGCCCGTCAACCGCCTATCCCGATCCATCACTGCAAGAGCTGTTAATGTCCGCGCATCATGGATTAGTGGTGAAGAGGGCTGTACTTTGCTGTTGGCTTGTCAGTGAAGGGAATAAACCACAGAGAGTATGACGGCGTACCCTGTCCCATTGATCAATTGAGTGCCGTGCTCGCTTTCCTCCGTTCTGCATGTGCCTAATTTTCGAAAAAGCTGCTCCCGTGAACCCAACAGCTGTCAAAAAATCAGTAAAGATGGTTGCGTAGAATAGTTGCGACCGGTCGGGCGCACCCCCAGCATGATCCCATACGGGAGTAAGGCTTCGAATGGGACACCCATCCTGAGACTGGTAGTACTGTAGTGTATATCAGCTTGTCAAACAGCCATGCTCAGCACCTTATTGCCTCTTACTGATTTTAATACGGTGCAGAGTGTTGACGGTCGTCGTGGAGAGGCAGTGGTGAGGTTGCGGTGCGGGATCCGCCTTAGGTAAGCGAGTTTGACGACAGGTCCCTCAAGAACCAAGGGGTCACAACGAGAATGGCTACCATTATTCTATCAATGCGTTTTATGCTATATTGATGACGGAGGACGCGTCGGAAGTGCTGGAAAGGTGTGTGAAGTCGTGAAGTTCTCCCAGTTCCGCGCTGGCGATTCTCTTCAGCTCACTGTGGACGTGGGATGAGGCCGTGGTGAGCACCGTATCGCTGACATTGGTAGCTCCACCAACATAGTGAAGAACGTCTAGCCAAACTTGCAAAGCACTAGGTGCTTCAGTTTCACATGCAACTACTTATTCTACTCGAATAACGCGCGCGACTGCGTCCTGTCTGCTCCTCGGTGTTCGACCCCTACTCGTGGAAGCTGGCGCCGGAGCTCTTTCGGAGCGTAGCCAGTCCAGACATTCTACCGGCGCGTCCCCGGGCAAGGAAGATTAAAGAGCTTTGTTCAAGCTGGCGGCAACCGCGACATACACTATGGCGGTTGCGGCGCCTGCCCAGCTGCAGACCCGATTAGACGACACTGGGTACGAGTTGGCCGGCAGCGATGTCGATGCCGAAGGAGAGGATGATCCGGAGATCGACTTCGACATGGGGGACCTTCCAGCCGGTGAGCCTGCAGAGGACGGAGATGCGGTTTCGGATGCGGGCGCAGAAGGCGAAGAGGTGGATGAGGACAGTGACGATGTTGAGGATGAGGGTGAGGTTGTAGGTGCTGTGAAGCTACCGAACGGACATGCAGATCAAGATAGCGATGAAGAAGCGATTGCAGATGACGATTCAAGCGTGGAGGCTAGTAGTGCCGCAGAAGAGGAGGATGACTCTGATAAGAGCTCTAGCGACGACGAATCTGTTGCTGCAGAGGAGTGGGAGGGCGGAAGCGAAGTCGTTGAGGACGCCGAAGTTGAGGTCGCGACTCGGAATAATTGCATGTAGGTATTGAAGTTCCTCTCACTGTCTGGCGTGATGGCTGATAATCTCGCAGCTTTTGCAACCAGGACGAGGAGCATGATCCGAGTGAAGACTTCGAGGAATACATGGCATGCGCTGTTTGTGGAGATAATTGTGAGTTCCTGACTCCAAGCTTAGCTTGGTTGATCTCCCGCCGTACCTGAAGGAATCTAACCGACCTGCAGCACACCGGCAGTGCGCCCGAGAAGCAAAATCTCTCAAATCGGATGAAGGTGCGTGACCACTGTCCGGCTCGTTAGTAAGCCTACTGAGATATGCTGACTCACTATTTCTACAGAGGCTGAACAATGGCGGTGCCCTGAATGCGTGGACAATGCTCTCGAACCTGACACCGGCGATGAGGATGCAGAGGAAGCAGCCTCGCGACGGCGTTCGTCTGCCCCAAAGTTTACAAGAGACTTACTACCTGCTCAACGTGGGACATCAAGGCCAGGTTCGCACTCAGTGTTCAATACTCTCATCCTCGACGATGATCCGTTGGATGGTTCGCGATCATTGCGGAAGCGCAAAGCTTCCACTGATGAAGTGGAGGAGCCAATCTCAGTACCAAAGAAGCGCCGAAGGAAGCAGGTTGATTCTGAGACTGGTTCTGACGCGCCAATATCGCCCGTCCTAGTTGACGATGATGAAGATGACGACGATCAAGTTAACAAACCGCCGGTGGAAGATGTTGGCTTGACTGAAGAACGTGTTGAGGCAAGCGGTAGCCCCTCAACTCAAAAATCAAGATCTTCAAGGTCTAGTAGACCACGAAAGCCGAGGAAAGTCGAACAAGGGCATGCTGTAACCGTTAGGCAAGACGCGGGTAGTCTCATTCTTGCATTTCGGCTTAATCCATCCAAACTTACCGACATACTCGGTGCGCAGCCAAAGAAAAAGCGACGGAGGGCGCCCCGACGACCCACCAATGAAACACAACATACCCATTTCGCCCCGTCATTTTCTCAGTCATACGCAACACCCTTCTATTCGTTCCATGAACGTGAGAATGACGAACTCAAGTCGAAGCCTTATGGCGGCATCTTGACCGAAGCCGATGCAGATACCTCAAAGACACTCCCGCAAGCAGCCGACCGAGCACGCTTTGAAGAAGCCCGGCAGAGAGCCGAGGAGGAATGGAAACAGAAAACCGCCAATCTGGAGCTGGAAGGCGAAATCAAAGGCCGCGCATCGCATAAGCTTGCAGGTCCCCCGAGCAAGATCAAGTGTATTAACTTTGGCGGCTTCGAGATAGAGACATGGTACGCAGCACCATATCCAGAGGAGTACAGCCGAAACAAAGTCCTCTACATCTGCGAGTTTTGTCTCAAGTATATGAACTCCGACTACGTGGCATGGAGGCATAAACTCAAATGCCCAGCGAAACATCCGCCGGGCGACGAGATTTACCGCGACGGATCGGTCTCCGTCTTTGAGGTCGACGGTCGCAAGAATCCAGTTTACTGTCAGAACCTCTGCCTCCTTGCCAAGCTATTCCTTGGCTCCAAAACCCTCTACTACGATGTCGAGCCTTTTCTTTTCTACGTAATGACCGAATACGACGAACTCGGGTGCCATTTTGTCGGATATTTCTCGAAAGAGAAACGGCCAAGCAGTCAGAACAATGTTTCCTGCATCCTCACCCTCCCCACCCAGCAACGCAAGGGCTACGGCAACCTCCTCATCGACTTCTCCTACCTCCTCACTCGTGTCGAGCGCAAGACCGGCTCCCCGGAGAAGCCTCTCTCCGACATGGGTCTCGTCTCCTACCGCAACTACTGGCGCCTCGTCCTCTCCTACCAGCTCCGCGACCAAAGCAAGCCCCTCAGTATCGTCGACATCTCCGACCGCACAGGCATGACAGCCGACGACATCGTCTCCGCCCTCGAAGGTCTCCGCGCTCTCGTCAGAGACCCCGTCACCAAAACCTACGCCCTCCGGCTCGACTACGACTATTTCAAACAGTGCATCGAAGGCTGGGAGGCCAAACGCTACGTCAAGCTAAACCCAGACGCTCTAGTCTGGACGCCGTACATCATGGGTCGCAGCAACCTCGCGCACTATGATCGCGCCCCGCCCCTCTCAACCGTCGCACCAAGAGAAGGCGAAGACGAAGAGAAGCCCGTGGCTGAAGAAGGCGTCCAGCAAGAACTCGCCGCCACCACTTCATCCGCCTCCAGCAAACCCAAACCCGAAGCGCCGCGCCCCGACCCCGTCAACGGCGCCATCGACACCAACACCACCGACCACAAACCCATCCTCCGCATCTCCACCACCAACCCCTCGGACCTTCCCAAACCCAACACCAAACCCCACCTCTCCGCCACCGCCACCGCCACCGCCGGCCCCCCACCCCACCCCCGCCTCACACCCGAACCCTCCACCCTCTCCCTCACCTCCAACGGCCTCGTCCCCCACCCCACCTCCACCTCCGTCCTCTCCACCCCCACGCCAACCCTCCCCTTCATCCCCGCTATCAGGTACGAAGTCTTCCCCCCCATCCCCGGCACCGCGTCCCGCCGTCGCGGCGGGTGGAGAGGCGGACCCCGGAAAAGTAGGACCGGCACGGAAACGCCGGTTAGGCGGGGGGGGAAGGTTTTGGGGTTGGGGGGAGCGTTGAGGGCGCTGGGGACGGGAGGAGGGGTGGAGAAAGGCTTGGGGGTGGAAGGGATGGGGGCGAGGGAAAGTCCTGGGGGGAGCGTGAGGAGTGTGAGGAGTGGGAGGAGGAGGAGGAGGGGGGGGGTTGTGGAGGATGAGGAGGAGGATGATGATGATGATGATGATGATGGGGAGGATGAGGAGGATGAGGAGGGTGGTGGGGAGGATGGGAATGGGGAGGAAGAGGGGGGGAAGGGGAAGGAGAAGGGGGAGGGAGAGGGGGAGAGGGATGAGAAGGACGGGGTGGAGGGAAAGGGGAAGGGCATGGGGAAGGAGGGGAAAGGGGAGGGTGACTGTGACGGTGACGGTGAAGGCGAGGATGAGGATGAGGATGGGCTGGAGATGGAGATGGAGATGGAGGCGAAGAGGGAAGGGAAGAAGAAGAGGGATGGCGATGCGGAGTTGGCTATGGCTATGGCCATGCCTACGGCTATGCCTACGGACAAAAGAAACGGGGATGATGTCGACCGTCGAATCGACATCAAGTCTTCCAACCGCGCAAACGAGGCAGACGTCGGGGACGTGCTAATGGGCGAGTGAGTGGCGCGAGCGAAACTATTGCGTGGAGTGTGTGGGAAATCATAGCGCCAGCAAAGTAAATTCCAAAGCGGTTTTTGGCCATGGAGGCGGGAGTGGAGGGAGGGAGGGAGGGAGGGAGGGGCAGGGATTGGCATTGATTGATATCCAGGACTGTTGCGATGGGCTTGACTTGGCTTGCTGATTGCTACGAGGATCTTTGGTGGAAACTTCGAGTGTACGATAAGGGGTATGGATTATTACCAACCTTTTTTTGTAATATTTTGTTTGAAAAGTTCATATTGAGTTGGGGTGCTAGTGATACCGACAAATTTTAAAAGTTATGAGAGTGTTTGATGCGAGGGAGGAGCTGAAAGAGAGAGAGAGAGGGGGGGGGGGAGGGAGGGAGTATTGAGTATGTGTGTAGTACAAACGGGTGCTCGATGGGAACGTAATAAGGAAGTAGACGGAACATCGCGGAAACAGAGATTGTGTGGCCTTGAGACCCCGACTACTTCGCCTGTCGAACGATTCTCCCCCTCCCACTTGATTGATAAGTAAAAGTAGCACTCCGGGTTGAGCGAGAGCCCTACTACCTTGCCTGTGAAATGCTTCTTTACCCGGCCTGTCTGGCAGAGAAGTACCACTCCAGGCCCAGCCCGCGTCAGGGTAGTACGTTAGGAGTTTGGTAACGAAGCCAGGGAACAGGTGTCCGCTCAGCTTATACTCAGTGCCTGGGATCGAGGGTTGGAGATGGGTTATAATTGCAGTCATCGTTCGATCCTTTGTTTCATTCTTTCATTCTTCTGTGAGAGTCAATGCGTACACAAAGATGCTTTTGCAACCCCTGGGCTTCCTTCTGTTAAAGGAACCAAGTGCGGCCCTGACCATTGCCCCGATAATGAAAGCGTAGTCGGTTTGGCGCTTGAAACCGTGGTGTTTGCTCCACTTGCTGGATGGGAGCTAGACTGGAGTTTTGAGACGGGGGTTGGGACTGAGATGGTTAGCCTGAAGATAGGTGTTGGGTTGCTGAAGTTAGGGTTTGAGGCGGATGATAGTGTGGGAGTTTCGCCGAGCTCGAATGGCGAGGCAACTGGTTGGGGCTCGATGATGAGCTGGGAAGGAGTTGCTGTTGACTGTTGCTGTTGACTTTGAGTCTTCATGATTGTCTAACTTGGGAAATGGTTATTCAAGATCCCAGCAGGCACTTGATCGTGGCTGAAATGGAGCTTTCGGGGTTGACCACGCCGGTGGATCGTCTGTGCGGGCTTTTAATAGGGATGGTTACGCGGAACCTTGGGTTTTGTTCATGCCTGGGCGTTGGCCGTCCGAATAGTTCAGTAGGGGCCTACTTACCCCTGAACGTCAGCCTTCGTGCTTTTCCACGCTGGGTCCGTCCTTCGGATTGGAAATAGGGACCAGTTGATGTTACATTTGAGTCTTCGCGGTTGTCCACGCTGGGGAACTGTCTATCGGTGTTGTCAGCGGCGACTGGGTTACCGTTGCATTTCAGCCTTTCTGGTCGTTCAAACTGTGAGGTCGTCCATTTGGAGCATTCATGAGTATTTATTTGCCCCTGCACTTGAGCCTTTGTGATTGTTCACGGTGGACCCCTTTAATTCGGGTAGTTATCAGAGACGTGTTTGCCCCGAAATTTGAGCCTTCGTGGACACCCTTATTGGGGATTGTTCATCCTGATTGCTCGTAAGGACCAGGTAGCCGTTAGGGATTGGGCTCTCACAGTTTTGAGAGCTAAAATTCCTCCATCTAAGCTCCTAGTAGTAAGTAAACCGCCATTTTTCAAACTTTGCGGTTGTTCATGGTGGGTCATGTTTCATTCGATCCTGGACTCATAGGACTCGCAGGAGGACATGGGGGTTCTGTTCAATCCTCCCAGGCTCTCCGTTGCGCTTTGATCTCCCCCTGGATGGAAAGATAAATCTCAGCATAATGGTGCAAACATTGGTGTCACCGGGGGCTGATGGCTGCTTAGTGGATCATTCCGATGATTGGAAGTAAAGTTCCCTTGTGTTTAAGGGGGTGAAAACGAAGATGCCAATATGGCAATATGCGAAGATATCCGGATCAAGTTTCTGCTCGTTGACAACCACCATTGAAACAAAAGGCTGAATACTAGGCCAAACAGAAAAACCGCGGGTCTAAGCACGTAGGTGGCAACCAAAATGGCAAAAAACGCATCACAGGCGCAGGAAATTCCAGCCAACTAGCCGCTGCTGAGACTTCTGCATCCGTCACCACGTCTAAAGTAGAGTATCTAAGCCAACACTGAGGCGGAGTGATCTTGGGTTGACTGCAAGGAACGATCTCTCGGCGTTGGCGGATGGTGTAGCCGGGGGATAATGAACGGGAGGCTTAAGTTCTGTATGCGAGATAGTATCGTTTCCTTAGCAGAGGTTGGAGGCTTGGACTATTCATGTTTAGCTGGCATTTTCTTGATTCCGAGGTGGCTTCTACAAGGTGCACCCTTCGACAAAGGCGAGCTCGCCCGTGGTGGCCTCAAGGAATGCAAATGTACAGGTACACTGACGACGTGAGGCTTGGAGGATGTAAGACAGTCGTGAAGATTTTCAGCAACGACGCAAGGGCCTTGACTCCGTGTCGAGTTGCCCCTGATCTTTGATCTTGCAGTAGTAAAGTGAGATGAGAGCTCGAAAGGCTTGAAAGGCTTGAAAGGCTTGACGAAATCCTGGTGTTGTCCACATCATTCATGACTGAAGGCTTCGGAGGAGTCAAAGTGGATCTGGTGGCTTCTATATCAAATTATAATTGTGAAGGCTGAGTCAGATGTGCTGTCTCCGTGCAAAACGAACAGAGAGCTCTAGTCGCAGCGAACCGAACATGTCCAGCAGATGGGGGCTATCTAGCCACCTCCTCGCATCCAGCAGGAAATGAAGCAACGAGCACTATCCGAGTGATGACGGAGAAATCGGAGACGGAGAAATGGCTGTGCGGCGCAATGTGTAGCTTAGTGCTGCATCGCTTGTCGACTGGACTGGCGCGGAGATGCCTGACGGGCTGTTTGGTGGACGGCGTCGTCGAGTCAGAAGGATGAGGTGAGTGTATGGGGTCAGAGACTAAGGTAGAGTTCGAGGTGGTGGATGATGGTGACACCAATCCGATCAGCCTCTAAAGCCATGTGTCTCCATGTTGTCTCCATGTTGCCTCCATGTTGCCTCCATGTGTCAAGTGGATCCTTCTCGCGTGGAAGCAAGGAAAGCGGGCGCTGAACCATGGTCGCTCGCTCCGCCGTCCTTGGAACAGGGAGCCCAACGCCTCGTTCCCTAACGCATTTGATGAAAATGGAATGGAAGCCATGTAGGAAGCCGTGTGTCTTTACGTCCGTGTGTTGTCAGAGCGACAAGCGACGTTGCACCACACCCTCTCGTTGGACCTCGTTGGACCTGCTCGCACCGCTTTCCAAGGACGATGGGGATGGGCACAGGCACGGGAAGGGGCAGGAGGGAGGCGGTGGTGGGTGTGTGGGCGGTGTGTGTGCGCGGTGGGGGGGTGTGCGGTCACTGCGGTGGGTGTGCGGGTGTGGGTGCGGTGGGTGTGCTGAGCTGGCGTGGCGGCCACGCTCCTGCCACGCTGCGAACGACATTTCAAATTCTTTCCTCTTGCCGTATCAGATGACTGCATCGACTGCGTCCAAGGCATCCAAGGCATCCAAGGCATCCAAGGCATCCAAGGCATCCAATGCATCCATCTGCCGGCAAAGGGGACTTGGAAGGTGGAAGCGACGATCACAGGGCATCAACCATGGATCGAGCCAGGCGGCTTTGCCCTTCCGAGACAAGTGGCCGGTGTTAGCTGCAAGTGATTGCAGCCCGTGGGCCGGGGTCCTGGGAGCCTGGGCAGACCAATCCAGACCGATGTGCTCGCGTCATCTTGCCCTTCTGCCCTCTGCCCTCATTTCTCACTCCTCACCACTTCCAAGGTCTGGCCCTTCTAGTTCTAGCCCTTCCGGCTCTAGCCCTTTTAGCTCTAGCCCTCTTCACTCTAGCCCTTCTGGGCCTTTTCGCCCGTCAATCGTCAACCGTCAACCGTCAGCCCTCCTCAAGCTCGTCGCCCTTCTGGCCCCAGCGCTGCTCGGCTATCTATTTTCGCATCGAGTGATTTCACGATTTCAGCGCTCAACAGCTCAGCACTCCCGACGTCCCGTAGTTAAAACAATCATTGCCTGGTAAAAGCAACAGCCACGGCCACCACCGACGGGTACACCCCGTGACATCCTTGCTCCTTTCACGAGGTACGGGCTCACGGACTACAGACTCTTGCCGTGGTGGATGCGGCCTGCATTGTGGAGGGCACTCATTGACTCAAGCAGTCAAGGGCACAGCAAACTCGAACTTTTTCATTGCGAAGATTGCGAGAACTGCGACACGCCCATTCCGCGTGGGCGAACGGGCTTGAGCGCAAAGGCGACTGGCCACGGTGCGGCAGTATGTCTCACTCGACTTTCGTTCTTCGTTCGTCTTTTGCCTATTGATGCCCAACACCGTCCCACTTGGTCTTGTCCTCGCAATTTCGATCTCACTAATTCGTAGAATTGGGCCGGATCGACAAGAGTATTGTCCTTTCCGGCTATGCATGGCTCAGCTTCTTGCCCGTGCCTGTTCACCTCGCTGCAAGCGAAAGATCGTCGACCCACCAACCCCTTCCCCTCTCTTCCCACACACCCCCTCGACCCCCCCGAACCCCCAATTTCTCCAGGCCGAGCCGCAAAACGTGGAACCGAGACCGTTAGCAAAATTCCCAAACTACGACTGCCGTGATTCGTCGATCTTCAAGAAGCATCAACTTATTATTATCCCTTTGCGCGTGCGGTGCACGTGCAAAGCATTGGAGTATAAATTCCTGACCAGAATCCCAAATATAGCTCCACCCGTTACAACTGACGACCAGTCAAACGCGGAGGGCAGGTCGACGGCAAGCTGAAAGTGCGTCGCCTTCGTGCTCGGTGGAAGCGAAGCAGAGCAGATTTCCCATCACAAGACCCTAAAGCCGTTCATCGCGTTGCCTGTTTGTTACCTGTCATTGGCCGCTTCCGCTCAGGCCCATGCAGCATATGTAAGGCTGTTCACTGGAAAAAGTGGCCCCGTTGCAGGGCCTGCAGCGACGGGGATCTCCCCTATCACGAAACATGTAAAAACCTTTCGGGTCGCCCGACTTCTCGATTGCCTCAGCTTCACCCACTTTTGCGCCGACGGTGCGATCAATGAGATGCCCGTTTGAGCGTATGAGCTCATGGAGCGGCGTGGTGGCTTTCAACGCATTGCTCTGCAAGATCAAAGGGCAACTATTGCCTCGCACTGGAGTGGACTCAAATGGTCCCAATGGGCAGGATGTTTCTAAACGCCACGATCTTGCTAATTGTGATCCGTTGTGCAGCGTAAGCGTCGAATCTCCCAAGGAGCGCCGCTACCTTTGCAGCCGAAGCACTTGTGGTCGGGCGTGCCGGCCTACCAGACGTGTCTCTGCTACTCAACGGACACCGCGCTGGAAGATGGTACAGAAGAAGAATCACACTTGGGCTTGACTTGCCGCTCATTGCACCAGTGCCACGGCATGTGAAAGTGAGACTACGGTAATGGGCAATGTACCTTGGAGGGCTTGAAAGTTTGATCCCATCTACCTTCCAAGTCCCCCGCCAAGTAGCTTGGGTCGGCGGCGGGAGTCCCATCATCGTGCGCAAGTTCCGGATCAGCAGGCCAGATTCAAACTCTGGGCTCCATTGATATCGTAGTCTCAATTGAAGTCTGGAAGTTGCACAGAATGATGCATCGATCCATAGGGCATCGTCCGTTCGTATCCCGTACTCGTTGCACTCTGATGCTCTAGCAGTGGAGTGACCGTTTTGGCAAAAGATGGCTTTCCCGCCTGGCCCCCTTTCGATGGCTGGGTGCAGATGAAGTGCCTGACCAGCTCAGCGGGATAACAGGTCGTCGAGTGTCGAAGCGCACAGCCTCTGGCCCATACTGATTCATCCCCCAGGCATGCGACCCTCATGCGACTCCCAATCGAGCGGAGGGGGTCGGCGTCTGTCAGCGAGCGAGGTGCTCGAGGAGATTACAATCTGAAAATAACCTTTTTTAGTGTGAGCACAGGATGAGGAAAGGTGAGCAGGTCGAGAAGGAAGAGCCTTCCCCGGCCAACGAGGCTTGACGGCTGAGAAGTTCCATCCGAAAGTGATGTCTCTTTGCAGACGCCCCAATTCCACATCCGGACGTAGGGGTCGAGCTTCGTCAAGCTCATCCCTGCGGCGACGGGGGCAGGCTCTGGCATCTGCAAATGTCGAGGCGAAAGAGGCTTCGATCGGAGTTCTATTAGCTGCAACCGACGCGCTTGGGAAGGCGGCATGCAGGATGGCAGCCAGCATTCTGCCACGCGAAAACGCAAGCCGGATAGTGTTGCATGGCGTTAAACGACATGTCCAACCTTTGGCAAATGCAATTGGCATCGCTTCCACCCAATCCGCCGCCATGTCATCCGACGGATCCAGTCGTTCTAACTGACAGTGCGGTGCCTACCCATGTTTGAAGCCGAGCCGAAAGGGATCTCGCAACTGTATGCCCTTCTGCATTTCCAGTACCGAGCATACCGATCAATCCCCCCCATTCCCCCAAATTCCCAATCCAGCACAGCGCTTCCACCCCTAGCCTCTAGCCTGTGGCCTGCGCCCTGCGACCTGCTGCCGGCCCTAGACATCCACGACAAGGTTGCCTTCGTAGCGAGACGTCCCTCCCCCTTCCGCTTCGATCCCGCACAGCAGGCGTCCCCCATGACGATGATGATGAATCCTCGAACCTTCCACTGATGTCTGTGCTCTGCCAATGAGCACGATGCCGGCCACCTTGTAGTGGATTGTGGATGTCAGTGGATGTGGATGATGCAGGTGTGTTCGTTCTTATGCTTCATGAATATTGGGCAACGTAAGGTATGGTGTCATTTCATTGCTTACGCCTCTGATATCCCTTTGAGAGATGGGCCCCAACAATAGGCCTGGGACTGTACATTAACACCGTCGAGCCCCTTGGGATTGATTGAAGAAAACCCCGACCTCTAACGCGGTGCCAGAAGACGGGCGAGAGAAAGCAGCGCCGTTAGCTTGCAATAATATCGATTCAGCAACCGCAGAGAACCGCGACTTCGGCAGGACCTGAACCTCTGATCGAGATCAGCCACATCCACGCCCAGCTCCCCCCAAACGCGCAGGCGTCATTGTGCTGCACCGCGCGGCTGAGCAGGTACGTCTGCTGGCTGGAGGGCTTCTCCGATCTTGGCTTATACCGTACGTGGTTTCCCAGTGTCCACAGTGCTTCCGTGATCGATATTTGCGCCATCCGAGCGTTATACAGGCCAGAAAGTAATCTCCAGAAGCCCATTAACCACTTCGGTACCGGACCCGGGTCCCTGATAAAAGTCAAATTGGCAAATAGAACTAGTGGCCCCCCCGGCTTGGCTGGAAACGGTCGACCAAAGGAACCAAAGGTTCCAAAAGAACGCCCTAAACCCCGCCCACAAAACGTTGATAACCGGGTACATCTCGTTTAGACGACGTCAAAGGGATCTTGGAAGTCGTCGGCCGTGAGAGTTTAGCACTCTACTCTATTCCACTCTATCCACCATCTACTCGGCGCTACCACTAGGTTGCATGCCATCGAGCATCCACAGATCCTACCCACCATCCACAACCTTTCGCTCATCGGAAGCTACGTGGTCGTGGTAAGCATCCTGGGCGGTACCTTATCAAAGAACAACCAAATCGATCAGTCGTAACGGCGGGGAGACGTGTACCGCTAGCCGTCATAAACCTAATCCGAATCCCGGACCCTCGTGGAAGGAGCAATCCACGGATACAGAACTTACTACTTAACTTCTCGCCTCCCAAGCTTCTCTCGTGTCTCCGCTAACGAGGCCGAAGAAGCCGAAACCATTGGCCTGACTTTACTCACGGTGTCTGTACGCTGCACCGTCGTGTTGCCTTCCCAAGGTCCACACATATAAGCACCAGCAGCCTGGTTAACCGCCGTGGAAAGAAGCGCCCATCCCCCACCTTCAACGGTCTCGGCGTCTCGAAATCTAAAGCCCACATTGGACGTCTCGGGCAAAGCACATCCAGATCATTGAGCACGTCGATATCGTTGCGCACCACGCCATCCCAAGGCTACATGAGCATCAACCTTCAGCCTGCCGAACGGTATTAGCCCTAATACCCCGCGAATTCTGCATTTCGAAACGCACTAGCCTACGCGAACCTGGATTTGCGCCGTCCCAGCAAAGGTTGACTTGACCAGCGGCAACCCGTTACAACCCCTTGCTCTATTGGTGACCAGAAGACGAGTCGAGTGTGCAAACCGGCCAGTTCCCATGCTGCCAGGAACCCGCGCAACAAAGTGTCCCGAGACATTGAGAGCCAGGCTTGCACAGGCAGTCCGGTCTAAGCAAGCTTGATGAACGCACCCGGCCACACAGAAGCGACCTCATCCAGAGTCAAGCTCACAAGGTGTGGCACGATCCTCCGTACCTCGAAGAACATCTTACAGACCGCCAGGACCTCGACTGACCATGCTGTCAACTAGCGAGGACTATTCCTTGAGCATTCGGCAGGGCCCGGAGCGAGCGCGGGTCGCTGGACTGAAAGAAAAAGGTACTGTGGAACTGTGTCGCACTATCATGTGCCACGTACGAGAAACTTACCCGTCTTCTGCAGATAGGAAGCCTGTTGATCCTCCCCCCATCATTCAATTACGAATCAGAGATGAATCGGATCCGGCGCAGTAAGAACTTTATAGGTCTCTGCTTTTTGGATCGTTCTGACCTTGATAGGAACTACCTCCAAAGCCCCTACTACTTCATGTGCTGTAACCTTCTGGATGCAAACCACGAACGTCCGGCTCAGCAAGCCGCACTTGCAGGAACGTTGGTTTCATCCCTTCATAGACTGAAAGATGTCGACAACAGCGGTTGGTATTCTCCGAGTCTGTGACCTGAGGCTATGGCTGACTCTTAACGCTTAGATGGTGGTTTCTTTGTGTTTGGAGACCTCTCGGTGAAGGTTGAGGGTGAATTTCGTCTCCGTTTTAGCTTGTTCGAGATGTGCAAGTATGTTTCGATACTTGGCCTTCTTCACTCTACGATGCTAACAGGCACATTAGGCATGAGGTCATTTACATCAAGTCCATAAGCTCTGATCCGTTCACCGGTCAGTTGTATACGCTCCAGAAGGTACTGAAAACGGTGCTAATTTCCTGGCAGTCTATGCTGCAAAGAATTTTCCTGGCATGTCAGAGTCGACCTTTCTCTCTCGTTCTTTTGGCGACCAAGGTGTACGCCTAAGGATTCGTAAAGAACCGCGCACTTTGCTGTAAGCTTTCCAATTATCCACCGTACTTGACATTCTGACAAGCCAGCAGTAAGCGGCCGGCCACTTCGAGTCTTCATACAGATGATTACAAACGTCACCACCCCTCCCAGATCCCTTCTGATTCTCGAAGCTCGCTGGGACAAACTCAGCAGATGCATCCAGGAGGGTACGGGCAACATTCGATGAGAGATTTTCCATCGACCTATGAGTACTCCGCAAAGCGCCCGCGGGCATCACTAGACATGGGCGGGAGGGACCCCTACGACCGCGACTCGAGAAACTTACAGCGTTCGTACACTGAGCAATGTGGATCATACAGCGCGTATCCTTCACAAAGTCAATCGTTACCCAGCTACTCCGTCAGCTATCCTCAAGGGCCACAATCTGCTCCTGGCACAATCTCGGAATACTCCTTCCGTCCCTCGGCCCCTGGCTCATCATCGACGTCCTCTCCATATGCCTCTCCTGGAACGCAAGTACCTGGTTATCCCCCTGCTGTGGCGAATCCACTATACCAGCAGCCCTCAAGGTATACACATCAGCCTACGTTTCAAAATCAGCATCAACCTTCGCAGCCGATGCAAGTTCCACAGTTATCAGAACCAGTCCCACCACAGCGGCAGTATCCTCTATCTAGCCAACCACCCCTTGGTGGGTCCGCGATGTACACGCGCACACACTCTTTGGACGAGCCTTCTGCTCTTGCCAATACTGCACAGAGACCATCGTACAGTAGTTCTGGCTACTACACTGGTGCTCAGCATGGCGTAGGTCCAGAGCTAACAATGGCACCTCCTACACAAAGCCGGTACGAAATGTCACATCCTTCGCTACCAAACCTACTTCCACCTCTACAATCCACCACAGCGCCAAGTCAATACAGTTTGAGCTCAACATATCCTATAACACAACCACATCTCGGCTACATGCCTCCGCCCCCTGAGTCACGAGCACCAATGCAGGGCTCTGCACAGAATAGCCAGGATCGGTATATAGGCGGACATGGGCCACCAGCAAGCTTTGGTTCGGCGGCGCAGCAGAAAGGCGACCCTGGCTGAGGATATACCTGCTTTGGAGTGGAAAATCGAGAAACTCCAGACAGTAGACAACTAGAACCAACGTGCTAGATGCGCCACATAAGCCTATAGCTTCCACTGGAATTTTGCGGCTATCTTACAATAAAACAGTGGACCTCTTACCAAAGCGGAGCAGGCTTTGAAGATACTCAACAGTCATATTCACTTGAGTAGCTGGCGAGCTTGTCTCAGTAGAAGACGTAGTGTCATAGTAGGAAAACGCCAAAGCACTCGCCAAGACCGGCATATTATAACGACCAGGACATCCAGCGTTTGAAAATCTAGCCGTAGGTCTGACACTTGGAAAGTGCTCCGGCTGGAGGCGCGGAGTCTATATAGCAGAGTTCCAATGAAGAAGCTACGCTCGTTGTGTATTTTCGTGCCTTCGCGCCTTCTTTATTCACACTCCCAGCGCAATAATGCAATCGCAGCTGGATCTCATTCTGTCACTCATCATCTGTACTTTAACATGTACGATATATCACATAATACACAGCAGTACTCACTCTTCTTTGAGCATCAATAATTGGCACACGCATTCGCCCACAGCTCGTTCTCGTAATAGCGGGAGCTCAGCGATTTGATTCAAGTCCTGAGATGGCGGGCTCATACACTGCCAAATCGCCTGAGATCCGGGACTTGCGGGTCCAAGCTATCTGGGATGGACTTCCAGAGCATCCCGTGCACGTGAGAATCCATTGCACGGTAAGTGCCTTTGCACAAGAAGCAATATAGTCGGATAGAGCAGACTACTAAGGAGTGATAGATCAAGCCCGAATCTGGTCTCCAAATTCCAATACTCGAATGTGATGGCGAGCGAGTGACGGTCATCTCTGTAGTGACTACCAACACTGTCGAGTCAGGGCTTGTCGACCGAGAGACAACGGCATTGCGGCAATGTTCCGACGAGTTCTCTGGTGAGACGCTGACGGTTTTCAATGCGGGTTTATTTCTCAGAAATTCGTTCATGGTTATGCCAAGCATGAACATGACGACCACAGAACAAAAACGTCGTTTGGTCCCTCGCTCAGACGACATTTTCTCCGCCGGCCGGCCTTGGGCGACAGGTCTCCCGGATTTCGATCGGCAGACCTCAGCGAGTGCTATCGGAGCATTTGGTTACCAATTTTCAGAGATTAATGACAACGATTCTTTACACCTAGTCCCATATAACTCTATCATCAATGACAATCGATCAACGTCTGCCGACACCGTGGAGATTCACCTTCTGTCGAGGCCGCCCTCCCCATTCGGCGCCGACGGACTTGGACCATTGGATATCCCAGGGCCAGGGAGTCCTGAAGGAGCAGGCCACCAGGTTGTGGAAGTCTCTGATGCGCTCGATGATGGACCCCCTCAAAAACTCCGGGTTAAAAAACGAGCAAAATCTTCTAAGCGCCAGGCGCCGAAGGAGAAAACACCGTGGCAGTCACCCAGCCAAGAGGATTTCTGTACCAAATCAAAGCAGTCCACAAAAGCTCAGCCTTCGGCCTTGTTATCTCCAACATACGCCAAGCCCACATCGATGAGCAAGCCTAGTAAGCTCGCCATTGCTAGAGGAACTACCTTGAGGACGAAGTCAACGGAGCCTCTGCGACAAACCTCAGGCAATTGTCTTGTTGCAGGGACGTCACCTGGACTCAAGCAATCTCCCTCGGCTCTGGGTCGGCTGAGAGCGAATACACCGCAGAAGACCGAAGAGAATGCCGCCATCCGTACAAGGCCCGTTCTTAGCGAGCCAAAAGCCGTGAAGCCTATGTTCGATCAGTCGGTGCAGTCGTTAAATAGTGATGGGCCTGGCCTAGAATGGTTTCATATCTTCGAAGACCTGCAAGACAAAGGCAATGACGGAAGTTCGCCGCACCCACTCACTCCTTCTCGGAGTCCCCTGGGGTTGCCATCCCAGCTTCAGGATCAACCACATTCACAGCAACCCTCGCCCCTGACATGTATAGGGACTCGCGACGCAAGCAATATCTGTATGCCACACATTTCAGGAAAGACATCGTCACCCACGACATGCGTAAGGATCCGCGAGCCAAGCAAGACCTGCATGCCGCACAGTTTAGGACAGGAGCTAGAGGTAGACAGCAGTCTAACCTGGGTGATTGAGGATGGCAAGCTAATGGTCTGCTTTCCTGAGGCTATTACATCGACGCCTTTCGAAATTGATGTTGAGGCGGAGGTGCATTTGGTGAGCCTTAACGGCCATGATTGGCAATCTTTTAGTCTTGCGGTCTGTTCACACTTCGATCCTGGCAATGTCAGTGGATCATTTTCCTTCATCATCGAACAACAACTAGGCCAGAGCGATATCCCCGACGCCCAATTCCGTACTGAAAGCCTCTTCGATAGCCATGTGGTCGCGGCGAAACAAATCACTGGAATGTTCATCGCCGCCGAACGGCTGCAGTTGGCTCTACGTTTCAAGGAACCAATACTCACTATCCCGTTCTATACGATGGGAGTTGGACTGTGCGGTACCGCTATCTGGTCAGAAAACGAAGGTTTTCAGATCAAATATCGTGCCAGTCTGACTATTGAGCATCCCGACTATGACTTTTTCGCAGATCAGATTACCTTATACCTAAATATAAGGAACTGTTCTGCGTGCACAGACACTTATCGTCTTGGCAAGGGAGAGACGTCTGTTGTCCTGCGCGACGATTATCAGCCTTTGGACTGTAAGCACTCCGATCTGACCGAAGCAAGCCTTGCAATTGTTCGTGATGCCGCCGATATTGGATCATCTCTCGAACTTGTGTTTACCGGATTCTATGGAAGAACTTCGCCCATCACTGTGGCACTACCTCATATTCATCCTGCTTATGGGAAGGTTGTCAATGAAACAGTTTTTATCTCAAACCCATCACCAAGTCTTTTCATCGAACACCGATCCCATTCTTCTTTCAGTACTTGGAAGACTACCGAGTATATCAAAGACGACATCAGAAGTTATCGGTTCGACCGAGATGCAACACCATTTGCTTTCCCAGAAGGTCTTAAGGACAATGTTATAGTCAAACTTGTTCGACAAGCTCCTGTCCACTTCAAAGCGTTCGAAGAACTGAACGGTCCTGTGGCTAATGCCGCTTTGGAGCACGTCGTTCACAACTTCAAACTCAACGTTGCTCAGATGCTGGGCGGAATGCTAGAGTGTCGGATGACCCTAGATGTCCAAGTCACGAAAAGCTGTCACTTGCTGACGATTGATCACCATGATTGGAATCCCAAGCTTTCACTTATTGATGGGCGACTTGCTACAAAGGATGTTGCCGAGTGGCGCGAGACTGTTGACGGTGATTCAACGCTGTTCAAGACGGAAAGGATGGTCCCTGGACAGACCATCAGTATTGAATTTCAGTGGGAGGAGTGGGGTATACCACATGATTTCGAAGAAGCGGGCTACAGTAACATCGTAGTGTACCACCTTCCACGAGTTGTCGGTAAGATCGTCTTGGACGGCTCTTTGCAATGTGATGTCAATGGAGGTACGTGTCGGCCGAGAACAGTGCTTCTGAAAATACTACCTCATGCTAACCGTTCTCCGCAGGCACAGTCACAATGGATGATGGCGTCGGAAAGGCAGTTTATTGGTCCTTTGATCCTTCAGGTCGTGACACAGTAAGGCTACCAACACTACGCGACGGCTACAACATGGAGTTGGCATTCCACAGAGACGGACAGACTACGTGCTATCCACCACCAAGGCTTGGGCATAATCTACCAACTCAAGCTACCCCACCAAGGGGATTTTTCGCTGGCGGCATTCCTTTGGCATCCAGACAAGTCCGATTCGCGGACGAGCTTTTCGATAGCTCGCGCGATGCTGTTGATGAGATATCAGCATCCCTTGTCAGGGACTCTGACCTAGAGTCCAATTTATCTTCAAAATTTTTGGAGAATCCGCTACCAGCCTTGACGGAATCTATCAGAAGTGGAAGTGCCATGCCCGATGGCTCAACTGATGCTGTTGATGGGATGACAGTAACTGTTGCTGAGGACTCCGACCTAGAGTCCATTTTTTCTTCGGAGTTTGATGAGAATCCGCTTCCAGTCTGGACGGCATCTCCCAAAAGTGAAGGGGTTGTGCCTGAGGGCTCAGGCGGTGCTGTGGATGAGATAACAGCAGTCGTTGTTGAGGACTCTGACATAGAGTCCATTCTTTCTTCAGAGTTTGATGAGAATTCGCTTCCCGCTTTGACGGGATCTACTGAAAGCGAAAGGACCCTACCTGAGGGCTCGAATGATGCTGTTGATGAGATATCAGCAACCATTGCTGAGGACTCTGACCAAGAGTGCATTTATTCTTCGGAGTTTGATGAGATTCCGCTTCCAGGCTGCACGGCATCTATTAAAAGCGACAGGGCCAAACCTTCGTTTACGACTCCATTCCGGAAGACAAGGTCGATAATTAGACGCAACAACTATCGTTGGTGCTGCCTTCTCGTGCTTGGTTTCTTATTCCGAAGGCTCCTGGACCCAGACGTCGATGCAGCAACAAGTGCACTGAAGCATGTGCAACGAATCACAACGAACATTGAGCGGCTAGCGCTTTCGATTGTCCCAGTCCCTTGGGATGATGCAACACTGCGCATTCAGCTTCCTCGGCAGCATACAGGCAACAACGAAGATGCGACGACAAGAGTGCAAGAGTGGGTACTCTCAGCTACTGCGGATGGTGATGTCGGTATACAAGCAGCTGGTGCGGGGAGCCGTGGAGACACGGAGATGGTTCATAACAAATCGTCTGAGGTCACAGAAGTTGATAGCGAAAGGGGTGGGGTGCATGGCGTGGGATACCTAGGGAATGGCAGAAGCGTCAGGGACTGGATCGATTATACCTTGGGCTGGAAGGGAGAGGCATGAATAGCCTAAAAGGTGGGATGGCTTGGGCAAACCGTTAAGACTACGAAGTACAATTGGAGAGTATCGTTCCAGACCCGCCGTATATAATTCGACTGCAGCCGAATAGGGTTATGCGTCGTTTCTCGTGCATTCAAACATGCCAGTGTCAAAGACGAACTCGCAACTTCTTTCCCCATTCCCACTCCAACTGATGGCCAAGCCAACATCCAAGCACACATGATGCGATGCTCTTCTAATATTTCCATTGTCCCACGCATCGTATTCCATGCTCCCCGGGGCCAGAACCAAGGCAAACCAAGGCAAACCAAGGCAAACCCGGCAATCTGCTGTACCTGTACGTGCGGGGAATCGGTGCAACCGCGGCCCTTACCGAAACAAGCAGCGTACAGAATCTCCCATGCATACATTAACCACCTTTCCCCGCGCCTTCAATGCATGTTGGACCACATGCGAGCCTACGAGCTCACGTCGTCGAGCTTCCTGGCATGATGGATGATGAGATGCACCGCTTCCTCTGGCTACCGATCCCCTCCGTGCTTCGATACCCGAAACCCATCCCGTGTTCAGGTCCAGATCCCCACCAACGTCTCCGCAGCGCTTTCCGCTTCGTCTTTCCTCTCACCAACTATCGAACATGTACGTGCGCCTGGTGGGGTGCCGGGGGAGGGATATAAAGGGGCGTGAATAGTCCTCGCTTTCTTCGTTGCTACCTTGGACATTACCTTTTCTACGAGACCATCACTGTTTTCTTTTTCCCTCCGCGCTTATTCGTCATATTTTATCTTTGGTGGGACGATAAGCAAGAGCATCATAAAAAGCTTCTTATCTCTACGTGAATTGAACATCCGAAGCACAACCATGGCGCATCATGATCAGCACAAAATGGACTCTGAAGGTACGTACTCATTTCCTCCTCAACCCTCCCCATCGGCCTTGCTTTCTTCAATCCCCCAACATCCCCATCAAACCAACGCTAGCATCCCACCCCAAACGCGCCATCACCATCACCAGCCCCCCACCCTCCCCCTCCGCCCCGCCTCCCCTCGAACCTCCCACTCCTTCTACCACCCCTCCCCCCCACACCCCCCCCACCAATCCGCCAACAACCTCCGCACCGACTAACCTCTCCCCATCAACAGATACATTCCAGCGCGCCCTCGCCAACAACAAAGCCTGGGTCGACCACACCTGCACCCACAACGCCGACCTATTCCCCAAGCTTTCCAAAGGCCAAGCCCCCAAAATCCTCTGGATCGGCTGTTCCGACAGCCGCATCCCCGAAACGACCATCCTCGGTCTCCAACCAGGCGACGTCTTCGTCCATCGCAACATCGCCAACATCCTGCACCCGGGCGACCTCAACGCCGCCGCCGTGATCGAATACGCCGTCGCGCACATCAAAGTCGACCACGTCGTCGTGTGCGGGCACACCAGCTGCGGCGGCGTCAACGCCGCCTTGGGGAACAAGAAGATTGGCGTCATCGATACGTGGTTGTTGCCGTTGCGGCAGTTGCGGGCGCGGGTGGCGGGGGAGATGGAGGGCATGGGCCCGGATGAGAAGGTGACGAGGTTGGTGGAGGAGAATGTCAGGATGGGGGTCGGGGTCGTGAAGGCGAATCCGAATGTGATTGAGGCGGTTAAGGAGAGGGGGATCAAGGTGCATGGCTGCGTTTATGATATTAAGACGGGGTTGTTGCGCGAGTTGGAGATTCCGCTTGATGAGAAGGAGGAGAAGAAGTTGAGGGAGGCGTGTGAGACTTCTTGATTTGGGGTAAGGGGGTTGGGGGGGGGGAACTTGTTCGGATGGGGGGTTGGGAGATGTGGCTGAGGGAGAGGGGGGGAATGGGAGAGCGAAGGGGAGGAGGTGAATGGATTATGACTATCAATGACTTCTGGATAACTCCACCGGTTCATCTCTTCCTGCTCCATTCAAAGTGACCACCACCACCACCACCACGCGAGTCGCTTTACCATCCTCCCCCCCCGTTCAAACCCAACCCCTCTCTTTTGCCTCCTCACCCCCCATGCCCAACCATGTACTCGTACAAGCCAAGCACCCACCACCACCCTCACCCTCACCCTCTCCCTCCCGGCCCGTCCCCAGAGAAGCCACATCCCGCTGCTTGAGCTCCACCTAATAATCCCGTACCCACCACCGTAACGGGACAATAACGAATGAGAAAGTAATGATCGCTTGAAGGAGCTCAAGACTATATATTATATGCGCAGCGGATACGACTAGTAGAGTACTCCGACGGGTTCCATTCGGGTCTTCGGTCAACATCTCTGGGCTAGAGGTTGAGAAGTGGTCGATTAAGTACCGACCGGTCGGGTAGGCTTGGTGCTCGATTCGATGGAGACGGCAGAGGGCGTGGGGGGTAGCATTGGGCGGTGGAGGTGAGGAGGGGAGGGGAGGGGAGGGACGGTATGAAGAGGGCGTGATGGGGTTAGGTGGTGGGAGGGTGGCGGAATGGTATGGTGGGGCTTGGGCTTGGGCTTGGGATTGGGGCTGGCGTGTGAGAGATGGACAGGAAGAACTGGGAGGAGGATGAGATATTCTCAAGAACGGGGGTGGCAAGATGAAGGGAAGTATCATGAATAATCCGCCCACAACTATTCCATCCCAGCTCATCTCAGCTAGCTCCCTCCCATCGTCACCCATATCCAAGCATTCCGACCCATGAAACCACGCCATCACCTCCCCCCCGCCCCCCGCCCCCCACCCCAACCCCTTCCCCCCCTTAATGCCCCCGACCCTCCTTCAGCACATACCCCTCCTCCAAAACCCCCAACCTCCTCCTCCCCAAGCCGAAACTCGCACCGCCCGCACTGCCCGCACCGCCCGATGAACCCCCTCCCCACTCCCCAACCCCACAATCGGACAACCCCCCTTCCACAAACACCACGCCCACCGTCACCATCCCCCCCCCCCCCCCCCCCCCCCCAAACCTCCCCGCCACCTCCCCCACCCGCCCAATCCTCCCCTTACCCCTCCCCCCCTCCGTCTCCCGACCACGAATCCCGATCTCTTCCGCACCCAACCCGTCTCCTCGCGCTTCCTTCGTGGAGCGCGCGCCCAGGCTCCGCGCGCGAGGGGCCACCACCTTTGTAGCTTCAAGTGTGGGGGTAGTAGATCTCTTGTTTGGCTGAGGGGAGCAGCAGGCGGGCTGATGAGAGCGGGCGGGGACGGGACGGAACGGAACGGAATGGAATGGAATGGACTTGGGGGATGGATGTATGTAGCTGATGGTAAGGTCGCGGTAGTATAGGGGAGTGTGGATTCGTGCTCTTCTTCGCGGGGGATGGAGGGTGTGGTGGTTGAGCGTGGAGGTTGGTTGGTGCTGGGTGTGCGTGGGGTGGAGGGTTGGGAGGGTTTGGAGGTTTGAGGGTGCTATCTGGGGGGGGGGGGGGGGGGGCGGGGTGGTATGGTGTCGGGCTTAGGGGGGGCTGAGATGGGGTTTTGGTTATGTCGTTGGTGCGAGTCTTGTGGTATATGGGATGAAAAGAACGACGTACGGAGCTGGCATCGATGTAAGCGCACTTTGCCCACTTTCTACCACGTCGTTCAAGGCTTTCATGATCTCCTCTCATGGCGTATTCCGGTCCAGCCGGTGGATCTGCAAGACGTCGATGTAGGTGCCCAGTCTCTTTACGCTGGTGTCCACCGCATCGAAGATGTGTTTTCGGGACACTCCGACCTCGTTCACCATTTCCCCGTCATTCTTCATTCCAGCGAAGATCGGTCGTTGCTTGCCACTGGTGTTGACGCCGAAGTAGCATTTGGAAAGGATCACGACTTTCGAGCGTGGGATATCGTCTTCTTGAGGGCTTTCCCGATGATTTCTTCGGATTGTCCGTTGGAGTAGACGTCGGCCTGTGGAAGGGGGCTGGCGTCAATGCTTTAGATCTGATGTTGTAGATAGGTCATCAGGCAGAGGAGGGAGTGTCAGAGCGTCCCACATATTTAGGCCAACTATGGATTGTCAGTGCACTCGTTTTGTGTCCAGTTTAGAATTAGCGTTTACGTTTGTATGCATGCTCGACTAGGGGTGACTCTTCTTCATCTTATACCCATGGCTGCCAGTTGCTTGAGCCGTAAAACATGGCTCCAAGGATGACTTTGGAAACCTTGAGACCAGACTTGCCAAGACATGAATCGCATTGAGTCGTCTACTATCCCGTACTCCGATGAATTGTACATGTAGGTGATGTACCGGTTGTACTGCATGGTGTAGGTGCGGTTGCGGTGGGGTTAGGTATTTGTCGAGCTCTTGTCAGACCAATTGATGCCTGACGAGGTTTAAGAGCCGTTTCAATTTGATAGAAAACAAAGACATTAAGTTACAGGACGTACGTTCGAACGTAGCAGCTATGGAGCCCTCCCTACTACTGTCGCCGCCATCACGGATCTGGGGGGGGTACGACATCGCAACTCGTTCTGTACGTCATCTGCTCATCTACCATGATGGGCCTCTCCCGTCAAGCTTCCATCAGCGGGCTACTCCGTACGGTGTCGAGAAATGAGAGCATTATTGATGCCCATGTGCAATCACTCGCGGGGGCCTGTGTTGGCAAGGAAGACTATCACTCCCACTCCCACTCTGACTCAAAAATATGATCCCTCCCAAAGCAATGGCTATGGTGCTGGGGGTCGCTTGACTAGAGGGGCTTGCGGAGCCTCGATCGGCCACCTCGGTCTCATTCTCATTCTCACTCTCACTCTCACTCTCGTCCTCATCCTCGTTTTCATCCTCATCCTCATCCTCATTCTCATCCTCGTTCCCATGGATGGGGCACGGCATGGCTTGAAGAAAATTGCCCATCGGCATGCGCCGTTCCAGCTGCCATGCTGTCACGGTTGATCGAGGCGGGAGGCAGGTGCACCCCACCCCATCGTGCATATTCCATCATCAGCGTGCAGGGGCAAGCTGAGATGCTCACGCAATCTCGGATAACAGCACCTCTTCCACTCTGTCGTCCGTACTCGTATCCCCTTCCCTCCCAACCTCGTGATCAGGGTCCGCAGTGCGTGGTGGCCCGCACACCGTGGCCCGCAGCTCCAGGCCCTGCATTATTCATTACCTTATTGATTGTACGGAGTATCTCAGTATCTCTTAATCTCTTAATCTGTTGATCTGTTGATCTTTTAACCTGTTAATCTGTACGCCCCACCGCCCCGGTTTCATCACCGCAGCAAATGAGATCGGATGCCTCGAACCGATAACCCGGGGTTGTCGGACGCAAACCAGGCTGCTCCTAATGGGCCCCCGGCGCACGCCGTCCTGCTCTCCCAATCAAAAGGTCTCGATGGGGAATCAGTTGGCTGCATGCATCTGCATGCCTAAGGTTTGCTTTATCCACGGTAGTGGATCGCACCTCGCAAGGGAACAAAGCAAGGGCCCATTACCTTGGATGGAGACGTCGGCCCGTCACTTACAGTACACATGATTGACAGGAGAGGGGGAGGTGCATATGCCCGTGTGGGAGTGGGTGCGGGCAGGGGTAGCAAACCCCCTCACCGCCCTTCGTCACTTGCTCAAGTCGGGGGTGGAAGAGGGGGGACCATGTTTTACGAAGGGTAGGGAGCAGGAAGTGGGAAAAGCTTGGGAGGCGACGTGTGCAGATTCCATGGTGCCGGGATCCTGCCCGAAAATGCTGTGTGGGCAATGGCTGAATCAAAATCTTGCCAATTCGAGCGATTGGCTGCCGGTAGGCTCTTGGAAGTGACACCCAGCGTAGCCGGCAGTAAGCGCGACACGGGAGGGCCCAATGATTTGACACATGCTTGCAATATGCTTGCAAGCCTTTATGCATCTCTCGTTCTCCGGTCTGTCCCTTTCCGCTATGTCGGGTCGTGGCGGCCAGATGACATTTTGTGGCTGACCATAAGTTCCGCCTTGGAAACCAATTGGAAGGTGCGTCGTCAGTGGAAGGATCTGCGCCCGTCCTGGCAGAGCAAGCAGCGACTTCGTTTGTATCAGTCAGAGGTACCTTGGTTCTGGTGGTGGGACGTCCTTTCTCGGAAACCCTTCCACGGAGGCAGGCTAGAACTCAGCCATCAATACATGACATGTAGCTAATGCATTCCTCTCGCTCATATGCTGGAATTTCACTGCCGAAGGCAAAGCCCGCTCTCTACAATGGGCAATTTGAAGCTGACGTTGATGTCCCGAAAGCGCCGGCGCCGCTGCCAATGCCGTCCAAGATTGTGGCTGTCCCCTATCGCCGTGTTGTGAGATCTCAAAGCCAGTAAGAAGCTACAATCGAGACATTTCGAAGCCTTCAGGTGTGCGTGCGGCTACCACCTCCTTCGCTAGCTCCATGTTTCGAGTCGCCAAGATCCACCCCTCCCCCCCTGGGGAGCTATCCACTGCCCCCGGTCGATGCGAGAGTGATAGACGTGACATCTAGATCTCAGGGTACCGCACATCGCAGTGGCTTCACGCCATGATATTGTGGTTCAGCCTGACCTGGCATGTAACGATGTTCTCGAAGGTGTGTGCTTCAAATCATGGCGAATGATGGATACGTAGGCCATCCAGACCTTTGACAAGCGTGGCCTGATAGGGCAAGCCCCTTCTGGGGCGGGTCCGTAAATATGTAATGCGGTCGGTATAACTCTATAAGCCGTCTCATTCTTGTCCGTGTTACGCTCACTTGGCCTCCTAGCGGATAATGGCAACGGGACCAGTGTACAAGAGCCGCCCGAGGCAGGAATTCCTCGCCGCACTACGCTTGGACATTAGCAATGAACATCATAGAGCATTGTTCAACCTGATGAGGGTATAGCCGGCCAATGAAATCTCGACGACCCCAAGGCTAACCCAGCTTAGGAGGAAGCATCTAGAGAATATGAGGTGATGTGCGGAGATCGAAGCATTCTGAAACCAAAGTACGCTAGTGCCGAGCGACCTTTTGCAGCTGCTCAAGTTTCGGAAACCGCTTTCCGGGATGCTGTCATGAGAATCTGGACCGGCGCAGGGGCGACGACACGGATGATGTACGAGCGAGGTCGTACCGGCGGGGGCGACAATTGGATCATCGCCTGGATGTTGTACTCCATCTTCCGGGCTCGCGACCCTCGCAACAAAAGAGGGACTCCTTCCCACCTTGAAAACGATGATCACGCTGACGCAGGTCCGGAAGAAGGTGAGCCATCAGATCTGGAAGATAGGTATGCAGCTTTGGCTTCGAAGCTAATGCGGTCCTCCTTCAGGTACATCAAAAGAAGCCAGTAAAACCATCGCGACCGGCCAAGGCCCGCTTGGTTATTACGACCCAGCTAGGGACGGTTATCGCAAGGCATGATCGGCATGCGAGCGAACACGGTCCGCATTACCAATAAGAGTATCGACGTGTCACCGCTGGTCTGTATGTTCAACGTCCACTGGTCTAGCATCGTCCAGTTTTAGAACACATGCTATCCCTGCACCCGGGTCGTGCCTTCATAACCTGAGCGAGCGTTCAAATGCAAGCGCATTGGCACGTGGACACCTAGGGCGATGGTCTTTGCGTTGCCATTCAACATCGAATATATATGGTGTAAGCAGCTTCTTTCCGTCGTAGATAGGTCGATGCAATACAGGAAATCGTTCGATAGTGTCCAATTCCCTTGTGCAGTCGCGTGTTCGGAGATAAAACAAATCCATGGCTCAGCAGCGCCACTTCATAAAGCCGTGATTGGTCACGTATGTGGTACTGCAGGTTTCGCACTGATAAACGGTAACTCTCGTACGCATGGTAGGTTGTTTGCTCTAGCGAAGCTGCCAAAAGGCGCGGTGAGCGCTGCTGCCAAGCTGCCTCAAATGTCGTGCGATGATTGCCCTAGTCTTTCTCATCGTAGGAAGATGTCTCGCTCAACACCTCGGTCCGAACTTGAAATTGCAATGCACGTCTGTCGCCATGATGAGCTGCAACCCGAGTCTGGGTTTCGAATGAGATGGCAGCAAACGACAAGGGGTGAATTGAGTTTCGGGCGAAGTTGATGGGTATGAGAAAATCAGCGGACAGGGAGACGAAGCATACCCAGACGTGTTTGCTGACGGCGTCTGGATTTCTTTGCACATGAAGTCCATATAAGAGGTATCGGCAAGTGAAGAGTCGAGGACTCGGATACCACTTCAGATTTGGACACCAGAAAGCCAACATACCATCACGCATCTGTACGTGTGTTATTTTCGAACAGGTCAGTCAAACGCCCCTGCAATGCGCAAATCGATTTCCAGTTGAAAGACAAGTAGTCTAAGACGAGACGATGCCCGGTGTTCGACAAAGCTCCACCAAGGGCGAGTTCTATCGAGCCTTAGGGCTGAGCGAGCAGAATGCGGAAGACAATAGAAAGTTTGAGGCAATGTGGGCGAGTAATCTCTGGGCCCTTCTTGTCTCCATTGCAGAGACACAGAACTGATCTCGAGATCAGAAAGAAGCCGTAGCCGGGTGGTTCAAGTATCTCGCGCACGGTGATCGCAGTGTGTTGAAGCTTGAGCATCAGTCCGATCCGAACGTCAAACGACCGTGGAAGTGGGAACAGCTGGATCTTGCAGCTATCAATGGCGCCATCACCTCAATCTGGGGTGAAGCGCAACCTTGGCCGCGGTACTACTATAACGTGGGCCATGTCGAAGACGGCAGGATATACAATTGGGTGTTGAAGTGGTTGTTGTGGCACGTTTGCCGACATCGAGACTGGCGGAATAGGAAGGCTCCAACGGGTGCTCAAGCACCTCCGGGTCACGATGGTAAGTCGGCCATTGCCAGCCAGATGTCGAAATGAAGACAGACTGAAAACGTGTGAAACAGACACAAACGCCATGCCAACGAATGACTACTGGGCCACAGTCATGAACTGACGAAGAACACAAACTTGAGTGAGTTTAAGCAGTGACGACAATAGCAGCAGCGGGGACGCGGCGGAAACGGGTACAATGACGTATAATATGCAGGTATTTTATGCACTTCTATCCACAATAGAACGCCAGTCTCGTGATCAATTTGAGACATCGCAAGCGCAATTCGGAGGTTCTCCTACTCCAATCGCCGTCGCTGTGCACGCTTCAAAAGTTCCAGTGACGGGAGAGCATGCCTCACTCTAGACTGCTTACCTGCTCATGGTGGTAGCAAATCTCTACGGCACGCTGCGCTGGCATTGCTCAATTCCGTTCAGTCGTCGGTATCGTCCTCGCTCTTTTTCTTCTTCTTCGCTCCCCCATTCGCCTTTTTCTCGTCTCGATCCTGCTTGAGAGCTTCTGTGACCTTCTCATCTTGCTCGTCCACGGTCTCATCCCAATCGACCTAGGAGAGGTATTAGCCAACAAAAGTAAAAGCTCAAGCAGTTCAACTAGTGTTTATACATCATATTCGCCGGCCACAGCCTTGATCTCCTTCCGTAGAGCATTGCCTTCCTCGATAAGATGCTCCCACTTCTGTAATTCGAACCCTTTAGCTTGGTAAAGTTTGGTTTGTCGCCGACTGATGGTGAGGTTCAGAGCGGATCTGTAGGAGACTTCTCGATTGTGGTACAAGAACCAAAGGTAACCGCACATCAGGGTTGAAAGACCAACTAAATACTATATACAGTCAGCGACCATAGTGAGCAGACTCAATACTTGGCACTTACTGTGACTGGCTCCATAGTGTCCCACCCTAGTTCGGTTTCAAAGGTCAAGCGGTACACCAGGTACCACCAGCCGACTAGGACCCCAAACCCTCCCATAGCAACACGCTGTGCGCCCCTGTGTGCTGCCAAGTCGCATTCTCTTTTCACTTCGGCCATCTCCATGATCTTCTTCGATGTTTTCCGTAGTCTCATGCGTAGGTAGTGTGTCCTGTCATTGAACGACGGCACACCCACATGTATATTCTTCGACGCCCCTTCGATCTCCACAGCAAATTCCTTGCCGCGAGCGGCATCGCGAATGAAGTCTCCAATCTCAGTCGAGGATGACCAGCGAACCCACTTTCTCTCATTCCCTTCTTGGGATGTCCCTTCGCGGCCTAATCCACTGTAGCTCTCTACGCCTCCTTCCCCTGGGCCACCACGGAGATCCGAAGCCTCCTTCTTGGTCCTCCGGTTCAGCTTCCCTGTCTTTTCCACTCTACCATCAAATCTGGTCTCTTCTAATTCTCCCTCTTCTTGATCATGGCGTTCCTCGTCTGGTTCCTCATCCGGTGTTTTGGTCGTAGGGCTATCATCCTGCTCGGAGTCTTCTGCTCTAAAGTAGACAGCTGGCACCTTTTCTTTGCCGTCCTCACTTTTGATGGTCGGGAGTTCGGACTGAATCAAGCGTTCCAAGTAGGAGAGAGGCTGCTGAGGATGTACTAGAAGTGCCAGAGGCTCGACATCTTTCCTGTCCGAATTTGTGTCGAAAGTTGTCAGAGGTAATATGAGTTTGAGAAGCCGCGAAGGTGTCGTCAACAGTTTGCCTGTCGATGCTGTTAGCAAGGGCCTTATAGTCGGAATTGATCGACGAACCTTTCGTCATTGCTCCAGCTGAGCGTTGCCGCTCGACAGGCGGAATATTTGAGCCCTCTCGGTGCCATGGCGTTCTCATTTGCTTCTCCTTCTCCCGGGAGATAGCATCACTAAGCTGCGACTCTTGATCATCTAAACCCTTCTGATTCAAGTCTTTTGCGGCCTGGACATAGCCGCTCTCCGCGAATGGCTGCCTCGAAGCTGCAAAGCCTCGAACCAGCAGCCCATGGTAAAGATCTGACTTCCGTAGCACAAGGGCTGGGTTGATATGGAGTATGGTGTGTTGACTATGTGGACATGAACTTGGCGTCAACTTTGTCACGACCGTTCCCACCAGACGTAGAGGTTGCACTGGCATCCTGCGGGGCGCAGACGATAGATGCACAGCTCTTTTACTTGTGCAGCCTGAGACATATCTTTACAACGTAGTGAGAGGGTAACAGCGGCCCAAGTTCGGAAGTTGGCCTGGCCCTGTCCAAGGAATCGCGATTTTGGGATCCACGCGCCAAACCAACGCCTCAGCCCTACGCGTTATACCTCTGGTACGCCACGCTTAAGGCAAAGTGCCGTGATTGCCTCGTGCTCGTCCATGGCCTGAAAAGCCCCCGAAGTTCGCTCACAAAAGCTCTGCTACTTCTTCCTTTAAGTTTACATTAACTTATGAAGTGTTGCTTCATGCTACCAGAAGTGCAATTCATCGCTAAAGCTGTGTGGACTATTGTCTCTACAAGTGGTAACAGTTGTACTACCGCCTGATGGCTCTCCCTCTGGCTCTCTTTGGCCTGCGTTGAGGAAGGTTAGGAGGTACCGCTTGCTTTTCTAATAAAGCAGAAGAGATGATTTAATATTCCAGACTTCTTCGTCCGACTATTCGCTGAGTTATGGCGTGCTTTACCCCTAGTAATCTTTTGGTTGCTTTCTGATTCCTTGCCATGTTCGTTCGCGGAACTCGATTGTGGCGCCAAACCAGATGGAGCCGGCCAACTATCGACTCGCTGCTGTCGTTTCCGAGATCTTGGAATCTGCCACGGTTGAGTGATAATGACACAAGCACAGGCCCTTCGAGACCGGGTTGGCTCCTCAACACTCTTGTCGCCAGTAGCTATCACTGCATCAGGGTGTGGGAACGTGGCAGCATTGCCATTCCCTCTGCTGGCTCGCTGCAGGAACGCTGTACCAGTCGAGTTTGCTCTACGCGGCGATGTTATAGCGGTGAAAGCGGGCCGCGGCGTAGTACTCGTAGACGCTGTGGAGCGGTGCAAGCTTTTCGGATTTGTTCGCCAACCTTTGATAATGGACTGAGTATCCTTATTGTCGGGAATATCAGCACGATTGCTGCCGGTTTCGCACGAAATCATAGGAGAAACCCGGTGTCTGTTTGGGGGGTTTAAATCGCTAGAGCTTCGTGGAGAGGAGAATGGGTCGCGGTATTTAAAGTTCTGAGAGTAGCCCTCGCGGAAAGCCACCCAGATGCCGCTGATGACAATTAACGTCCGCAGATGCTCGTCGGTATCTACCATAGCTTTGTCGGGTGAAGATGGTAGGCTAGATTTGGGATGCTCTGTGGCTACTGGGTCTGCAGCTGGCGAAGCCGAACGCTGTAAGGTTGTTGGAATACTGGCTTGTACTGGATACTGATCTCTTATATTGATCGAATGCCGGTTTAACGTAGCAATGATAGGATGACGACGACAGTCCGGGTTCACTATGCTGAAACCAAATGTCTTCTCGTTACTTGCCGAGTGTTCAGAAAAGTCCTGCCCCACAGTTGCTCTTCGGCGACCTTTTGAGTATCTGGGCACCCACCGTGCGGTTCTAGTAACACCGCATTCATCGGTGGAGACGAATTCGTATATTCCGTTAACAAGCGGTGATGCCAGCCACAATGGTCCGTAATTCAAACGAATCTCAACTTTGCCCTGATCACCACCTTCCTCCTTTTTTAGTGGGCAAATGGCCGCCACAACCTCTCTATCATCACAACCTCCGTCCTCGTCATGACCCGCCCCAGCCGCTTCCACCTGGGCAAGCCCATCATATGTTTGACTGCTGATTACCACCAAATCATTGTGACCCAGTCCGTTCTTCCCGTTAAGGACCCGGGAGCACCTTCTAGCGAGCCGCGGTGCAAAGACAGCGGAGGGAAGGACGTCGAGAGCTGGCACGGGGCGAGATGCTTCGGATATTTGTTGCAATTGGAGGAGCAGCGGCGTGTGCAGCCTGAGGATTTTATGCTTAGACAGAGGGGCCGGATGGGCGAGCTGGAATGACGTCTGCGTACACTTGGTCGATATACTCCCTCTTGCAACAGAACTGCTAGCAGTGGCGCTTGTCTGAGAGTAGCCGTCATAGTCGAATCCATCGTTCTCAGAATCCTCAAACATCACCGACTTTGTCAGTTTCGAGGTCGCTGACGAGACGGATTTTCTTGGAATATTCGAAGGCATCCTTGCTCTCGCAGATTTGTCTGGTGTCGGAGACGACGAGAACTCGTGGCCATGAGCTGCAGCTGCATCTGCAGCCATGCCTAGATTGAAGAACATGACGATGAGGGATATAAAGAGAGAGGTGCCTTCCCTATTCGACGACTTTGAGTAACTCGACGGCCAAAGGTAGGTAGCCGAACGAAGCGTGGCCTGAATGGCTGCTGTACCTTAGTATTACCAGAAGCAGGTGCAAGGATGCCAGTAGCAATGGACTGCTACACAGATGAGCGCCAAGCCTGATGGCAGCGCTGAAGCTGAGGTGGGTCAAATTGGGGTTTAGCGAGAACGTGAGAATTCGGTAAGAGCACTATCGTCAGCAGCGAGGGAGGCATCAAAGTTGAATACAAGAACCTTGTTCCTACAGCGCGCAATGTGTTGAATATAAAAACAAGTAGTAAGCACTACTTGCGTGATTTTGTTATGGACAGCAATTGAAGTTGGGATTATTGGGAGCATCCTTCCCATCCTTCGGCATTCGGGGACGTCGTCTATCCGCCATGGCCCTCCGCCCTTCACCCAAGCCGGGCACGTCTGAGGAGTCCAAGAAATTCACTCAGCCGATGAAGGACGACATGCGGCACGAAATCGAGATACGTTCCATCGCCGAGTCTGAGCTGTTTCAGCAAGACGACAAATCACGAGTTGCTGGTCGTATCTCTCATGATGGAAAGGATGAAGATGAAAGATGATGGGCAAAGTCATGAAAGGAGCACCAAGTTATGCTGGCGATGCTTCGTGACATTAGTCAGCAGTGTTATGCCAGAAATTGGGTAATGATACTTGAGCTAACCAGGCAAAAGGCTATCGCGGCCAGTGCGAGGGTTACTCTTAAAACACTATAGAACAATGCCAAAAGTACGGAATACGGACTAAATTAATCCGATCTGTCAAAAAGGTCGTCACACAAAGGTTGCCTTCGGCTACCTTACTCACAACAAAGATACTGGAGCCGTGCTTCGCCGGGACTTGCTGATGTCTCCACACCTTTTCTGTTCACACGCTGTCCCCCATTGCCTAATGTCTATACTACTCATGTATTTAACGCCAACGCTATGCAAGAACGGGGGAGCAATGCATCAGCTACTATTTAGTTCGTGCCTCTTGGATCACGTTGGTCCACCATCCCCCTTTTCCGCTTCCTTCAATGCCTTGCTGTATTCTCCCACCGCAATGCCAATCGCGTTCACCGTGGGCCCTAACAGCTGCTCCGCCGCCTTCCTTCCCCCACCAACCTCTGCGCTATCAAAGTTTACTTTCCTTCCAGTTCGCTCATAATGTTCTCTCACTTGTCTCTTCAACTTGTCCACTTCCTTTCCCCGTTCCGCCTCCGCATCATTTCCTACCGCTTTGATCCTGTCCATCGCCCGATTGAGCGTTTCGACCAAAGATGCTATCTCGCCAGCGCGGGAGGCCGAGCCCGAGAGGAAAGCAAGCCAGAAATGATGCAGGAACTCGGTTGTGGTGGCGTGGGTGAGAGTCAGACGGTCAAATATGGCCGGAGAGAGGCCCATCGAGGTCGACGTTCCACTCGACGAATCATCCTGTTGAGCGCGCTGTTCGACAATGGCGGAAAGAATCTGTGCAGTAGCGGCTCTCAAGCTAGATTTGCTACCAACGTGAGGTTTGTTGGAGCTATCGTCATCCTCGCTGTCGCTGTCCGAGTTAACGCCAATAGCGGATTCAAGGTTTGAATCGGCACTTGCTGTGACAAGCTCGGCACGGAGAGAGTGCAGCACTTGCTCCGGGTCCTGTTTTGCATAGAGGAGAGCGTCTGCAGAAACACCTTTTTCTTTGTCCGAAGAGAAAAAACGGGACTGGTCTTTGATGTTGAGGATAATTCGGTTCTCTTCAGCATCGCCTTGCAGGTCATGGAGGGCTAACGAATTGTACGTTTCTTCATCCATGCCTATGGGCTCGGAAGGGTCCACGTCATTCGGTGCGACGTGCGCTATGATCTTCTCACTCAGTGTATTAAGTGTTCGGATGATCGGAACTTTATCGGCGGAAGTAGGTCGCATGGTCAGGTCTGGTTGATTGCCCTTGCGTTGGCTATGGTTCTCCTCATTACCCTCGATGTTGATGATATTCGGAACATGGGAGGCCATCAGGCGCTTAGCTCGTTCTGCATCATCGTTGTAGGTGAGATATCTGTCAAGCACTGGGTCTGTGGGATCGCTCTCGGAGATCTTCTCGCCCTTGAGCTTTTTGAATAGCCTACTCTGAAAGAAACGAGACCAGAACGATTCCTCGCTGAGCTTAGGTACATTCTCATCGTATATTTGCTTGACAAGTGAATGCTGACTAAAGATGAGTTGAATCTGTTCCTTGCTTATGCTCAGCCGTGTGACATTGTCCACCGTCTTTGGTTTGATAGTTGATAAAACATTGTATGCGCCCCTTTTTTGACTTTTTTCAATGGCATGGGCGCGTAGAAGATGGATTCTAGAAGCCCAGAACTGAGACGTGAACTGGGTGTTTGTAATAGAGTCTGGCTTCGTACGTAAGGATTCCATGAACGTTTTTTGCAGCAAGGGATTCGCCTTGAGCAAAGACTGTTGTAGTTCTACATCAGACTTCAGCCGGCTGTCGTCGTACCATGCGTACGTATCTACACCTGCACCAGCACCAGCACCAGCACTAGGTGTAGAAGACACTGCACTGGCGATGGCCATAGCTGCCGATGCGCCTCCACCACCGCCACTTGCGGCTGGCAAGGTAGGCCCGGATTTGACAGCCTGTATAGCCTTGCTGAGAGCATCTCGGATAGCATCTGCTTCAGCTCTTGCCGTAGTAGGCGATGTGAAGGAAAAGAGGTGTATCTCGGGTTCGGATGCGCCAGGTGGCTGGGCAAAGACTCTCAGCATTACCTTCGGGTTAGTCGCAGGAGTTTGTTGAAGGTCTTGAGCTCACATTAGCTCGTTTATCTAGCTGAGATTCGGTCATTCAAATCATCAGCAGAAACGACTCACTAGTGATAGATGACACGCCTAAGGTGAAGGCGGGCGAGGATCCTGGAGGAGCGACAGGAGTCCAAGACACCGACTGGCCGTCCTTAGACAAGGCAAGGGTGCCATCTTTCTTCTTGTATGAGGCAGAGCCTCTTGGTGGTGCCATGTCACGGCCATGTAATCTTACTTCCCCTCAGCGTCGAGCGCGTCCCTTTGAGGTATGACGCGTGCTGAATGATGAGGTGAGATCTTGGGTACCTAGGTACCTAGGTAGCTGCGAGTTATCCAGGCGGGAAGGTGGCAGCCTCGACCGAAAAAGACTAGCGGCGGTTACGTGAACCGACAAAGGCTGGGCGGGCGTATGGGGCTCCAGGCTCTTGTTTTGCTTTGCCCGTCTTGCTTCTGTCTGCGTCAGATTACCGGACCATCACTGCGCGCATACCTAACGTCGGTTGGACTTCTGCCCTTTCTGACTTCTGCTGCTTGCCCAGTTCATGGGTTCATCCTCATACTCGAAGATCTCATCTTCACAATGCTTCGACCCTCATTACGTCAGTCGACCAGCCGCCTCTTGGGAGGCAGCTGCTGTCATAGCCGGTCACTATGTACCAGCAATGTCCTGAGGACCGGACACCTCCTCAGCCCGGCTTCGCGAAACACTGCTTCTGTTTCAAAACGCAGAGCACTTGCTGTGACAACTCAGAATGCACAGAAACGATGTTATGCCATGGCGGCCGCGGACACGAATAAAGGCGTGGTAGGCTATTCTTCATGATGCGGATCTACTGTTGGTCACGGTTGCGCTCTAACAATCTCACTACTGCTAGGATGCGAATGATTCTTTCCTCCAGGGCAATACTGCAAATTACATAGACGAGATGTATATGCAATGGAAGCATGAACCCTCCAGTGTACATGTATCATGGCAGGTCTACTTCCGGAATATGGAGGATGGGGGAATGCCAATATCACAAGCATTCCAGCCTCCGCCAACCATTGTACCAACTCCCGCGGGAGGCGTCCCACAAGTCATGCCCGGTGCAGGTCTACAGACGGGGCAAAATGACGTTACCAACCATCTCAAGGTGCAACTGCTGGTGCGCGCCTATCAGGCAAGAGGACATCACAAGGCACGGACAGATCCGCTAGGCATTCGTGGTGAGGCTGAAGCCTTTGGCTATCACAAGCCCAAGGAGCTCGAGCTCGACCATTATCAGTTTACCGAGAAGGATCTTGATACCGAATATTCGCTTGGGCCTGGTATCCTGCCTAGATTTGCGGCTGATGGGCGAGAAAAGATGTCCCTGCGAGAGATCGTTGCCACATGTGAGAGACTGTATTGTGGCTCCTACGGCGTGGAATACATCCATATTCCGGACAGAGTGCAGTGCGACTGGATTCGAAATCGAATTGAGATCCCCCAACCGTACAAGTACTCCGTAGACGAAAAGAGAAGAATTCTGGACCGTTTGATTTGGAGTTCAAACTTCGAGTCGTTCTTGGCTACGAAATACCCGAACGATAAACGATTTGGACTGGAAGGTTGCGAGACGTTGATTCCTGGTATGAAAGCTCTTATCGATCGAAGCGTGGACTATGGGATTAAGGACATCGTTATCGGTATGCCCCACCGTGGCCGTCTGAACGTACTAAGTAATGTCGTGCGGAAACCCAATGAGTCCATCTTCAGCGAGTTTGGAGGCTCTGCTGAGCCGAGCGACGAGGGTTCTGGAGACGTCAAGTATCATCTTGGTATGAACTTTGAACGTCCCACCCCGTCGGGCAAACGTGTGCAGCTTTCGCTTGTGGCCAACCCTTCCCATTTGGAAGCTGAGGACCCCGTAGTCCTAGGCAAGACTCGAGCAATTCAACACTATAATAATGATGAAAAGCAATTCAAGTCTGCCATGGGTGTACTCCTACACGGCGATGCGGCTTTCGCTGGCCAGGGTGTTGTTTACGAAACCATGGGCTTCCATTCCTTGCCCGCCTATTCGACAGGAGGGACCATCCACATCATTGTCAATAACCAGATTGGCTTCACCACCGATCCGCGTTTTGCTCGTTCGACTCCTTACTGCTCCGACATCGCCAAGTCAATCGATGCCCCTGTGTTCCATGTCAATGGTGACGACGTCGAGGCTCTCAACTTCATATGTCAGTTAGCCGCCGATTGGCGGGCAGAATTCAAGAAGGATGTGGTTGTTGACATTGTATGTTATCGCAAATCTGGGCACAACGAGACGGATCAGCCATCTTTCACCCAACCACTTATGTACAAGCGTATCGGCCAACAAGAACCTCAATTGAAAAAATACGAGGACAAGCTTCTCAGTGAAAAGACCTTCACCAAAGAGGACATCGAAGAGCACAAAAAGTGGGTTTGGGGAATGCTGAACGATAGCTTTGACCGAAGCAGGGACTACCAGCCAACAGCTAAAGAGTGGCTCACTTCAGCATGGAATGGTTTCAAGTCCCCCAAAGAACTTGCAACGGAGATATTACCACATCCTCCTACAGGTGTTTCAGTTGAAAAGCTCAAGCACGTTGGTAACGTGATTGGTAGTGCGCCGGATGGGTTCAATGTTCACCGCAATCTCAAGCGTATCTTGGCCAATAGGAAGAAGACTGTCGATGAGGGTAATGCTATTGATTGGTCGACCGCTGAAGCTCTTGCCTTTGGTACACTCTGCGGTGAGGGCCTCCACGTTAGGGTGTCAGGTCAGGACGTCGAACGAGGGACGTTCTCTCAGCGTCATGCAGTCCTCCATGACCAAGAGAATGAGTCGACGTATACACCGCTACAGCATGTTAGCGAGAATCAAGGCAGCTTCATCATCAGTAACTCCTCCTTGAGCGAATTCGGGTGGTAAGTTCAGACAACGACAACGCTTGGTAAAACACTAATAGGCGTTGATAGTCTTGGCTTTGAATACGGATATTCTCTGTCGTCTCCAAATGCTCTTGTCATTTGGGAGGCACAATTTGGTGATTTTGCCAATAACGCCCAATGCATCATTGATCAATTCGTCGCGTCTGGAGAGGTTAAGTGGATGCAGCGTTCAGGTCTTGTAATGTCGTTGCCTCACGGCTACGATGGTCAGGGCCCCGAGCATTCCTCCGGAAGAATGGAGCGCTACCTCCAGCTCTGTAACGAGGATCCAAGGATCTTCCCGAAACCAGAGAAGCTCGACCGTCAACACCAGGATTGCAACATGCAGATTGTCTACATGACCACACCCTCCAACCTCTTCCACATCTTGAGGAGACAGATGAACCGTCAATTCCGAAAGCGTAAGTCCAGTCCTCACGCCGCGTTCGCCGAACTTACTGACATGTAGCGTAGCGCTCATCTTATTCTTCTCCAAATCTCTATTACGCCACCCACTCGCACGCTCGTCAATCGAGGACTTCTCCGGTGAATCTCACTTCCAATGGATCATCCCCGACCCGGAACACAACAAAACCATAGCTCCACCCGAAGAGATCGAGCGAGTCATCCTCTGCACCGGCCAAGCCTACGTTGCCCTACACAAGCACCGCGCGACCAAGGAGTACAAGAATGCCGCCATCACCCGCATCGAACAACTCAACCCCTTCCCCTGGGCCCAACTCAAGGAAAACCTCGACATGTACCCCAACGCCAAGAACATCGTTTGGTGCCAGGAGGAACCTCTCAATGCCGGGGCGTGGAGTTTCGTGCAACCGCGTATCGAGACGCTGTTGAACGAGACCGAGCATCATAACCGGAAGCACGTCATGTATGCGGGGAGGAACCCTAGTGCGAGTGTGGCGACGGGGTTGAAGGGTACGCATATGAAGGAGGAGATGGATTTGTTGGAGCATGCTTTTAGTGTGCGGCAGGAAAAGTATAAAGGAGAATAGAGGAGGGGGGGTGGGGGGAGGAGAGTGGAGGTCTTTAGAGGGGGCGAGACTGATGAACTGTACATATACAGCTTCTGCTTGTTTTTATAGCATGTGACGCGGTAACAGTATGCAAGAATGAAGCTTGAGTGGTGGCTGTATGCTCGTGCCAGAAACAAATGCATTTTGCTCTTTGCTTGGACGTTCGGGACTTCCGACTCATCTCGCTGTACAGATATAGGGTTACTAATCTGCACTTACGAAAAATGGTAATTGCCCGGAAGGATTTGACTACCGCGAATAAAGGACTGGCCTAAAGAATGTGTGGGTAAGTTGGGAGGAGAGTTGGGTTTCAGATAACACCCATCAGCAGGATCATCCACACCGTTCATGGATTCTCCCATTTTCCTTGTGGTGGTTCTTCTCCGCCTCGACCCGCATCGATTGTTAAGAGTCATGCGCGGAGTCTCCTGTCTGGCTTGCCTCAGGGGAAGCTTCGCTCGATATTGGACCCTCTTCGCCGTTCTGGCTTATTTTAGGGTAGGCTTCACATGTTGTCAGATCCTTTCACCACTCTGGCTCGCCTTAGGGGTACACCGCTCCACGGTTTCCGCGTTCCTCTAATCTTACGGATGTCAGTCTAAATAATAGGGTCTCGATATTTTTGAATCTGTCTTTTCGAGATGAGGCTGGTCGAAGGCTTTTACCGCTTCTGGAGCTTCGAGTCGTTTTACCGTGTCTTTGATGTCGTCGTTGATCGCGCTGTATATGTCTAATACCATGTCGAGTTTGGTGATACAATCCTGGCGGAATGGCTCGTACACCTTTAGGGACTGCTTCTGTTCGATAAGCCAATCGATGTTCTCTTCGTAACTGGGCATCCAGAACCCGCAGATTTTCATTTTCGACCTCGCATGGCTGTTCGTGCTGTTGGCAAGTTCAACCTCATTCTGACAGATGCTCTCGATACTTTGGAGGTCGTCTTGTATAAGAGTAAAGTATCTTAGTAGCTGCTGTCCTTGAGGAAGTAGGCGAGTCTCAATCTCATCGCTGGAAATGCTGACTGTGGCGTCAACAATCAATGTTGTACCGGGGCGAGGTACTTTGTGGAATAAGACTCGTATGGTATCTATAACCAAGATTATTTAAGTGACCAGCGATTTGCATTGAAGTCTTTGATGAATCTTAGACGTTGTCCAAACTCGAAGAAAACTATCTAGAGACCCTCAAAGGTCCCAAGACGAGCACTACCGGATTTCATCCAAGACTGCTGGTTCGCCTCCGACTTGTCGGCCAAATGGGCGAACCCTTGGTTGAGGATATCTCTCGACGTGAGGTCACTTTGCGTAAGCGCTTTCCGGAATGCAGAGATCTGTGTGCTGGCGTTCTATACTTCGAGGGACATGGTCGCTGCTTGATTTGCCCCATCAATGGTAGAGATCCAACGCTCGGCCATGATTTGTGTGTCAACAAAAATATCCACTGCGGGAGAATCCATGGGTGACGTCGTAGTACCAAAGTTCATGAAGGGCGATGTCAAACCGAAGTCGCAAATAATACTCGATTCATTCAAGCTGTAATAGTATGAGGACACCCTGTAGTAGAAGAGAATGACAAAATGCAAATAGAAAGAAACAAGGAATACTGCAAATGCCAAAGTGATTCCAAGCTGAGCAAAGCGGTCGATACCATGCAATACTAGGCGGATGGCCCAATCTACCTGAATACTAAAACTCTAAGCGTCTGGTTGGTTGTGCTGTGTCTCCCATCGAACGTATCTGTCGACGGTAACCTTAACCCTACCTCCTAGCCCTGTCAGACCCTTCCTGGTCCTTCTCCATGACTGGTATCTTTGACCATGGGGATCCGGTTCCTTGATCAGCTCCACCTCCGACTCGGCTTCATCAGAAGAATATGGAGTAGGTCTTCTATTTTCGGTTTATACTGTTAAAATAATCACTGCTAGAGAATCTCATAATCTTACTTTTCTCGACAACCTCAGGGTGGTGTTGTAGACGATTGTAATTCTTGATGAAGATTCAGAGTTAGGACGTCCCATAGAATAGCCACAACCACCCAGCGGTTGAAACCTCGCCGCACCAAACTACTGTTCCTATGGTGTCGTAGGCCTTGGCTAGCTGTTGGAAGTGAGAGAGCCGGTAGCTGCTCGCCTTTACTAAGAGGGACACTTTTGGACCGGGCAAATGCCCATAACCCTAAGTGTATTTGGAGAATACGGCCGCCTTTGCCTTTCTCTTAGAGCGCTGGCTTGTCGCCTAGAATATGTGTAGAAGTCCATGTCCGTGTTATGATGGCAATATTGACTGCCCAGTTAAATTCCGGTGGTTGCGTAGGTTAGCGAATGGCGACCCCCCGCGCCAACATCCCTTTCGGAGCAAACAAGCTTCGTGTCAGAATGCTTGTGTTGGAACCCTGAATGTCCCCGCATCCTGCCAAGTTGATTCATGCTCAACAGTCTACACAAACCGTGAACCTCAGTCTCGAACAAGAACACTTTACAACAGACAGTCAGAAGAACAACATCGACTACGATTAACAAGATGAGTTTCTCCGGCCGTAGGTTCTCAATCAACAGATCCAGCGGTCAAGGCACCAACGAACGCCGCTTCTCCACCAGCAAAGACCCCAGCGCCAAGTACCCAACCTCTCCACAACAAGAAATAAAGAAATAAGAACCCAGGAACCTCCACTAATCTCAACTCCTAGTGAACTCGGCTCTGACATCCATCGCCAATTCCGCGAAGCCCACGCCGGCCACCGCCCACACGCTGGTCTCGATCCCTCCCGCGCCTCCACCGGCGTAGTCTGGTGCACCGAGCGAGCCTATGAGCACGGCTTCCTCGACAATCCATCCGAATGGGCGAATCTTGGCCAAGGGGCTCCGGAAGTCGAAGATGACATTGAGGGGAGTTTTCAACGACCGAAGACCATTGACGTGAGTATTGCGGGGAGAGAGTATGGGCCTACTGCGGGGATCAAGCCGTTGAGGAAGGCGGTGGCCGATCTGTATAATGCTCATCATCGGGTCGGAAAGAAGAGTCAGTATACGTGGGAGAATGTGTGTATTGTGCCGGGAGGGAGGGCTGGGTTGATACGTATTGCGGCGGTGCTGAATAATGCGTATTTGGGGTTCTTTATTCCAGTGAGTTGTTCTGGAGCCTGGTATCTGGACGAACGTCGCGGAAGCTAACAACGCTAGGACTACACTGCTTATAACGAGATGCTGAGTCTATTCCGAAACGTATAACCAATTCTCCACCTTCCTCCCCGACTCCCATCCAATCTAGCTAACTCCCTACCACCGCCAGTTCGCCGCCATCCCCTCCCCACTCTCCGAAGGTACATCCCCCTCATCGCATGCCCCTCCATCCATACTAACAACCCCCCAGCCGACAACTACCACATCCACCCCGACAAAATCGCCGAAGAAATCTCCCGCGGCGTCTCCGTAATCCTAACCTCCAACCCCCGCAACCCGACCGGCCAAGTCGTCGCCAACCCCGAACTGGGCGAAATCCAAGACATCTGCCGCGACCGCGCCACCCTCATCATGGACGAATTCTACGGCGGCTACAACTACACCTCCGCCTGCGACGGCAGCGTCGTCAGCGCCGCCGACAACATCCTAGACGTCAACCAAGACGACGTCCTCATTATCGACGGCCTGACCAAACGTTTCAGACTGCCCGGGTGGCGCGTGGCGTGGATTGTGGGGCCCAAGGAGTTTATCCAGGCGATCGGGTCGTGTGGGAGTTATTTGGACGGGGGCACGAACGTGCCGTTTCAGGAGGCGGCCGTTCCGATGCTGGAGCCCGGGAAGGTGTTGGGGGAGATGAAGGCGTTGCAGAGGCATTTTATAGAGAAGAGGGATTTTGTGGTGGGGAGGTTGAGGGAGATTGGGTTCGAGGTGAAGCAGCTGCCGAATTCGACGTTTTATATTTGGTTGGATTTGAGTATGTTCTGTCTCTTCTTGGCCTTGGGGCGGGCGGTAGACTGGGAGGGACGGAAGGCTAATGGTTGTAGGTGGGTTGCCGGAGGAGATTAATGATGGGTTGAATTTCTTCAAGGTATGTACGCACGTTTGTAACTGTACACATCTACTAACACCAAAACCTCCAGGCCTGTCTCCAAGAAAAAGTCATCGTCGTCCCGGGCATCTTCTTCGGTCAGTCCCATCCCCACCTGTTTTCCCGTCCTCTCCATTCCCTCCCCTATCCCTTCACCCCTCTTCCATGCCATCTCCATTCCCGTTCCAATCTCCATCCGCTTCCCCCGCTTTTTTACCCAGCTCCCACCACTCCCCTGTTTTCTAACCCCCACGCAGATCTCAACCCGGCAAAACGCCGCGACCTCTTCGACAGTCCCTGCCACCACTTCGTCCGACTCAGCTACGGACCGCGCATGGATAACTTGACGAAAGGTCTCGAGGGGATCGAGAGGGTCGTGAAAAAGTATGTGCTTCCGTGATTTGGATGACTCTTACGGGGGTAGTTTGGGGGGTAGAAGAGAGGATGTTGATGCTGATGTTGATGCTGATGCTGACGGTGGTGATGGTGATAGGTATCGCAGTGATAGCAAGTCGTCAGCGACGTATTAGGGGAAGTAGTGGGGTATGAAGGATGAGGGGGATGGATTTGATGGGGAGACTGTGCAGAGAAAGGCCACTCATTGCTTCGGGGCTGCAGTGATGGAGGATTCGGTAGCTTCAGAGCTATCTGCGGTGAACGACGATGCGAGTGGCTTCCACAAGTAGCTAATTAATTAATAATGAATAACGATAAGAGGGTCGAAATCTCCATTCTGCTATTGAATAGAGGTAGCTGTAGTAAAGGCGATGGAAAGAAGGGAGCGAATCCAAATTTATTCGTTGCTGGCACAACGTCTATATACCGCAGACAAATGTACAAGTAAAAAGTACAACCGAATCCATCCTTGGAAACCCCCTCGCAATATCTTACCTCATTCGCTCGCGTCCTCTTCAAGTAGTAGCTTGAAGCTGAAGGGCTCGAATGGAATCTATGACATGATGTTAGCAACGAACACACATAACCTCACTAGAACAGTATCAACTCACCCCATCGCCCATGAAATGCTTACTCATAGCTTCGACCTGATTCACACACGAACTGTTAGTCTACCACGCCTCCAAAAAGACGGTATAGAGGATGCTGAATAATAAACTACTCACCCAATGCAACCTCAAACTGTGCAACATAGCACTCGTCCCCTCCATGACACACAAAATGGCAATGGTCAGGAAAAACCACATGTAGAACGTAACGACGGTCATAAGGACGCCGAGCGCTCCAGTCATCTTAAACGCGTTACCGATAGTCATCCTCCATAGCACGATCGAGAGTTGCTGATGTGCCAGAGACAAAGCCCATAGGCGGAGGTAAGACGCGGTGTGTGAGACACAATTGAGGCAGAACTCTGCATGGGGATTAGCCTTGGCCTCTTCCTCGGTTCTGATTGAGATTAAGGTCTTACCAATCGTGTGAATCGTCTGATGAATCATCACCTCGGAGAACTCAAACTCCTCATGTTCCTCATCGCCAATATCCTGCGTGATCATCGCCGCCGCCTCATTATCAGAAGCCATGCTATCCCGTCCGCCGTTCATAAGATTTCCGTCCTCGTCATCCGCGTCGAGTGCGCTAACCCGGGACGTCTCGCCGATGCCGCGATAGCCCATGGCGCGCGCACGGTTGTGTTCCCACCGGAGATACAACGGCTTGAGGAGCAGGAGGATAGGCACACAGAGGACAGCGATGAGCACGAGAACGACCTGGAGCTCGGCTTGGCCACGGAACAATTGGTCTTCTTCTTTGACATTGCCGGGCGAGAGGAACATGGAAATCAGCATGTTCAGGAGACCAGGAGCCGGGTGCGGCGGGTCGAGGTGGGGCCAGTCGATGGACCATTTGTAGAGGATGGTGAAGACTAGGTAGCCGAATATGGACTGGAAGAAGACCATGCCGGGGACGAAGTTGCCCCAGATATCGATGGGTGACTTGAAGTGACGTGCGTTAATCAGAGACAGGCACAGTGAGTACGTCATCTAGAGCCCGAGTCAGTACCTTCATTAGACGATGCGTGAGGAGCAAACATACATGAGCCCAACCCAACAGAATACTCAACTTCATCTTGTAGCTGTTGGAAAACAATAGATCATTCTCGGCGCCATGCCAAGCCCAGTCGATGCCGAACGGGTAGCGATAATTATCCTTCAGCACGGCATCGACGGTCTGTCCTTTTTGGAAATCATGAGGCCATTTCCACTGACTCGGGAATAACGTCAACTCTTTCGAAAAACAATCGTTGTAGATCAAGCCCGTGTACATGGAGAAGACACCCATCATAAGCATGATGTAGCGCCCAAAAAATGCCATTGAAAAGAGTTCGTCGAGCTTCCTCTTCTGCAACGGTCGCTCATAGTAGATCATGGCGCTGGCAGCAAGTGCCATGATAAATCCATGGCCAAAATCTCCGAACATGACTGCGAAGAGGAAGGGAAATGTGACGATCGTGGGCAGGCCAGGATTGACTTCGGTATACTTCGCCGTGCCATATGCGTCAATGATAGTCTGGAAGCCTTCCGTGAACTTGTTGACCTTGTTGTAGGTCGGCGGAGTCTTTGAGGTCTTGATCTGGTTGACGATGGTAGGTACAGACAACCCAGCACGATCATTAACATCTTGCAGGGTCGATTTGATGAGAGGCAATGAGTTTGTAGGGCACCATGCCTCAGCGATCAAGGTCTTCCTTGCCTGATCATAGGAGCAGCGGTTCAACGTCTTGTAAACAGCCTTCTCTTTCTTGATAACCACCATCCATGCAGCCAGACTGCGAGCGATCTGAGTGAGCTCGGCATCCAGTGTTTGCTTGGTATTGCGAAGCACGCTTGCCAGATCGCTGAGGCGAGTGTTGACTTCGTGTATTTGATCCCGTCGCAGGTCGCTATTTTCGTCCACACTGTAGAGGTCGGCGCTGAGAGACTCGGAAATCTTACGAATCTTGGCAATCACCTCTTTCCCATGGGCGAAGATGACAAAAACATTCTTGTGGGTCTCTTCGTTGTTCGAAGGGTCGATGATGGGTTCAGGAATCTCGGACTGGTTCATGTAAAGATTGCCACGCAGCGTCCGCCACAGGATGCGCTCGAAAGTAGCGATACGCTCCCTGGGGATAACCCCTGCCACGAACCCGATATTCATTACCGAAAAGGACTGTTGACCTTGGGCGTCCCCATTCTGACCTCTCGGCTGCTGCTCCACGTCTTGTAGAAGTGGCGCCTCGTCGTTATCAGTTGACTGGCGGATTTCGTCCACATTGCCATGGGCCTTGAATGCCTATCAGCTTGAGCTATAGCCAGTAGACCGAAAGATATGGGGTGCCCTACCCTATCAAAGAACCCTCCTGCTTCCCTCAAAACCCATCGCCATTCTGTGAGCTCCACTTCTCGCTTTTTCAAGGTCTCGTAACTGTCGTTAAGCGACGCCACTCGTTGTTCAAGGCTTTCGCTTCGATCGGCGAGTTCGTCTATCTCGGACGCTGATGGCGCTGCGAGAATGTTTGGGAACTCGTTCTGCGGCCGTATGGGTATCGAAGCTTTTTCGATTTGGGACTGGAAATAGCCTGCAATATATAAGTACTAACGCTGTATGATTCATCGAATCTATCATACGTAGTTGCCTTTCGACATTGTCCAATCTCCTTATCTCTTGAGTAAACGTCCGTTGAAAAGCCGAAACGTCAGAGTTGAGCTACGGAGCAGGAAGCGTCAGCATGTCTTCTTGAATGCTTGGACCTCAACCTCTCAGGTAAAACAGCCGTATCGAGATCAAAAGTGATCGAAAAGCAGTCACCCAGAAGCTATCACAACGAAGAACCTAATCCCCGAGTTTTGCTTTTTCCACCAACTTCCAGGCCTAGGAGCATCAACAACAACTCACATCTCGAAAGTGTATCTCCCCCAGCTCGCCAAGAGCACTGACAACCTCGCGACCAATCTCGTTGGCGATGTAGAGCTGTGTCAGGGACATATCCGCCGAGCGGAACAGGGTATCTTTGTGGGCACCCATGACGAGCGGTGGCCGATGGCGAACCTCGGTGGTACCTGCAGCAAGGACGGTACCTAACACCTTAGCCCAGTCTCACAGACTTGGACCAGGGGTGAGAGAGTGAGAGGACTGTGGAAGAGGACCGCAGGGGTTGTGGTTCGAGGTCGAGGTTGAGCTGCAGGTGGTGATGATGAGGCAAGATAGGTCGCTTGCCTGCCAAGACCGCCTCGATCCTCATTGGTCCAGAGCAGCCCCGACTTTCCGGGCAACCTTCCAGGTATCTGACCTCCAAAGGTGTCAATATTCGGACGAGAGCCCTGCAGGAATTATTTCAATATTGTGCTACGATTGGAAGACTTGCGGGATTTTGGTTACAGGTCAAAGCTGCGCACAATCAGCTTAGCCAATCTGCGTTTCTCACCTTCTTCGTCCCCGATGTTTTCCCTGTTCAAAGATTGATTCACCGCTACCTAGAATCAGCCACGAGGGCTATTGTTAATACAGCTTGCATTCGTGGACTCCGAAGGGCCGAACAACCCCATGACTGTCGTACACGCACTGTGTCTTCTTGAGTTGTTTATGTACAAGTGCTTACTGCTGAGGCGCAGGTTCCGAGCTGACATCAGATGAGGGATTCTGCAATCCCAACTCATATAAACCCACCATGTTCTGCTCTGATCTGTCCTGCTGCAATTACTGCTCCAAGTCAATTCTCACTTCTGTTTTATCTCAAAGGTTCATCAACAAGGTCGAAACACTAAGCACATCCACTTCCAAACCCTCAGTTTCACCATGCATATCAACGCGGTAAACACTTCCACCGAAGCGGTCAAGACCCGCCAGGAGCGCCTACTTGCGGCGTACAACAGCCACGACGTCGACGAACTCATGGCCTTCTTCTCCAAGAAGGTCTTGTACTCCAACTATAGCGCCAACGAACTCAACAAGGACTACGATGCCCTCAAAGCCTTCTTCACCGAGGTATACGCAAAGACCGAAGACCTGACCTACGAGCCTCGATCTATTTCCGGAACCGAGACTTTCACCGCTTGGGAGTATGACGCGACGTTCAAGTACGTGGAGACAACCAAGATGCTGGGAGGGATGCCGGCGGAGGGGCAGACTATCAAGCTTCGGGACGCAGCGTTGTTCTGGTGGGCGGAAGAGGAGGTAGTTGCCGGTGGAGATCCGCACGGGGAGGGCGCGATCAAGGAGAAGGTGTGGAAAATCATCAGGTGCCACAAGTACGGAAAGATGGTTGAGGGTGGGAAGAGCGCGTGAGAGGGCAAGTCAATCTAGGCATAGCGCTTGCGGCATTAGGGCTAAAATGGAATGGGGTGTTTGGGAACATGGTTGGGAAAATCAGCGCTTGTGGCAGATTCCATTCATACTTGAGAGCTTGATTGCTTAGAGCTTCACGATAAATGGTTTCGTATCCGCAAAGTTTCGCAGCTCATTAGTGATGTGCCGACTTACCAATGGTGGTTTCTCATGCTGATCGCCGGCCTTGCGGCTCGAAAGGGAGTAAAATGGCCACGACGGCCATAAGGATGTAGAGGCTATAACACAAATGAGCACCTTGGGCACAAATACAGAAACGGGAGCACTTACGCAGCGCAGATAAAGATGGGAACAGACGTGCTAGTGTTAGCAGCAATACCAACAACCGCACTAACAATTCCCATAATGCGGTTGAACGAAACAGCCAGGCCGTTACCGGTAGCTCTGTGTGCACTCGGCATAACCTCTGGAGTATAGGCATAGAGACATCCGTAGTAAATGTTCAAACAAAACGTGATGGCGCAATTAAAGCCGAGGTTCTGGGCGGCTGTGCGGACTTGAGTGTAGGCAAAGAAGAAGGCCACTGTTAGAGGGTATTATTATCTCACATCCCTTGCATACAGTAGGTGAGGCGTGACACTGACTAGTAACGAGTGCTCCTATAACCATAGTACCTTTGCGACCAATGAATTTGACTTCACAGATAAGACCGGCCAGAACAGGTCCTACCGAGGTTAGCCATTATAAAGGATTCTGAGTTAGGACAGGCCTACCCCATATGCCACACATCTGAATGATGGCGTAATTTCTCCAGATAATGTAATTAGAGTCTGAACCAGTCTCGGCTCCCCTTGACTTCAGGTACTGGGGAAGGAAGACGTTGTACAATGGGTACGCTAACCCAATGAGAGTCCACGAGAGCCAAACCAAGGTCGTGCTCCAACCAATCTTCTTCGTGAGGAAGAGACCCCTTAGATGCACCATGACCTCGTTCATACTGAACTTGCCTTTCGTGCTTTTACTTGTTCCCACAATACCGCATGCCATCAATTCCGCGGCTGTTAGAGAGCATGGGCGATTATACTTGGTAGCCATCCATTGTAACGTCTCGACCACTTCTTCATCCTTGCCTTCGCCGAGAAGATATTTTGGGGTTTCTTTAAGGCGGATGACCGTGATGCGGGCTATGCTCATCATAAACACAAGGCTTCCACAAGTGTACCAAAGATAGCGCCAGCCCATGTTGTTGGCTTTGGTACAGGTTGCTGCTGTTGCGCAGGAATAGTTTGCTGGAAACTTGCTGTCAATATTCTACCTTTGTTGACAAGGCTAGACACTTACACATAAATGGCCAGGCAATCAAGCCAGCAACCTATGATAGCGTCAGCCCATGTGCTTTGTCTTATTCAGGCGCGTTTAGCCACCGTCAACTCGGTTACTTACCAATTGTCCCAAACCCCACCAGCATGCCATTAGGGTCAATACCCATTGCTTGCTCGATGGGAGGTACTCAAGGAAGACGGTTGTGTCCAATACCAAATTTCCTCCAGCACCAAAAGCCGAGGCCCACACGAAAAACCCTAGAGTCGCATAATTTGGCGATGCACCAGCCACAATCGCAAAAATGGAGCAGATGAAGAGGGAAGTGTTAAAAGCCGTGCGTCGTCCAATGATGTCTGCTCCAAATCCCCAGAAGATTGCCCCCAGGAGCATCCCGAGATAGACCGCGATAGTGAGGCCTGCGTGGAATTTGGGCTGAAATTCCAAGACAACCTGGCCCGAAACGATGCTCTGCAAGAGGAGTAGCAGCGAATCAACTGCATACCTGACAAAGGGAATATGTCAATGGCGGTCCATATGAACGACACGAAGCACCACCTACCCAAACCCGTTTAAGACAAATAGCTTGTAGTGATAGGTAGTCCACCCGATCTGATCGATTGCCTGCAACGGGTATCAGTAAAGGCTCAATAGAAGGTAGGGGCTGACCTACGTTATTCACAAGGTGCATCTTGGCATTGAGAGCCGGGTCGACACTTTGCAGAGAAAAAACTTCCCCTTTCCCAAGAGAGCTCAAAGAGGCATGTTCCTCAACGGTGGGAATGACTTTCTCTTGCTTCTCGAAGTCTTCACCCACAGTGGGAGGGGTATGATCGAGAGACATAGCTGCGAGATAATGAATTTGAACAGGGAAGGGTGCACGAGATTTCAAGCTTAACAGAAAGCTCTACAAATATATGCAAACAAGTGAACAGAACAAAGAACTGAAAGTGGAGATTTGAAAAGGAGCTTAAGCTCTTATCGTTCAAGAACTACTTAGCTACTCTTGAAGACACTTGAAGTTGAAACAGCCTGCAACGATCCTGGAAGTCGAAGCACGTGGGCGGCCTTCTCGTATCACCGTTGACCCCACTTCTGCAGTCGCTGACTTGCAGCGGTGTTCATGCCTCGATGAGGACTGGCTTGGCGCATTGCGATGCCTAGTCGTCTTGTCCAATTGACCAGTCATCGCAGAAGGATCACTGCAAGGGTTATGATAAGTTCGTCACCACATCCCAAGGCTTGAGAGAAGTAGCTCTCCAAATGTTCAATGCTTTCAGCATTCAAACGGTTTTAGAGGAACCGGCCTCTTGATTGTGTGGAAATACCTACAAGGGGAGGTCATAGTGTCGTTGAGGTTACTAACGAACAATGCCGGAAATTCAAGCCGCTTTTTCCAATCTAATACGGCTAAGGTAATGACCGCCGAGTACCGCGGATGAAAAACATGACTGGGGAGTACCTCTGCAGGACTGCAGCCCCTCATCTCAAAATTCAGACTGAGGTGTACTCCCTCTCTCAAAGCACATGCCTCTGAGACAACAATGCCTAACCCTGAAACTCAATACTATATTTCATGTTTGGAGAAATATTCAATCTTACAGCTTCTAAATAAGTGCTAAAGATTGAACTTCAAAGCTGCAAGCAATCAAGAAGAAACTGAGCCTCTAGAACTTGAGAAATGAAGCTTTGAGGGAGGGGGGTACTCAGCGGAGACAAAAGGTAATAATAGGGGGTCCTCCGCAGTCATAAGTTAGCGGGAGGGTAAGCCCCAGTTAAGGGGGGGTACGCGGCGGTCATTAGCCGAATCTAATTACCTTGCAAAATTACAACTTCGAGAGGTTCATTATTAGGAAGATCGGGACTCAATGTATTACGGAGCATTTTTCAAGCGTCTTGCATGAGCTATTTCTCCGTCCATGGCCGCAAAATAGCCCTCACATCCAACATCTATGTGCGCAGTAAAGTCTTAACCCACCACCTCTCCTCCTCTTCTACAGCCCTCTTCACGTTTTTCCCTTGTCGGAAACCATGACCCTCTCCGTCAAAGATAACAACCTCAACATCACCACCCTTCTCCTTGATCGTCCTTTCCATATCTCTCGTTTGACTAGGCGGAACCACTTTGTCCACACTGCCTTGTAAGAGTAGAACCGGTGCCTTAATCTTGTCCGCGTGGAAGTACGGGCTACGCTCTCGATAGATCTTTTCTTTCTCCTCTTCGCTAATACCTTCATCGAAGATCAACGCAAAGAGGTAATGACTCTCGAATTTATGCGTGTCTTCCGTAAGAGCCTTCAGCCCACTGATCCCATACAAGCTCACTCCACCCGCCCAAATATCTGGGTAGGCGCATAGGGCTTGAAGGACTCCATATCCTCCTGCACTACCGCCCCGTATTCCAACGCGTGAAGAATCGACACGTGAAGTAGAAATAAGGTGTGCTACACAGCTTGCTGCGTCGGCAACGTCGGCAATGCCCCATTGTCCGTTCAAACGGTCACGGTACGCTCTTCCATAACCAGTGGACCCAGCATAATTCACATGTGCAAAAGCATAACCCCGGGATGTCCAGTATTGGGACATGAGGGATAGCCCCGGTGCTTCATGTGCGGTGGGACCGCCGTGGAGCCCTACTATCAGTGGAGGAAGTAGCCCTTCTGGCGCCTTATATTCAGGGTTCTTGGGTGGCAGATACAAAGCATGTCCTAGACCATCTTTTTCGTCTCCATACACGCGCGGAAAGGAAATGTGCTCTGCTTCCGAATATAATGAAGTCGGAAGGCCTAGGTCAGCCGAAGACTTAAGGACTTGCGCTTCAGACGGGTGTTTAAGGTCGATAAGATACAGCGCGTCAGGTGCGGCGGCAGTGCTTCCAATGACCACGAATTTGGTATCCGAAACTCGCGCCATCGCTTCGTTCCTAATGTCATTGAAGGGCAACTCTGGATCACTGTATGAGTCTCTGGTGATATCAACGATTATCACGCGGTTACTAGCATTCCTGGTGTATGTTGCGACGAGGGTGCTAGCGTCAAGAGGTACATAAGTGCAGCTACCAGAAGAAGAGTAAGCTTGTGGGACTGCATCTCCAGTGGAAAAGGATCTCCGCACCTGGCCAAAAGCCATTCAGGCCCTGCAAATTCGACATCTTCTAGCCCTTCCAATTTGATCTGCCTGACTTCATGGGTGCCCTGTTGCATCTGATAGAGTTGCCAATAACCCGTCCGATCGCTTGCAAAGAAAAGTGATCCATCCAGGCCCCATCTTGGTTGACTTATACTCTCGACTCTTGCTTTACCTGCAATTGTGATGAGACCTTCCAGGGGAGCCCCGTACCCATGCCATTTCGCGGTGAAAAGTATAGTACCTGTCCATGGCATATCGGGGTGATCCCACTGTGTCCAACAAACCTGGAGGCCGTCAGGACTGAACTGAGGGTGAGCATAAAAGTCAGCACCCTCAGCCAGCGTCTGTACTTTTCGTGTGGCACCATCAATCGCCACAAGAGAGTTTTGTACTACAGAGGAGTGATGGTCTTCCTTGACCGCAAGGACCCAGTCAGAGTTTGTAGGGTGGACGTTGAAATCCGCATAGCGAACGTCCGGATCTGCGTCCATAATTGCATTTCGTTCACCGGAGTTTGGAGAAGAACGAAACACGCCCTTGGTGGTCCAGTCTGCGAAGACCAGAGTACTGTCCTTCTGGCTTACTGTGAAGGCACCTCCTCCATATTCGTGGACTGCAGACCTGGCATTGGATCCTTGCGGCAAGGCATCCTTACTACCTGTCTTTGAGTGCTCGACTATGCACGACCTTCCATCCTCGGCGGGGCGGCCCTCTAGAAGATATATGTTGCCCGTGGCCTCCTATTTCGATGAGTAACTACCTAATGCCGTAGACAAAGTAGAACAACAGTCTTACATGTACTGCAACTCCTTGAAGCTGGATGCTTTTTGCAGACAGAAGCTCAGAAGTGATCGGACTCTTCCACGTCCCAAAAGGAGCAGTTTGGCGTTCCGACATAGCTTATATAAGGTAGTATGGAAGAAAAAGGTTTTCTATGTCAAGATTGGAAGACCTGGAAGACTGGAAAATCATCAACATAGACAGAAAAGCGGAGCAGAAAACAAGATGGGAGAGGCTTCCAGCGACAACCAAATGTATTTACATAAAGTACACTACTCCAGCAAACTGATCGTGGCCTCTAATCTTGGCCTCTAATCTTCCACTCTTGACTCAAACTCTGAAAGGATCGTGCGGGGAAACAGCGAATGATTAGATTGGCATGCAAGCGTACGCAATGGACGGCAGAGCAGTGGATCCTTGACAGCGGTCGTGCTTTCGCCCAGCTTCGGCTTTATCAAGCAATTGGAGGCAACGTCCGATCGATGTTTTTCACCTATCTTTGTGAGATTCAAGATGATTCGTAGCAGCTCATAGGTGCGATACCCATATTAGAAAATGATAAACGTCACTTGCACAACTGAGCTAAACAGGCAAAAGGCAATCGCGGCCAGTGCGAGAACAGCTCTTAGTGCAACAGATAACAACTCAACAACTTCAGACAACAATATTGGGCTTACGGAGTAGTCACCTCATCGTCGGCTTCATTGCCGCTCCTTCTATCGAATAGGCTTCCCAACCTCATAGCCAGCGCCATGCGCGCCCAGTTATGCACATACCAGTCTTCCGTATATTCTACAGTACTACCTTTACCATCCTCACTCTTATCACCATCGTCCTGCTACTCATCACCCCCGGCGACTCCATCTTCCAGGCCTACCAAAACCGACAACTCTACAACATCTTCGTTATCGCGGGCGTCTACTTTTTGACTCTGGTACTGATCATACTCTTGTATGCGAGTCGCCTGTATACCAACAGGAGTGCTCTGGCTAGCATACCAAAGGCATGGATCCCAATCGAAAAGGGCGATGTAAGCAAAAGTGTTCGGCGCATGGTGATTGAGAGCTTGGCAAGAAATGCGCGGATAGCCTATGAGGCACGACCAAGAGATCTAAAAGCAGATGAAGCTACTCCGGGAAACATAGATGTATCCTCACGAACTCCTCTAGAGACTATACAGGGAACACAACACCGTGAGGTCCGCACATGGGGCAATATCTCTCACCCCGGCTGGTCCTCTCCCTCCTCCCCCGACCTGCCAAACCTCCATTTCGAGCCCGTCATCCTCGAACTCCCCCACCTCATCGAAGCCAAAGCCGTCTCCCTCGCCCCACCCGACCCTCTCTTCGAACCCGACCTCATCCCACCACAAGACCCCACCGCAACCCAAATCCCTCTACCCGATGCACTAGCCGTCGAACTCCTCCAACGACCCGCAACAATGGGCTTACGGGACTACATCACGCACCTCACCTCACTCGCCATGATAAAACCCCCCTCACTCGGGCCGTCCTTCCTCGCCCTCTACGAAAAAGCGCGCTTTTCCAGCCACGGCCTCAACGAGACGGCCTTCAGAAATCTCATGCACATCTTCGCCGAAATCCTGCGCGGCATGAAAGAGCTCAACCCCGAAATCCTCGCCGAACTGCGCGCGGAGGAAGACGCCGCAAGTGACCTCTACGACGGCGACGAGGCCAGTCTCTCGACCAATGAGACGGTGCAGCGCACGCCGCGGCCGGAGTATTACGAAGCCGAGGAATTCGCCCCGTCTGTCCGGGACGATAGCCCGCAGGCGTCTCGGTCGCGCAGCCAGGGACAGGGGTTCCTGTATACGGGCCTTTCGTCACCGGGTGCGCGGAGAAAGAGTACACCGAGGACGACGACGACGGATCAGGGAGCGCCGAGGTCAACGTCGAGTAGTCCGATTAGGAGGGTGCGGACGAGGGCGTCGACGGTTAGTACGCGGGGGTCTGCGGGTAGTGTTATTAGGTTGGCGGAGGCGAGGACGCCGTTGGATTTGCCTTATGCGATTACTACGGCGTCTAGTGTGCCGTTCTAGTCTTCTTCTTGTTGTTGTTTGTAGAGAGCGGCTTGCGTATACCCAGTCGTTTTAGCGAGGCGTTTTGGAGAGTGTTGGGTATAGCGGTTGGATATGATAGATTGGCCTTATCGGTTTTCACGTGACTATAGAGAGAATATTCTCTTATGACCCTAGGAGTTTCTAGTACTTTAAGAGATATAAGTGGTACCCTGGTCTGGAACGGTTGCTTGTTCTGATACTGCGCCTGATACTCGAAGAATTCCAGAGACTCAGAACCCTAAGAGCCCTAAGAACCCAAAAAACTTCCTCCACGAGATCGGAAACTCCAAGAGTTCTTAGAACTCTATGTACCCCTAAAACCTCTAAGAGCGCGGTAAATTTCTAAGCATACTAAGAGCTCTGAACACCCAAAGAGTTCTAAAACCCACCAACCATGATCCATCCAACTCATAGAAATCTAACATAGCCACAGACACTAATTTTAGACAAACGATCAACTCCCTCGTTCGGCGGCTACGACGACGAAGACACGATGACTTTCCCCCCCCCTTCCCCCCTACCCCCCTACCCCCCTACCAACTCACCAGCCCCTTCCCCCGATCAAACCCCCCTCTCAGCTGCCTCTCCGGCTTAACGACCTTCCCCTGCAAAACAGTAAACTTAACAATACCCTCACAATCCTCCGGCCTCACCCTCGCGAGCCAAATACATTGATTCCCCTCCCGCGCCGCATCTTCCTTCCCGCCTTCCTCCCCCGCGGCCTTCCCCTCCCCACTGACTTTCCCCGTCCCCCCCACCCCCTGCCGATAAACTATGACGTTAGCGGAAAACTTATGGCCCCCCACATGACTGATGAAATATATCCCCACCCCCCCGGGGCGCTCGTCGTGTATGTCTCGATACAGGCCCAGTGGGCGCAGGTGGCGTTCGAATTCTCGGCGTAGGAGGGGGGCGGATTGTCCGCAGCGGGCGTCGCGGGTGCGTTGGGAGCAGAGGAGGAGGAGGTGGGTGTGGGGGAGGGGGCGGGTCGTGAATGTGTGGTGGGGGGGAGGGGGTGGTGTGGGGGAGGGGGGAATTGATGGGGAAGAGGTGGTTATGGGATGGGTGGAGGGAGAAGCGGAGGTGGGGAGGGAGGAGGTAGAAGGAGTGGGGGTGGTGGATGGAGGGTTTGGGGAAGGGGACGGAGAAGCGGAAGCGGAGAAGAGGGGAGTGGTATTTGTAGGCGCGGGGTTGATGTAGTGTGTTATCAACTCGCCAACGGACGCTGGGGTGACGTTTTCGATAACGGTAAATGCGGGGAGGAGGAGGACTGTAGTTGGGCGGTCGGGTTGTGGGAAGTCGGTGTGGTTATGCGGGAGGGGCATATTGGATGCTGAGAGCATGAGTCTCTGTTCCCCTTCCCCGGTCAGCGTAACTGTCGCAATTTTTCTTGCCACATCTACATCATCCATGAGAGGAAGTAAGAAGGAGTGAGCACACCCACCCCATTATCAGGCCTAATCCCACACTCCCTCACCGCCTCCATCACACTCCCCCCCTCGTCTTCCACATCCCGCACCCAATCCGTCTTCCCCGTCGCCACAACCATATGCGTCGCCCACCCCTTCACATGCCCATACAACTTCTCCTTTTCATCAATACTCCATTTCGGCGGCAGATGGACCGTGCATGTCGCGCAGTCGTCGAAGCAATCTTCCCCGTCGATTGCCGGGTCCACTTGCGGGAAGAGTTGGCCTTCGGGGGCGGTGGCGAATTCGCCGTTGTCGAGCCGCGGGAGGGAGTCGGAAGAGGTGGAGGGGGTGAGGAAGGCGGCGCCTCGGCGGAGGACAGAGGCGAGGGAGGAGGTCATTTTCTTTCGGAGGGGTTGGGGCATGGGAGGGGGGGTTTTGGGAAATGAGCTTGGCTGGCTGGTCGCGGATAGATCCGCTGATTACTGGAGCAGGGCGGAAGAGGTTCCGCTCCTTGCAGGCACCCCGAGGCTCTCTGCCTGACGCTAATGAATCACGATTGAGCTGAAACAAGAAATGAAAACGTTCAATTCCTCGAGCACAACCGACGTAGGTTCTTCGAGAGAGGTGTACTTTTTGTCTGCATCTTCAATCCCTTGACGTAAGCAGTAAGCATGGTGACGGGGCCTTCAATGGGGCTTTCAGGCTTCCCCAGCCTTACGCGTTATCTGATCGCACTAATGCAGGGTGAACAGATCGAGTTTCGTCTGTGTACATGTACCTTTACACTGTACAACCAGTCCCTTGATCCACAACATGGGAAACCTTGGAACATCTGTTCATGTCTGGCCAACGGGTTATAGTTCTTTCTGGAGCTCCCGAGTCAAGCACTTTAAGGTGGGCCGAAGAGGATTTGACGGCGCTGACGCTACCTTGCTTCTTACCAAATGAAGTCGTTTCGTCTGAACCAAGCTTATATTCGACGCCCCCCAGACCTGTATGGAGGTCTTTACCCATGGAAATGGAGTATGTGGTCCCGGCACCAATACCGGCAGTGCATGGACACTACTGGGCCCATGGAGACGACCCAGTCGCAAGCTATGACCCTGACGGAACATCATTCCTTACGACTTCGGATAAGTCTTTGATAACGACCATATCGGACGAAGCAGGATCTGGTGCTTCATCCTCTTCAGAACCGATAGATGAGGAAACGCTATCTCAGTTCTTCGAGCACTCTTACGCTGTACACGAAGATATTCCGTCATCTCAAATCATCTTACCGCACGAGGCCACAGAAACGTCCTTGTTGACTGACACGGACTACTCAACATTCTCAAGCTTTGATGCAACCGAGAGTCGGACCGACAAGTCCCTCCGGGTCGTACCAGTATCCGGGCGTCTCAGTAATCTCTCCGATATTCCAAATGCGGCTTACCTTCGCTCAATCACTCCTCAAACTATGACGGTCAATCTGATAGTTGGTGTCATCTCAATGCCACAGCCACGCAGTCTCAGGACTCGTAGGGGCGGAAGATTCATTGAATTAGTGGAGATGCTCGTGGGTGACGAGACTAAAGCAGGGTTCGTCATCAACGTATGGCTCCCCTCAGCAACTCCTGCGGCAGGGAGAACGTTAAGTTCTGATGACATGCGCTCCATGATCAAAGGGCTGAGACCACAAGACGTGGTGCTGGTAAGGAATGTGGCATTAGACTCGTTCAGAGGCAAGGTATATGGACAGAGCTTGAGGAAGAACACCACGAAACTGGATCTACTGTTTCGAAACGCGGTGGATCGAGAGGACGATGTTGGTGCTTACGACGCCAAACAACTTGATGAGGCAGATGAGTCGGATCCGCAAGTGGCAAAGGCGAAGAGGGTGAGAGAGTGGGTGATGAAGTTCGTTGGCGCAGGTGTACGACCGATGCCGATGCAGGAAAGCAGGACGGCCGAGGTACATAGAAGACCGCATGTTGGACATGCCCAGATTCTGCCGCCCGACACACAGTGAAAAGAAGTGTCCAGCGTCCATTGACACCAAGGTCCTCAGTCCAGCTACATTTGATGAAGCCACCTGAGGAGATGGCATGAATCCTTGCGACTCGACCCCAGCGCCGCTCTTTTCGGGTCGATGAAGGGCGGCCGCATGATGGTCGGACCGTCCTCTTCGATTCATTTCCTTTGCTTTTGAGGTCTTTCCATTCCATGAAGTCGATTTGGTTTGGGTGAGAGCATGGGATGTCAGTTGCTCTGCATACCTCCGGGATAAATCACAAGCATGGCATAAACGGAGGACAAGTAAAGTGAATGAAGCTGGATCGTGGATGAAAGTATGAAGCGCGTGGTGGGGGTTCTTGCAGCTCGCTGGAAGGGTCGCAAGGGTCCTCGGGGGGTTTCCCACACTTCGGGGGGGACAAGGTACCTTAGCCCCGGCTATAATGCTAAGCAAAGTGGGAGTAGAGTGGAAATTCTGTATGGATGACGAAGGATGCCTGAGTCTCTCGGAATAACATTGCCAGATAGGTGTTTGGATTCAACGACATCTCTCAGCTGAAGAGGTCAGACCGAGTCTGGAAATAGATGAAGGTTGTCAGTGAAGGTCAGATGTAGGTACTTCCGTACACGGTGTTGGCCGGAACACGAAGCCGTAACACGAAGCCGTGTCCCTCGGCATCTGGTAAGGTATCTTACATGTAAGGTATTCTCGGTATTCCATCTAAATTAGCTCCCGCCCTCAGTACCTTGCTTAGCGTCTTCGCCCCTTTCTGCCATCCCTGCGCGAAGATCAGGTGGAGGCCAAGGCTGAAGGTGCAAAGAAATACGAGTACGATGAGCCATGAGCCGAGACCCTGACCGGTCCAAAATCTCATCTCTTCCACGAATTCGCCCTTGCCAGCTGTCCTTTCTCTCCACACCATCACAACACTCTTGTATCATCTCTGCTCTGTCGAATACAAAGACTCTACAACTACAGCAGCTTACAACACCGGCAACACACTCGTTTACTCAACCATTGTATTGTAGCCCAACAGCATCTCCACCGCCCTTTCCAAGTCACCTCGGTACAAATTCTACGCTCCAATACTTCACTTAACCCATATTCAAGATGAAAGGTAGGCGCTTCCCTAGTTTCCTGTCGTCTATAGCTTGCTGACATCTCTCTTCCTTGTAGCTCTCATTCTCGTGGGAGGATTTGGTACCCGACTACGACCTCTGGTACGGCGTCTTCCTGATCCAAGCTCATTGAGACTGCGGCTCTGCAGCTCATAGTAGCTCGCACATATGGCGGCAACATTCTGACCATGATCAGACTCTCACACTTCCCAAACCATTGGTCGAATTCGCCAACCGCCCCATGATCCTGCATCAGGTGGAAGCTCTGGCCGCCGCGGGCGTTACCGATATCGTACTGGCTGTCAACTATAGGCCTGACATCATGGTGTCGGCCCTTCAGAAGGTCAGTAGAATGGCTTCTAGCCGGCCAATCGATGTTATGAAGCCACCGAGCTGAGCCTCTCATAGTATGAGAAGGAGTACGGAGTCAATATCGAGTTCTCTGTTGAGACCGAACCACTTGGGACGGCGGGTCCGCTCAAGCTGGCAGAGAAGATCCTCGGAAAAGACGACACTCCGTTCTTCGTGCTCAACTCCGATGTCATCTGCGACTACCCCTTCAACCAATTGGCAGAATTCCACAAGCAGCACGGCGACGAGGGAACTATCGTTGTCACAAAGGTGGAGGAACCTTCCAAGTACGGTGTCATTGTGCACAAGCCTGGCCAAACCTCACGTATCGACCGGTTTGTGGAGAAGCCCGTCGAGTTCGTGGGTAACCGCATCAATGCCGGTATCTACATCCTCAACCCGAGCGTACTGAACCGTATTGAACTCCGTCCCACCTCGATCGAGCAAGAAATCTTCCCGGCTATCTGTAAGGATGGTTTACTGCACTCTTTTGATCTGGATGGATTCTGGATGGACGTTGGACAGCCCAAAGATTTCCTTGCCGGCACTTGCTTGTACCTCTCATCTCTCACGAAAAAAGGCTCGAAGAAGCTTGCGAGATCATCGGAACCCTACGTGTACGGCGGCAACGTGCTTGTCGACCCTTCGGCGAGGATTGGCAAAAACTGCCGGATTGGTCCCAATGTCACAATCGGGCCAAATGTCGTGATCGGAGATGGCGTGAGACTGCAACGATGTGTGCTCCTCGCGGGCAGCAAAATCAAGGATCACGCCTGGGTGAAGTCGACCATCGTGGGCTGGAACAGCACTATTGGGAGATGGGCAAGACTTGAAAATGTGTCAGTGCTGGGCGATGATGTTACGATTGGAGATGAGATCTATGTGAATGGAGGATCGATATTGCCGCACAAGTCGATCAAGCAGAACGTTGACGGTATGTATCCCAAGGAGGCAAAGAAAGGTACTTTTGCTAATGGTTCTCAGTGCCTGCTATCATCATGTAGGCTGACTGGGAGGTTTCGAGGTATGATCGGTTTTTGTTGTTTGGGTGGCGGGTTGCGATTAGGGACCATATATGATGGTAGCGTTGCATGGCTTAAGTCAAAAGAAGGTTCTGTTTCATCTCATCTCATGCCAACTGTGCTTTATTGCATTAATGGAGTAGTGTTTGCGGATATGCAGGGCTTGTCAGGGATTACCTTAGAGTCGGGGTGCTGTACCTTAGGCATCTCGCTATGGCTGCCAAAGCTGGCATTGATTTGCTGGGGATTGGTAGGGGTTAGATGTACGAATATAGAAAGACATAGACAGCGAAAGCATTCATTCATCATGCTTGAATCAATCATGCTTAAATTAATCCTATAACCTACAACATGATCAACTTTCCCAACCTCGTAGCACCGCGTCCCCCAGAATTCCCAATACGAACCAAGCAAGCTCCGCTATGGACCCGCCAAGCCCTGGCGCATATGCCTCGACCGTGCCTTAGGCCTACAGCTTGGCCCCTACAGCGCACTAAAATAATCCTCCAGCGAGGATGACCTCCTGCCCTCCAGGCGTGTTACTTCGCTCCTGCATACATGTCTCTGGATGTTCGGCAAGGACACGGCCGACCCGGTGAAGAGCAATCTCTACTACCGCAATCCGACTCCGGCGAATGGACTGAGTTGAGCGCGATGGGCTCTGGAGACGAGGACGAAGCGCGGGTGGAGCATACGTATATGGATGAGGGGGGAGAGAGGGTGGTGGAGGGAATGGAGGGAATGGGGAGAGAGGGGGAAGGGGGAGGGGGAGAAGAGGGGGAGAGGGTGGTGTATAAAGTCTACAAACGACGATGGTTCGGGCTCGTTCAGTTGGTCTTGTTGAATATAGTCGTCAGCTGGGATGTACGTTTTCTCCCCTCCTCCTTCTCCCTTCCCATCCTATCCCCCCCAATTCCCCATTCCCCTACTTCCCATTCCTCCTTTCCCACTCCCCATATGTCCCCATCCCCCCACTCCCACCACCCACCCCCAATTCTCCTCCCAACCTCTCCGTCACCACCCCAAACCCAATTTCTAACCCCATCCCTCCACCCAGTGGCTCACCTACTCCCCCATAATCAACACAACCTCCATCTACTTCCACACCACCCCCTCCACCATAAACTGGCTCAGCATCTTCTTCTTCTTCGCCTTCCTGCTCGCCTCCCCCCCCGCCCTCTTAATCCTACACTCCCACCCCCCCCGCACCTCCCTCCTGCTCGCGTCCCTCCTCCTCCTCCTCGGCAACTGGCTCCGCTACCTCGGTTCGCGCCTCCCCCAACGCACCACCGGATTTGCCGTCCTCACCCTCGGACAGATCCTTATCGGCCTCTCCCAGCCCTTCGTCCTCAGCGCCCCAACCCGCTACTCCGACCTGTGGTTCTCACCCTCTGGCCGCGTCTCCGCAACCGCCGTAGCCAGTCTCGCCAACCCATTCGGTGGTGCCCTGGCCCAACTGATCGACCCCTTCCTCGCCACCACCCCGGCCCAAATCCCTTCTCTAACCCTCTACATCGCCGTCATCTCCTCCGCCGCGACGATCCCAACTTTTTTCCTCCCCGCCGCCCCGCCCACCCCCGCCTCCGCATCGGGTACTTCCCGCCCGGCACTCCCGCTACGCACCGCGCTCGGGCAATTAGCCAAGACCCCGCAATTCTGGCTGGTCTGCCTCCCCTTCGCCGTCTACGTCGGTCTGTTCAACTCGCTCTCCTCCCTCCTAACTCAAATCCTCACCCCTTATGGATACACCGAAACCGAATCCGGCATCGCCGGCGCTCTACTCATACTCGTCGGCCTCGTCACCGCCGCCGTCACCTCCCCGCTCGTCGACCGCTCCAAACGCTACGTCCTATTCATCAAATTCCTCGTCCCCCTCATCGCACTTTCGTACCTCGCGTTCATCTTCGCGCCGCCCAGTCGCTCCGTCGTCGCGCCGTATGTCGTGCTCAGCGTGCTGGGGGCCGCGAGTTTCAGTCTGGTGCCCGTGGCGTTGGAGTTTTTGGTCGAGGTCACGTATCCGGTGGGGCCGGAGGTGGGCAGTTGTGTTTGTTGGGCGGGCGGGCAGTTGTTCGGCGCCGTTTTTATCATCGTGAGTGATCACTTGAAGGGGGTGGTGAGGGGGCCGAGGGATAATATGAAGGGGACGTTGGTTTTTCAGGCGGTGTTGGCGGGGGTGGTGGTGCCGGCGCCGATGGTGCTGGGGTGGTGGGGAGGGGAGGTGGTGAAGAGGAGGGGGGAGGCTGATAGGGGAGAGGAGGGGAGGGAAGAGGGGAGGGAAGAGGGGAGGGAAGAGGGGTAGGTGGAAGGGTTGCGGGGGGGGAGGGTGTGATTTGTGCAATGTACGAAATTTAGAGGTGGGATTTGGGTACACAAATATATGGCGGATTGGTGTAGAGATATTACGGTCTACAGTTGGTGCTCCATGCTCTCTTTGACGAACACATTCTATGCAACACGAACTGTACACGCTCTAGTAGACATATTTATTCAACTGTTCAGTCAGAATACTGCGATTGTAAATGTTCACTACCTTAGTGTTGACTCCCCTTGGATGGTGGCGGCGACTAACTACATAACGTTAATAAAAAGTAGTGGCGAAAAGTCGCCGGAGACAAGCCGAGAATAACGTAATTCCGGGAGCCATGCCGAATCGGGTGCCATGCCGAATTTTTTTCGCATTGATTACCTCACAGTTTTTAGGTATTGTGCAACAACCATAAGATCAAATTAATTAAGAGTTAGATATGTAGTAGATAGAGGCTAACGAAATCAAATGTGAGTTAATCAACTTATACGCAAAAGCGCCGCGGCCTCTGCACCTGTCTTCCCCTCGATGTAGCCTGAACCACTACCTCCTCCTTCTCCTCAATCACCACCGGAATTGAGCGTCTTGCCTGTTTCTTTGGAGTCTTCCGAGCTTCTTTAGACACTGTAGATTTCGCCTGTAGTCTCGCTTGCACGTCCTTCTGCAGCAATGCCTCCGCCCTAGCCTCCGCGCGAGCTCGCTTTTCCTCCTCCTTGATTGCCCTGGCCTCCGCAGCAGCTTTCCGCTTCTCAGCGGTGATTGCTGCCCGCTCCACCCTCTCCTTCTCTTTCTGGACCTTCCTGGCAGCTGCCAATACCTTCCTATCAATGATTCCCTGCTTGCGCTGCTCCTCTTCCTGCTGTTTTGAGGCCTGATAGTCTAAAGCTGCCTTGACCTCCTCTGGACCGAAGAACTGAGCCCCATTGTCCTCCTCCCCCTTCAAATTGAGGTGCTTTCCACACTGGCGTCACTTCTTTTCTTGCCTGAGGGTGCCCTGAAGCTCTTGAATGGTGTGTTGATCAATATCATGGGTGACTGCGAGCCGCTCATTTGCATGGAGGATCTTCGACATCAAGAGCTTTGTAGGCTCAATTTTGAACTGACAATGAGTGCAGCGAACAGTGCGACAGCTCATTGGTGTCTTTGGTGATGCTGAGACTGCTGCTAGAGGCTCTGGCCTGGTGATGATGTTCAATACTGTAGGTGGGTGGAGCGGAAATAGCCCGGTTGCCCGCCAAGCGGACTCGACGTTATCAGGTGTAAAAGCTGCTTTCTAAGCAGGCCAAAAGAGTGTCCAGAACACTCATTTAGACATGTCAACAAGGCTGAAGCTAGTCTGCATCAGTGTGTTCAAATTCTTAGAGTATGATGTAGACAATGGACTGAAAAGACTGACGTCCAGGGGCTGCAAATGATGCGTTGAATGAGGGGGCAAAATTAACAACAAAATGTGCAACTTGTCACATGCTTCAACAAATGCCATGTTTACATGACTGTTATGACCATTGACCAATAGAAGATGTCTTCTATTGCCTGCAATTGGCGCTGTATAGCGCTCAAATATCTTATGAAGCCATTCAAGTCCAAACACGTCTGAGCTTCATCCATTGGCAGAACTACTGAAGAAAGCCTCCTGTTCAGGCACTCAATCCTCCAACCAAGTGTCCTGAAGATCACCAGTCTCGCTCTGATAGATTAAGGCTGGCGGTAAGACAACACCGGCAGCTGAAATACCTGCAAGCAGACTGATGAACTCCCGGCTTCCATCTTGGCTTGCTTTGGTGATTCAGCCTGAATTGAAGGCCTCCAAGCTCACAATTCGCTTCATGGTGTTGATAAGGCCCATGAGGAAGCCTTTCTCATCCCAATTTCATGTGTTGTCAGCGGTAATATGGAATTTTTTGACCGCATTGATATACTAGACACTTATTAGCCATTTTTCAATCAATTGAGTTCAAAATGCAGCTAAAAAACACGCTACCAATTCATAGAAATGCTCATAGGCAGGAGGATACTTGGATTTAACACATTTTCAGTCAATTGGCTGCAGATAGACACTTTTTAGTCTATTTTGATGCCGCTTGATAAAGGCCGCTACCCAGTCCTTTTCTACGCATGTTTTTGTGATTTCCTGCGCAAGATTCCTCACTATCTGAGGTGTTGGAGGGATTGCCCGATCGGTCAAGTAGTTAATCCGCTCCACTAGGAAATCCTCCTGAATAGAGGTAAGCTTTTGCCAGTATTCTGACTTTGCTTCCTCAATAGATACTGTTTTACCCTGATAACATCTTCTAAGCGTGCTTTCGACAAGACCATACTCTTTAGCGATACAAAGGTAGTTGGGTATTAATTGACGATCTAAATCAGCAAGAGCGAGCTCAATCTGAGCATTTCTGGTGGAGTTATTCATGATAATAGGTAGGGTTAGAGCCTGGAAATAATTCGGCATGGCACCCGATTCGGCATGGCGTCCGGAATTACGTTAATGCAGCCGAGGAAAAGTTGGAAATGCTCTCCAGTGCCTCTGATGCAACCGTCTAGCACCCATCAAACACCTTCAATCTCTGTCTTCTAGCCTGATTTGGTGCTCAATGAAGTTATCCGAGCAGCTATTGGATGAGATCATTCTGTTCAAATTCTTTGCAAGCTTTATCAGGAGGGAAACCGCTCAGCCAGCGATGTTTTGGGTTTCGTTGTCAGCGTCAGAAGCCAACTCTTTCTTTTAGCCTGATAATCTCAATGGAAATTGAAGAGTTGCAGGTAGCTTTTTCCCACTTGTCACATGGTCGTACATTCACGACCTTATGCATTTCCATTACAGTCGGAAGGTCCCAGCATCTTGTATTCACTTATACCGTCATCCACCCGCGCGGCATGGCAAGCAGCAAGTCCTTTCGACTCTGGAAGCACGGTTCCGCCCAGTCTAAGAGCCAAGAGGACAGGCCGCTCCAGCGTTCGAAACAAGGTACGACGTCGGTACCGTTGCTGTGCATGGGCTCGGTGGTGGTGGACCTAGACTACCAACAATGGTATCATTTGACTTCATGAGTTGCTGCCTAGATCGCTATCGGGCTCGGGAATATTCACTTACGGCTATGACTCCCGCACACTCTTCGGCGTGTCTCTCGCTGCTATGGCTCGTTTAGCCCGAAGGTCTTTGGAGAGCTCGAGGGTTGAGGAGGTAACTAAATAGGTTATTCACGATGTGTCTTGGTCCTTTTCATGGGCACGTGTGGGAACGAAGGCGGCAGGTTGGCTTCATGTTTCATTCTCTACGTGGCACAGTGTGTAAGAATGTGAGTGCTCTGCAGCAGAGCCTGGACGGTCAATTGATTAATCTTGTATTCCCAGGCCCTTCTAATCGCCCAAAAGAACCCGCATCATGCTAATATAGAACTTTACACATCTATGATCCAATTCCTGGGGACGCCCCATGCGGGTGGTGGCAAAGGAGCCGGAAGGGATGTAATGGTGGGGAATATGATTGATGCTTCTACAGCGATGATGGGCATGGATGGCCGGCCTAACGCGGAGCGCTGGAGTCGGTTGGCTGGGACGGCTCAAAGCCGACTTGAATGCCTTTCAAGATATATCAACATGTTTCAGCCGCTGGTTGGGTTTCGAAGTTACCAATTAGGGCTCTATTCACCTCAAAGGCATGTTCCCGGTGTGTCCTGGCTGATACTACAAGTCCGTTAGATTCCGCAATACCTTTCTGTGTTACTGACTCTCTTCAAGGTTGTCCCCCGTTGTTCCGCGTTCATCCACAACGAAAAGTGCTCTGGATGCCAATCATGAAGAGATGTCTCGCTCTGATTCAGATCAAGGGCGGTAGTACAGACTCTTGGGGGCCAGAGCAGGGCAGTACCTAGAGTATTTTAACATGCATTTAATATCGCCCTTCCGCCCACCTGATACTGCCTCCTGTTTCACAGCCTTTGCTTCACTGTCAGTGAAACGCAGGACGAAGGCATCAGCTTTGCCACCGCCGTCAGTTCAAGTCTATATAAGAAACCAATATGGCACTCCTTATAACACAGCTCATCAAACCTGCAGCTCCTTTGTCTACTTGGCCCGACCACAATCCCTCGCAGCAAAACACATCAGGCCCTTCCACAGCACCAAAGCCCTAGCTCCGTTCACGCTTCCAAAAGAGCCTCAACAGTTCGCAAGAGAATCGTCAATTCCAAACCCAAGGCCACACGAAACTTTTTAGTAAGTTGCCAGCCTGTACCTCCTCCCTTGACTCTCTCCGATCAGTTGACTTAACCCTGCAGAAATGATGTCAAACGGACATGCTGAAGGCTCAAACAATCAGCGCCCGAATGGTCACCCCCAAAATGTCTCGACTAACGGGACTGGTAACACTCATGGTACAGGCGGTGCTGTCACGAATGGACTGAGTGCCACCGCTGTTCCCAATGGATACAACGAGCATTGGCCCCTTAGACGCCTCCCGTGGCTTCTTCGCCTCCAGGACCTCCATCGTCAATTTCCTGGTCAGATGCAACGGATCGCAAATCAGATGACGCATGAATTTCCACTGCAGACGAGTACCGATGAGGTAGAGGCGATATTTCATATACTCGCCACGGGTAGGGCCTCCATATCTTCCCTATATCTTGGAATGAATGAGACTAACAACTACGTCAAGGGTCACGCGTTTGGGACGAAGACATGGAAGGACGATTATGGCGGCTCGTCGACGCGACAGATGAGATTGACGCCCTTGAACTCCACACTCGGCTTCGCGGTGCATTTGGAGCGAGGGTGACTTGGGGTTCGTCTGAGACCTGGCGCAGGATAACGCTTCTATGGGCAGAACCAGAAGAAGATGCATCAACAGGGAGTTCTGAACAGAGTTCAGAAGAAGCTGACAATACTAATGGTGAAGCACGTCATTAAGCCGAGACGTGAAGTTCTTGCAAAGGAAAGGTAGAGGAGTTATTACGGCTGCGTGATTGTTTGAGGCGAAGGTGTTGTGGTGGTTGTGTGGAGGAAGGGTAGTAGAGTTATCATGTTGGCGTGCTTTCTTAAGCTAAGATGTCGAGGTGTTCTAGTGGAGGAATGGTAATGGGTTGCTATGATTGCGTGCTTTGTTGAGTTGAAGATGTTATGGTGTATTTGTGGGGGAAAGGTAATGGGATTCTTGTACTTCCGTGGGGTTTCGAGCTGAGAAGTTCTAGTGTGTCCACTATCCTATTGAACATCTTGAAAAAAATGAGGTCAGGTCTCAACTTTCTTAAACACCCGTAAAATACAATGGAACAGGGCCACTTGTACTTGTGGTTGAAGCCAACTATGAGTGCAGGGAAGCGACAAATCAACTGTTTGTTTAGTTCATCAAGTATATCTCATGGCCAAGTAGCGAGCCATCCATGGAAAGCGCACACATCAAACGTACTAATCACCAGCCGACCATATATTCCCATTTGGGAGTGAATTTAGGGGCTTCCCGATATTTCTCCTAAAGAAGTACATTTCCACAGAGAGGGGTCGCCAAGTACAAGTCCTCCGTCAGAGGGTGGAACAGAATCCCTAGCGTCTGAGAATGTGTTCCGGCGAAGCGTCGAAGGGGTTCCTTATAGACTCCTAGAAGGCGAGGGTAAGGACCGACGTACATTTCCGGATGACGGCAGTCAGGAGGTATTGTCATAGCAGCATGAAACTCAGATCTGCGAGCATTGGACCTGTTGATTGCTCACGATCCCCTCGAAGTGGACCATGCGGATTGTAATGGTTGGAAAACACTGCAGTGGAGTACCACCGCTGCCAATAGAGCGGCAGTGGTAGATGAGAGATCGCTTGCGACAAGCCCAGGGTGCATAAGTTGAAAGAAAGATACAGTATACAGTGCCCTTTCCCTCACAGCCGAAAGCGGTAATGTCGTGCTAGTTAGGGCTTTAACTGAATAGGATAGAGTAGAAGTCAAATCGACAGAGCAAAACAAGCGCACGCTCCTTGATCAATCAAAAGACATGGATGCAGAATAGTCACTCTTCTGGACCTGGTAGCAATATCTTAGATTCCTAGAAGATCTGAGAGGGAAAACGGGAGCCATAGGCTGTAAGGAAGCTACAAAGCGTGGCTTGAATGGCGTTGCAGTCCTGCAAAAGTACCTTAGTGTACATACAGCGCACAGACCTTTCGGTAGCGGCGGCTGCTGGAATATTCGGGGACAGTAGAATGATAGAGTAGAACAATGACATGTGTAAGCCTGTACTTGACAACTCGTTGTTGAAGGAGAAAGCTCGTCTTCCTCGTGCATACCTGTGAACGTTATGGAGTACATTGATATACATTCTATACCAAAAAGCCCTGTGATGCTTCCGCAAGCCGAGTGTGACGGAATGTCATACAGACACCGCCAGATCAAGTGACCTGAACGCTGTTTTACTCCAGGCAGCCACCGATCTTCTCCCCCCACGCTTCTCCTTACAGAATCATAATCCTCTACTGCAACACCACTTTGAATTGCGGCATCCAGGCATATTTAGTTTTCCCATCCCTGCTCAGCCGCCATAATTATCATATCGTTGATTGTGCCAGCCGCGGTAGCCCATAAGAACAACTCCACCTGTGCTAACTGAGGGGCAAATCCATCCAGCACCTATCAAGCTGTCGGGCATACACTCACTGACCAGGTCCTGACTACTCCAGCGATCCCTGGGTTGGCTAGACTGGGTTCGAGGCGTCGAGATACTTTCTCCCTCTCGTTCCCTCACTGGGAACGTCCGACTTCCTCCACTCATACACCTTGTGTGCAGGGTTTACGGCCCAGCGCACGTTTAGCCTGCCCTGCACCAAACCAGCGGTACGCAAAAGCTTTCTCGTAAGGGAGCACGAGCTTGAAGATGTCTATAAAGTGAGTACCCCTCTGAATGTGACTGTGGATCTGGGAACTGTTCATCCTACGGATTGGTACATTGCCGTCTTTCGTGGCACATTGCACACTCACATCTACTACCTTGCAACTCACATCTACCCTCTGCTTTTGCCTTGCTGCGTATATGGTATTCGAGAGCAGAAGACCAGCATGCTAAAGAAACTACGCGATCGCGTTGACAGCTGGGTGATGCTCGATGAGGCTACGGGTTTCGTGCCCCTACCGAAAGAACGAATCCTGTTCACCTCGCCACCACGAACTACTCTAGCAATACAGACACCGAACTCATACCCCGGGAAAGAACCGTTGGCAATACACAGCAGTGCCGGTACAGCCTTTCTCACGAACCAACGAGTAGGCCTTCCGAGATTCGAGTGCTTTCGTCCATTACTGATCAGGAGCCACTTTGCAGCTCGTTTACCTACCTGCGGCGCCTACTACACATCTCAAATCCTTCTCTGCACCCATCATGAACCTTCAAGATGCTCACGTCCACGCTCCCTTCTTCGGCGCCAATGTTTGGACCGGTATACTCCAGCCGGTTACAGGAGGTGGAATTCCCCCACATCACGCATTTGTGGAGATCAAAATGACCTTTAAAGAGGGTGGAGCATTCGACTTTCATTCGACATACGAACGAATAAGAGAGAGTCTTTCGCAAGCTATCGAACTTGCCAGGGAAAGCGGGCAGGTGACGGGAAATTCTGGTCAAATGGCAGGAGTGGACCTGTCAACAGTGCATTTAGATCAGTTACCAGCATATGAGGATATTGGGCCCAGTAGACCAGTCCCACCGGTCCGACTGGCGCAACCAATACCAATTTCGGCTCCTGCCAATAATCCCCCCCTGATGCGGGACAGTGGTGTTTTGCTACCGTCTGACGCGGAGCGGAATGCGAAGTCCTCATCAGATCAATCGCCGTCTAGCGATCACGCAGAAGTGCCTACGGAACCCCCGCCAGGGTACGACGAGGTCCAACGAAGCAGCGTAATCGACAATCTGGAGGAGAGTATAAGGAGGTCACAATGATGGGGAATCTTAGGCGCAAATTTCCATCGCTAAGTACAAGGGACGATCAACAATATGAACAGCGCTGGCGTACATTGGGAGCGGAAAGTGTTACACAATAGATGCAATTTGCTCAACTGGCAACTCGGGCTTGGGTGGATACAAGGAGTATTGTGGCTCCAAAACTGGTCGCAAATTCTATACTATTAGTGTCTAATAAATGATGATATGGAATGTGGAAGCTGCAATACCAAAAGTTATGAGAACTGGCATTTGATGGAATGCGATGCTACTCGTATTTACAGTAGGACTTGCAATGATACGGAGTAGAAAATAAAAATGGAGGCGGAACCTCTAATCACGTGCGTCCTTATCCCCGGCAGCCAATCGCAGGACCCAATCGATCTCGTCAGCGAAACATTTAACTTTCTTCCTTTCCCTGCCACAGCTTCACCTCTCTCTTTCTCCAGCCAACAGCTCTCCCTAATCCACCCAATTGCATCCTACATACAACGACAACCCCATCCTACCGCCCACGATGGGGTTCACCGACCTCTTCCAGGACTTCTACGCCTCGCTCTCCTTTACGGAACTGCATGCCGAGGCGGCGCCCGAAGAGAAGGACAATGATGATACCGAGGATAAGTCTGAGGGGGATGAGGAGGGTGGGGATGAGAAGAAAGAGGGTGATGATGAGGAGGAGGAGAAGGGAGAAGGGGAAGATAGGGGTGAAGAGGGAGGAGATAAGGAGGGGGGCGATGATGAAGAGGAGGAGGATGAGGAGGAGGCAGAAGAGCCAGAAGATCCAAAGCCGAAGATTGAGGAAGGTATGTAGATTCACTACGCAAGGAGCAGTTGTGTTTTGCCATTGTCGAAGCATCACGGCGCGGTGTATGTGGTTCACATCAGAACTCGCCCGTTGATACGGTTGTCATGCGTTGTCGGGGCGGCCACTTAATAGCATACACGGGTGGGCATCTTGACTGACTAGGCTTTTGATATAGCATGCGCCAACTCGTCCGAATGCGCTCCTGCAAAGCACCACTACGAAGAATGTGTCGAGCGCGTGACGGTGCAGCACTCGAATCCGAAGCACAAGGGCCCGAAGGAGGATTGTGTGGAAGAGTGTAAGCCATCACCACCCCTTATACCAAAAGCCCCAAGCCAGTCATAACTTCTCTATATTCCACCTCTCTTAGTTCTAAGGAGTCAGACTCGCCCTTGGAACGCCAAGTCGTGGGACTCGGAGAGGATGATGGCTGACTTAGACGAATGCAGTCTTCCACCTCCAGCACTGCGCAACCCAGTGTGCTGCGCCCAAGCTCTTCCGGCAACTGAAGTAAGGAACTGCTTCATGACGACCCTCGACAGCCTCGACAATGAGATACAGCATTCCTTAAAGTTCCAACCGAAGTCTATGGGCTGTCAAGTCGCCGTGCCAATGGAATCTGCAAATCTCACGCCTGTACAGCCATTCTCGCCACAAAAAACCCGTGCTACCTTTCCTATATGTCTACTAGAGCGTGTACAATCTGTGTTGCATAGAATGCGTCCGTCAAAGAGAGCATGGAGCACCAATTATAGACCGTAATACATCTACACTAACCTACTATATATTTGTGTACCCAAACCCCCACCTCTAAATTCCGTACATGCACAAATCACCCCCCCCCCCCCCAGCCCCCTACCTCACCACCGCTGACCCTCTCGCCGCTGCTGCCGCTCCTATACCAGGGCCTTCCTCTCTGCCAAAAAACCGAGGCGGCCTCAGCCAACGAAGTGCTGTTCAATCTCACTCAGCCAGCCATGCAATGGATCACTGACTTGGCGGCATGCCCCTAGGTCAGAGATCTACTGACTGACAAGCTGAAACAACCCCATCAGGCCTTCTGAGACTCCCTGATAGGAAGGAGTCCCCTGAGCTCATTGCTCCTCGCTGCCCTCAAGATTCTCATATCGCTGAGACGGTTGGCCACAGGGGCAAAGTCAGCAAATTGAGAGAGGGTTGTCTGCTCTGCAGCAGTCTCTTCAGAGATCTGCTTTGGTGTTTCATGCTGCTGCTCTCACCCTTGTCTTCCTCTCTGCTCTCCTCATCCTCCTTGTCAAGGAGGATGAAGAGGATGGCGAGAACAGGTCATATTTCATCATTTAGGGACATAGGTGTGGGTTTTTGAGATGGAAGTTGAGCTTCAAGTGATAAAGGATATGTTGAAAGAATAAGAGTAATTACAAATTGAAAAATGTCTTCCAGATGTTGTTGTATGTGTTTAATTAATACCTGATATAGCTAGCTAGTAGTGTCAGAATTACCTGATTAGAGGGGGTGCCATTCTAAGAAAGGGGGGTGTCATTTTATGAGAACCTCCGCTGCCCTGCTTAAATCCTTAAGAGGAAAGCCCTAAATGTACGGTGCCGTTTATAAAACAACCAGCGGCGTGTAAGCTAGCTACTAGTCAAGCTCAGATTATGCGGAAACTACAAGGTACACTGAGGGTCGCTTAAGGTAAACTACTTGTACTTACCTTAACTAAGTATGAAGACAGATTTTCAAGAACTTTTAATGATGGAGGGCCCTTGAATAAGTGCCTATGTCTTTTTTGTCAAAAAATGAACTGAGTCAGAGAGACGCCATGAAGAACCACACCGAGTTGGACAAGAGGCCCCTCAGCAGTGCTCAGCACAAATTGTTGTAAGATTACATACCAAGGTAGGTAACTTGTAGACAGTTGTAAAGTGTAGGCCACTAACTGTTAGTTTGTGCTTAGTGTACGCGCCTTTAGCTGTCATTTAGACAGGACCAAAAGTACAAGCTGCTGTTCGCTATGATCATCGAGGTATCTCTTCATTGCTTATTTTGTTCACATTGAACATAGCCAATAATGACCTAGCATCTTTCTACATATACATATATATAAAGCGTTAGCCATCGCCTTTACTTTCCGTGTCTGCCTTGAGCGCCGGCACAGCCCCACAACCGATCTACCTTGATACCTGTTCTGGAGGAGGCTAGAAGGCCACTGTTGGTATTACGATATGACTGTTTCGCAGTAGGATTAAGAACTTTCAATCAAGACGTCGGCAAAGAGACATGTACCGCTGGCCGTGACGTTGTGAGTGTCGGCATCAGCCTGCTCTTCGTCTACAATGTCAACATCGCAACCCAGTAATGCGACGACCTCTGAAGACGGAGGACTACTTGAAAGGTCTCTTCGTTCACGAGCCTCTAGTATCGTCTCCACAGGAACCAAAACTAGCATCGGTACCTTGCAGCGGGAGGAGCCCATGAGCAGCAATCTCACTTTAGTACGGGATGTTCTTAGACTCGCCGCTCGACGGCCCGGATCAATTCTCAGCGTCACTTCATTGGAGCACGCGGCTCCTCCATACGAGGGCCTCAATCTTTCTGCGAGCACGATTACGGAAAGAGCAGCCGACTCTGATGATCCGCAAGTCAGCGACAGACCATCGCCAGACTATAGCGAAGCTGAGTTATCTGAGAATGGTTCACCCCTAACAGCTGATACAGACAACGCCTTATTCGCACACTACCAGCAAATAGTGAGTACGGTGGACCAAAACTACCAACAACAGCTGGCAGAGATGCGCCAAAGGATCAACGACATAGACCAGGCATATCGGAAAGAGCTTAGGGCTAGGGACAGGGAGGTAGAAAAGGCACGCGAAAAGGTTGCGACAAGAGAAGACCAGATGTCGGAGGAACAACAAGTAGCAGTTGACAAGGCACGAAACCAGGTTGAAGATATCTGGGAGACGAGGTGGAAGGATATCATCAGGCTGCAGGCTGAAGAAATGCGGAGACTTGAGCTGGAAGGTCAGAAGGCCTTGGAGAGGGCTGTCGCAGAAAGAGACGAGGAATGGATGGCGGCCCTGAGTACAAGGCATGCCCATTTGGCGGAAGATTTGATATACATCAGGGCAGAAATTCGGGCGGGGAAGGAATAGACGTGGTGTTGAGTCCCCTCAAGATCCCCTGTACCCGGCGAAGTACGTTTTGTTTACAAATACTGTTAGCATAACCCCAATCAGGTAATTAGAAGGGAGCATTCCAGACTACCAATCCCCTCGCACCATATCTACTTCCTGGCAGTAGTCTCCCTCCTGCATTGCATGGCCACTGACGAACAGAGATCACAAAACAGCGATTGGCATATTCCATCTGCCTGCAGCGTTCCGTTGATTGTGCAGTGTAAGTACGGGCACCGGCGCTCAAGCACAGCACTTTCAAGAGCAGGACTCCTGCAAAGCCATAGTGCTGCCAATCACTCGGAGGTGTTTCATCAGTCGTTGTCTGATGGATGCTTCTAAAAACCACGGCCTCCTCTAAAGCTTGAATCATCCTTCAGAAATCCAGAAGTACATGGAACCGATACAGTCGAAAGATGCCCCATGAAATTAAGTGTTGAGACAAAGCCGAAGCGTATTGGTTTTGTTGGAAGAACGCTTTCCCACCAGGTCAAGGGGGAACAAAATAAGTGGCACCTCTGAGCTCTGACTGGGGAGACCCTCGCAGTTCTCGACCGCCCAACCACAAAGATGAGACCTAAAGAAAGCACTAGTGTGAGAATACAAGTAGCCATGGAATCCTCCAAACTACACTCCCAACGTCATGTCAATATTGCTTTCGTCGTAGGTGGGAATCGCCACTTCCTTTAGCCCCGCTGCTGCCACCGATCCAGCTGCACCGATCCCCGCAGTGCCCGCCAAACCGGCCACAGCAAGGCTGCAAAGCTCGGGCCTCTTCGTCATTGCCGAAAAACGTTGTCTTGTCTTTACTTTATCATCAACCGGCTGCCTGATTCTGATACCGCATATCATTCGCTGACCGAGGCCACTTCACCGTGGCTAGCTGGTCGCTGCGATCTTTCCACGGACGTCTGTCCGACCAGTAAACCTTTACCACAGTGTTTGTCTCGAGGCTTGTTAATATTAGATCGTGAATCAGCTATCCCATTGTGGCTACCTTCGGTCACGGTATCGTGAGTTGTAAGTGCTACTCATCCTTATGACATCCGTGTGACTCCGCGGAGGAACTTGAGAGGTCTCCACTGACGCGCCGTCGAAATCTTTTGCTGACGGTCGTCATTATGAAAGGTGCTATGCGAGAAGCAATCCTCATGCCTGGTCGAGATCTTGTCCAACCCCCTCAGGACACGTCGTCAGCCATCTACGTCCTACCAGATCAACGAATTCCAGGAGCTCCAAAAAGGCTGTGAAGCGATTACCAACACAAGAGACCGGTACAAGATGGCGAAGCGCACCAAGGAGTTGTACCCAATGATTAACTGGGTGTACGACCTCGTGTTGTGGGGTTTTTCAATAGTGGTGGATCTCTTCTTCCGAGAGGTTCATCCGCGAGGTTCATGGAAAGTCCCAAGGAGAGGGCCGGTCATTTTCGTTGCCGCGCCGCATGCAAACCAGGTGCGTTGCGGGCTTGAATTCTTACATTTGGAAGTAGACGCTAATGGCCAGTCAAGTTTGTGGACCCACTGATACTTATGCGGGTACTTCGTATGGAATCCCACCGCCGCGTTGCCTTCCTCATCGCCGAAAAATCTATGAGGAGGAGATTTGTCGGCGCTTTTTCGCGGTCAGCCGGTGCGGTACCTGTCGCTAGGGCTTTGGACAGTACCAAGGCTGGAACAGGCACAATATATCTCCCAAATCCGGTAAACGACCCTACCTTGATCCGTGGTGTTGGGACACAGTTCGAAAAGGAAGCCGAAATTGGAGGACTTCTCGTCCTTCCAACGATCAATGGTACGGCGGCAAATGCCGAGATCCTGGAGATACATGGCCCTGAGGAGCTGCGTTTGAAGAGGGAGTTCAAGGGCCCTGACGCATTGAAGCAACTTACTGGCAGAAGCGACATAAATGACCAGGGCAAGTTCATCAATGGCGGTGGCAGTGGGGAGAAAGATACCGCCGAAGGCTACAAAGGGAGTCCGTTCAAGACGGCGCCGAAAGTTGATCAGACCAAGGTGTACGACGCAGTATTTCAGCGCCTAGAGGCTGGCGGCTGCGTTGGAATCTTTCCTGAGGGTGGTAGTCACGATAGAACGGAACTGTTACCGCTAAAGGGTGAGTGATCCAGTGGTACCGTTGTTGTAATCTTTCAAGTATGCTAAGCAATTCCTAGCGGGCGTCGCAATCATGGCTCTTGGCTCCCTAGCTGCCCACCCGGATTCAGGGCTCAAGATCATCCCTTGCGGCATGAATTACTTCCATGCTCACAAGTTCAGATCCCGGGCTGTTGTTGAGTTCGGTCCTCCTATTGAGGTCCCTAGCGAGCTTGTAGAGTTGTACAAGAATGGCGAGAGACGGGAAGCCACGCGCCAACTGCTGGAAATTGTTTATCAATCTCTGGTAGCTGTGACTGTGACGAGCCCTGATTACGACACCCTGATGGTCGGTACTCTCATGGTCGTCTTTTTGTTTGTGGATGCTAACGTTCCCTAGCTCATTCAAGCAGCTAGGCGGCTGTACAATCCAACTGGCAAGAAGCTACCTTTACCTATGGTGGTAGAGCTGAACCGTCGACTCGTAAAGGGCTACACTCATTACAAGGATGATCCTCGGATTATCAACCTTAAGAAGTCTGTGCTAGCATACAACAAGCAGCTTTGGCTTTTAGGTGTACGAGATCACCAAGTTGAGTATGCAAAGTTCTCCATACACAAAGTTGTCTTTACACTTATTTACAGGCTCGGCAAGCTTGCGATCATGGCCATTGGCACTTTACCAGGTACGATGCTCTTCGCACCAATCTTTATTGCTGGTAAGATCATCTCTATCAAGAAATCTCGTGAGGCTCTAGCAGCTTCGACGGTCAAGCTCCAAGGACGAGATGTCATGGCCACATGGAAGCTGCTTGTAGCACTCGCTCTGGCCCCTGTATTGAATGGCTTCTACACCGCATTGTTGACCTGGTGGACATACTACAATCGTGTGCAAGGCTACATACCTGAATGGGTACCACTATGGACGGTCGTGGCTTTCGGTGTGGTCTTCTTTCCATCGATCACCTTCGCTGCGCTACGGTTTGGCGAAAGTGGAATGGACATTGTCAAGTCGCTCAGACCTCTGGTGCTGTCCCTCAATCCTTCTTCCGCGAATACTCTGGTAAAGCTGCGAGAGAAACGTGAGACACTATCAGCGGAGGTTACAGAGGTCATCAACACCCTTGGACCGGAGGTTTTCCCAGATTTTGATGCGAACCGCATCGTTGCAGACCCATTCCGTGAGGGCATGAAACAGGGACAAAAGAGCCCAACCAGGCCGACTCGTGCGGATAGTCATGATGCTATGAATGGCTTTCCACCTTCATCACCTACGCACAGCAAGACAGCGGACGCCAGCATTGGGGGAGGCTCCTCAGAGGATGGCCATCTACCCCGCAATGAGTCATTTGGTAACCTCGGTAGCATTGGACTCTTCGCAACCCGTCCACCCAGCCGGAGCAGAAGCCGGAGCAGTTCGGCTGGCGGCGTAGGTGCTTCAGCTGGTTTTTCTCTCAAGGCCTTTAGCAGTCTCGATTCGAAGGCGAGTCTGGACGAGGTCAGTAAGAAGATTAGAGGGGCTATGCAAGAGAGAGGACAAGAGAGAAGTAGGAGATATTCGAACGGTGGTATGGAGCTTGTATCGTCCGGCGCTACGACTCCAGGGAGTGAAGAGGGGAAGAAGGATGTTTAGCTGATGCTGGAATGTTCTGGACATGAGCTTACAATGACCCATTAGCGTGGCGTTAAGTGATACCTGTGTTGCTCAAGGTTCTAGGATATAGGGATTATCAGAAGCGGCGTTCTGGTGCTCAAGATACGGTCTATCTTCCGTTTGTTTTCACTACGTTCGAAAGTCATTCACCTGTTGTGAAGTGAAACTCAAATTTTCACAACAATAACAATGACAACAGCCAATTTCATCTTTATAACACCTCCTTATGTGTGGACTTGCTGCTTTGCTCATGAAATCAGTACTCCATAACGGCAGTGATCCAGTACACTCGGAGGTAACGATTCCTTACTCAATGACAAGACGAAAACATCTCAGCTCACAATTTCCTCAGGCTCAAGCTTCCACATCGAACGAGATCTTGGGAAGTGAGGTCTTCGCTCTTGCGGACCTTGAAACCGTCAACATGCGAGACATCGCGGCCATCCCCGGTCTGCCTTCCCTCCTGCTGATGCTACCGCTTCCCTGAAGATTCAAACTGATCTGCGCATCTCCAGGCCTCCACTTGCGTAAGAAAAAATTGCCCTTCCCATTCCTCGAACTCCCGCGTGAGCTCCGCGACAAGATCTACGCATTCAGCCTCTGCGACTACGAAGAGATCGAAGCCCGCCTCCGCGTCCCCGACCCCACACCCTCGCCCCAACCCGTCCGCACCTTCGTCCTCCGCCACCACAAGAAAGCCGGCAAAACCCGCACGCAGGATCTCGTGTACCCTAGTCGCTTCCTCGCGCTTCTGGGCGTCAATCGTCAAGTCTACAAGGAGGCGCTTCCGATCTTCTATTCTCGCAACACTTTCGCCTTTTCGGACCCTAAGGATCTGTACCTCTTTACTGGGTCTCTTGCTAAGCGTCGCCGGGATTGCGTCACGCGTATTAGACTGCTTGCGGGGTTTAATATTGTTGGTGATCGGACGGTTTGGGATATGGTGAAGGGGATGAAGGGACTGGTGCAGGTGGCTGTGGCGGTGCCGAAGCGGTTGTGGGATGCGTGGGGGGCGGGGAAGCCGGCTTTGGAGTCGCTGTATAGGGCGATTGCGGATGGGGTTGAGTTGAGAGTTAGGATTATGACGTATTCTTCGGATTATGGGGAGGAGAGGGTTGTGCAGGAGTGGGTTTGTCGGAAGGGGGTGGAGGGGTGGACGAAGAAGGTGAAGAGTGAAGTTGGGGCGGATTAATGGGAAGATCGACGGCTGTAATGCAGGATTGGAGAGTTGTGTGGTAATTGCAGAGATCGATTCAAGATGTAGTTGGGCGTCTTCATTGAGGTCACACAGGTGTCATGTTCCTGACATGCAAAGTCCCCCTTGCATACTCGGCTAGCAATAAATAATGCTGGTTCCAGGATTTCTCATGCCTGCTTTCTTCTCATCCTTACTCTTCGTTCTGTCTGCTGAGAGTTATTTCTTTTCGGTTTGTGAGGATGTGCTGAATCTATAGAGCTAGCATCCGTATACCTCAATCTTTCGTACCTCGGTTACACAAAGTAAGTATGTTCTACATCGCACTCATGCTCAAGCTGAACGTTGCCTCGCAGTTTCGACTTTGTCCTGGCCGCCCTGACTCTCAATAGAAGAGTCACGATCTGGATCCCGTGGAGACAGGCGGATAAGTCGTTTCCATTCCTTCGACTTCCACTAGAGATTAGACTTCTTATCTACGAGCACCTGTTGTGCTCCGGACAAACAATCGGGGTAGAATCCTGTACTTTTCCACCTGGAGAAAACTACCTAGCAAGCACACTCACCTGGTGTCTCTCATTCGTCTGGCCTGGTTTCGAAAACTACAATTCGAGCAAGGGAGAACATGAGGTTGAATACTTTCATCCACATCCGTGGGGCTTTGAGGGCGACGCGTCACTCTTGAATGTATTTTTCAGCGACAAGCAAATCTACAACGAGGCCATCCCCGTTTTCTATACCCAGATTACGTTTGGCTTTTCGAAAGATCCCATGCTTGCTCCTCGTTGCGAACTACAATCATTCCTTCATGGGATCTCACCTCGGAGATGTGAATTAAAGGTATTCTTCCATACTGCCCGTGGTTCACGTGGCATGATAGACGCTTCGAAAACTGAGGACAGAGCTCGCCTCACTGTATCATGGCTTGCAAAGACAGTCCGTCCAGCACTCAATTTACGTCGGCTGGGATTGGTCTTGTCGCAGGACCTGTGTCCTCATTCTGATCAGCCCCCGGCGATAGCGAATACCTTCTTCGAAGTGCTTGGTGATTCATTGGATCTAACCGTCACCTTAAGATGGGCTCGGCTCAAGCACTGGCTGGATTTCAGAAAGGAGATCGATGTCTGTGCCACAGGCGAGATAACGTGGCTCCACAAGGCAGGCGAGGATCATTTCAGTACCGGTCTTTCGGGAGTTGGGGAATGTACATGCTGGTCTAATTGCATGTCTTTTTGCTCACTTCACAAACGCTGTCTCTGAAGGTTACAACCAGAGACATCCAACTGCCCACTCGTTCCACAAGCTAACCCTGTCCGACCCCACACCCTCCTGACGGTAGGTGAAACTGCTTGTGTGGATCTTATAAGACAAAGACTTACTCGTAGTGGCAGGGCATCCGGCGGTGTTACGCCGATGGACTACGAATCTCCGAGATGTAGGAGCATGTGCCTGCTGTAGGCGCAATTCTCCATGTCCACGTCATCAGCCGTTGCCTACTCGGCGGTTGTACAGCCTAAGCCGCATGGCCTAACACGTTTCGATTCCTATCCCTGTCAACATATTCACAGTCCTGCAAATGGTGTAACCTAACTCCCGAGGTTGTGCTACCTAGGCATCCACCGGCCCACCAACCTTCACCTGCGTTTCGAGCTCAAAACTTGACACCAATCTCTACCGTGCATTTCAGATAGACTGACAGAATCCTTCAGATGTCCGCTAGATCCGGCACGACGATGACGGGAGGGTCGTTTCAGGATGGCTGGGGATTCGAGAAAGGATATCATAGATCGAAAGAGTCCTTCACATGTGCGCTATTTCCAGTACAACGGCGACTCAAAACATGTTTCAGAAGAGTTGGGAACTTGGGAACCGGCATCGTAGATCGTTTATCATCAGGTGGTTGAACACATGGGTCACTTCACTTTCAGCCAGAGGGCTTTGAATATGATACTTATATCGTGTCCTCATGCTCTTCTTGGATATTCTTACTTATACACGGAACAGCCAAGCTGGGAAGAACGAGAACTGAGCTATCAAGAATCCGTTAGTTATTAGATTCTACCCCTTTCAAGACGAGGTAAAAGTTCTCTACTGATTGCGAGTAATTGGTGTTTTGGCTCTGACTGGTCTCATAGTTTTGGATCACCCACAAATACTACATCACAGATCCCTCCATATATGCCCGTTTTCCCTTGATCTTGCCGAAACAATCTAAGATCGCGACTACGAATAACCCTCGTGCTCATTCAAAGGCCGTCTGTGCTGCTACACGGCATCAAACCTTCACTCTTAGCATCAATCATGCCTAGCCTCTTTAGTTTCAATACCGGGAAGAACCGCCCAAGAGCGAGTGGCCGCCCGATAGAAAGGGCCCGCACCCATGATCACGATGAATCTAGACCCCCCCGGCAGAAGAGTGATAGAATCTCGGATCGGCCTCGCAAGGAGGAAGGAGCAAAACCGCGAAACCATAATGAAAACGGAGGCCCCTTGACCGACGAACGAAGGGCGGAAAGAGTCGGGAGTCCGGTTCTTCCCAGCAAGACACGGAGAGAAGTTGGAAAATGGGTCGAAGATGTTGATGAGCACCCCGAGGACCCCAATCGGCGCTTTAAGGACTTGAAGCCAGGAGATGGAAAACCGAAAAGCGCCGGGAGGCTACCTCCTCCCAGCGAGACTCAGAGACAAGTTGTACTACGGGTTCAAGCTAGTCCTAAGCCCCCCAAGGGCCCTGAACGACGCTCTGAAGACTCTGAGACAGAAGATAAAGAACCGAAAAGCGCTGAGAGATTGCCCCGTCCCAATGAAACTCAGAGAAAGGTTGGGGGTAGGGCCGAACCTGGTCCTGAGCCCCCTGAGGCCCCTGGACGACGCTCTGAAGACTCTGTAGCAGGAGGTGGAGAACCGAAAAGCGCCAGGAGATTGCCTGCTCCCAATAACACTAAGAAAGAGATTGGAAGTAGGGCTCAAGCTGTCCAACAGCCCCCAAAGGCCCCAGAACGACGCTCTAGGGACTCTAGGATAGGAAAGGGAGAATTGAAAACCGCTGGGAAATTGCCTGCTCCTAATAATACTAAGAAAGAGATTGGAAGTAGGGCTCAAGCTGCTCAACAGCCCCCCAAGGCCCCTGAACGACGCTCTGGAGACTCTGGGGCAGGAGACAGAGAAGTGGATAGCGCCGATGGATCGCCTTCTCCCAGCGAGACCCCGACCAAACGTGGAAATAATGGCAAACGCCTTCCGACAGACCTGGCGCTAGATGATACGTGGAACAAGTTTGATGACAGAATTGGTCGTATGACCCTGCAGCGCAAATCCCTTTCTGGACCTAAATACTATGGGGCAAATTGTTGGAGGCGCTAGCGAGAGAAGAATTGCCTACGAGTCGATTGAAGGGTGCAATATGGTACAGCGTGAAATTGAAGTTTCTGAGTATTTCAGTATTTCCACTACACCCTGGCTGGTTCTAGGCGACTGTGCCTGGCCTGTGTGGTCTTTGAGTTTATTTTCTATGTATCCTTCACTTTCTTTCTCAGTCTCTGAGCATACCTGCCTTCGAACTCATCATCCTTTCCATTTCTAATCCTTTGCATCAAATTGCGAGATCGTTGTGACTCTACTGACTAACTATCACCTACAATTGGGACTCCACCACAAAGTAATTGACTAGCCTGCAGAAACGGTCTCCATACCCTCCCACCTGCCAAGCCATCGTGAAGTCGTCGAGTTAAAGATGTCGCGAAGGGACAATAGATGATTATCCAACGACAGGATATGGCATTGGGTCATTTTTCCGATTTATCAAACGTTCCTCGTGCGAAGTCCATAATGGGCAGTGATTTCTCGATTCAGGTATATCCCCAATGCAGCAAGCTATCCATCGAGAACACTTCCAGCTTTACCAAACCATATCGAACCTTCAACCAGCCCAAAGAATTTGAACTCTAGAGAACCAAAGTCGTCCTTTTCTATATTTTCTCATGCGTGTAGCTTTATCGCGGGATTCTGTCTCCTTGCATTGGTCGTTGGTAGGTTTCTTAAGACATAACAAGCCTTGGGGCAGATCTTCACTGTGCTGTATTCACCGAGGCCAACACATCAGTGATGCCCAACCTCGAGCTCAACTCACACTCAACTCTTCCACTTCCGTTCCCGAGACCACTCCCACTCACTTGTACTTTTTTCCCCAGCAAGGGTCAGATTGCCTGGAGTCATTCAAGTTTGGGCTTCCTATGTCAGCGTTTTTCTCAAGATTTGATAAACAGTTCGTGAACATTATTTCGATCATGTCAAGCGCCCGACTTTCTCACTGACTTCATCTCACAGGTTCCGTTACCACAGACTGGGCTCAGTCTCCACCCTCGGACATAGAAGATGCCGTTCCCATTCCTACTCCTCCCTGGAGAAATCCGAAACCGGATCTATGGCCTCTGTTTGTGTCCCGACAAAGAAGTTGTAATCAACACCAACAAAACCGAAACCGGTGGATGCTTTTCCTCGGTGTCGCCGACTGCCCCCAAAAGCCCTGGCCAGCGTTTAGCATTGCTTCTCGCCAACAAGCAGATTAACAGAGAAGCAATGCCATACTTCTTTGCCGAGAATACATTTCGATTCTTCTGCAATTCCGATTCCGCCATCGAGGACGTGTTCGACGCTGCCGTTACATACCTCGATGGACTTTCCAGCGAGCGGCGCAACTTGATGAGAAGGATTCGCGTGGGAATCACCTTTGATGGGTTCATGATCCTTCAAGAAGGGGATTTTCGGGATTTTGCAGAGGTTTTGCATGCGGCTTCGAATCTGCGGCATCTGGAAGTGAATATTACCATGGAGACATGCCGGTGCCGTCGATCGGAGAAGCTTTCGGAGCATGTAGAGTCTTTTTTGTTGGCCCTCGATACTGGCGTTCATGCTAAGATTTCGCTTTGGTGTTATGGGTCTGTTTTCGGGTCCGGAATCGCTGGCTGGCAGGTGGATCATAAGATACTTGGATGGCGGCATAGCGGGTGCAGCCATATAGGATAGTTGTTCTCCGGAAGGGAGAATTTCGGAGCTATTACCTGTGGAGTTTCGGCTCAGGCGCGAACGATCGGAGGTGGATACCGATTTCGGAGTTGGGGCTCCTGGGCCGGTGATGATATGTCGACCGTGGTGCATCATCCGGGTTTCTCTTCAGCCAGAAAGATCTTTGCGCTGGCATGTTTGCTGATTAACTCACTCTGCGGCGGTCAACTTAGTGACAAGGTCATATTTTTCTGGATAGGCAGGCATACAGTCACGGCTAGAAGCTCAGTTTGTATTCGTTAACGACTTCTTGGATGTATAAACAAGAAGATATACTACGTCCCTAGTATCAACAAAGCCTCCAACTCCTATCATGGGATTGCCCAAACTCCTTGCACTATGCTTGCTTGGGAACCTTGGACTGCGACCACCAGACACAAGCCTGATCTATGTCTCAGGCTGCTTTGACATGGCCTCACAACCACATACATACTGTACACCACGCTCCCAGCTAGACTGCCCAGTCATTTCCTCTTATGCGGTCCGATAATCTTTGGATACAGCCTCATAAGATGGTAGTTGATCGAATTCTTCTTCTGCGAATTCGGTCTCTGCATCGATCAAAGCCATTAGCAACGGTACATATCCACCCCAGCAGCTCCCCCCAATGGCCTTAAGGTAGGTTTCCCATTCAGCTCCAGCAGAATCAGCACATACCGGTGCATCCATACAGGCTCTCAATTGCTGTTCTAGCGTTGCACACCCTGACACACTGTATCCTGACGAGGCCCAGCAACCTGCAAGAATCAAAGCTGTTAGCGCACGGAAACAACAATAGCTGCTGGTGTATACGACATACCCAGAACGGATGTCATGATCCCCAGACACGGGTTTTCCTCCGCCTTATTCGGCCGCCGAACTCGCAGCTTTGGGAGGGGCGGTAACCGTGTCGGGGTGAGTTTGGTAGATTTGCCAGGCATGGTGGCGTAGGCGTGGCGTGTGCCCAAATAATCTATCGAAAAGATGGCAGAGAGAGCAGTGTGGGTTACCGGAGACGCATTACGAAGTGACGGCAAATGATGTAGGATGCAGCTGTTATGTACGAATACAGATGGTTGTAGGACTTCTCGAACATCATTTTGATACGACGTTCGGAACCTGACCGGTTGCTACGCTAGGCTTGGAAGGTGCTAGTCCTCCCGCGCATCATGATTTGTTTACTTCGATTTCCGCCTCTCCCACTTCGATTGATATTTTGCAATTCACGAAAGCATGTATGCATAACTTGTATTTACGCCGGGGACTTGGGCTCATAGTATTCTCGTATATACTAGCCTCTTCAATACTTCTACATTGTTAGCTGCGACAAGATGGCAGCCATACCACCGCATTCTACAGTGTCTGCCTCATCATGGTACGTCTTGTGCCCATGCGCCTCTTTGCACCTCCATTTACCACAAACTTACGATCAACCTCAGGCGACCAAATGACCCATTAATCAATTTCCAACGTCGCGTCGTACCTCACATACCAAGAGCATGGGAACGCGCGCCCCACAAGCCCTCTGCGCCTCAACACCGAGGGCGCAAAGTGTGGAAAAGATACAATCTGCGGTCGAAAGAGCCTGAGCATTCTACGGAAACCTCAAAGGGGCACGACGATGCTACTGGGCCTGAAGAGGAATTTGCGGACACAGATCGGCCGATCAAGCGCCAGTGCATCACCAATGCGCCGGAGAACGCTGGAGCACAGCTGAACCAGAAGCCGCCCAAATACGTTACTACGCTGCGAGCTAGAGCTCCTGGGACACCAAGAAGTTAGTGCCGTAAACAAAAGGGCTGCCTTTGGACACGTGACGCTGACTATCGTGTTTTGACAGGAAAACTCGCTAAGCGCAAAAGCCTGAAATCGGACAGAAGAAAATCAGTAGCTGGTCAGATCTCAGAGGGAACTGATATCCCATTTGAGATAGCTCGAGCTCTGAAGGAGAGCGAAGACGATACAGATGAACATCCAGCAAGCGAGCTGGATGTTGGGCATTCAGACGCAATGGACTCGTGTGCCGATGGGGAGGGTGCAGACGAGGCACTGCAAGGGGAGACGCTGCCATCAGAAGAGCCGGAGAGTCTGGAGAAACCCCAAGAATTGATTGTGGTAGAGGCTGATGAGCCTGAATCTGTTGGCAACCCACAAGATAGTATGGACGAGGCGTCAGCAGACAACGAAAATGAAGACGCGATCCCAACAACACCGAAAACCCCAGCCGAGGTCCATAACCCCGCGGACATCTCCCTTGAGAGCGATCCTGTCGTTGATCATGGAGCGGAAAATACAATGGTGGCATCATTACCTGAAAAGGACTGCGGTTCACCTGGAAGCCAAAGCACGATAAGCTGGCACGACTCCTCCGGAGCCGATGTTCAAAATGATGCGGTTCTGGAACCCGAAAGCCTCCACGAACAAAATTCCGAAAACATCGATCAGAGTCCGCCCAAGGACACATTGTCTGCATCGTCTATGCCTGCAGTCGACAGCCAAGCTAGCGAACTGAACATTGGATTCTCGAACGGCGAGTCTGAGATTATCGAGCCTCAAATGTCTGACTCTCCCAGGTCAGAATCTCCTGCGCGTGATGAGGAAAGTATAGATCAATCTTGGGTGGTAGAAACATTGGCGCTTCCAACGAGTAAGAGCCCTTTCTCAAGGCATCGACCCGGCGCCTCACCCAACAAAAGTCAGACCCTGGACGCGACACAACCAGAGGCGGAGAGCTCAACAGTGGGAGCAGACACCAACCCTTCCGTAGGAGACACCCGCCAACCCAACGACCCTCCCACCCTACCCCAATCCCGCACCCGCTCCGGCACCCGCTTCAGCGACGACACCACCCTCCTCAAAGACTTCCTCAACCGCGCCCGCGCCCACAAAGCCGCAAAAGCGACCCCCACCCCCTCCGAGCCACTCAACACCCTAGACACCGCCAAACCCCTCCCATCCCCTCCTCGCCGCTCCCCTCGTCGCTCTCCCCGCAAAGCCCTCTTCGAACTCGACCGCAACTCCCCCTCGCCAACAAAATCCCGCGACGTGCCACTCAGACTTGGCACGCCCCCGGGGGAGGTGGATAAACACGTCGACTCCAATAACGATGGTGACGACGACGACGACGCCGACGACGATGCAGCTGCGACTCCGAAGGAACCTACATCCTGTCGGCGGAGCGCGAGGACTAGACTGCCCACCCCCGCCGCGGCGAATAAGAATCAACTCGGCGGACCGAGTTTCATTCCTGTTGTCAGGAGGGGGATGATTGAGGGGGCGGAGCCGGTTATGTTGAAGAAGAGCGAGGCGCAGGAGTTGGCGGGGGTGACGAGGGCGAACACGAGGAGGAATAAAGGGGGGGCGAGATTGCCTGCTTTGAGGCTTAAAGGGCTAGATGTAGAGACTTCGCCTGGGGTGAAAGAGATGGGCGCCAAGGGGGTGAAGGGGGCGAAGAAGGCGAAAGAGAAAACGGTCGAATGGGATCAGCAACTCGTGTATTATCATTCGCAGGAGGAAGCCGTGGGTGAGGGTGGCGGCAAGGACGCGCCTCCCACGCACCCCACGAAAAACGTTTCCACACCCAAAGACCACCCGGACGAGCCCTCCAAACCGTGCCCCGCACCCAAGCTCCGAAGTCTCAAACCCCCCGGCCTTCCGATCCCCCTCAACGCTACCCCCGCTCCTAAACCTAAGCCCAACCACAACCCCAACCCGAATATCGACCTCGGTCTCGACCCACCAAAGCCTACACCCGCGCCGAAACCGAAACCGAAACCCAAACCCAAAAAGCCGCGTCTGGGCTCTGAACTGCCGAAGAAGAAACTGGGGCTCGGGCTCGGGCTTGGGCTCGACGCGGGTGCGAATGCGACTTTTGCGGCTACGA